>CBFDEC010000105.1:0-1572 GCA_965603725.1 uncultured bacterium | reverse complement strand
AGTGAGTTTGTCTTTTTCCGGCTGCAATACCAGTATTCGCGCAGAGAATTCACCAATGTAATTGGAAATCCGGGACCTTACCCGAATGACAGTTCGCTGATTTTTCATGTGTGCTGGGCAATGGGTCCACATAAGCATGAGGCATATTAAATTTTTAGCTCTCAGATTTAAGATAAAGTGTGAATGTATCTTATAGAATTAAAATTTTTTTAGATTATAAGGAGATGTAAGATGCGCGTACTAAAATATTTAAAACCAACATGCGTGTCACTTGTCTTGGTACTTTCTATATTTTCACAGCTTACAGGGCAACAGCAGCGACATCGGTACCGTGGCGGAAGCGATGATAGCAAAAGGTTAAAGATCGTCACCTCATTCGCCGATTATGATGCTATTGCAAGATTTATCACCGATAATAATGCCGAAGTAAGTCACCTATCACACGGTGATCAGGATCCGCATTTTGTACCGCCGAAACCCAGCTTTGCAGTATTACTCAGGTCTGCAGATATGTGGGTCACCACCGGCATGGACCTCGAACAATGGTCTACTACTTTACTGGACAAAGCACGTAATAAAAAGATAATGGATGGCGAAATCGGTTTTGTATCTGTTTCTGAAGGCGTTAAGGTTCTTCAAAAAGTTGAAATTGTAGACCGGACACAAGGCGACATTCATACTATGGGGAACCCGCATATACAAACCGGTCCCCTGAATTTAAAGATTGTCGCCAGAAATATTACTGTTGGTTTGATGAAAGTTGATCCGGCGAATGCCGAATTTTACAAGATGGAAAGAGATGAGTATCTTGATAAAATGGACAGGGCGCTGTTTGGTGACGAACTGGTTGATATGTTTGGCGGCGAGACGCTTTGTAAGCTTCTGGAGAACAAAACACTCTTTACCTTTCTCGATAGAGAACTGGAGGGAGAAAAGCTGATTAATAAGCTCGGCGGCTGGCTCAAAAAAGCGCTGCCGTTCCGTGGGTTAAGAGTTGTGGCTTATCATAAAAATTGGATCTACTTTGCAGATACATTCGGATTGGAAATTGCCGGCTACATTGAGCCGAAACCGGGAATTCCTCCATCAGCCAAACATGTCCAGAATGTGATTAAGCTTATTAAGGACCAGAATATAAAGGTGATGGTTGTGGCCAGTTATTTTGAAAGGGAATCGCCCCAGATGATTGAGGATAGAACAGGTATAAAGGCTGTATATCTGCCCGTAAGTGTTGGAGGATTACCTGAAATCACAGATAGTTTTCAATTGATAGATTACTGGATTGACCAAATTAATGCAAATTTACCAGATGTTGTAAAATGATTGTGAGGTGCCCATACCTATGTTAGAAAATATTATATTTCTTTCAGTGCCGATTATTGCATGTGTTCTACTTGCAGGTATATTGGGTTATTTCGGAAATCATATTTTAACGCGCGGTATTATTTTTATTGATATCGCCCTTGCACAGATTGCTGCCCTCGGAACCATGATTGGCATTTTGATGGGCTTTGCAGAGGAATCATTTTCCGTTGAGGCTGTATCGATGATTTTTACCCTTGTGGTAATTTC
>CBFDEC010000104.1:0-1612 GCA_965603725.1 uncultured bacterium | reverse complement strand
CTTCTAAATTACACGTGCAAAAAAGTTTAACATGGGTAGAAAGATATCGAGGTAAAAGAGATAGATAAAAAATGACTAAGGTTTCATTTCGAGCATATATTGATGAATCTGGAGATGAAGGTTTTAAATTCAGGAAAACCTTCGATGAAGAAGCAAGCAGTGACTGGTTTGTTTTGGCTGCCTTTGTAACTCGAAATAAGACAGACCTCGAGACGGTCAAAATAATTGATCAAGTGCGTCAAGAATTTAAACTTCATCCCAGAAAACATATTCATTGGAAAAAGCTAAAGCACTCCAAAAAGGTTAAATATGCCCAGATAATTGCAGGGCTGCAAGCGAGGCTCATAGCTGTTTGTGTTCATAAACCGTCTCTTCTGGAGCCTGAGAAATTCCAGGACAGATATCGCTTGTATTTCTATGCCGTTAGATACCTCATAGAAAGGATATCATGGCTTGCTCGGGACCGACACAATCCCGCCAAATGGGGCGGTGACGGTATTGTGGAACTGTTTTTTTCAAATCGGCAGGGTATGTCTTATGATGAGATGAGGAATTACCTGCGACTGCTCGAAAAGCAAAAACAGATGGGGAAAGATATACGCATTGAGTTTGACCAAATTCCAATTGATATGCTGAAAACTCGGACGCCTGGGCGTTCTATGGGATTGCAACTTACAGATGCCACTGCGGGAGCGTTTTTCAACGCGATCGAACGAGATAAATTTGGTAACACCGAACCGCGTTATTTCAAGACAATGTTGCCGATTCTCTATCGTCGTGAGAATATCTGCCGGGGATACGGTTTCAAAATCGTGCCCAGAGAAGCAATAAAAAGTCTTAGAAATGAGGAGAATCTAAAATGGCTCTTTGGGTTAAAGTAAAATGGCAGACCTCAGGACGTAGGATCCCGCGCTATATGCGCTGCTGTCCTTTCGGACAACCTACGTTAAGCCCTGCACATGCCTGCCAATTCTATAATACGTTTGAGAATAGTGCTATGTCAACAATAATTTTAGAAGTTCGAAAAATTTTTATTATCTTGATGGCTCGGGTAAATGACCGACAAAATAATAACTATCTCCGGGACGGGTAGGGCTAAACAGGGCGATGCGGCTTTTCAATTAGCTTACGAAGTAGGCAAGCTATTGGCCCAGGCTGGTTTTACTATCGCCAACGGTGGATACGGCGGAACGATGTTGGCTTCGGCCAAAGGGGCAGCCGAGGCCGGCGGTGAAGTAATCGGCGTTACGTGCTCGGCTTTTAAGAACAGCACAGCGAACAAATACGTTACTCGTGAAATTATTACCGGTTCGCTCGATGAACGGCTGGATACGCTGATAAAATTGGGGCAGGCTTATATAGTATTGCCCGGCGGAACAGGAACACTGCTGGAACTGGCAAAGGTCTGGGAATTAAAGAACAAGGGCTTTCTCAAAACAGATAAACCGATTATACTCTTAGGTGGATTCTGGAAGCCGTTGGTTGATTTGGTCGCAAGCGACGATCCTGACAGCAGCCGATATGTAAAGCAGGCAGATGAACCCGAACAGGCAGTTAAATTGATTATTGACTATTGAAGGCTTAGAACCATAAGACATCGATATGAGTAAAA
>CBFDEC010000103.1:0-1635 GCA_965603725.1 uncultured bacterium | reverse complement strand
GACAATCACCCTCAGCCAGAGGGCATCTCGGACCAAATGCACAGCCGACCGGCGGTTCTAAAAAGCTCTACATCCCCCTTGCAGTCAATCCAACCTTGTTGATGATGAATCAAATGTCCAGCTAACAGACATCCCCGATAACATTTTTCAAAAGAAGGATGGCTCGTATTTCATAGTTGATTATAAAACTACTCCATAAACTTTTCGCCGGAAATATCTCTATTGCCGGTCTTACTTATAATGTGGTTCATTATTTGCCTGGAACTATGAAAAAAACAGATAGTCGTTCTTAATGAGAAAGATTGACCCGGTTCTAACTCCAGCCTGGGACTGACCGCTTCAAGTTCATAAAACCTGCCCGGCAATACAGGATTACCGCCTGTGTTGTTATAAATATCCAGGGCATTGCCGCCGGTTGTAATCGCATTTTCAGTCCAAAGATTATTCATATAGTTAGCTTCCGGATATAAGTCAAACTTTAATGCACAAAGCATCTGTCGGCTAATGTCCACGCTATAGACAATCCCCAACGTCCTCTTAGCCGTAAAACCTATCTTGCCCCTTTCGCTGCCATCGGCTCTGAAGACAATATATTCTTGTTCTTCTCTAAGCATCAACCTGTCGGAAGCAATCTTCTGATTATCATTGAACCGGTAGTCTATAACTATTGGCCCTGAGTCATCTTTATATGGTACTATCACATAAGACTCATCGCTGGCCCGGAGCATAGCAAGATACCAGATAAACGAATATCCATATTCTTCATCCCATGAATTATTGCCGATGTTTTCAAAGGTCGTGGTGCGCCGAACACCCACAAAAGCTGCTTCGGCCGGCAATTCAATGTCAAAAACATCAGAAACTTTGGTAATTAATTCAGCTTTCTGCTCAATGCGAATGTCAAACTGGTTCCCGCGGAGATTGTTTATATGAATTTCTCCCGTCGTAACCACGCTCGTGCCGCCGCTCATTTCCTCCACTTTCATCTTAGGCAGATTTTGCCTGTCGTCCACATACCAATTTTCAAATACTATCGGCTTTTTGTGAAAATAGAACGACATATCGCCACAGCCTTCCGGGCCGAGCCAATCCCTGGCTCCAATTGCTCCGCGAAATATCAGCTTTTCAGCTTCAGGGCCGCCTTTGATATCGACCGGATTTACAAAAAAAGGATTGAATCCATCGTCTCCGGCAAATGTAGCTGCAACAACCCTGCCACCTAACGACGGGCAAACGGCAAGTTTCTGAGTTCCGTTAACCAATTGCACTAATTCGTAACCATTACTCTGGAAAAGTCTTATCGTTTGTTGATATGTTAAATCATCGCACATAAGTCCGGCAGACATCTCCGATAATAGTAACGTTTGTTTATCTGTTCCATTACAGGCAATACCTATGGTAATAAAAACAATTGCAACAATCACCAGGAAAATCACCTTAAATTTAGAAACTTTAATCATTGAAATGCCAATCTCAAACCCAATAGTCAATAGTCAATAGTCAATTTATACTGCATCCATAGTAAATAATCAATGAAATAGTCTGCGAAGGACCTCAAACCTACGAATTGTGAGCGAAGAAAAATCGAATCAAATGCGCAGGTGTATAAATACGTGATTTTTGAGATTATTTTTT
>CBFDEC010000102.1:0-1665 GCA_965603725.1 uncultured bacterium | reverse complement strand
CAAATAGCTTCTGTCAAATCATATTCTCTATCAGGAAGCATCTCTTCTAAGATATCCTGAATCTCATAAATTTTATAAGTGAGGATAACCTCTTTTCTACGTCCTCTGTTATCCATTACGAATTTAATATCGCTATCTGTCAATATGGATTGCATCTGTTCCCTCCATATAACCATTCTCCATTATCGTCTGTCCCTCATATAGCCGCCTAGAAATTTCTACATAATCGGTATGTTCACGGTTAACCCTTATTTCTGTGTCATCCATTATCGTTGCCTTCTCCATCAGATTAGTCATCCTGGCGTGTTACAAGTACATATCGGCAAGGTTTTCAACAACCTTTCCTGGAGAAATATGTCTTTTTTTTGCACTTGATTTAATTTTTTCGAATGTAGGTTTTTCTAATTTGATTGCGAGGTAAATTTTTTCTGGTAATTTCTTTTGAACCTGAAATTCAACTTCTTTCAGGTCTGATTCGTCAAATAAATCGAGTGGACTATTTTCGTCCCAGAAATCACTCTCTTCCATTATCGTCTTAAATTTTGGAATATTATTTTCTCTTTTCATAAAACTTCCTCTCTTTGTGATCCATATTTCTTGAAGAGATTACCAGTGCTTTTTGATCTTTTTTCAAGACGAAAAACGAAAAAATATGTCGACCATCCTCAGTTTTCCCAAAACAATAATGGCCAGGCTCGCCCGTGACCCTGCTTTTGGGCCCTTTTATGAATAAAGGAGAAATGCAAAAACTTTCTTCAACCTCTTCCGGTAATAAGCGATGTTTAGTTTCAAGTTTATCGACAATTTCTTCCAACCAAATAAAATCATTAATTTTCAAAACATCTCCAATTCATTGTTCCGATATGAGCACCTCGCGGCTCTTAATACATCATCAATTCGTTTATTGGTTTTGTCGATGCGGCGGCTTTGATCGACCAGATTGGGTATTGACGTCATCAAGCCGCTTGTTTGCATCATCATCTGAGCGATTTTGGGGAGGCTGAAGCCTCCACTACCCCCCGGTTTTGCCAGTCATGCCAATTGACGGGCTCAACGGGCCTAACCGACTTACTTAATTCTTTGACGTATGGCAGGTGCCGCAGCCCTTGCTCCCCGCTGGCTCAATCGTGCCAGGCCAATCCTTGTAATTCCATCGGATCATCTTGTAATACGGGCTCGCATGGGCCCGGTGGCAGGAGAGGCACATGACAATAGCCTTGCCGGTAATATTATCTGTACTCGTTGACGGGGTATCAAGGGCAGGAGGAACGAGGACGTTATACGTTGTATAATTATCATATTCACCCCCTGACAAGAGCTTATCTGTGGGATGGCGGAGCCAGGGAGAGCCGGTTCCCACCTGAGTAGATCCCCCCAAAGCGGTATGGGCATGGAAGTTACCGTGGCATTTACCGCAAAGATAACTTATGGTGTTACTATCATTATAGGCGCTAACGCCGTAATAGCCGTTATGATGTGTGGAATCAGCATTTTGTTCCCACTTGTAGCCATCATCATTTAGTTCGGCGCCTTTAACCCCCAAGAGAAACCGGTAACTCAGCCCGACTGATGTGGCGGTAATGCCGCCTGTGTCATTCGTGTGATGCGCGGTTTTCATTGCCTCAAGCTGATCGGTTTTATCTTTATCACCGTGACAGCCATATT
>CBFDEC010000101.1:0-1672 GCA_965603725.1 uncultured bacterium | reverse complement strand
TATGGTCGCTGGCCCTTGAGGGCAAGGCGGATCTTGAACGATTCAAAGAGCTTGGCTGGGGATTAAGGGCATGGGACCTCTGGGAATGGAATGATTGTGACAGGCGTTTCGGCGACGACTGGCCGGGGCGCATCCGACGAGGGAACCTATAAGTTTAAAGAACAATGGGGCGCCAAGCCTGTCCAACTGCATTGGCATTATATCTCCTTAAATGGTAATCCAATCGACGAAGCGGCCTCAGAGAAATCTAAATTCGACAAGGCTATCCGCTGCTGGCAAAAACTGCCAGTTCCTATCACAACAATCATCGGACCAATGATCAGAAAGCATATCGGATTATGATCGTATATATTCTTTTTTTCCTTAGACAGGATTTACCCCAGTACGATATTTCATACCTACGGGGCAAGCAGGATTAACTGGATGTCTATTGTTCTTAGTCACTTTCCGGACGAAAGTTACTAAACCAAATCCGCTTTCAGCGGAATAGGAATTAAAACACCATAACTATCAGCTTTCACCTTAGAAATATGAATTACAAGATGTCAGCTACTTTGTTTTTTGGATAAAATGGATGATAACAATTGTCTTCCAACCGAATCAGCGTTCTTGTCTGAAACCGATTACCAGTGCGTTCTACAAGATATGGAAAAACCTCTTTACAACTTTGTAGTTATGACTGAATATATGAATAAAGATCATAGGGCAACACATCAACTATTTTATAATGGGAAAATATTATGAAAACTATTCAAACACAAGTGCCTGAACAAATTTATAAAAAGGCTTTGGATTTAGTAAACCAGGGATGGTTTCGAGATGAACAGGACATTTTTTATGAGGCGATTCGCCGGTACTTGGATTCTCACCGGCCTGATTTAATGGAAAAGTTTATTCGCGATGATGTAGAATGGGGTCTTCACGGTAATGATTAGGTCATCAACCAGGGTAATATGTGATGCAGGCCCGATTATCCACCTTGACGAAATCAACTGTCTTAATCTCCTTCATGATTTTGAAGAAATAATCCTGCCATTATCAGTTGAAAGAGAGATATCGGCACACAGACCATCAGCATTAACTCCTTCAAGTCTGACTGTAAAGCGACCGGCGGAAAGCTTGGAGATAGGAGAAAAGTTACATGCTTTGTGCCAAATTTTTTCGCTTGATGCAGGCGAAACTGAATCATTGGTACTTATGGAAAGTGACCCCACCGCAATATTCCTTACAGATGATGCTGCCGCCCGGTTAGTTGCTGAACAAATGAAATTTAAGGTCCATGGAACAATTGGTATACTTTTAAGATCCATTCGACGTGCTCAAAAGAAACCAGAGGAAGTTTTACAAATCCTGGCGGATATACCTAAAACAAGTTCCTTACATATCAAACATTCACTTCTTGATGAAATACTACGCAAGGTTAAGCTGGAGTTTCAATTATGAAATAGAGCCTATTATTAAAATATATCTGTCCTCTATGAGTTAATGTTCAAAGAAAATTTCAGAATGTAAATCAGGAGACTTAATATACTTTCGCCGAAGGCGGATTGCATTCATCACTTTCATCCGGGAAGTGATGAATGAAGCAAAATCCATAAAATCCAGTTCACCCAGTTAAATAGCTTGAGGTCAAAATGTATTATACGTATGTATTGCAGAGCATCAAAGATAA
>CBFDEC010000100.1:0-1756 GCA_965603725.1 uncultured bacterium | reverse complement strand
CCGTAATCTGAATATGAAAAATCCTGAAAATGAATTATTCAGCAAGCCCTAATTACTCGCTTGTCATTATAAACAAAGGCTGCATTTCGAAGCTTTTATATTGGGGGCGTAATCGTTCCTTATTATAGTATTTCTCCACGTTGACAGATTTCTTGGAGCTGGTGACAACATCAATAGGCACATTGTCGTAACGCCCGTTTGTTAAGACAACAAGGCGGCCATGAATTCCTTTGAGGATTAGATCTAATGCCAGATTGCCGTATGCCATAGGGACAATGGAGTCAATAGCATCAGGGTCGCCGCAACGTACAAAGTAACCCAGCTTCTGATTGATAACGTCAATCGGTTTCCCGTTATTGAACTCCGGGGAGAGTTCTTTTAATTTTGCCGAAACAAGTTCGCCAATACCGCCCAACTTGGCATGACCATAGGCGTCTTTAGTCATATCCTTGTAAACCATCTCACTGCCCTCAAACATGGCTCCTTCGGACACCAGGACAACCGAGTATTTACTTGGGTTTATGTGACGGTCGCTGACTAAAAGTTCGGTCAGCTTTTCTATATTGAATTTATATTCCGGGATGACACAGCGATTTGCAGCGCCAGCCATAGTTGGCAGCATGGCGGTAAATCCTGCGTAGCGGCCAAAAACCTCCAGAACCAGGAATCTTTCATGTGAACCCGCTGTTGTCCGCAGGCTTCCTGTCATCATTATTGTCCTGGTGACGCAGGTGCTGAATCCGATGCAGTAATCTGTTCCGTGAACATCGTTATCCATCGTTTTGGGGATAGCGACGACACTGACTCCTTCCTTGTACAGGCGGACGCCATAGCTGAGGGTATCATCGCCGCCAATAGGAATAAGATAATCAATACCCAAGTAATCCAGATTCTTTAAAACCTCCGGCGTCATGTCGTTTATCTCGGCGTTGTATGTATCCTGTAAATGTGCCGGCACATTCGCTCTGGTCACATGACCGGGGTGCGTGCGTGAACTATGTAAAAATGTGCCCCCGGTCCTACCAGCTTTATTGACTATTTCCTCGGTTAGGATTTGATAATTATCGCTGTTGTCAGCTTCATCATCACGAATTATATCAAGGGCGCCAGCCCAACCCCGTCGAATACCAATAACTCGATAACCCTCTCTAACAGCTCTGATAGTAATGGCTCTGATTGCTGGATTTAATCCCGGAACATCTCCGCCGCCGGTTAGAATTGCAAGAACGCCTTTTTTATTTTTAATATTCGACAAAAATCACACCTCCGTTACGTACTTACTATGATGAACGATCTCTGCTATCTTAGACAGCTTATTAGCTAACATAATACATTCCAAGATATTTCGCAAATATCAAAATCTTTAGAACATTACCTGTTCTGCTTAATATAGCTGAAGCCTTAAGCGACCTGCAGATTTTATCTGCCGGTCTTCAGGCTCCTTTCATTCCATAATTCTTGTTATCGACAGAAACCTTACCCGGCTTCACTTTAGTCAGTTTTATAAGAGCATGACAAATTACCTTAGCTATCGGCGGTTTCGAGTCTATTTCACGATTTCTGATTATTGATTGTCAAGTTTTAAGCCCTCACATATTACCATCTGTATAATTGATTTTTTGCGCTTAATAAAAATCGCTTAAGGCAGTAAAGTTTCTCTTGCAATGATTGTTATAAAAACTGTTTAATATGTGGCAAGTTTAAATAGGGTTTGCTGAATAAATATTAACTTCTTTGTTTACCATTAGATAGATAT
>CBFDEC010000099.1:0-1966 GCA_965603725.1 uncultured bacterium | reverse complement strand
TGACCGATGTTGAGCAGGAGGTGAACGGTATCTATACATACGACCGCAAGGCCAAATTTAATATCAAGCGTCTCAAAGGGATTTTTAGTGCGCCGGCAGCAATTGAAAATTCAAAAAAATAAAGTTCGATAACCATGAAGCTCGAAGGTGGCCCGAAAAACACTCAATTGAATGTAAGATGAGTGGGAAATTCAGCTTTTTTTATTTTTTCATGATTAACAAAAATGTTTCTTGAGCGTCTATAATTATAATAGCGATAAAGCCTGTTTGGGAGGATCCAAAATGGAACAAGAAAACAAACTTAAATTATCAGTGTTATTGGTTGTGATTATTTGCCTGATAATTACTTCAAGCGTTTGTTTATCCAATGCTGAGGATAATCGCAAGGACCCCAACAACATCAGTCCGCATTGCGCAGAGTTAATTAAAGAGATTGATCGAATAACAAATACTTTGCCTGAGCGGCCCGGCCCTGAAGCCAATAAAGAACAATATGACAAGTGGAAAGCTGGCGATTTTAAGGTAAGGAAGCATCGGATTGCGGTTATCGAAAAACTTGAAAAAGAAAATTTGTCCGCAAAAGAATTAAGACCGTATATTGAAATGAAAATCGAAGATATCGAAAGATGTTTTTACTATGCGAGACTTGGTGAAGCTAATTGGTTTGAAGGGAAATTATATTCTATGATGAATGAAGGTTCGCCTCTGGCAAAAACCTTGGCCACAGAGTTATTTTGGTCACTTAACATTTATCACGCTAATACCCACTTAATGCATCTATCAGAAGTTGATATGCAGCAAATCGCGGATTTTGAGCTTTCACGCAAGAATCAGCCAGAAGCGGGAAGGCTGATGGTTGAGGCTTTTATGGGCGGGCTCAGTAGGGATGCCAAGGTAAAATGGTCAACCTGGATACTCGACAAGATGCACCCTGAAAGTGAGGGATATAGACGGGTAGCAGCCAGGGAAGAAAGGAAGTCAAGTATAGGCAAGATATTTAAGTTCAGTGGCAAAGACTTAAATGGCAAAGAGCTTGATTCTGAGCAACTTAAAGGCAAAGTGGTACTTCTCGATTTTTGGGCGTTCTGGTGCGGGTTTTGTTTAGCTGAGATACCTAACCTGAAGGAGCTCAACGAAAAATATTATGGCCGGGGATTAAGGATAATCGGGGTATTTAATGATTATCGCATCGACCAATTAAAAGAATACGTCCAAAAACATGGGATAACCTGGCCGCAGTTAGTAGAGCAGTCTGCAAATGAATCGTCGTTCATGCATCCATTAGCCCAAAGGTGTGGTTTCACAGCGCTGCCTCGTTATATGTTGCTCAGCAGAGATGGAAAACTGGAAAAAACAGGTATGAGAACAGAACAAATGAAACCGGAAATATTAAAGTTGCTGGCTAACTAATAGTGGTCTTCAGCTTTTAGTTGGTTTGGCCTCACGAATTACAGACACAAGGTTATTGGATTGAGTCTGCTTAAAATACAATTTCCGGCCTATACATAAATTTTACCTGCGGGCGGCAGATGCGCCCTGTGGGGCTGTTTGTGGAATTTCGGCATTGACAAAAAATAATCAATAATCGATAATCGTTGATGAATTAATTCGGCCGGAGTGGCGGAATTGGCAGACGCGCGGGATTCAAAATCCCGTTCTGGCAACAGAGTGTGGGTTCGAATCCCACCTTCGGCAGTTACCGGCCCACTGTAAAACTCTATTAGAGTTTTCTTACCAGTCCAATCACCACTGCTTCTATTCGGCAGTTCTGTGACCATATCGGCTCATAATCCTCATTGGCCGGCTGCAGTCGAACGCTTGTTTTTTCCCTATAGAACCTTTTCAGCGTTGCGTTTTCATCATCGACGATTGCGACAACCAATTGGCCGTTATCAGCCGTCCGGCTTCGGTGGCATATAACATAATCGCCGTTGCGGATACCGGCCTGGAGCATACTGTCGCCTGT
>CBFDEC010000098.1:0-2283 GCA_965603725.1 uncultured bacterium | reverse complement strand
GTTTCTTGTGTCTTTAACATATGTGAACGCCGTTGATGTAATAGCAATGATCCGGGTCGTTGTTGTGCTACTTGTATCAGCTACGTCGTTTCCATCATTAACTAATATAGAATGAAATTTGAGTGCATTGTCAGGTTGAAGACTAGCCAAGGTAACGGGTAGTTCTAGACCACTTCCTGTCTCTTGGGGATTGGCCACAACATCAGAAAAGTTGTTTTTAAATACGAATACCAGTGCGTCGGCAATAGATTTCCTGAAATCGATGAATTGAATTGGTACATAACTAGGGGCCATATTCGTAAATTCATTTTGAATCTGTGGATGTAGCACAATTTGTAACGGTTGATTAATCATCAAGCGGCGGATATTGACCTCTGGTTGTGTTAAAATAAACAAAGCTTCAGAATCGGCCTCACCAGTTGACACACAACTCACGAGGGGAATCATCGTCCGGATACAAAGACCAAGAAGTAGTATCAATTTTTTTTGCTTACGCATAATAACACTCCTTTGCCTATTCAAAAAGATCTCTAATGACCGTAGTAGAGGTCATGTACCCTATATTGCAGGATAAAAGCTGACGAATTTACGTTTTGAAAAACACGTACACATCGAATACCAACTCAACTTCTAAATGTCCAAGAACCAACATATAAATTAATGAGGTCGTTGCACTCACGTCCTTAGCGTTAATATTGGCACCCGCTTCAATAAGCAGCTTTACTACCTTAAAGTGTCTACGGAACAATGCTGCCATCAGAGGCGACCTCCCGCTCTCATCCTGAGCATTCATCATTGCACCCGAATAATAATCATACATCGAAGGCTTCCTCTGGGGTCAGGATGAATATGAACACATCCCCGATCCATAACAAAATACCCCACTTTTTAGGGTTGGTTTGCAGATATATGATAATGAGGACAACTGGAAAAATTATCAGTTGTATAATCGATCGACGACGAGCTGGGGGGGCGATACTCCGAAGGGGCTGACGCGGGTTACCAGAAAAGCTTTGATTTTATTAAGGCATCTGATGATAATGGAAGTGCCGGATGAGTAGGGTGCCGTGCGTCCTGTCCGGGATATTGGCAGCACTTCGGTGTTCTGTATTCCAACAGCAGACGCGGCGAGGCGGGGCATGGCACGGAAAAGAGCCCAGACACCTGAGTGTGTTTGAGCAACCCGCTACCGAAGTACCCGAAAATCCGGCTTTTTTTAAACCCAAAACAGAGGGCCATGAACAGCCAGTTATGCTGGATTTTAATAGGCTTCGGGAAGGGGAACGGCCAACCTACCCTGAAGCGTTGGACATGGCCGAGATCCAGCTCGCCCGTACGTTTGTGATTTAAGGTGGAATAAAAAATTCTTGACAACCGGAGCTGAGTGGTGGATCATGGGCGTTCTAATACTAAGATCGTCACCCGGCGACGAAGAAGGAGTAAAAAGTGAACTCAGACAAATATGCCCCCAGACTTGCAGGTTTGATGTTTGTTATTGTAATAATTATAGGCGTACTCAGTGGATTTATGTTATCGCCATTAAATTACGCGATGACAGGCCCACCCGATAATATATCTGAAACCATGATTAATTTTTCAGATAATCCCAAAATGGTACAGTTGAGCATCGTAGGTTATCTAATTGAAGCTGTAGCAATTGTACTCTTAACGGTATCACTTTATACAACCTTAAAAAAACAAAATAAAATTATTGCTCGTTGGGCTTTTGGATTATGGATAATTGAAGCAGTAGCAATTGCTGTCAGAGAAATAAATGCTTTCTCTCTCTTATATACAGGTCAAGAATTTGTAAAGGCTGGAGCTCCAGATTCTTCATATTTCCAAACTCTTGGCAGTTTATTTTATAAATTAATGCACTTTAGTTATGATGTCCAAATGGTTTTCTATTGTATAGGGGGTATACTGTTTTACTACTTATTCCTTAAATCAAAATATGTTCCAAAAGTGTTACCCTTTTTTGGCATAATAGTTGCTTCTCTGGGTTTTATTGGAGAATTGTTAGCAATATTTGGTTATGATGTTCCATTATACGTATTCCTCCCAATTTTGCCGTTTGAATTAGCAATCGGATTATGGCTGATGATCAAGGGCATAAGGGATGGCTCAGAAACAGGGTAGCACTTTTCATCGCCAAGATAAAATCGTGAAACAACCTATTGAGGAGTAACAAATGAAATCATACAGAAAGACCGCAATATTTGTGGGAATATTCTTTCTAGTTGGGTATGTTATTTTGCTACCAGGTGGATTTTTAATAGATTC
>CBFDEC010000097.1:0-2310 GCA_965603725.1 uncultured bacterium | reverse complement strand
CGCTTAAATCAGCGGCGCGGTTTCTTGCGTCCGCTGAATTTATTTGTTAGCTACAATATGATCACGATCACTATCTTGTTGGCTTACGACATCCTTCTTTTCATCTGTTTTAGATTCTTTGAATATTTTATCGATTATGTACCCTAATTGTCTTTGAACCCGAAAATGAAATAAACCACCAATATATGCAAATAGAACTGATGCCTCTCCGGTGAGCGTTATTTTTGAAGCGTCTGATGTTGTGCTGACCCCTATCCCTGTTTTGATTAGCAAGAATAGAATGACTCCAGTTATTCCACCGCCCAGGATTAGTGTTAAATAACCGATAAAATCAAAGAAATGTGGTAGAAAGTTCTCGTTCTTATATACAACTTCCTCAATATCCTTAGCCCAGAATCTGGCACAGTAAGTTGTTGCGCCCAGCATCCCGACCCCATACAATGAAAGGATCAGTCTTCCGTCTGCGTTTTCGATAAATGAAAATGCTTTTAAATAATGGATACCAAACGAAAGGTAACCACCCATGAGGAATCCAGAAACTATTACCAAGGTAATTGGGAAATAGTTCCAATAGCTTTTTTTCATTTCCCCTCCTGTGCGAACATCCTATGCTAACGGGCCGCATCAGCCGCGTGGGGGCCGCGCCGCGGAACCCACGTCGGCTGGATGCGATGGTTGGGCGATCATCATCGCCCGCAGCAAGGGCAGCCACCACCACCGGTAGGTCCAAGGACTATCTTGGCCGCTTTTTCGAAGCTCTCTCTCAGGTTTCGTTTCTCGAGGTAGCTCTGCTTAATATAGTTGTTGATCTCTCTAATGACCTCTTGCTGCTCATCTTCCTTGATCCTCATGAACCCAGCGATAACACGATCCGACGGTTGACTCATTTTGTTATCTCCTTTCCGTTATTTCCCACACACACCACATTTCGTGGCCTTCATGGATGTAGGTACTTTGCCACATCCTGTACAAGGACGTTGATATTGTCGCAACCCCGCTCGCATACCCATTCGCTTTTCTTTATCACAAATATCATGTCTATTGTCCAGGTCGCTTCGAATATTTGTTTCCGTTTCGAGAACCTTAAGCTTGGTGTCATATTCGGCTTCCGATAGTGAGGTCGAGTTAGCCAATTGGGCATACTCGTTAGCGACTCGGTAATTCGCTGATTTGGATTCCAAGTAGTACGAGAGACGGTTATTCCACCCCGACACGAGTGCCCATATTGAGAATATGAGCTGCAGTACACCCAAAATACCCGCCACCACCAGCACGTACTTTGTGTTTTGAGGACTTATATTGAATGTGCCGATAGTTGCGCCGACCATCGCAGGCGTCGCAATTCCAAGGAAAGTCAAGAAGGTGATCTTTTTCCGTATGGACGATGCCCGCTTCTCAAAGATATAGGCAGTACCAAAGCAATGGATAGAGTTATCATTGCATCTCCTGCGTTTTTCAGACGGAATTACCATATTCTGTTCCTCGCCCAACGGCGGGCGTAACCGGCTGGCAATGGAGCGCAGCGTAATTGCCAGTCTGAGTTAACGCCCTTGTTGGGCATTTAAGTTGTTTTTAGAATCTTCTCTGAATGCATTTTTCCTATCATGTTAATCAAATGAGCATTCTTGGGGTGGTCTATATTATTTGTGATGCTCTCCAATTCAGCGACAATGCCAAGAAACGCTTTTCTCAGTTTCCAAAAATTAATGCGATATGTTACCTCACTGCCGTTGTCAGACAATTCTATAATGAGTGGACAGGAATCATCATCGGTAATTTCAAAGCTGAATCTATCTCCCCTTCTGTGATTACAGTCACTAATCGTCGAGAGTGCAACAGAATGAATTATGGCACATCTTAATTGATAAATCGCCTGCGAAGCATCTTCATTTATTCTACAGAACTCTCTGACCGTCTCGACGAACCTATCTCTCGACCCCGTCTTATCGGAATAGACCTGTGACAAGTAATCGATGCCGGCAAGGATGCCCATTAAAGGCAACATCACATGGCGGGGAGCTTCAGGGTTGACTTGATCTTCAGCATCGAGAAGTTTCACAAGATCGCGTCGAATGTGGAAAAGTACGCAATCACCCTCAGGCGATGGTTCCGAACACGGATTTTTAAAGAAGTTTTCTATGGGGCCATTAATAATCATTTTTCAATATGCCCAACATTATAATATATACCAATTACTACCTTTTTTCATATGTCTATTATTAGGAATAAATGGTTACATTTAGACATCTTTAGACAAGATTCCTAATAATAGGAATAAATAATTCCTAATAATAGACATTTTTTATGGAG
>CBFDEC010000096.1:0-2415 GCA_965603725.1 uncultured bacterium | reverse complement strand
GGGTCTGTTCATTTAACCGTGTAAATGGTTCTAACGATTCTTGGTAGATTAGATTTCTACCTTGATTTTTGTTTTAATTTTCAATACCTTTCACATATCGCCCTGAAGGATAGGGCTTTGCTGGAGAGCAACCTGAGCGTCAGGGTGATGCCGAGACAAAAGGCTCAGGGATAGTATAAGCCGTCCCTGGGCCATTTTTGTTTTGGCCGGTTAAGCGATAAACTCATTAAAACAGTACCGCCCAAGGCGGTTTCCTTATTTATTCCAGCGGCATACGGTCGGCGAACTTGATGGCGAACTGGTGCATCGCCGACTTCCAGCATCGTATCGGCATTGTCCATTTTTTGGCGATGTTTTCAAGGGCCAAATAAAATATCTTCAGAATCGACGCCTCGGTCGGAAAAGCCCCTTTGGTTTTGATCACCTTTCGCAACGAACGGTTTAAAGATTCAATCGCGTTGGTGGTATAAATCGCCTTGCGGATCTCGGCGGGATAATCGAAGAACGGAATGATATTTTGCCAGTGAGTCCGCCAACTCTTACTGATCATGGGATATCTGTCATCCCACTTTTGCCCAAAAGCTTCCAGGGCGGTTTGGGCCTGCTCTTCGGTAGCTGCGGTATAAATATCCTTCAGATCCCCGCATAATTCCTTGCGGTCTTTCCAGTTTACAAAACGCACCGAATTGCGAACCATATGAACAATACAAAGCTGAACCTGCGTCTGCGGAAAAACGCCTTCAATCGCTTCAGGGAAGCCTTTTAAGCCGTCTACGCAGGCAATGAAAATGTCTTTGACGCCACGGTTTTGCAGTTCGGTGATAACCGCCAGCCAGAATTTAGCTCCTTCGGTTTTAGCTATCCAGATGCCCAGCAACTCCTTGTTCCCGTCCATCGTTACACCCAGAGCAAGATATACAGACACCTTGGCGACCTTACCTTCCTGACGGCATTTGACCACAATGCAATCAAGGAATACTATCGGGTAAATCTCATCGAGAGGACGACTCTGCCAGGCCTTGACCTCTTCCATAACCGCATCGGTCGCCTGGCTGATCAAACCCTCAGAGACATCCACCTGATACATCTCCAGCAGGCACCCCTGAATGTCTCGAACACTCATGCCGCGAGCGTACATGGCGATTATCTTGTCGTTAAAACCGGCAAAATATTTCTTGCCCTTGGGGATAAGCTGAGGCTCAAAACTGCTGTTGCGGTCACGAGGAGGGGTAAGTTCTACCTCATCGGAGTCGATAACAACCTTCTTTTGACCGCGACCATTGCGGCTGTTGCCGCTGTTGTTGCCTTTGGGGTCGTGCTTGCCGTAGCCCAGATGATCGTCCATCTCTGCGTCCAGAGCTCGCTCGACGATCCTCTTCTTGAGCTGGGCAAATAACCCCGCTTCCCCCCAAAATGACTCGGGACCGTTATAATCGGTCAATAATTCGTCAATAAGCTCCTGCTTACGCTTGTCCTGCGGTGACTGTTTGGCCATAGTAAATACCTTTCAATAAATAGGTTAATATATCTATGACCATTTACACAGTTTATTTTACACCCTCATAATCCACTAATGGAAACGCCTGATGAAAATACATTAGTGGAATTTAAATCAAGTTCTTCTGAACAGTTAAAGTACTATTTATACAATATATTTATTGTTTCTACATTATTAATATTAATTGCTATATTATTATACTCAAGGAGGAAAAAGCATGCATAGAACTTTTTTATATATATTATTTTTAATTATGGTTCTCATAGGAATAATTTTCTTTTATTCGATATCTGCCGAATTATTTCAACCTTCTATCGATAATTATATTCAAACAAAAAATCTCGGTATTGTTCCAAGAGGCGTTTTATTAAATTCTACTTTCATTATCAAAAACAGCTTCAAAGAAGATTTATTTTTATCATCAATTAAACCTTCATGCAAATGTACGGCAATTTTAATAGGCACAGATCGGTTATTGCCTGGCGAAACGACAAAAATTATTATAGAACTCGATACCAGTGTTTATTCCGGCCAAAAGGAAGTGTCGGTAAATATAATTGGTTTAATAAATAATCGTGAAAGAATACATTGTCAACTCTTATTACGAGCTGATATTAAAGATGTAGTCAAATTTTCTGATTCTGCGATTCAATTTAATCTGGGTGAAATAAATCATCTCGATGCGTCCGAAAAAAGAACTATATATATAGAAAGAGGTAATTACCCATTATCATGGGACATATTAAAATGTCAATCGAAATCTCATAACTATAAATGTGACCTTAGAAAAATATCCACCGATAAATGGGTTTTGGATTTATCACTGGCCTCCGACGATTCCGTTGGTTTTGTAGCCGATGATTTGTTATTTACCTTTTGGAATGGAAATATCCAAAATAAATTTAGTATTAACAAAC
>CBFDEC010000095.1:0-2513 GCA_965603725.1 uncultured bacterium | reverse complement strand
AGTTTATTTAAAAGACAAAAGAAAGAAATAAAGAGAAAAACTTCTAACAATTTGCTTGAGTGAACATCAAGGTGAATTGGTGTCACATTGTGATCTGTGATTTAATCCATCCTCATTCTTTACATCTTAGCTTAACCTATCGAATTAATGGTGATAAAGGGATCAAACCTGCTCTTAGCATATTTAAAAAATATTATTGAGAAAGGATTTCAGGATCAAACTCCAGGTTCTATGTTGATATGGATTTTATTGCTCAACAAGCACAGTAAGAAAATAAACTACCCCACCGCAGAGCAGCGAAGTAACAATAGGAATATCCTTAAATCGCCCCAAGGGCCAGGGAATTTATGCGCCTCAGGCGCATCAAACATTTATCCGCCGGTACTTTTACCCGCCATTCTTCTGGCGCGATGGCGGACTTCTCCGGCGGATTGAAATATTAAACCATGATTCTTTTTTATTTTTGAATTAATTCCATAATTGCTCAATATAATGGAATTAATTCCGGTCACTCATTGTTATGTCATTATGAAAACTGATAAGAATCCAGCCACGTTCTTTTAGAGAGATAATAGTTCATGAATATTGATCAAACTGAAAATATTATCGATAAATTAAAAAAGCATCCAGCTAAAACGGCGTTATTAATAACTGTAATAATAATAGTGTTTATTGTTGCATCATGGTTACAAGGATATTTGGGAGAAAAAGGCCGTCAGGCTGCATATTCAGAGCAAGATTTGTTGCATGATATTAAGGCGATAGACAAAAAAGAGTCAAACAAGTTTGCCTCACAATTTCCTGATGGTTATCAGTTATTTGGTATTTTAGAAAAAAAGATAATCCCATCTAATAAACCTTCTTCAGAAAAACTAATCATCAATTGGGACACAGCAAAGATTATAAATGTTAATAGTAGCTCTATAACAATAATGCTTCCAAGCGCAATGTTTCCCGGAAACAACTATTTCGGTTCAAATACTATCACTGTACCCAATAGGGTGGGAGTTATTTCAGAAGGGTACAGTATAAATAATATATCTGTTGTTGTAAAAATCCTTGACTCTGATAAAAATAAGATTGTTGCGCTTATAGGTTTTATTAAAAAATAGAAGCGAACATAACCAGCTACTGCAGTGAATGCAGACCAGCAGTGTTAATGTGGTTTTTAACGGTTTATGGTTTTCAAAAAGGATTTAAGCATATTTATGCCCTACAGGTCTGTATCACTGAGTGCATCGTTCGGCGTCGAAACTATGAAAGTATCACCGATAAAGCTCAAAGATTCAGAGGGGTATAGTTTATCCCTCACGATAGGCCGTATATATGAGGTACTCGGAATTGAAGCGGACAGGTATAGAATGCTTACAGATCGGGAATCGGAACCATATGGTAATGATCCCGTTCTTTATGACCCGAATTGTTTTAGAATTGTTGATCCACAGGAACCAGATTTTTGGATATGTCAGTATGGTGAAGATGGTGAACGCTATTGCTACCCTCCAGAATGGAATGAAGTTGGCTTTTTCGAAGATTACCACGACGGAATATCTGAAGTTCGTGAAAAGTTTTGGAACTTGTTGAAGTCCTACTATCCGGAAACATGGAAAGAAAGAAAAGGAACAGCGAACATCGGCTTTCAGCGGACGCCTAACTGCGCGCGCTGAAGCCGGGCGTTGGCCGAATTGGAAATCATACTTGACACGATCCGTTCTATGTATTACAATGTAAAACATGAAAACAGCTATACTCACAATTCGATTGGACGAAGACCTAAACAGGTTGCTGGATGATGCCGCTAAAAAATCAGGGCGAAACCGCAGTGACATCGCCCGAGAGGCTTTAAAACGCCAGTTAAGGCTTAGCCAGTTTGAGGCTATTCGAAAACGTATCATGCCGCTTGCCGAGGCTCGTGGATTTTTGACAGACGAGGATGTTTTTTCGAAAGTTTCATGAGAGTTTTCTTGGACACGAATGTAATCGTTAGTGCCACAGCTACACGTGGACTTTGTGCTGATGTGTTCCGGGAAGTCCTTTTGTCACACGAGTTGATAGTTTCAGAACCCCTCTTGGCAGAAGTAAGCCGGGTTCTTTCAACGAAGTTTGGCGCCAATGCAGAAATGATCGAAAGTGTCATTCAAATCCTCAACCAAGACACAATTTTTTCCCAGCCATTAGATTCGCCGGATGTAACCATTCGGGATCATGACGATTTGCTTATACTGGCCAGCGCCTTGGCTGGTAGAGCAGAGGTGTTGATCACTGGGGACAAAGAGTTGCTGGCCCTTGGTTCGATTCAAGATCTCGAGATCATCTCTCCAAGGCAGTTTTGGGAGAAAATCGTCGGCCAACAACCGGACTGAGCAGACGGGAATAAACAGCGGCGTTTTGTGTAAGGGTCGTTCATATACCGGAATCCTCCCGCCCGCTGCTCATCCGGAAGCGTTCGATGAATAAGATGGTAACCTTTTATACAAAGATAAATAAAAGAAATTGTCCACATATAGCTGTCG
>CBFDEC010000094.1:0-2621 GCA_965603725.1 uncultured bacterium | reverse complement strand
GGGCTATCAAGTTTATACATTGACTTAATTATTTTCTTAGCCTCGTCCCCCTTCCGTATCCATCGATAAATTCATTGAAATAAAGGAAGGAGGTTTTTCATGAAAGGCGAAAACGAGAAATCAAGGAAAGGGCTTCAAATCGGCCGACCTGAAGCCAAGTTCATAATCGGTTTTTTTGCAGGGCTTTGCTCGACCATCTTTCCAAGGCTTATTGTGTTGATGAATATCTCTGATAAGATGAATAATCTCGTGGTTTATGATCAGGTGTACATTATTTGCTCATTGATCTTTTCGGTGATTATCGGTGTTGTGGTGATGATCCTGGAATGGCGTGTCTTGAATGAACCGGGGAAGACATTCATTATGGCATTGAGCGTCCCTGCCCTGATTACCGGCGCGGTGAATACCAATAATGCGATCCAGCTCTATAAAGACCAAGCGGCGTCATATAGTATAGAAAAGCAGATTCAGCAGAAAAACCCTATACCCATTAATGAGGCCCCGATAACACTCAAAAAATTATCCGGTTTGGATTATGGTGTGCCGAAGACCGAATCGTTTGCAATTACCTTTTTTGGAGTTAGAGATGCGAATGCTGCGGATTCTTTTACCAGCCCCGGCCGATTGCTTGCATTTAAAGTGAGGGAGACGCTTTATGCCATTGTTCTTATGAGGGTGAGTGATCGGCAACAAGCCATTGATCGAGCCAATGAATTGCGAGAGTATATCCCAAATGCCGAGCCCGTGGAAATGGGGCCCGGACAATATCTGATTATCCTCGGGGGTGTTGGATTGCCACGAACCGATGCCTTATTGCGAGCGGATCAGCTCCGACAGCAGTTTCCGAATTTGGGGTTGCAGGTGGAGTTGGTGCCCATATCTGTGGAAGAATAGTCATATGGATATGCATAATTAGTATCACCCATTAAAGGGCGTGTCACATCTTGAATAGTAAATCATCTCAAATTGTCAATGGATGGGGTCATAAGTAATTAAGTATTAAACGGTAATTCGCCTAACCCGTCAATCCACCTGACCGTTATTTCGCTGCACTCCATACCGGCAGGTTATCCTTAGACATTTATATTTAACAGTGTATTAAAAGGAGTGATTGTTATGAACGAATCCAACGAACCAGGATCTAGGCAAACAAGTACCAGAATTAATTGGATAGATATAATCGTAGTTGCTAATTGTTGTCAATGATAAAGATTTGATCCCGCATTTATATAATTAATCTGATATTTTCTTAAATCTAGAAAGGATAAAAGAATGAGAAATATAATACAGTTCATAAAGAAAAGGAGCATTCTTTCCCAGTTCTTAGCATTGCTGATAGTACTGAATTTCTTAGGCTGTGCAAGCGTTCCAAAGGAAGTAGTCGAGCTATCCTACACGGTCGGGCAGGATCTGAATGCAGTTCATTTGTCTTACAGACAACTGATTCAGACTCATTTCGATGGGCTTCGAAAACAGGCAACTGACTTTTTGGATAATAAATGGACTCCCACTTATATAAAGAAATTTATTAAGAAAGGAAAGCTGGTTGAGCGGGCAACTAACTCTGATCCAAATATGGTTCTTCTCGGTGTCCGGCTCTGGGCTGAGGTGGCAGTTGAGGAGATCGAAAAAAAGAAAAAAGAATTGATCGGCCCCATCGACAAAAATGAAAAAGAACTTCTTAATTCTATTGATGAAGTCTTTGCCCAGCTAATAAGCGCTAATGCTGCGATCACTGCTCATTTAAACAGCATTCGTAAGGTAAAAGAGGTGCAGGACGAAGCATTACAGGCACTGAAAGTGAAAGACTTGCGCGACAAGATCAACAATGGGTTAATATTCGCCTCAGATAAAGCAAATGAAGCCATTGAGAAAGTTAAAAAAGCAGAGGGCATCATTGATGACCTGGCTAAGAAAAAGGAAGGATTAATAAATTAAAATAATGGGGGGATAATAAAATGACAGACCAGGAAGATCTTGAAGCAAAAATGAGAGCTGAATTAGAAAAACAGTCGGAAGATGCTGCAAAAGAGACAGATGAGATGCTGAGTGAAGAATTGGATGCTCTGAAAAATGCAACAGCAGCCGACATGGCGAGTCTTAAGCCTAAGATAACGGATAAGGAAACATACGATAAGCTTATTGATGCTGTAAAAGAATCAACAGACAAAAACGAATCACTGGCACAATTAGAGGCAAGATTGAAGACTTTAGGCACAACAGCCATTAAAGTCGCTAAGGAAGCTGTAAAATTACTTAAGGGTTTTTAATACCTTGCAATTTATCTGAAGGATTTTACTTAACAAGGCTGTTTATAAAGGGGGCTATTCCTGAAACAAATAGTTTCAGTGGGTTGTATCACCCATTTAAAGGATCGTTGTCAAGCAAAATGACATAACCATAAACTGCTGCGAAATCATGCCAGCAGTGACTGTTTGTACTTTTAATTTACTCATGATTTGATCAGTTATTTTGCCTGTTATTGTCTCGAATGGCACGATTCGCAGAGTTCATCGTTATATCAAAAAAATCGACGGACCACACAAATTACGTCGACTAGTTTCCTGCATGTAATGCTTAAATCCAAAGGTAAAATTCTCTAATGTTTAACACGTTAGGGG
>CBFDEC010000093.1:0-2760 GCA_965603725.1 uncultured bacterium | reverse complement strand
TTTATTATAGGAGGTATGTCCAGTCTTTTCAAGAGAAAGGCCGGACAGTAGTGATTCCATTTAATGATTTAATTAAATTGAAGAAAAAGGGGTACGTGTCTTATTTAAGAGAAAGCCTAATTATTAATTTGAATAGATTCAATAATGCTCCAATTGATAATTTAGACGAGATAACTCGCTTAGTTGATTTAAACTTAGAGCGCGCATTAACAAAACATCACAGGGAAATTAAACAATTAAATAAACAAATGAAATTAGATTTAAGTATAAGTGCCTCTACGCTTCTTGCTAATGCAATTGTTAAACTTCAACTTATTTCATTACCATTTGATATTTCGTTTTTAGGCCCAATTGTTGGTACAGTTAGTTTATCATATCTAGTCAGAAAAACAGTTGATTATCTAACCAATAAGAAAAAGCTTGCTGGCAGCAGCCTTGGTATCTTGTGGAAAGCCAAAAGCTAAAAAACCGCCCTTGCAGACGGTTTTTCAAATTATCAGCTAAACAGCCACTTTCCCCTCACCCCAAAAACGGATATTTATAATCCTCCGGCGGGAGGAAGTTCTCCTTGATTGTGCGGGGTGAAGTCCAGCGGATGAGGTTTAAAAGGCTGCCGGCTTTATCGTTGGTGCCGGAGGCTCTGCCGCCGCCGAACGGTTGCTGGCCTACCACCGCGCCGGTCGGCTTGTCGTTGATATAGAAATTGCCGGCCGCGTGACGCAAAACCCGTGTCGCCTCGACTACGGCGTCACGGTCAACCGCAAAGATAGCGCCGGTTAAAGCATATGGCGATGTCGTGTTGCAGAGTTCGAGGGTCTTTTCGTAATCTGAGTCATCGTAAACATACACGGTTACCACAGGGCCAAATATTTCCTCCTCGATCAACTTGTAATGCGGATCGGTTGTCACTACCAGTGTCGGCTCGATGAAAAAGCCCTTCGAGTCATCATAACCTCCCCCGAAAATGATCTCGGCATCTTTTGATTTTTTAGCATATTCGATATACTCGATGATTGATTCGAAAGCAGGCTTATCGATGATTGCGTTTATGAAATTGGACAGATCGGACGGATCGCCCATTTTCATATCTTTAGCATGTTCGATCATCAGCTTCTTGATTTCATTCCAGATCGATCTGGGCGCATACACTCTCGACACCGCTGAGCATTTCTGTCCCTGGTACTCGAACGAGCCTCTTGTTATGGCCGTTGCAGTTTGTTTCACGCTTGCTGAATTGTGTACAAAGACGAAATCTTTACCGCCTGTTTCGCCGACGATACGCGGGTATGATTTATAATTTTTGATATTCTCGCCGACCGTTCGCCACATTGTATGAAATGTATCGGTGCTGCCGGTGAAATGGATTCCGGCAAGGTTTTCGTTTTTAAGGATCAACTCGCCGACATCACTGCCGCGGGCGGTGATCATATTGATTACGCCATCCGGCAGGCCGGCTTCTTTTAGAATCTGCATGATAAAATGAGCGGTATAGACCACGCTGGAGGCCGGTTTCCAGACCACAGTGTTGCCCATAAGAGCCGGGGCAGTCGGCAGGTTGCCGGCAATGGAGACAAAATTAAACGGAGTAACCGCAAACACAAATCCCTCGAGCGGCCGGTATTCGATCCGGTTCCATATAGCCCCGCCGGAGGCGGGGTTTTCCGGCTGCATATCGTAAATCTCCTCGGCGTAATAAACATTAAAGCGGAAGAAATCGACCAGCTCGCAAACGGCATCTATTTCAGCCTGGAAGATATTCTTGCTGTGACCCAGCATACTGGCGGCGTTGAACTCATAGCGGTACGGTCCGGCGATCAGGTCGGCGGCTTTTAAGAAGATGGCGGCTCTTTCCTCTGCCGGCATATTTTCCCAGGCAGGTTTGGCATCCAAAGCCGCCTTGATAGCCGCTTCAACCTCACTCTTGCCGCCTTTATTATAATGCCCCAGAACATGATTATGGTCGTGCGGCGCTGTCATTTTGACTTTCTCAGAAGTTGTTACCTCCTTGCCGCCTATGACCATCGGGACCTCGATTTGCGATTTTTTCAACATGCTTAACGCTTGTTCTAAATGAGCCCGCTCAGCCGAGCCTGGGGCATAGTTTAATACCGGTTCATTCTCCGGAACAGGGACCCTGAAATTACCCATCCTGACCTCCTGAAATATTGAAAAATTACATTAACTTTTCATATGCCAAATATTGTCGGCCTTCTCACTCCGTTCGGAGGCCGACCTACTTACTGCTTTTAATGCACGGCAAGGATAATAATAGCAGGTTTTGTAGTCAAGGGATTAGTGGAAGAGGAAAACATACTGCCAATTAAAAAATTAAAAGTGGCTGGTGTACGTCCTCGTGCACCGGCTGTATTAGTCAGGGGCACGGGACACCAACCTACGCCTGCTCCTCCAGGTTAGTTGGCGCATGGGGACATACGCCAACCACTGAAATCTATTGGAATCATAGAATAATGCAGAATCATCTTCCGTTAAGTCATACTCTTTGGGCACTACATGACGGAGATGTTATTAAATTACCTGCCTGAATATTTGTATTTCAGCCTTTCCAAATCCGAAAAATCCATTTGTATGGATTTCAACAGACTTTTAAGGGCATCGGTATTAATTTCGTTTTCGGTTTGAAGACGCTTTAAACCCTCATCTCTGGTAAGCTTACCCTCCCTGACAAGTCTGCTGTAAAAATCATCCTGAGATCATGTCAATAGTTGTGTAAATTTATTTTTCAAGCAGCGACCTTTCTGC
>CBFDEC010000092.1:0-2763 GCA_965603725.1 uncultured bacterium | reverse complement strand
AAACTAGGGAGAAAACTAGGGAGAAAATTCTGAAGCTGATTTTAGAGGATGCCTCCGTTTCCATCAAGGAAATGTCCAATAGAACAGGAATTACACAAAAAGGAATTGAATGGCAAATTATGCGCTTGAAAAAAGATGGAATTCTCGAACGCATTGGTCCGGCTAAAGGCGGTTACTGGAAAATAATAAAGGAATAGTTCATGGGAAATGTGGGTGATATTGAGCGAATCACGCAAAACCGCGTGGTAAAAATGTTCAAAGAAAAATTGGGTTACACATATCTGGGCAATTGGGAAGATCACTCCGGCAACAGCAATATCGAGGAAGCGCTTTTAACCAGATACCTGAGCAAGAAAGGATGCAATACCACCCTCATCAATAAAGCCCTGCATGAACTTCGTGTTACCGCCAACAATTATAACGAAAGCCTCTATACCAACAACAAGAATGTTTACAGACTGCTCCGCTATGGCGTTCAGGTAAAAGCCTGGCAGGTTGGGTTGAATGAAATGAAACCCAACAAACGGATATTGAATCCATATTGGATGGTGTTGGGTTTCGTAATGCTCAACCCAACCTACTCGGCTGATAAACGCGTCGGCTGATTTTCAGCGTTCGGCTGATAAAAGGGAAAATATGTCCGACGAAATTAACGAATCTGCCAAAGCAGTTCAAGAAGTTGCTAAAACAACTGGCCAGGCAATTAAGACAATAGAAAAAATCGGCAGTTTTTTTTTCGCTTATAATGCATGAAAGTATAGATACGACCTGTGATATGCTTGCCGATACTTTGAAATTTAAGCGTTGGGAGCGCCAAATACGCTTAATTGAAAAATCCGAAAAAATCATAAAACAAAAAAATCTATCTGATAGACTAAGACCAATAAGCCCCAAATTGGCCTTGCCAATTTTCCATAATGCCTCATTAGAGACTGATGAATCTCTTCATGATATTTGGGCTAATTTGATAGTAACGGCATTAGATCCGGAATGCCAGAAACCGAGAAGTGCGTATGTCGATATCATTCGACAACTGGAACCAATAGATGTAAAGGTTTTAAATGAACTTTATGATAATTATTTAGGAAGCTTACAAGGTGAAAAGGAAAGAAGAAAAACATTTGCTCTTAAATATCCCAATCGTAGAGCAAAATATGATGAATTTCCTCCAACAAGGTTTTCATGCTCCCAATATGATATTATTAATCGGTTACACCTCAATTTTAATACCTATTGGACATCTATTGATAATTTGATACGCCAGCGATTAGCCTCAACATATGTCGAAGAGACATCAATAGAAACAGATATTGATGATATGCGTCAAGATCATGATGTATCCTATGATCACGGATATAGTAAAGTCTGTATTACAGCTCTCGGGCTTTCCTTTGTTAAAGCATGTACGATAAGGATCTAATATTTTATGTATAATTTATAAGAAGGCCGAGCCAAGCTAATTCATCCGACGCAAAAAGCCGCGCGGCTGATTAGGGTTAGGTTTGTAGGTAGGACTTGCTTGAAGTTACAGAATGTAGCCTGGTTGGGTTGAATGAAATGAAACCTAACAAACGGATATTGAATCCATATTGGATGGCGTTGGGTTTCGTAATGCTCAACCCAACCTACTCGGCTGCGCTCCATTGCAACCGCTAAGCCACAGGTTATCGTACTGAATTGAGATTATGGATAAAGAAGGAATAGCTAAGTGGCTTATTGCCGTAGGTAAAGATGGTAAAATAACACGATGCAAACTAAAATGTGACATCTATTCTAATCTGACAACAAAACAAGTAGAAACAATCTCTTTAGATGACGTTGAAATTATCTTTTCTGGTATTGAAAGCCCGGAAAATCAATTGAAAAAGAATGGCTTGTTTCTTACCTTGCATTGCGAAGCAGTCGTTGAAACCGATGACATTGACATTGCTGTTTCTATCTTTAATCATAATTTAATTGCCTTTTTCGTACTTGCAAGAGCGGAATTCATTGTAAAAGAGCCCATCTATAAACTGGTGGAATGTAATAGCGAGTGGATCGGTATACCGGGCATTCATTTCGAGGGGGCAGGGTATCAAGATTTAGGCGAAGGTTTTATAAATAGACATCATTCAAAATTGGAAACTCTAAGTCGTGCAAGGAGTGGCAGTAATGATATATACAAAAAGCTTAGGAAGGCAATGCATTTGTTGAGAAACGCAATAGAACTTGAAACTCTATGGCCAACCGAAAGCTTTTTAAATTATTACAAAGTAATTGAGATTGCAGCTGATGAACTAAAGAAAAACGAATATCGAAACTTAATAGACTCTTCGACCCTTGTTGAGGATTTGGTGGATCTGATCGCTGACAATACTCAGAGGTTAAAGGTCTATTTTTTATACGTGGTTTTCAAATTAACCGAATTCGATAAACAAAAAGTGATAAGTTTAGGTAGCGCCCGTAATAGAATCGCACACTCCAGTTATCAGCCTTCGCGTGAAGAAATGTGGCTGTGTAAGAATGTATCGTTTGTCGTTTTTTCCAAGTTAATTGAAGTTGTAGGATTAAGGGTAATCCAACAAAATTGCTAACAACAGCTTTGAGAAGGACGTGTGTTGCCCTGCCGCTACTCACACGCCTCTCAAACTGGGCGTTATATTTTTTGAACACGCACGCGCACTGCACAAAATTCATTGGAAGAAAAATACGAGAATGAATTGAAAAGGCAAGCAGATGAAACTGACGGATAATGAGATAAGAGATATTAATCGCTATCTGGAA
>CBFDEC010000091.1:0-2973 GCA_965603725.1 uncultured bacterium | reverse complement strand
TAAGATCATCTACTCTTCCTCCATATTCTGTTATCTCATAATCCTCCTTTTACTACAAATCAGGCTATTAATCCAAAGAATAAATCTTTTGACACAGCCTCCAGAGGGTCGACACCACGGTTAGACGCTTTATCGCTAAAAAGGTTTTCTATCAACTATAAATCGATTATATTTTATATCTTTTAATTAGCTCCAGACAATCTCCAACCAGGCGATGATGATATTCGGGCAAATATTCTAAAGTAACCGTTCCGCTAAAACCATAATCGTTCATCCTATCAAGCGCCATTAAACAAAAGTCATTAATAGGCAGATGGTGTTTAGCTGTCAGTTAAACTAATCTTTCCAGCAAAAGAGAGTCAATCTTTCAACTAAGATAATCTTTAACAGATTTAATAACCAGCCTTGTCCTGTGATCGGTTAATTTTGGGCTATCGCCGATTTCATAGGTTCTGACAAACGATCCCCAGATATTTTTATCATCATCAAGAGCGCCGCTTTTTTCCTCTGATAATGCAAAAGCGACATAAATATATCGCCCGACAGGTTTTTATCCTTAATGACAGTTCCGTCTGAGAAAAAGCTTATCTCTTTTTCATGCTTTTTGAATTCATTTATTTTTTCTTTTCCTTTGTCATCTTCCTTTGACAAGACTGCCTCCTTTTACCTGCGGGTTAATAAAGGGTCTTTTTGTTTGAAAGAACATGGTAAACGGTTCAAACTCCCGCTTGAATATGCAGCTTTATTTGATTTTACAAAGCATTTTTATTCGTTTTATATTAAAGTAACAATTTGCAATTGTCGGTACATGCTGATATAATGGTGGTTGTATTGTAATGTCTTAATGCTTGGTTGGAACATTTATCACGTTTTGATTGTTTAGTTTCAAGAAAAGCGAATATTAAAATAATTGAAGAAAGTCGCAAACACATATGATTAAGCCGTCAGATACTGTTGAAGAGCTTTTGGATGTATATCCTGGCATCAATTCTTTCTTAATGGAGCGCGGTATATTCTGCATCAAATGCGGAGAACCGGTTTGGGCAACGTTAGAAGAAATGATTAAGGAAAAAGGACCGGATGTTTCAATAATCATTGGTGAGCTTAATGAACGTTTTACGAAATAGAAACAAAAAAGGGCTTAGCTGAATAACTAAACCCTTAAAAGAAAAATTGATGTCGAATACTACTTGTGAACCCAGCAATACTTTGATTTGCCGTGAGTCCAATTCTTGCATTTTTTCTTGTCTTTTGTTCGGGCTTTGCAGCGAGTCTTGCGTGGCATAGTGTTTCCTCCTGTTTTAAGTTTACATTATTTTTATCGACCTTATTTGAAATTTTTTTAGCCGGCAGATAAATTTATTTTACCATAGTTCATGTACATAAATTTTGAAACAATATATTATAGAGAAAGAACCTTTTGATTTTTATAAAGATATATTTACCCGGGTTATGTTTTGTATGAATGTGTTTCATAAGTTAACGGTTTTTAGCCGTGTCTTAATTTCATCTCTTTGAATTGTTATTAGATTAAACTAAACTGAAGAATATTCATCTGCGTTTTACAGTAGAATATCACAAAATTATTATAAAACAACATCACTTCGCTTGCTCTTTTGTATAAGATTTCTTATCTTAATCTATACTGAACAATGGAGGTGCCATGCATAATTTTGAATTTACATTGCCGACAAAAATAATATTCGGCCCTGGAGAAATAGCAAAGCTTGGTAATGAGCTAAAAAAAATCGGTAAGAAACCTCTCATAGTAACCGGAAAAAGTTCCATGCGAAGAGCCGGTATACTCGATCGAGTTCTGGATATTCTTAATCAGGCGAAAATAAAACCGGCGCTTTTCGAAAAGATCGAACCCAATCCCCGCGCGGCAACCATTGATAAGGGCGGTAAAATCGTCCGTGACGAGGGATGCGATATGGTGATCGGTCTTGGCGGCGGTTCAGCCATGGATGCGGCTAAAGGGATTGCCGCGGTGGCTGTATCGAAACGTCCGGTCTGGGATCATGTTTATTCCGGTGAGGGTGAAACATATATACCTGTTCGCAAGGCCCTGCCAATAGTCTGCGTTCCTACGATTGCGGCCACCGGCAGTGAAGCCGATAGAGGAGGAGTAATCACCAACGTCGTCACTAATGAGAAGGCGGGCATATTCGGCGAATCCTTATTCCCGACGCTCTCGATTGTCGATCCGGAATTAACGTTCACCTGCCCGGAAGATTACACGATCGATGGCGGCATCGATATCATCACTCATGTGATAGAGTCTTATTTTACAGGCGCTTCAACCGCTTATATTCAAGACCGCTTTGCCGAGTCGATTGTAAGAACAGTGATTCATTATCTTCCTGATGCAGTAAAAGATCCTGAGGATATCGAAGCTCGCTCGCACCTGTCATGGTGTTCAACTGTAGCTCTTTCAGGTCTGATCAATCAGGGACGCGGCGGCTTTTTCCCGCTGCACGCATTGGAGCATGCAGTATCCGGTCATTATGATATCTCTCATGGACTCGGACTGGCGTTGCTGCTGCCGGCTTTAATGGAATATACGATGCCAGCCAGGCCGGAAAAATTTGTCGAAATGGGAGCTAACATTTTCAACCTTCAGTTCAATGAAGGTTCAATCGAGCAAAACGCTGTCAAAAGCATTGAAGCCATGAAAAACTTTTTAGCCTCTGTAAACCGGTTGCTGCATTTTTCTAATCTGGGTATTGATGATAAAAAATTTGAAACGATGGCTGATGATATTATAAAGATTTACGGCAGGGGTAAGAAATATCTTGAAAATCCCAGACCTATCGATAAGTCGGGGATAATAGAAATATTTAAAAATTCCTTATAAAATTAAATTGAAAGCTTGTTACTTTATTAACCCATATTTTGCGGTTGAACAATCAGAAATAACAAGCAACTTATTGTAACTCAACGCGTAGGGGCGTCCGCCGCGGCGGACGCCCC
>CBFDEC010000090.1:0-3038 GCA_965603725.1 uncultured bacterium | reverse complement strand
CGTTCGAAGAGAGTGATTCGCCACTAATGGTCTCGTGTGCGAAACGCCTCTACCGTCACCTGCACGAAAATGCGAGAAAAGAAGATGAGATTGGAAAAATAAAGGTATTAAAATGCTGGGCCTTTTGGTAGAATTTTTCTCATTTAGAGAGTGACTACAGAATTGTAGAATATTTAAAGAAACGTGAATTTTTCATAGATTATGGTAATAGATGATGCCATCCAGACTCTTACCAAGATTTATCGGTCAATCGACCAAGGGATTCCAAAAACAGCCGCCAGTCCTGACGCTTTAGTCAATCACTTAAACGATTTATATGGCGAATCCCGCGAAGGTTTTACCTCAGAAGAACTATTCGCATACGATGACGTCAGAAGCCCTTCAATAACACTCACTGTTGGTATTGATGTTGAATTTGATCTCAAAAGAGTCATGGAAAATATGCGGACAAGACTACACGCAACACAGTATGGCAGAGCGGATGAAATAGGAAAAACAGGCATAGTCTGGTCTCATGAACGTTATGATTTTGTGTGTGACGACGATGCAGGACTTCTACGAATATCACATAGATATAGCCATAAACGAGGAGATATAAAATCTGTGCTAAGCATAATAAAGAAAATGATAGATTATGCCAGAGATTATCTGGAGGAAGCCAAGAAATCTGCAGAGGAAAGTGCCGGTACCGTAGAAACAGAATGACACAGATCTCCTGACTCGAAATAATCAAGACTTAATCTGACACTTCGCAATATAGGTTATGTTAACCGATTGGCACAACGGAACGAAGGCGTAGCTTAGAGTCATTGAAAATAGCCGGCAGTATGTAATTTATAAAACTATTACAGCCTTTTATAAGTTTCTCGATTATTATTAGCTTGAAATGCTAAGTTTTAGACCAGATGTCAGGCTAAAAACAAGCCTATTTGCAAACTAAACTATACAGCCTTGTTAATGTCAATCTCTTTTGAATTTTCAAGTGCTGCTAAGAGAATGTTTTTTTTGACCCTTGCTGCAAGAGTACAGGAATCGGCTCCACCGTATATCATATATATAAAATCTTTGTATTCATAGCAACCACATGTAAAAACAACATTGGCTATGCCGTCGGCGGCTACGGTCTGTTTTTCATAAACGGTTTCGGGGACGAGTATGCGCTCCAGACATTTTTCAATCATGCGGGAGGGACTAGCAGGGGCAAACCTGTTGAAATTGAAAATAGCTGCATGCTGGTTATACCATTTCTGGCCAGAATTCAAGAAGTGTCCATGGTGATAAAAAACTAGATACCTTTTATTGCCCAGGGCGATAGGGACTGCGCTTGCACCAACCCATACATGTTTGGCAATTTGGGGATCTTGTCTTCCATATTTAATTATACCCAGATCATTCCAAGGCCCATCAATGCTTTCACTCATTGCCAGTGCCATCGCATATTGCGAATAATTGATTCCTGAGTAAGGTCTGTGCAGCATGAAATAATGGCCATCAATCTTTTCAGGAAAGAATACGCCATCTTTGTTGTTGTGTTCCTCTGTGTTTACATTACCTTCTAACGGCCCGAGTTTTTCCCAACTCACCAGATTGTTCGACTTTGCAAGACAAAGCTGAGTCTTTAGGGGCCAACCCGAATCTGATTTACCTAAGTTGCTGACACCGCAGTAGAGATAGTAATAAGTACCATCAAAACAGTGAAGCCTCCCATCCTCTATGCCGAGATGATCATAATGGTATTCATCATCGTCAGGCTTAATCACCGGATCCTTGTGCCTGTGAATAAGCTTCATCTCCGGACTGAATATAGCAAGGCCAGAATACGATGGATTGATTGTTCTATTTTTAGTGTCTTTTGAAGGTCTTGCACGATAATGTACCGCCACGACGCCATCCTTAACACTAGGGTCATCAAAACATTTTCTGTCAAGCAGTTCCTTATGGGCATTTGCCGAAGTTAACTTTAAGAAAAAAGCGGCTGGGTTAAAAGTTACACCATCTTCCCACCAGTTAGAAGTCGGAGTTATTATAGGCTCTGCATTATTAAGCCTTTCTACAGGCACATTAGCAGTACTAAGAGTACTAAGCATTGTATATCTCCTCCCTTATATCAATCTTGGTTAATTAAAGCCGATTGTCCATTAATGTTATTCTGCGAAAGCAAGAATCCACAACCTTTGTCCTTTAGCTTGGCAATCACAGTATCGGCTCTTTCTTACTGAATTCATTATTAAAATCATATTACAAATAACTTATCTCATATTACTCATATTAAACACTTGGGATTTCTTCTATCGTTGTGGCATCATGACCGCACGCTACCAGTCTTTCGGTCAAGAGTGAAGCCACGCTTTCCCAAGGGCCATAATAGCGCGGCGGCGTGCGTCAGGCAATGGGTGAGAGCATTGCGATATGCATAGCTAATCCTCTACCTAGTCGGCTTTCGGGGATGATAACTGTTTAAGAACCTCGTCGGCATAGAGCTTCTGCAATGTCATCAGCGAAAGCAGCCAGGCAAGGGAGGACTCGGCGCCTTCATTCTGGTTGATGCCGTCCGCCATCAATCCATCTCGGCAGCCGCCGGTCTTGGGATCATAGAGCGGCAAGTTGAGGTCGTTGTGTCCGAGAAACCAATTGAAACACATGACTGCATTATCGAACCATGATTTATCCCGGGTGATATTAAAGGCTTCCACACACGCTTCGATCATGGCATTGGCTTCAATGGGCTGCTGGTCGAAACGGGCTCTGGGGCCGCCTTGTTCATACCATCCGTTGCTGCCGATGGGCACAAAGTGACCGTCTTGGGTTTGGATGGTGATCAGCCACTTGAGGGATAGGAGCCCCATATCGATCATGTCGTTGCGTTGCATCCGGAGGCCGGACAGCAGCAGGGCATGGGGTAGTTTGCCGTTGGCATAGTTCAGAGCGTTTTCAAGCCAGGGCCAATCGTCTGTTGCATGTTTTTTAAATAGATCGAAAAACTTGTCGGCAAGAACTTCCCGGATCCTGCGCACATCACTGTCGCCGGAAAATTTATC
>CBFDEC010000089.1:0-3401 GCA_965603725.1 uncultured bacterium | reverse complement strand
TTATCTATCAACGACTTACGAGAAATCAAGCCGCACAACTGTAGAAGATGGGTCATAAACATCCCGATTGGGATAATTTCAGAACCATCAGGCGCAATAGTATTTATTGACGGTAAAGAGCAGGGAACCGGGAAACAGCATACAACAACCGAGGGCAACCATCAGCTTAAACTCGAAAAGGACGGTTACCAGCCGCTTATTGAGGCGATTTATGTTGACGCCAATAACACCCTGTTTGAGTATAAGCTCTCAGAAATCGAGGACGTTGACCTTGTGATAAACACAGTGCCAACCGGCGCCGCGGTGTATATCGATAATGTAATGTTTGGTAAAACACCGGTTAGTGATTTCTATCCGGCAGGCAAGTATCCGATTCGTATCGAGAAGGAATGGTATGTGACGTTCGAGGACTATATTGAAATACAAGCGCTGCAGACGAAGGAAGATTACAGTTTAAACCCTGACTTCGGTTCAATTGAGGTTACATCTTCCCCGCAAAGCGGAATGGATATCTACTTTGATGGCGTTGCACAGAATGTGAAGACTCCTCATACATTCAATCAGCTTAGACCCGGTTTATATAAGATAAACGCACGGTCGCAGTATTATGAAACCAATGAGGTTGAAGTTCAGTTGCAGAGGAGCAAAGCTGAAAAAGTAAACCTGATTAGCGAGGGGAATTTTGCTGTTTTGAATGTGAATACTCATGAACTGGCCACAGTATACCTGGATGGACAGATTATCAAACAGCTAAAGAACATCCGCCTTCAACCTAGCCGAATAAATATTGAAGCCAGAATGCCTAAAGCTGAGCCTGTAAGTAAGCGGCTTACTCTCAAAAAAGGTGATACGCTAACAGTTGATCTGTATCCCGCCGGAACAATACAGATTGTGGTTGATCCTTTCGATGCTAAGATTGAGTTGAAAGGCGATGCTGGTGAGTATTATACCTCGGAAGGTAAAAATATATTTTCGGATGTACCAGTAGGCAAATATGAGCTTATTGCAAAAGCTGACAAACATAAAACATATACAGAAACTTTTACTCTAAAAGCTGATGAAAAGTTGAAAAAAAGCATAACTCTAATTGAAGGTTCTGATATTCCCCCAAATATGGTCCTTGTCGAGGGTGGCACATTTACCATGGGTGATACCTGGGGTGATGGTGATAATGATGAAAAACCAACTCATAAAGTTACTTTGAGCAGTTTCTATATTAGCAAATTCGAAGTAACTCAGCGTGAATGGTGGGAAGTAATGGGCAGTAATCCTTCACACTTTAAAGGCGATGATTTGCCAGTTGAAAATGTTACTTGGTATAATGCCACCGATTTTTGCAATAAGATGAGCTTGAAGGACGGGCTAAATCCGTGCTATATTATCGATATAAAGTGGGTAGTAACGTGTAATTTCGATGCTGATGGATACCATCTTCCAACAGAAGCGGAATGGGAGTATGCGGCTCGCGGTGGCAGTAAATCAAGAGGATACAAGTACAGTGGGAGCGATAACATAGAAGATGTTGCCTGGTATGATGATAATTCAAATGAAAAAACGTATCAAGTTGGGATAAAAATAGCTAATGAACTTGGCATATATGACATGACTGGTAATGTATGGGAATGGTGCTGGGACTGGTATGGAAAATACTCATCATCAAGTGTTACTGATCCAAAAGGTTCATCATCCGGGGAACACCGTATTTTGCGCGGCGGTTCGTGGGGCAGCGACGATGGCGACGGTCGTATTGCAAACCGAACCGGGATCAACCCTGATAGCTGGATCAACTATATAGGTTTCCGTGTTATCGTTTCTTGTTCCACTGGCAAGTAGGAGATGATATGGTGGGGAGTAGTAATGAATAGAATGGCAAAAATAATAACGTTATATTCATTTGCAATATTTTCAATAATTGTAGCCCAAGACCTCTCCCAACTCCGCATAGTAGATAAACCACAATTGGTACAGGATGGCTTTGTCAGCTCGGATATCAAGGATGCCAACGGGCACATCTGCGCTGGGATAATGATTGTGTCCGACCTTGAAGGGTTTGCTTATGAATCCAATAACGGCGTGGTAAAAGTAAATCGCTCCCCCGGGCAGGATATTGTCTATGTGTCGCCGGATGAAAGAATGGTCGAGGTTTACCTCTCCGGCTTTGAACCGCTGAAAATCATACTGTCTGAATACGGTGTCAACCTGGAGTCCAAGCGCATCTGGAAATTTAAGCTCACCGGCGATAAGAAACTGGTGGAAATCCCAATCAGCATTATCACCGAGCCTGACGGTGTGGAAAAAATCATCGACGGCAAGCCATCGGGTACTGGTGAGAGCTTTAAGTTGTCAACAGGGAAACATACTATCACGCTTCAAAAAGATGGCTATAGAAACATAACTGAGGAAATTACTGTTTCAGAAACCAGTTCTCTGTTTAAATACGCCCTGCAAGAGGTCGAGCAGCGGCTTGTAACTATAAAATCGATTCCAACTGAAGCTATATTCTATATTGATAATGTTGAGCAGGGCAAAACAAATAAGCAGGTGTTCCGTTATCCGGGACAATACAGGCTTAAGCTGACCAAGAGCAAATATGAGACTATCGATAAAGTTATAACAGTTACGGAGGGCAGTGAAAATACGTTCATCTATACTCTTATAAAAACCACAGCGATTTTGACTATAACGACTACACCATCAGATGCCGAAATATATTTAAACAGCGAAAAGAAAACCTCCAAAACGCTTGAGGTATCCCCCGGCAAACACAAGATAGAAATAAAAAGAGAAGGCTATTTTCCCGAGACCCGGACTGTTACAATTGAGAAGGGAAAAGACCTGACCGAAACGTTTACGCTTATACAGAAAACCGGCGATTTACAGGTAGTGGTAGAGCCGATGGAAACGAAGGTTGTATTGAAACGCGGCAACCAGCAGATAGACAGCTGGACTGGCTCGAAGATGATTAAGGATTTGCCTGTTGGCGAATACACGTTGTTTTGTGCAGAATCGGGATATAAAGACCAACAAAAACATGTTACAATTAAGCTAAATAAAACCTCAATAACCCATGTTAAGATGATTAATAGTGGTACATCATCTTTATCAGGGATCGGAGGTTTATCACTGATAAGTAAATATGATACCGCAGATAGTGTTGTTAGCGTTTATGTTTCGAGAAATTACGCCTTTTTGGCTGGTGGGAATGAAGGTTTAATAATAATCGATATATCTGATCCCAGAAAACCAAAAATTGCGGGTAGCTACGATACTCCCGGATTTGCTGTGGATGTTTATGTTTCTGGTAGTTATGCCTATGTAGCTGATGGGCCTAATGGTTTACAAATTATACCTAAATTAAGCGATTCTTTGTAAAAAGCAATTCTTTCTTTATTTTTCTGTCT
>CBFDEC010000088.1:0-3417 GCA_965603725.1 uncultured bacterium | reverse complement strand
AAATCTGTAACCAATGTCATGAAACATGATGTAACGGATCTCATGGAACTATACACTAAACGGATCCGTATGGATATAGCGATACGCCCCTACGCGTTGCCATATAATAAGTTGTATTGTAATATATATTTCAACTGCAAAATCTGGGTTTATATTCTCTGATTTTATCAATCTATCTCAGCCTTATTAACTTATTTATAATCCCTTTCAGGCATGCTATCAACTCCTATTTCTTTATAATTTTGGAAGAGTCCCAGCACATTATTGACTTATCAGAATTCTGCATAAAATGACGCCGACATATGCATAAAACCTGCCATATGATTTGTGAGTTGTTTCAATAGTTTTCAAAAAGAAACCTCTTTTATTTATATTGAACCTTTGATTGCCGATTACTTAAATATTGTACTGGTTAAACCAATAAAAACGGCACGGGAGGTTTAATGTTTTCATCAAATGTGAGCAGAATAACGACCATAATGATTTATCTGGGAACTCTTCTGATCTCAATTCTTTCATTTTTTACAACTTTAAAAGGTTTGAACATAATCCTATCCTGGGAACTGGCTTTGCTTGGCTCTCTTGGACTGCAGACTGCGATGCTGGGAATTGCCTGGAACCTGATAAAGATAAAGGAAAACAGGGGAAGTTATGTTATGGCTTTTTCGATTGCGGCTGTTTTTTCGATATTCTTTTCCTACGCCAACTTTGATACCAACCTGAAAGCGAATACGAGACCGCGCGAGGTTCGGAATTCATACTATGAAAATGCAAAAGCTGTGCTGTCAGAGTATGCCTCTCATGCAAAAAAAGCCGCCCTGGCCGCTCGCTACCAGGTTGACCGCATCGGCAGCCTGGTTGAAATGGAAGAGGAAAAAGGCTGGGCGACAATTATCGATGAAGGAAGCCGAGATAAATTTGTACAGTCTATTATTAATGGCGCCAGGCTAACGGTAGAATCATGGAAAAAAAGCACCGGCACCGATTACCGTCAGGGAAAAGGACGCGGCATAATAATCAACTACCTCGAAAGCCGTCAAAAACAGGCGCAGAAGAATTTCTCGCAGATTCAATCCTATGCCGAATATATCGATTCGCTGGCTTTAAAGCTGACGCCCGCATTGACTGTAGAGGACCAGTATAATACCGTCAACAAGGCTTACGTCAATTTCCCAATAGGAGTAGTAGCGCTTATAACTTCTAATGATGATGCCGCCCATTTATCCGACCCTCCTGCAGTTGTCGATTTTGCCGAGAAACCAGCAAGCACCCAGCAGGCTTTAATGCTGGTCATCGGCGATTTGTATCAGATGAACAGACTAACATTTTTATCGCTGATGCTGGCTGTTGCCATTGATTTTATAGTCATCCTGATCGCCTTCGCCGGAAGCCATATCATGGCCAGGTCTGATTTCATGCTGGAAAGAATCGAGGAGGATGCCGAAAAACGCCTTAAAAAGGCTGAGCTTGATGATGTTGATAAGTTCAATAAAATCCTCGAAGGCAATTTGCAAATCTATCGCAAGGCAACCCAGTACGGTAAAGATATCAACCGAATTTCCGAGGATTACCATAACTCCAAAAACAGGTTCAAACCATCCCCTGGTAAAGACAGGATCCTTGCCAATAAATATGCCGATTCGAGTAAAAAGGCTATAATTATCAAACAGAAATCCAGGCTGGAAAAGTGGCTGAATCTCTCAAAGTCTAGTCAGCGATAAGAACAGGCGCTATATACCGGGGCGCAGACAGATACTGTTTTATCACCACAACCTATTGACACGCAAAGAAGTATGCTAATCGCATATTTTCTTGAAACAAATACATTAAATAAACTGTAGTTTTATTAGGTTTTAGCTGACAATCAGCGATGATTGGTTAATAAAAGGAGTATTAAAATGGCTGATTTTCAATTTTCAAATATGGCAAATCGCCTCAAGAGGTCGGAAATACGTGAATTATTAAAACTGACAAGGAAGCCTGAAATAATTTCATTTGCCGGCGGTTTACCTGATCCAAAGATATTCCCATATGAAGCGGTTGAGCAGGCTTCAAACAATGCCATTAAAGAACGCGGAAACCTTGCTTTACAGTACAGCCCTACAGAAGGTGATCCGTTTCTGAAAGAACAGATTGCTTCATTTATGCAAAGGCAAGGTGAAAAGGTAAATGCTGATGATATCATGATAGTTACATCATCCCAGCAGGGGCTGGATTTGCTAGCCAAGATATTTATCGATCAAAATGATCCTATAATTTTGGAACTTCCATCTTATGTAGGAGGCTTACAGTCATTCCGTTCGTTCAATGCAGATTTTCACGGCATCGAAATGGATTATGAAGGCGTTATTCCGAATCAGCTTGAAGAAAAAGTTAAAAATCTCCATGCACAAGGTAAAAAACCCAAGTTTGTATATTTGATTCCTGATTTTCAAAACCCGTCCGGAATTACACTTTCTCTTGAAAGAAGAAAGAAAGTTTTGGAAATTGCCTCAAAATACAGCCTGCTGATAATAGAGGACAGCCCGTACCGCGAGTTGAAATTTGAAGGCGATCTTCTACCCTCCCTGTTTTCTCTGGATACTGAAGAACGTGTTGTTCAAATGAAAACTTTCTCCAAAATATTCTGTCCCGGCTTCAGGGTCGGCTGGGTGATTGGACCCAAAGCGGTTATTGAAAAACTGGTCATCGCCAAACAAAGCGCCGACCTTTGTACATCGGCTTTTGTGTCAGTAGTATTGGCATATTTTATTCAGGATGGGCATCTGGAAAGGCAAATAGAAATAAGCAAAAAACTCTATGCTAATAAAGTAAAGATTATGCTTGATACGCTGGAAAGATATATGCCCAAATTGGAAGGCCTGTCATGGTCTAAGCCGGAGGGCGGTATGTTCCTCTGGATCAAGCTTCCTGAATATATGGATACCACGAAAATGTTCAAAGAAGCGGTTGAAATGAAGGTTGCCTATGTAATCGGCTCCGCATTTTATTATGACGGCTCTGGCAGAAATACAATGAGGCTTAATTACTCATTTCCAACCGAAGAGCAGATCGAGACAGGTATTGAACGGTTGGCCAGGTTGGTTAAAAAAGCCGCACGATGAAGGAATTTCCTGTGACGTCGGGTCTCCCTAGCCGGGCAGACCGAACCTGACGTCCTGTAACGGTCAAGTACGGCGACTTGACCGCACAATGAATAAAATTATTTTAGGAAAATCTCACATTATTCGCAATTGACAAGCACTAAACAACATGATAAACTGTCTTCAAGGAATATAATAATCATAAGATTTTTATGACCAGTTTTGAATTATTACCCATCGGCTATATTAAATGTTCTCTGTTGAAAACAAAAGCTGATTTTAACCCATCTTCTACAGTTCGATTTCTCAAGTGTTTTACTTTGAACAACTTACA
>CBFDEC010000087.1:0-3470 GCA_965603725.1 uncultured bacterium | reverse complement strand
AAGCTTTTGAACATTACCACCTTCAAAGAAGGTGGTTTATCAAGTTTCAATTAAAAGCGGTTGCCGGTATATTGGGCTAAAAAAGTAATGAGGCTGCCTCAGGTTTTTTCAACCAATAATTCTTATCCGTGGTCATAAAACGCCACAATTTTTGAGAGGCAACCTCAATAATAATTTGCGTAAAATTATTTAAAAAGTCAAGTGAATTTTTGGTAGTGGGTCAGTTTGATTTATTTTGGGTGGTATTGCCATATCTTGGTTTTGTGTCTAAATAGATTTCTTATAAAAAGCCTTCATGTTTTGGGGGGTATACGCAGAGTCTAATAATCCTTGCTGTATAATCTTAAGTTTATCTGCAGTAAAAGGCTTATCTGGTTTAAAATCCCTTTTATCAATTCTGTCAATTAAATCATTTTTATTAAATATGCGCGAATCCGTATAATTAACAACGGTATCATGTTTAATAAAATCGTGATCGCCTGATTGAAGAATAACTGTCGTATCCGAATCAGTTCTTTTTGTTGTTAGGCTTACGACAAGAACTTGGTCGGGAGAGCCGGACAATTCTGCAATAACTACCCATAAATGACCCCTAAGAAGAAATGAGGATCCACAGGAACAATCAAGGGGCATTTACTTCCCCATATATTCATCTAATAATGCTATGTTTTCGATTTCTGCAAGTATTGAAGCTATTTCGATTTTCGTTTTACCTTCTCCCTGAAGAATGTCCGTGTATTCAATTGGAATTGAAGATCCTTGTGGGTCTTCCCATTCAGGAAGATCATGCGTTAATTTGCAAATACCCCATCGATCCAGGGTGCCATATTTACTAAATATTTCATTTATAAGTGTTTCTTCTGCTTTTGATAAACATTCATTGCCCGGATCACTAAGCAGGGATACTTCATTATTCGTTGGTGGAGTTATAAATTTATTCCAAATTCCCGCTGTTTCTATTTCTCCATGTAACAAATTTAGGGTTTGACTCAACACAGGCCCTTTGTCCATTGATACATAAGAATCAAAAACTATAGGGCGCCTCCATCTTAAAAGTGCTTCCCGTTCAGCAAGATAAAGCAACTTCATAAGCTTAAGATGGCTCATTGTCCCGCCTCTTAGCCTCAAAAAAATAGCTGCAGCTTGCACCGCTTTGTCTTCTCTAAATCTTGGCTTCATCACATAATTAAACTATTTAATACAAGAAAAAGTTTAAATCCAACACTATAATACATATTATCGTCTAATTATGTCAATAGTTAAATGCAGGGATTTTAAAAATATTTTGTTTCTTTAGATTCAAATAACTTAACAATATCCTCAATATCCCAAAGCTTATCAGTTACACCGGCGGCCATAGCTGGAGTAATTCTAAGGCTTCTATGAATCCGGCAGAAATTATAATACATACAGGCAGTCGGCACGCAGTGTCCATTGGATTTATCCGGCCGCTAACATGTTGGGGGATAAACCCCCAACCTACGGTTGCTACCTAAAATCATTATAGCAGGATTTCAACTGTCATGATTATCTAAAAAATCGAGTATAGCTGTCAGCCAATCATTCCGACTGCAGTTTTTTGACTATTTCATCCACCCGGAACCGTATCAGCGAATCATGGCCCATGATCTGGGTAATCTTTCTGATTGAGTGAATGACCGTCGAGTGATCCCGTCCCCCGAAAAATTTGCCGATCGTTTTTAGCGAGTAAGTTGTAAAATTACGGGCGATATATATGGCAATCTGACGGGCGGTGGCGACCTCGAGCGTTTTACTCTTTCCCGTAATCTGTTCCTCGGGTATCTGATAGTACTCGGCCACTTTCTTTAAGATAGCGTTAAGAGAAAACTCTTTCGGCCGGTTGTCGCTTTTTTTGCCAAGTATTTCATTCACCAGCTCAATAGTAATCTCTCGTCCGGTGAGAGAATAATAAGCTCCAAGCCTGATCAGGAAACCCTCAAGAGCTCGAATATTCGAGCGTATCCTGTCGGCAATGTATGCGGCAACATCGTCGGCTACATCAAGGTTTTCGGCCTCTATCTTTTTATTTAATATCGCCAGCCGCATCTCAAATTCCGGCTTTTGAATGTCCGTTACCAGGCCGCACTGAAAACGTGAGAGCAACCTTTCCTCGAGTCCGTAGATCTCCTGCGGCGGTCTGTCGGAGATAAGCACTATCTGCCTGCTGCTTTGATGAAGCGCATTGAAGGTGTGGAAGAATTGGACCTGGGTGGCTTCCTTGCCAGCCAGAAACTGAATATCATCTATGATTAGAAGATCGATGCTCCGATAGAGATTGGCAAACTCGGCTGTTTTCTGAGTAGCAATGGCATTTATAAAGTCATTCGTGAATTTTTCGGAGGTTACATAAAGAGTCGCTAAACCATCATTGGCCTGAACAATAAAGTTGCCTATTGCCTGCGCCAGATGTGTTTTCCCAAGGCCGACTCCGCCATATATGTAAAGGGGATTAAACTTGTTGCCCGTCGGCGCTTCGGCAATGGCCAGCGCCGCAGCATGAGCAAACTGGTTCGAATCGCCGACAACAAAACTATCAAACGTATAACGCTGGTTTAAAAATGTTTCAGCATGAAAAACAGACTCTCTCTCCCGCGGCTTGATGACAAGAGGCGCATTGCTTTCCCCACCATCATCAGAAACGGTAAATTTGATATTCTTCTTTTCACCGTAAACAGCGACAACAGCGTCATTGATATGATTGATATAGTGTCCCTCGAGCCAGCTCGCAACAAAAAGGTTAGGGACACCAATCAACAGTTCACCGTCGCTGTTATCCACAAGCTTTGTTGGTTTAAGCCAGGTGTTATAGCTCTGAGGCTGTATCTTATCTTTTAATATGTCGAGGCATTCCTGCCAGATAGATCCTTCTTTTTGTATTTGCAATGTTGAAATCTTGTTAGAAACTGTCAGAAACTGTTTCCCTTTTCTTGATCTTAAAAACGATCAGTAAGTAATGTTGTATGTTTATGGTAAGCAGTTGCTTATTAAACTATTCGCTTTGCAAAAATCAACCGCTTGTTTTAATTTGATCCGCTAAAAAAAAGGACCCTCCGTTATCTACAGTGCTTATTAAAATCGAATCCACTTATAAAGTCAAGAAATATGCCGTATATATTTTGCTATTTGTGTATCTATCAATTAATGAAAAGCTTGCAGGAGCAGTTTATCATTCCTTTAATTTTATTATAGTGAGTTACAGGAATGACTGAAATATTACGTTGACTAATAATTTTTACAATGACAAACCATACCTAATCACTAACTGTAAATTTAGAGCTAATCGATAAATCTCCAGGGTATATTTTAGCTCAAAAAATTCTTTATTGGCTCCCATCTCTATATAATAACAATTTAACAAAGCCAATGCAATTTGTACTTTCTTTTAAAATATAAAAAAGTAAAAATCCACCTTCTAAGAAGGTGGCTTTGAAGAGCCTCTAAAAGAGGCC
>CBFDEC010000086.1:0-3590 GCA_965603725.1 uncultured bacterium | reverse complement strand
TCGGCTTGCAGCCGAACCTAAAAGCTACCGCCTTCAGGCGGTAGTAGTTTACTTTGGCGTGCCTGTTGAGGGTGAAAGAGCTCGACCCATTCAAATATGTGTCTGGTATCCTGCACAAGCTAACGGTGAACTATCAGAAATGACTTACGGGGAATATGTTTTTCCTATCCAGAGGATGATCGATTTTTCAATTTGGTTTCCGGCCTACAGGATCGAGCGATTAATTTTCTTCATTTTATTACACGTAACAATCGCGGATTAGTAGTTGATTTGATGAGCGTTAAAATGGCCGCATATAAGAATGCTCCTGATTATGAAGGATCATTCCCGTTAATTATTTATCATCCGAATTTAAGAGCAAGTTATTGCGAAAATGCAATTCTTTGTGAATACTTAGCCAGTTACGGCTTCGTTGTGGCAACTGCACATTCATTAGGATTGAACTCAATAAATCCCGAGGAGGATGCCGGCAGTCTTGAAACCCAGATAAGAGATAAGGAATTTATAGTTTTAGTATTGCGTGACCAGGCATTCATTGATATTAGTAAAGTAGGGGTTGTGGGATATTCGCAGGGAGGATTAGCGGCTTTAATGATGCAAATGCGAAATTCTGATGTGGCTGCCGTTGCCAGCCTTAATGGGTGGTTTATAATCGGTGACCGGTTGGAATTTGTCAGACAGTGTCCTTTTATAAGTCCGATAAGAATGAGTGTTCCGCTTTTGCAAATTTGTACGCAAGAAATAGAGCCATATAATTTTTCTTTTTTTGATTCGTTGAAATATTCAGATAGATATTCACTGATGTTTAAAGGTCTTAGTGGAACTGATTTTACTCATTATACGATGTTTTCTATTATCCCACAGGACAGCGCCAGCATGCCTACAGACCAAAAAAAGCAGGGGTACGAAATAATCTGCCGATATATTAAGAACTTTTTTGATGCACAGCTAAATGATAAAAAGGAAGCGCTAAGTTTTATAGACAATTTACCTCAAGACAATAAAATCGATCCTGATTTTCTCGTTGTTAAGAAGTTTACAAAAAACGAATTGCCGCCAAGAGGAGAGCAATTTTTAAGTATTGTTATAGAACAGGAAGCAGATAAGGCAAGAGGAATCTATGATAAATTCAAGAAATTAGATCCAGGTCTGACTTTATTCAGGGAAGCTACTTTTAATGTTATAGGCTATCGACTTCTTTTTACCGGAAGAGTTAATGATGCAATAAAAATATTCGATATGAATGCCGATGCTTATCCTCATTCAGCAAATACCTGGGATAGTCTGGCAGAGGCTCACATGAGTAATGGTGATAATGAGCTCGCCATCAAATACTATAGAAAAGCCTTAGAAATACTCGCCAGCGACACCATTACATCTGAAGAGCTAAAAGAAGCAATAAGAAACGGCGCTCAACAAAACATTGAGAGGCTTGGGGGGGATAATTCTGAAAATTAAATAAGGAAAATAATGACCTTAATTAAATTTTGAACAAGGAGATCTCAATGCCAGCCAGCAAATCAGAATTTAATAGAAGAAAATTCCTGGCAGTGTCATTATCAGGCGCAGTTACTGCCGGTGTTGCGAGCTTATCTCCCAGGATTTCAGCAGCACAGGAAGCCTCAAAAACTGCAGATAATTCTGAAAATAAAATAATTTCTCGTCAGCTTGGTAAAACCGGGATGAAAATTCCGATTATCAGTATTGGCGTTGGAGCCGCCAGTAGTCCCGCAATAATTCAATCCTCCTATGAGCTTGGTGGGCGCCATTTTGATACGGCGGCCAATTATCAGTTTGGTCGTAATGAGCAGATGGTTGGTAATGCTATTAGTAAGATGGGTGTAAGGGATGATGTAATTATAGGAACAAAGATTCTCGTACCAGAGCAACGTCAGGGATTGAACGCCGCTCAGCTTTAAAGAGAAAGCACTAACTTTACTTGATGGCAGTCTCAAGCGGTTCTACAATTGCCAGCGCTGCTCTTAAATGGGTCTTGAACAATAAGAATATCACTACTTCAATTCCAGGTATTTCTAATTTCGATCACCTGCGTGAAGATTTTTCAGTTGCCTCCAATCTCGAATACACAACAGAAGAAAAGAAACTGCTTTCAGATAATAATATTAAATTAAGCATGGGATTCTGCCGCCAGTGTCGTCAATGTCTTGTATCCTGTCCAGCTGATACTGATATACCAGCGCTGATGAGAACACATATGTATGCCGCCCAATATGGTGATTTTTATTTAGCTCGAGCAACTCTTGCTGAGATACCCGAAGGAAACAGTCTACAGCAATGTATGTCATGCCAGACTTGTAAGGCTCAGTGTGCCAATTCAGTGGATATAGCCCGAAGGATCGATGAGTTGAAAGTAATATTTGCTTAAAAACATGAACCAAGATAAGTGTTTGAAGATATTCGATAATTCAATTAGAATTTAAAATATTTAGCTGGAAAGTATCAGGCAGAGGTTACAAGGTTCCTGTCTTTACTTTTTAGTTTAAAGAGTTCAGCCAGTCAATCAAGAATGGTTTATTGTTTTCATTATAGTTTATAATTCCAAGCAAATTCCCTTTTTTCAAACCAGCAATGAATCTACCATAATAACTGTCATCACTTAACAGGACATTTTCATTATCATAAGAGATATCTTGTATAGAACTTTTTGTAACATCGGTTAAATCTGCAAGCTTAGACCACTGTTGAAATTTCTCGCCTGTTTCATCCTCAGTCATAAATAATGTTAGCGTATCGTTATCCAGTATATAAAGTTGACTGTAGACATTGGTCAAATATATTTGACCTAAGAACGATTCGGTTTGATATCTATCTGTAAATTCAATTTTATTTTCTGGAGGAAAAAACGAAAACATCTCGGGTTGTGAAATAGTACCGGGAATAATCTTATTCAATTCTTTCGCCAAACTAAGTATGCTTGTAGCTGCATTATCAGAGTTATCATAACTAATTAATCTAACCATATAATTGCCTTTTACAAAATCAAGGCTTATTTCGGATTTAAATCCTTCTATACCTAACTGGGCAAATTCGGGATTGTCGGGTCTAAACATCGTATATAGACCATAGGCGCTAATTGAACTATCAAAGCGGTATATATCAGCTGCGATTTCGGTTTTATCGACTTTGTAATCAACTGTCGCCACATCAACAAAGTTATAAAGATGATATATTTCAGCTCCACCATTAATATATTCAAATAGCGATTCACCTGTAAATGTTCTGACATCCGATACCGTAATCAAACCAATTAGATCGATCTTGTCTGGCAAATAGTTCTTCGGGCTAAGATTTGTCCTTGAATTATTTCGATCACAATGAACAATGGCAATCATTTCTGATAATAGTAATCCGATAAAAAGCAGCCTCATATATTTCATTATCTGTCCTCCTTTAAAAAACGTAAAATCCTTATTCATAGTTATAATATATAACGCTTAGCTTTATTTAACAAGCCAATTAATTGGCTTGCAAACCTCGGTGTTGATACTAAAAATGTAGTTGACGCAGCAATTACAAGAGTTAATTACAAAAGGTGTGGAAATTTATAAAAAAGTAGCGTAACCTTTCTT
>CBFDEC010000085.1:0-3728 GCA_965603725.1 uncultured bacterium | reverse complement strand
GAAAAAGAAAAATTACTTCGAAGGTTGGTTCTTAAAACATTGTTCCCGGGATCAGCGTGATGTGCTCTCTGTCATACCGGGGATCGCCCTGAATACAAGTGATCCCCACGCATTTATTCAGGTCATTGAGGGGATCTCAGGAGAGACGAACTACATCCCCTACCCTCTTGAGGCCTTTCAATGGGACCACCGGGATTTTAAAGTACAGGTTGGATCTTCTTCCTTTTCTCTGGAGGGGGTTAGTCTGAACATAAATCACGAGACAATCGGGCTGAAAGGTAGGGTGGATTATCATAATCCGGTCTTATATCCCGGGACAATCCGATCTCCCGGGATTATGGGATGGTATTCCTATGTGCCGTTTATGGAATGTTACCATGGCATTGTATCGGCCAATCATAACCTATCGGGCCAATTAATCTTATAGGTATATGCGTTTAGGTCGCACAAATTTAGGAATAAAATTTAACTTTGTCAAATGGAAACAAAGTTGGATTTTAGAGGCGTGAATTCTATCAATTTTCATAAGCGTTTCAAGGATGATAAAGATTGTTATAATTATTTAGCTGATATTAAATGGCCTGATGAAAATTTCAAATGTAAGAAATGCGGTCATAACAAGTTTTGTTCAGGCAAAAAACCATTCTCCAGGAGATGTATTAAATGCCGATATGATGAGAGTCCTACGGCAAGGACTATGTTTGATAAATGTAAATTTTCATTACTTGTTGCATTTCATATTGCGTTTAAAATTAGTGTCAGAAAGAAAGGCATGTCATCATTAGAGTTATCTAAAGAATTTGGATTGCGACAAGTGACCTGTTGGAGGTTTAAAAGAAAAATTCAAAAAGCCATGAAAAGCAGTGGAAAATACCCTTTAGAAGGAGAAGTTCATGTAGATGAATGCATGATTGGAGGACCTGAAGAACATAAAAGAGGAAGGAGCCATGGTAAAAAAAAGTTAGTAGTAGTAGCTTTGGAAAAATTAGAGCAAGGGGTAGGCAGAGGATATGCCCAAGTAATTGACAGAGCTTCATCAAAGGATTTCAAGCCATTCTTTGAAACTTATATTTCAAAAGAATCTAAAGTAATAACTGATGAATGGAACGGCTATACGCCATTAAAGCAGCTTTATCCAAACATGGAACAAGTACCATCGGATTCAGGAAAAGGCTTACCAGACTTACATATTCATATTATGAACATTAAAGGATGGTTGAGAGGAATCCATCATCATTGCAGTAGGGAACATCTTCAAGGATATTTAGATGAGTTCCATTTTAGGTTTAATAGAAGGAATAATATGGACACAATCTTCAATTTGCTTATAAAAAGAATGGTAGAGAGTGAGCCAAAGCCAACAAAATCAATAACTTAAATGTGCGACCTAAACGCATATACCTATCAGGTTAATTGGATTAGGCACTATCGCTGATGGGCCGGTGATACTGGAAAATCCAGAAGGAGAAAAGGCCAACCAGCAGTACTAGCATTAAGAACAATAGTGATTTACAGATATATATTCTAACATGAATACCGTTGTTATGATATTATCTTTTTCATTATTAGTGTTAGTGTATTTAGTATCGATAATTAAACTCGCTCCATTTCTCTCGATACGAATCTCATTACACCCTATTGCCCAGCCAAACGCTTCTGTCTCCATTCATCATAACGCACGATAAGACCCGGCATTACCGTCAGCGTTATCACCATACATAGGAATACGCCTACAACAGTAGCGATTCCGAAATCACGAATCATCACGAAATTAGAGACTATTAATACACCAAAGCCGCCAAGTGTGGTCAAAGCCGTCGTTACGATAGCCCTGCCTATTTTCGAAAGCGCGGTTAACATGGCTTCCTGCGGTGATAATCCAAGACTCTTTTCTTCCTCATACCTGCCCGTGAGCAGCACCATGAACTCGGTACAGATACCGATGATGAGGACGCCCAGAATAGCGGTAAGAGGATTAAGCGGGATACCGATAAGATACATGTCCAGTGAAGACCAGGCAATAACGGCTCCCACCGGCAGGATAGTGAATAATATGCTGCCGAAACGTCGATATACCAGCACCAGGACTACACAAACTGCGCCGAGACAAATCAGATTTAAATTGAGCCGGGAACCTACCACCGCGTCCACTATATTCGCCCCTATGGCGACACTGCCGACAGGCGAAAACGAGGCTCCTGCCGGTGTCCGGGCTTCTTCCTGCATCGCCTGAAGCAGGTTTAAGGTTTCTTCGAGCGACATGTAATCTACATTGAATGACATTTTCGTCATCATACGGTCATCGGCGAGAAATTGTGACAGATACAGCGGGGGAGCCCCTTCAAGAATGGCGTCTATCTGCGGTTGTGGTGGGATTACTCCACCGGCTGCTCCGCTAACAAACATCGCCAGGCTTTCTCCCGATATAATTTGAGGATACGATGACAGGGCTCTCTCAAGATAGTCCTGCTGCCAGCTGAGAACTTCTGCCGAGGCAACGTCGTCCGCCTCTACTATGAAATGAATTGTCTCGCCGGTACCGACTATCTCACGCAATTTTTTCAATTCTACCAGTTCGGGTGTGTTCTGAGGCATCAGCTCTTCGTAATCTGTATTCGTCGGCAGCCAATGGTCCATAATCCCCCCAGCCACGGCAAAAACCACGGCAACGATAAAAATCCAGACGGTGTTTTTAACCGCCAGTTTACCGATGCGGAATAATATGCGTTCGATACGCCCGCTCGCTTTTGTAGCCGATTCTTTTAGAAACTTAATCGGGGCTTTCCGGTCAGCCAGATAGACGATACTGTGCAGCAGGAACAGACCGACGAGATAACTGACAATGATACCTATAGCCAGGACAACGCCGAAATCCTGTATCATGGGCACTTTTGATATGTACAGAGTAATAAATCCGATTATCGTCGCCAGCATGGCAATACCGACCACGGGCAGCATATGCGTAACCGAGGTTACAATAGCTTCACCCACGGAATTACTCCTGGTTATTTCTTCCTGGTAACGGTTGTGGAACTGTATGGAAAAATCTATACCGAGTCCGATGAGAATCGGCAGGACCGCCATGGTAGCCATTGTCAGGGGAATCGATAAATAGCCCATTAGCCCGAAAGTCCACAGGGCGCTTATCATTACCATAAACAGGGATAGCAACCGCCAGCGTACCCGGAATATCAAGACCAGGATTAAAATCATAACCATCACCGACAGAGCGAGTAAAACATTCATATTGTTACCCATACTGAGGCTGATGGCATTTACCAGTTTGGCACCGGAGACGACCGTCACTTCGACTATCGCCAGAGAGTTCATATTAAAGAAGCCTTCGATATCAGTGGCGACCTGAAGAGCTTCGTCATCGCTCATATTCCCGCGGGGTGTGAGGTTTATCAGGACATGATTGGCATCGGGTATTAGAGGTCTCATTGACTGGCTGATGTTTCCCTGGGCATCAAAGAGGACTGATTGTACGAACTCCGGGTTGCCCATTGGCGGTTCGCCGACAGGCTGTCCCTGGCCTATTTCTTCCCAGGCGGCTTCGAAAACGGAAATCGGACCGGCAATCGAGATGTACCTATCCTCACGGACAATCGTCTGCTGAAAATCGGATAATACCCCCAGATTATCAACTGAGAAGATGTCATCAAGCTGCCCGGTGAGTAACACGGCAATGGAATCGCCGCCGAATTCCGCCTGATAGCGTAAGTTGT
>CBFDEC010000084.1:0-4355 GCA_965603725.1 uncultured bacterium | reverse complement strand
CCAGGATTAAACTAAAGAGGTTATATCCAACAATATGTGGTTGACATAGCACTAGATATGGGGATTTAGATAGGCAAACATATTGCTGTAATATCAATTATACTTTAACGGGTTTCGAATCCAGTACTTCTCTGATTGCTTTACCCATTTTCTGCATAGTGTAGGGTTTTTTTACAAATTTTCCAATCCCAAGTTTTTCAGCTTCAACAACTCGATCGGTTTTTGAAAAACCGCTGGTTATAATAGCTTTTTGTCCCGGGTTGTATTTGATAATCTCCTTATATATGTCTAAGCCATCCATACTCTTATCCAGAATCATGTCCAGTATAACAATATCATACCTATTGTCATTTAGCAATTCCAAGGCCTTTTTACCATCAGGAGCCGTTTGTACATTATAACCCAGGCTTGATAATATCGTGGCGGCCAGAGCTCTTTGTTCTTCTATGTCATCGACTATCAGAATCTTTTCACTGCCTCGAATATCCATTACCGCATTAGCGTCTTTATCAATGGCGGCCTCAATGACCGGCAGGTAGATTACAAATTCGGTCCCTTTGTCTACTTCGCTTTTAACATCGACATAACCGTTATGATCTTTTATCACGCCATAGACTATGGCCAGGCCCAGCCCGCTGCCGCTTTTTCCCATTTCTTTTTTTGAATAAAAAGGTTCAAACAGATGTTTTAAATCTTCCGGGGCAATTCCCGACCCGGTATCGCTGACTGTCATAATCACATATTTACCGGCTTCGATATTATCAAAGCCGCTCATCAGTTTTTCAATATAACGGGATTGGGTCACTATAGTAAGATCACCGCCTTCAGGCATGGCCTCAATGGCATTTATTATAAGATTCATAATCACCTTGGAAAGATGAGAGGCTGAACCGTGCACCCTGGGGATTGTCCTGTCCAGATCAGCCTTTATACTAACATCGGGTTGCTTTGATTTTAGATTGAAAAAATCCGGCGACTGCAGGTAAGAATCGACGACCTGGTTAAGAGCGATCGGCGTCATTTCATAACGACCCCTTCGGGCCATTGTTAAGAGGTCCTGGACAACATCAGCCGCCCGTTTAGCAGAATTCTCAATTTTGGCTACATGGCGCTTAATCAGGTTGTCCTCCGGATATTCCATTCTGATTAACTCGGGATAGGCTACCAGCGGACCGAGTATATTATTCAAATCATGGGCGACTCCGCCGGCTAAGACTCCCAGAGACTCCATTCTTTGAGCACGGGTGAGTTTTTCTCTTAATTCGCGTCTTTCATTTTCTGCTTTCTTTTGATCGGTGATATCGGTAAATATTCCAATTGACCCTTCAACTCTTCTATGTTTATCATAAAGCGGCGTTGCAGATATTAGAATATGACGCAACTGGCCGTCTTTTCTTCTTATGGTCAATTCATAAACACCATGTTTGCCTTCTATTCTTTTTTGAGTTTCAATAAGCATTTTGTCTATTTCTTCATTAACAACCATATCTTTGAAATTCATCCTAATCAATTCCTCACGAGAATAACCGAATATCTTGCAGACGGCTTTATTAGTATAAATAATATTTTCATCAAGATCAAAAATGCTAACGCCGTCATGCATCGACTCGACCAGGGAGCGGTATTTCTGCTCGGACTGCCGAAGTATTTCCTCGGAATGTTTACGTTCCGTAATGTCTGTAGATACTATCAGGACATCATGAATTTCATCATTTTCGTTAAAAAGCGGATAGATAGAAAATATTACACTATTTATTTCCCCGCTATTCTTAACTACTCCCATTTCGCCTTTAATAGGAATGGCGTTCCCGCAAACTTCGGCTATTAGCTTTGCCCACTTTTCATATGATTCGTGCGACTGAATTTCTTTAAGGGATTTACCAATAGCTTTATCGCTTTTATACTCAAAAAATGCTTCTGCTCCCCGGCTGAAAGAAATAATCCGATATTCATTGCCTTTGGTTTCACAGGTTATAAAAGATATATCATGAGCCGCATTATAGATTTTCTGAATAAAGGCTCTTTGTTTGTCGAGAGTAAGACGGGTGATATTATACTCTTTGTATTTCCTGTTGGAATTAGCCGCCGAAAAAATCATAATCGCCAGGAAAAACATAATAGCCGCCGCTGTCATCGAGGAAAAAGCGCTTCCTTTCATAACCTGGTTAATGACAATCGGCATCATCATTGAAATTGCGTATATACAATAGATTAATAATGAGGGATAAAGAACGGCTACTGCGCCGGCAGTTAATCCGCCCGCGGCAAAGATTAGAAACACCTGGAATTGACCGGGTATCGAGTATGATATAAAAACGATCCCATTGCTCCAGATCAGCGCTTGAAATAATATTAATAATAAAATAATAACAAAGCGTTTTTCTATGGAAAAATAATGCGATATTTCCGGATATTGAATAGCCATGTGAGCGACGCTTATAATTATTACAGGCAATAACCAGAAAATTATTATATCATATGCTACGATATTTTTCAGCAGAAAAAATACAATCGCCGCCAATCCCAGATGAACAAATAGTGAGAGTTTCCCGATCCCTGATAAATCTTTGATTAATTGTTCATCAATCGCTTGCTTTATTATATCATCCCTGAATGCTTCCAAATAATCCACCCGCTAACATGAAGAAAATTATTGTTTTATAATAAATTTATCGGTGAATACTAAGACTGGAATTAATCAAACTTAAATTTCTGTATGATAATGTTGACTATTCTGTAACATAAGAAAGGTTGATATTATAGAATTCTTTTCAATATAAGAACAAGTTGACAATTATTACCCGCCGTATCTTTAAATGAATATATACTGAACAAAGTTAACAAAATAAATTCGCCTGGATTATAAAATATAAGGCATTTCTATGAAACACCCATTAGTCCTTGGCATAAATTTTAATACAACTAACACGCCATCTATTTCGATAATATAATAGTCTTAAAGCATGTTAAATTTTCTGTTGAAGTTTTGGTTATAAAGGCAAGAGCCATCTTTGAAAAGACTTAGAAAAAAGGGGTTGCCTTGTATTCGGACACTCCCCAAATAAAAGGCGGCCTTAGAGGAGTTTTTCAGGAGTTTATGCCGAAAACAATCGGATAAATCCTTGCTAATTTTATCGGGATTTCTTATTAATGTAATGTTAAACGGCATAGGGTATGGGATTTCAGGGTCATGAAGTTTCTGCTAATAAAGCCGTAATGAATATGGAAAGATTAAATAAAGCCGGGTTCAAAGCCGCCATCTTAGTTGCCAGCGACCGATCAGCCTCTGGAAAACGTCCGGATATGACAGGACCGGGTTTGCAAAAACGTTTGAAAGAATTGGGTTACCCGATAGTTTCTATAGAAATTGTTCCGGACGATAGACAATCGATTATCTCAATTCTTAAAAAATGGGTCTGGTCTGATAAAATAAGTTTAATATTAATTTCCGGAGGTACCGGAGTATCCCCCACAGATATTACGCCTGAGGCAACTTTGGAAATTATCGAGCGACGTATCCCGGGGATGGAAGAGGCGATGAGAAGGGCATCGCTTGAAATTACTCCTAATGCCATGCTCTCGAGAGCCGTAGCAGGTTGTGCGGGCAAAAGTCTTATTATTAATTTGCCCGGAAGCCCTAAGGGTGCCCTGGAAAACCTGCAGATTGTTGAACCCGCGCTGGAGCATGCATTGGAATTGCTAAGCGGAGGAACCCCCGACCCATGATACGGATTTTAGGATGATATGATAGCATTAATAGAAGCTCAGAAGAGAATTGATGAGGCGGTAAAAAGACTGCCGCCGGCGTCGGTTCCGTTATTGCAGGCTGTCGGCTGCCATGTAAGCGAGGATATCATAGCGCCGATAAATGTGCCTAATTTTTCATCATCTTCGATGGACGGTATAGCGCTCAGGTTTTCCGATTTAGAAGGCGATGGTCCATGGCGTCTGCCGATTCAGGAGGTCATTACTGCCGGTAATTTATCGCAGGCGGCGCTTAAGGACATGCATGCAATCAAAATCATGACGGGCGCGCCTCTTATAGAGGGCGCCGATACTGTTATACCAATCGAGAATGTGACAGTTGAATCCAACCAGGTCATAATAAAAAACCGGCCGACCAGAGGAGATTTTGTCCGCTCGCTGGGCGATGACATTGTCAAAGGACAACTGATTTTTTCAAAGGATACTATCCTCAAGCCCATCGATGTTGGAGTATTGGCGTCAATCGGTTTAACGGATGTAAAAGTAGTTCCTAAACCAACCATTGCGCTGTTGTCTACCGGTTCTGAAATTGTAGAGCCCGGGAAAAAATTAAAGCCAGGGAGAGCTCAAACATCTTTTCAAAACTCTTT
>CBFDEC010000083.1:0-4465 GCA_965603725.1 uncultured bacterium | reverse complement strand
GTCTTCGCCTAAAGGCGAGGGTTTTTCTCCCATTCCCCGAGAAAGGACAATAATCATACTTGGGTCTATAATTTCTTGAATAATCATATTTCTCTATAGTCCTGAAACCTATATCATAAGGACCTGCTTTTAAGTCTCCCCAGCATGATGGCATTTGAGCTTGAAGATTAACATTTAAAGCGAAAAACAATAACAGAATAAATGCGACTGGTACACATCGATAACATTTTTGTCTTTTTCTCATAATTTCCCCTTTAACTTGTAGAATCACCCTTATAGTTTAACTTCACTCATTAGCTTATTGAATCCATCATCAAATGTCAATATTCAGGTTTAAATTTCTCATAATGATAATAAGTAATGACTAAATCATTGGTTGCATATTTTCTGATATAAATATGCTGCAAATGGCGGCTGAAAAGTGTGCCGTCCTGTATTTGCATCTTCCAACCGAAGGCGTAGGTTATCAAGGCTGGTTAGTCGCTCGATCCTGTGAGACTGCTTGACTATTTTAAACAGTTAAGTTAAACATATGCGTTATATATGATCGACTCAACCAAACTTAGCCGCCGCTCAATGTACCGTTTCCTGATGGCTCTTACTATAAGTTCCACAATGGGGTTACAAGCCTGGCGCACGCTGTTTGATAATTTCTCAGTTAAGGTTGTCGGTTTGGAGGGCAGCCATATTGGCGTGATTCAGTCTGTGCGTGAGGTTCCCGGATTTCTGGCTCTTCTGATTGTCTTTGTTATGCTCCTGATCAAAGAGCATCGCATTTCGTCGCTGTCAATCCTGATATTGGGAGTTGGCGTGGGAATAACAGGCCTTTTCCCTTCCTACCATGGGCTGATTTGTACTACAGTTGTAATGAGCCTGGGATTTCACTACTATGAGACAACTTTTCAGTCCCTGACGCTGCAATACTTTGATAAGAAGACATCTCCCCTCGTCTTTGGTCGAATGCGCAGTATCGGTGCGGCATCCAATATTGCAGTGGGAGCCCTGATTTTTCTACTGGCGTCTTATCTGACATTTGCCCAGATATATCTTTCTATTGGCTGTTTGATACTTGCCATTGGTATGTGGAGTTATACCCGGAATCCGACCAGCGACGACATCGTTCCTCAACGTAAGCGGATGATTCTTCGCAGCCGTTACTGGCTTTACTATTTTTTGACTTTCATGGCCGGCGCGCGACGGCAGATTTTCGTTGCCTTCGCTGTCTTTCTGCTTGTGAAGAAGTTCGAGTTCAGTGTCCAGGAGATTACGATCCTGTTCATTATTAACAATGTGATTAATTATTTCCTCAGTCCGCTGATTGGAAAGGCGATTGTGCGTTTTGGCGAACGTAAAGTTCTCTCTATCGAGTATTTCTCGCTGATCTTTGTATTCTTAGCGTATGCTATAGTGGAATCCAGACTATTGGTCGCTGTGTTATATATTGTAGATCATATCTTATTCAATTTTGCGATGGCGATTCGCACATTTTTCCAGAAGATTGGCGATCCCCGCGATATCGCTCCAAGCATGGCAGTTGGCTTTACTATCAATCATATCGGAGCGGTTGTGTTCCCTGTTATGGGGGGTCTTTTATGGATGATCGACTACCGCATTCCATTTGTGGTGGGCGCAATTCTCAGTTTAGTTTCGCTCTTAGCTACCCAGCTTATTACTGGTCAGGTGAAACGAGCCGCCTAACGATGTGTTTGACAGCGGCTCAACTGAACTATCAATAGAACGCGCTTCTTTGAATCTGTAAACGGCGGTTGAAAAGTGCACCAGGTAGTGGTTGAAAGATATGCCACCCTGTGGTTAAATAGTAGCGGTTTAATATTCGTTCATTATCGACAAAAAAGGTAGTCGCGAACTGCTTTTTTTTATCCAGAAAACACCGCAACCATCCCGTTTGTATCGACACACTCCCCCGCAGCAGCCTTTTCGTATTATTGTATTGTTGATGTGGGGAAGGGCGGTGCAAGACCGCCCTTGAGTTATTGTATTTACCCTGTATCTACTTAACCGAACCAGTCGGAATAACTTTGCTGTTTATCACAGGTGTATCGCAATTCGGCCAGCCAGGAAGTAGTTCATTTGGAACAGATTTACAGATTCCAGGGGAGCCGTTCGAGGTCAACATTACCTCCTGATAGGATAATTCCTACTCGTTTACCGTTGATATCAATTTTTTTCTCCAGCAAAGCACCAACAGGAACCGCTGCTGAGGGTTCGATGATTATTTTCATTCTCTCCCAAACATGCCGCATCCCGGCTATTGTGGCCTTATCACTCACCGTAACAATCTGTTCGACCAATTCCCTGATAATAGGAAACGTAAGATCCCCCAACGAGGTCAACAGGCCATTGGCGACAGTGTGAGGATTAATCGAGGGCATTATCTTACCTTCTTTTAATGATCTGAAAGCGTCATCGGCTCCCTCAGGTTCAGCGGCGATAACCCTGGTTTTTGATGATACGCCGGCAATAGCCAGAGCTGTACCGCTGGTCAGACCGCCTCCGCCAATTGGAATCATAACCACATCTAGGCTGTGGATATCTTCGAGAAGCTCCATAGCGGCAGTTCCCTGTCCGGCAATAATGCGGTAGTCATTATATGGGTGGATAACTGTAGCATTTGTTTGATTTATCACTTTCTCTAATGTGGTTTCGCGGGCTTTAAGCGTAGGTTCACAATACGTAATCTGACCGCCATAGCCTTCCACAGCTAACTTCTTTATAGTAGGCGCAGTTTTTGGCATGACAATAAACGAGTCTATTCCACGCAGTCTGGCCGCTAATGCTAATGCCGCCGCATGATTACCGGATGAATGTGTCGCAACTCCTTTCTTAGCCAGATCATCTGAAAGTGAAAATACGGCATTACAGGCGCCGCGAAATTTAAATGCGGCCGCCTTCTGGAAATTTTCACACTTGAAATAGAGCTTTGCACCGAACATTGAATCAAGACTGGAACAGGTTAATACTGGTGTTCGATTGATATACGGGCTTATCCGTTCGGCGGCATCCAGGATATCTTTAAAAGTTGGTTTTTCTGCCATGATGTTAACAAACTGATGATGTATAGCGATGTCAAGGATATCGTAGACTTTTTTCTTAATCAAGGAGACTGGATATATATTTTGACCCTCGAGTAATGTAGTCTTATGAGGCGTCTATAGCTATGTTAACAATTAACACGCCAATACTAATATGGACAAACCGAGATATTCAAATACCAACAAGCCCCTCCTTGTTTTGCTTAAGTTGACTATGAAATGTTCTTAAAATCCACAGTCTTTTCCAGTTCAGCTGGATACAATTGTTATGCCTGTATTTGCTAAAATTATCAAGTTGCATTTAATATTTTCTGAATGCTATCCATTCTAACATACGGTCATCATCTTCATTTGCTGGAATTCGACCATAAACTTTATCACAGCCATTAACCTTTATTTCACCATCCTTAAAAGAATTCAAAGACCAATAAATATCTTGATCATACGCGATCCCGCATTGCGAGTTAAACTTAGAATTGTCTATCTCTAATTCTGCCCCCGAGGCTTTTAGATTATCTTCGGCCATATAACCGACATATCTTTCGTCACGTCTTTCACCCCATACTGTCAGGCGAATATTCTGTGCAAAGACGGTTCCTTGATTATTGGACCTGATTCGGGCTGCACGACAATAAAGAAAATCGGTATTCATTGTGAAGGTATAGAGATGTTTGTTTGTTCCAATGTCAATTTTCCAAAAAACACTATTTGGCTCTTTCCAATAACTTGTTCCCAATTGCCATTCCTGAATCCGTTTAGCGATATTATTTTTAGCAGCGTTTTTGGGCATATCATATGGTTCAGACATTTCAATTATTTCAATTAAGAACAATGTTTCCCAACGGTTATCTGCAAGCTTCATTCTTAGTTTTTTATTCTTGAAGTCCAATTCCTCTACCAAATGATCATTTTCTAATAATAACAGCTTTCCGGATTCCTTTTTGATAGAATAGCTTTTATTAGTAAGCAGTAACTCGTTAGAAATTGGATGCCGGATTACGACTTCGTCTTTTTCGAAAAGACCTTTCGCTTTGAGAGTGACAGTACTATCTGAATTATTAAAAACAGCTTTTGCGCGGGTATTAAAATTTATCCTGTTTCCTTCTACTGTTACTCTTTGCAGATTTGATGATATGATTGATCCGTCTCTTTCGAATAATAGTGAGTATGTTGCTGTTCTTATTAGCTCACAATTTTCATTTGCCCAGACACCATGAAAATAATCCCAATTTATCCCATCCTGCTCCTCAGATGAGCAACTAAATAAGAAAACGAGCAACGGGAAAAATATGGTACCCCATTTCATTTTATCACCTCCCGTTTGAATTAAAAAAATGTAGTATATAAATAGGCATAACGAGATCATGTCAATAGTTGTGTAAATTTATTTTTCAAGCAGCGACCTTTCTGCG
>CBFDEC010000082.1:0-4534 GCA_965603725.1 uncultured bacterium | reverse complement strand
GATACAATAAAGCAGAAATAATCGAAACATGGCGAAATGAGCCGTCCCATATCGGCGGCAATCGTCGAATCTGGATCGTCAAACATGGGTTGTTAAAAGGCAATCAAAAAGAATGCTCTTCCAAAAAAGAAGCGAAAGATTTGAAAGAATACTTAGATAATTTATCTTTACCCAAATAATATTTTTTAACCCAGCCTCTCGGTGCGTTGCCGGGGGGCCGGGATAACTTTAGGCACTCTACATTTTAGGCGATTGAAAAACGACATACGACATGCGACATACGACATACGACATGCGATATACGATAGGGGCTTCCGTGCCCGCAGATGTTACGGGCATAATCATAGTTGCCTAAATTAACATAGTGGATATGTTTTGTCAAGTTAAAAATTTAGGGGATAGGGAATAATAATGAAACCAATGCTGGCAAAAAAATACGAAGGTCAGAATCCGACTGGCTGGTGGATGAGCGAGAAACTCGATGGTGTAAGGGCGATTTGGGATGGGGAAAGGCTGGTTTCACGAACGGGAAAGGAATTTTGTGCCCCCGCCTGGTTCATAAAAGATTTACCGGAAGATGTTGTTCTGGACGGTGAATTATGGGAAGGGCGGGGATTATTTCAGCAGACATGCGGCAAAGTGCGAACCAAAATCAATCCTGAATGGAGCGGGATAAAATATGTTCTATTCGATTGCATCGCCGGGGGGGGTTTTGAAAGTCGAATAACAAAATTAAGAGAGCTGAATCTGCCCGGTCATGTTGAAATTTTAGAGCAGATTAAATGTTCTGGACTTGAGCATTTGACTCGATATGAACAGCGGATAATCAATGCCGGCGGCGAGGGCGTGATGCTCAGAAAGGCCGATAGCATATATGAAAATAAGCGGTCAAGGGCGTTATTAAAAGTCAAGCGGATGCAGACTGATGAGGCGGTAGTTATTGATTACGAAGATGGCCAGGGCAGGAACGAAGGCAGGGTGGGGGCGTTACTGTGTAAATTCAGAGATAAGATCATAGCGGTAGGAACGGGCTTATCAGATAATGACAGAGAATGCCCGCCTGATAAAGGTGAGGTTGTCACCTTTTCATATTTCGAGCTTACCGATGCCGGTATGCCGCGATTCCCAGTATTTTTAGCTGTGCGGGATTATGAATAAACGGAGTTAAATCATGGAACGACTGGAACTATTAGCAAAGTCCGAGGCCAGGGCGATTGAGCAGGTAAAGGAATCGGCTAAACTGGGCGAGGTAGAATTTGAGGCGATGAAGAACCTGCCGGCCGACCAGGCGATTAAACGACACGCCAAGAAGATACTCGTCGATGCAGCGTATGATATTGATAATAAGGACTGAATATAGCCGACAGCCGACAGCTGAAAGCTGAAACCTGAGGGCTGAAAAAAAGAAATCAGAATGAATAAAAGGCAAAAAAAAATAAAAATGTGGTACATAGTCCGAAAGCTAAATGGAAAAAGATGGACGGCATTCGAATTAACAGAATCGGAATATAATCAGATAGATAATAAACATTTCGAATCTAAAGGACCATACGAATCTTTAATCATAGCTTGGATGGCAGCAAACAAAAAATGAAAACAATAAGAATAGCGATTGAAGCCAAATTAGATAGAGATAATTTTGTGGCAATATTAGCCAGCTGTTCAATTCATGTATGGATTGAAAAAAAAGAAGATCAATTGGGTTTGGACGATACTTTTTGGGTTTGTTTTGAATTACCTGAAAATAATATTAAATAACTTTAGTCACTTTGAATTTTAGGCACTTTGAACTTAATACTGAGGGCTAATGACTAATGGCTAAAACCTACTTTGTTATAGCAAGAGAGACATGTCCCCGATGCGGCGGGGATGGATTAGTAGAACAGTTGAACAGTGAATCAGTTGATCAGTTTCAAAGTATTCCTCTTCCTAAATCAATAACTATTAAAAATCATCACCCTCCTCCGACGGAAGTGGCCGCGGGGCCACTTTCGTTTTTACGAGCGACGAGCGACGATAGACGAGCGACGAGGTCCGCATACTGTATAGACCCGGCAGCCCTGCCGTGCAACGTCCCACCGGGAGCGGCAGGGCTGAACGGGCAAATATGAAAGAGTAGAAGGGTTGAAGAGTAGAAGGGTTGAAGAGTAGAAGGGTTGATGAGTAAAAGAGTAGAACGGGCAACCCATAAACTCATTAACCCATTAACCCATTAACCCATTAACTAAAAAAGTTGCGAGGTTTTCAACGGACTGGAAACCCCGAGCCTAAAGGCGGCGGTCGATGGTCACATGGAAAATAGACCGAATATTTTTTTCGCAATTGAATGTTTTTTTAGGAGAACTTCAATGATTAGAGAAAGAGTACGGGGATTAAGACCCCCACGAGGGGAAGCATGGAGGTCCGCCGCCTTTTTAGTTTTGAATTTTAAGTTTTGAGTTTTTAGTGAGGTTATTATGACAGAACGAAATATTAAATATTACCAGGAAAAACTGAACTATTTTCAGCAGGCACTTGAAGATCCGGGCTGTACCGGTTTCTGGCCTATGTGCCGCAAGGCGATTGGCTACTGCGAAAAGAGGATATGGCAGTTGCTGACGCTTAATTAGAGTTCAAAGCATATCCCGAGCGAAGTCGAGGGATTTACATTTTAGGCACTTTAGTCACTTAAAAAGGAGTTATCATGCAGATCATGGACGAAGCGAAAGAGTTCAGTGACCAGAACCAATTGTATGACTGCCTTAAATGGGTATTAATCGCTGCGGCCTTAATTATAATCTATCATATTGCCATCTATGCGGCCGGTTACGAAGTCACTTCTAAAAGTACGGTGCTTGCTCAAAACACTTCGGAACCGGCCGATTATTTACAAGGACCCTGCGAATTACAGGAGCTGCTCAATAAAATCGAGCCTTCAGACCCAGTCAAAATAGACGGCCGGATCGGCCCGGAAACGCTAACAAAATGGAACCGGGTCTGGTTCAATCAATGTGCGGCGAAGACTTTTAAGAAGTCAGAATAATGCTTGAAAAAGAATTAAGAAAACCTATTCAACAATGGCTATTTACGGGTGGGTTTGATGTAGTACATGAGGTTTATTTATGTGGTGGATATTGTGATATTGTTGGATGTAAATTTACTCCACGATATGACAGAAAAAAACCATTTTTATATTACCTCATAGCGATCGAATTGAAATTAAACGATGTCTCAGGGGTAATAGGGCAGGCAAAAAATAATCTTCAAGTTGCCAATGAATCTTATGCGGCAATGCATTTTAGTAGATGTGAAAAATTAAGCAAATATAGTCTAAATAAATTTAGATTAGCTGGGATTGGTTTAATATCTGTTTGTGAAAATGTTGAAATAATCATACCTGCAAAGAAAAATCTGCGATTAAGAGATAATTTATGGCGAAGGAGGATAGCCTATTCTGATTTTATTAATCAATCATTAAAAGCCCCCGCGGCTTCGGAGCGGGGAGAAATGGAGTAATTATGAAAATTGCAGTCAAGACGAAGATAAACGAATGGGGAGCGGCCGGTGACAGGGAGAAGATAGTATTCGACCTGCTGGACCTTTCCCCGGACCAGGTCGGCGATATCGACAGGGCTATTCGTCATAATTCCGAGGACCCGGTAAGAATGACGATCGAGCCGGTCCAGAAAAAGCTGCAGATACCCCCGATAATCTCGCAAGTGAGACTGGTCAGTATGAACTGCATGACCGGCGGTCAGAAATTGAAAATCGCAGATTTCAAGAGCCCGGACGAGCGGGCGACGGCAATGAAAAGACTGACCGCATCCGATACCCAGATAAAGCTGATACTGGAAGATGTCCAGGGCAAGCTGTTCGACGATCAAAAGGACCAGAAACAAATCGATTTCGACAAGGCCGATTACACGGTCAATAAAAATAATGTAGTCGAGAATCCCTCTGTCCTCGAGGTCAAGCTGCCGAAGTCTTATGGAACGAAGATATCCATCAAGTGGGCGAGAATCGAGGGCAAATTCTTTATCGGTCTTGATATTGAAAACCGCAAATCCGGGACAGGTTTTCCAATAAGCACAGAAGATGTCAGTAATCCGCCTTTCGATTCTTTATCCGATGCCCTGATAACCGCCCAGGACAAAATCTGTGCATTTATTAAAGAAAATAAATTCAAGCATGATAAGCAGATTCGGACCAAGGTAATAAAGGCTGTAGAAAATTATCTCGAAGGGCAAAAATGAGCGAGCAGTTATATCAATATCGATTCGGCAATAACAAAACACCACTGGGCAGGTACAGGCTCCGATTCAAGGGACGTGTTTGCCGGATTTTAGTTCGAGGTTCCATGAATAGTCGATTAGTTGAATTTATCGATAACGGCAAGCTGTTGAACTGTAGCGGAAACGCTTTGAGAAAATTATAATAATTTTTTTTGAAAGGAGACACGAAATGAAAAAGGGAATTGTTATTTTAATTATGATGTTGTTCCTGGCTGTCGGCGGCTGCGATTTGCTGGACTCCCACAAGCTGACGCAGGAGCAGA
>CBFDEC010000081.1:0-4713 GCA_965603725.1 uncultured bacterium | reverse complement strand
GCAGAAAGGTCGCTGCTTGAAAAATAAATTTACACAACTATTGACATGATCTCAGAAATGACCCTTGCCCTTGCGGGAGTGGCAAAAAATATAAACATTGTTGTTTAAATAAAGGGAAAAATGAAATCAAAGATTTGAAAATTGATAGAATTTTTGGAAAAGACCCTAAACATTTGGCCGGGATTGATAAAGAAAAAGAAATTCAAGACATTTTGAAAACAGGTGTATTATCGGATTTTGTTTTTGATAATCCCTTTAATTCTAAAACTAAAAAAGAAATATGCGATATCCTTGTTCTATTTGATAATACAATGATTATCTTTCAAGTTAAATCTACTAAAAAACCAGAAAAACACAGTCAGAAGATTATTAAGAAAGCTATAAACCAGATTAAAGGTGCAAATAGGCTAATACAACGTGGTGAATTAAAAGAGCTTAATAATACTAGGCAAGGTAAAATAAAATTTAATATTGGAGATGTTAAAAATATAATTAATGTTATTATTGCAAGCGCTAGAGATTATGAATATTGGGGTTCAACGCTTAGATTTGAGTCTGGAAACTTATACTTTCATCTATTTGATGATATTAATCTTAAAGAGATACTAAATATTCTTGATACTCCGCTTGACTTTATTGAATATTTGGTAAAGAGGGAAGAATTTCTTAATAACTCGATTATCATTAATGCTTCCGAATTGGACTTACTGGGTTTATATATTTCTTCAGGTCATAAGTTTATTTTACCTGAAGATGATAATAAACCGGATGTTGTTAATCTTTTCGGATTTTGGAGTGATGAAAACAATAAAATGCTTAAAAATTTAGAAACTAGAGGAAGATTAAATAGAATAAGCTATTTATATGATTATTTGATCAATCAAGCTCACAAGTGTACAGGTGAAAATTACATAAAAATCGCTTTAGAAATGGCAAAAATAAAAAGGCTTGAAAGAAGGGAACTGGGAAGACGAATCTACGGAACGGGATTGCTTTCGATAAAAAATAATAACGATTCGTCGGGCGCACTAAATTTTAGAAATTCAAAAACTGTTTTTTATATATTATTTTCAAATCTCCCAAGAGAAGATAGAAAAAAGAAATTGATATTTATGGGGGAACTAACAAAATATAAAATGAAAGGCTTAAAGGTGATAGGCGTTGCGACAGAAATACCTCCACCTACTCCCATTCCGACACCATCTTCATTTGATTATTATTTTAATGAAGAGCCTTGGATATATGACGAATATTTAGAAGAGTATAAAAGCGCGATTAATATCCAAAAAGAAAATATTAAATATACGGAATTCGGCAATACTATTGAATAAAAGAATGGTGAGTGTAAATCTTTCTTTAAAATTCCTCCTCCTCCAGCAAAACCTTCCCCGGGTTCAAAATCCCTTTCGGATCGAAGGCGTCTTTGATTTTGCGCATCAGTTCGAGTTCGGTTTCCGACAGCGCTATAGGCAGGTAGCGTTTCTGTACTAAGCCGATGCCATGTTCGCCGGAGATCGTGCCGCCGAGTTTGACCACCTCGGTAAACAGTTCGGCAATCACATCCGGCAGTTCGTTATTCCAGCGTTCGTTGGTAATATCTTTTTTGATTATGTTGCAGTGGATGTTGCCATCCCCGGCGTGGCCGTAGCAGATAGTTGTAATATTATGTTTCTGGCTGATTTCTTTTATCTTTTCCACCAGCGCGGGCAGTTTACTTCGCGGGACTACTGTATCCTCCTCCTTGTACGGCGCTATCGATTTGACCGCCTCGCCGATTTGACGGCGGATATCCCACAGTTCGGCCTGTTTTTGAGCGTTTTCGGCGATGAAAACATCAACGGCGTTGCCTTCCAGACATATTTCACCTATTGTTTCAGCTTGCTGTTCAAGTATCTCCTTGTAGTTGCCGTCGATTTCCAAAAGCAGCAATGCCGCCGAATCTGAGTACGGAAACTTCTTTTCAAACTTATCCTCGGCGGCTTTAATTGCGGCTTGCTCGATAAACTCGGCGGCGGATGGCATAATCTTATTGGCGAAAATACTGGTCAGCGTTTGCGCCGCCTCATCAAGTGAGTTAAACGGCGCCAGCATTGTCTGACAGTATTTCGGTTTCGGCAAAATCCTGAATGTGATCTCAGTGATAACCGCCAGCGTCCCCTCGGAGCCTACCAGCAATTGTGTGAGATTATAACCTGAGACGTTCTTTAAAAGCTTGCCGCCGCCTTGAAATATCCGTCCATCCGGAAGCGCCGCTTTGAGACCATAGACATAATCCTTGGTAACCCCGTATTTCACCGCTCTTGGACCGCCGGCGTTTTCGGCGACATTGCCGCCCAGCAAACAGGAATCGCTCGAAGCCGGGTCGACCGGATAGAACAGTCCCTTGCCTTCCAGCTCATCTTGAAAGACGCTTGTAATGACGCCCGGTTCGACTATCGCCATCATGTTGTTGACGTCGATCTCGAGAATCCGGTTCATCCGTTCTAATGACAGCGATACCCCGCCATATACAGGCAGAGCTCCCCCCGATAGACCAGTCCCGCCGCCGCGCGGCGTTACAGGAATATGATTGTCATTACACAGCCTTAAAATTTCCGATACCTGCTCAGCCGATTGAGGCTTTACCGCGGCCTCAGGATAGTATGACAGATCCTCGGTTTCATCATGCGAGTACGGTTCCAGATCGAATCTGTCGGTAAGCACATAATTATCACCGACTATTTTTTTTAAGGCGGCAATTATTCTTTCATCTATATGGCTGTATTTTTTTATCATAACTTTCCTAAAATCATTACAAGGCTATTTAAATCTTTGTCCATATTAAGTCAAATAAAAATTGCCCAATTGGATTAAATATAATATAATTGATAGTAACAGAGAGGTAACATTTAAACAAGGAGGAACCATGAAAAGGTTGAATTTTCTTCTGGCAGTCGCAATTGCATCGAGCCTGATAGTTGCTCTTCAGGCTGATGTAATTGTCAAGCAAAAAATGAATGTTGAAACCGGTGGTTTCATGAACATGGAGACAGACGCTACAGAATATTTCAAAGCCGATAGAAGCTGCAGCCGCGGCGCTACTAAAGTGCTCGGCCCTATGGCGGCAATGATGGGCGAGGGCGCACAGACAGAATATTCTCAGATTACCCGCCTGGATAAAGGGGTTATGTGGAACATTACAGCAGATGAGAAAACGTACTCCGAAACAAGAATGGCTTCATTAAAAGAAAAAATGACCGGCGGTGAATCAGGCGCTGGCAAGCTAACAGGGGATCCTTCCGAATATGAATGGACTGTCGAAGTCACAGCATCTGATGATAAAGTCGATATAAACGATTTTAAATGCAAGAACGTGATCGGCAAAGCCTCCGGCGTTCACAAGGAAGATCCTGAAAAAAAGATGCTGTTGATATACGAATACTGGTATGCTGAAGACTTCTCAGGTTTTGATGAATTAATGGAATTCGGCAAGAATTTCTCTAAGGCAACCGGCGTTGATGTCAGCTTGGGTCGAGAGGCTACAAGAGCAATATTTTCTGAATTTGGCGCGCAGTTCGATGAGATGACCGATAAGATGGTTGAAGCCGGCGGCTATCCTATTAAAACCGTTATCAAGGTAGAAAGTACCGAAGGCGCTGCCGAGGGTGGCCAAATACCCCCGGAGATGAAGGCGATGATGGGGATAACTGATGAGGCCATAGGCGAAGATGGCATGATGACGGTCTTTTCACTTGCCTCTGAGGTTCAGAGTATAGAAAAGAAAAGCATCGATGACAGCAAGTTTGAAATCCCCGAGGGATTCGAAAAAAAATAATCCTGTGAAATTCATAATTGCTTTATCAATAAGCCTGGCGCTTGTTTGCCAGGCTTTTTCTCAGGAAATCTCTCTTGAGGAAATCCTTGACCGCACAACAGAGGCGATTAAAATCGAAGACAACCGCAAAAAAGCCTCTGTCTTCGAGTTCACTGAAAAAATCATCTTCAGCAAGTTGAACAAAAAAGGTGAATGCGAGGATGTTGATACCGTTATATCCCGGGTAAGGATGAAAGGCGATGAAGAGCTTTCCCGCGAAATTCTCTATTCCAGCTCCGATGAAGATACAAAGAAGAAAAAGAAAAAAGAATCAAAAGCACAAATTAAAACAGCCTTCTCGATTGACGACCCCGACTACAGTTATGAGTTGCTTGAAGAAACAGAAGACGCTTACATTGTATCAATTACTCCCCGCAAAAAGAAACCTGATAAGGGACAGATTAAAGGGAAGATTTATATCGACAAGGACAGTTTCCTTATAAAAACGATGGACTTTATCGTGCCCCGCCCTGAAAAACTCAAAGAGCTGAGCATGCGTTTTGAGCTCGCTCGATTGGATAACGGGCTTTATGTTGTAAGTGATATGAGAATGAACGGGTATGTTAAATTTCTGTTTGGTGTTGTAAAGTTCAGGTTCCGGGTTGAGGGAGAGTTTTGTGATTATGCAGTGTGTGAATAATAGCTGGGATTGAATCCCCTATAAACCCAAATAGGACTTGACAGATCTCCTATAGCAAATATTATTTTTCTGACCCATCTTCTACAGTTGTGCGGCTTGATTTCTCGTAAGTCGTTGATAGATAATGGGCGGTTTCCCAAAAACACAGGAGTGTAGTGCTACGTTATTTAATTGAAACTTGATAAACCACCTTCTTTGAAGGTGGTAATGTTCAAAAGCT
>CBFDEC010000080.1:0-4924 GCA_965603725.1 uncultured bacterium | reverse complement strand
TTGCATGTATTAAGCACGCCGCCAGCGTTCGTTCTGAGCCAGGATCAAACTCTCCGTAAAAAAAATTTGATTAGCTCTATGTCAAACGTATTAAAAAATACGTTGTTCGGCATATTTGTTTTTAAGGTCTGTGTCTTTGGAAAATACAAGACCCGCACTATTATATTCACTATGTGCGTGCTATTCAGTTTTCAAAGAGCTTTCATTTGCTGTCAAAAAAAGCCTGCCTTAAGCATCCGGCAGACTTGTATAATATCAATCTCTTCCGGTTTGTCAAGACAAAATTATTACTTTTTTCAAAAAAACCAAATTAATTTTTGCTCCAAACCCTTCTGACTTTCCCACACCATAAAAATACCTTCAGCTCAAGCCTTTGTCAAGGAAAATCGTAAAATATCCAGACAGCCCAAACCTTATCATTTATCGGGTATTAATTCAAATAACTTTAGGTCTGTTTCGATATGAAACAGGGTTTCATGCGGTGTCGGGAACCTTTCCCGACATATTTCCAGCAGGAAAAGTCCGTTGAATCAAGCGAGGTTACAGCCAGCATAATTATCGCTCCATTTGATCAAAATAATAATTGACAGATTTAGCAATAAAAGCTGTTTTACCCTAAGAAATGGCCTGAATAATTATATCGATTTAAGGCGGCAAAATAAATTTTGCTTGACATATAGAGTTGAATAAAATATATTGAGAAGAGCTTGATGGTGCATTATTATAGCTAAAATATTCTAATTAAACGGAGTTTAACTTATGAGCGACAAAGTTTATGAATTAATTGACGAAGTTGAAATTTACGAAGGTGACAGTGAATGGACACTAAGATTACAACAAATAAGAAATATTGAAGAAGAAGATGAAGGGTATAGGTTTGTCTGGGTGCATAGAGGAATCGTCAATGCGAAAATGAATGCATTTTTGACTAAAAATGAAATCTTTGAATTGCTTTTCAAAGCTGTAGAACAAGGTATGATTTAAAAAAGGCAATTTTAAAAACTATTGCTGCAAGAATAATAAGGAGAAAGTAATGATTAGAAAGCTCTTAATCTTGGTAATGCTTTTATGTGCTTATAACGCCAATGCAATCGGGCCTTTCAAAAACGTTAGATCAGTTGCAGTAAATCCGAATCATTCAAATATAGTATTGGCAGGCGATGATTATGAAGGAACCTATCGTTCCACAGATGGGGGAAATACCTGGGTTGAAGTATTTGGGCAATCAGCATCTGGAATTGCCTTCAGTCCCTCGGACAATGATATAATATATATCAATAGAGGATTCAAAAGTACCGATGGAGGTGATTCTTGGATAGTATTGCCCAACATGCCATCTGGTAAATATATATCAGTCAATCCTATCAATCCAGACGAATTGTTTGTCTCAAGCGGAACTGGAACTATAGTTTACTATTCAATTGATGGTGGTTTCACATGGAACGAACTCGATATCCCAAACGGATCAGGTTATTCTAATGCTCAGTATGCACCAAACGGTGAAGGAAATATTATATATGTAACACCATTCGGGAATGGAATATATAAGAGTACGGATGGCGGACAATCATGGCATTATTATTCTACAGATGGTTCAAGTAACGTTTTACAGATTGACCCCACAAACAGTGATGTGGTTTATGTTGGATATTATTGGCCGTCAGGAAACGATGATTATGGTTTGCGGAAAACAACCGATGGCGGAAATAATTGGATGTATTTGGGCTTTGGTGATCATAATATTTACAATATTAGAATTAGAAATAATAATCCTCAAAATGTTTGGGTATGTACTGATAACGGCTTATACAAATCTGTAGATGGCGGAGATTCATTCTCTCATTCATATTATTGGTTGGGTAAGATAAAGGATTGCTCCTTTTCTTCTACGTCAGAAAACACCATTTTTTCGGCCGGGCCAGAATTAGCTCGAAGCCTTGACAACGGCGAAAGTTGGGCAGGGGTTGGCATAAGTGTTGAGAATCGTATTGAAAAGCTAGTCGTTGACCGCTCCTCAAATCATCATGTTTACGCTACGGCTTGGCTTGACGATTTTTACAAATCTGAAGATCTTAGTGATAGCTGGTTCTCTATAATGCGCTCGGTAAAAGCATTTTCTTTTGACCATTCGGACTTTGGCGATATCTATGTTATTTATTTATACAATGAGCTTTTTAAGAGCTCTGATGATGGTTTTTCATGGAATCTGTTGGGGGAGACGCCTTTTGTAGCTGCTTTTTATTGTGTGTCATCATTACTATTTTATGCCTGTTATGATGATGTCTTTTATAGAAGTTCAGATGGAGGTTATTCTTGGGTCGCAAGGCAGATAGCCAGCGATATTTATGTGGATGAATTGATGGTCGACCAGGCAAGTCCCGAATATATTTATGTGGGGACTAACAATGGAATATATCGTTCAACAGATTCAGGGGACAGCTGGTTAATTTCTTTGGAATCAGATGGACACCTTCAGGATGTGGAAATGGACCCAAATAATGCTAACATTCTCTACGCAACCTTATGGTCGGAAGGCATAATGAAATCCGTTAACTATGGCCAGACATGGTCATTTATTCACACTGGTCCTCCCAGCATTGAAAAGATTGTCGTGTCTTTTAATGATTCATTAAAACTATATGGAATATCGGGAGACAATTATCTCTGCAGGAGTATTGATGGCGGTTATTCTTGGATTAGAACTGATATCTTTGTTGGGAATATTAGTAATCATTCGATAGCTGTTGACTATTGGGATGATAATTTCGTCTATGTTAATATGTTAGATGGCATTCAAAGAATCTATCTGGGGACTACTAATATAAGAGAAGATAATTCTCTTCCCTTCGAATATTCACATGCGCAAAACTACCCCAACCCGTTCAACGCCGCAACCACAATCAGCTACACTCTCCCGCATCCAGCCAATGTCACCCTTGATATCTACAACATCCTCGGCCGAAAGGTTAAGACGCTGTATGACGGCAATCAACCTGCCGGTTCGCATAGCCTGATCTGGAACGCCGATGGTTTCGCATCGGGCGTGTATTTTTATAAGCTAACAGCAGGAGAGTATAAACATGCGCAAAAAATGATGTTGTTGAAGTAGGAAAGGCCATCAAGCCATATGGCCCGTCTGGGGTCTTGCGGATTTTCAACCTGTCCGGACAGACTGCCTCGAAGAGTGTGAAACAAAGTCTGTCCTACTAAAATATTAAAAATGATATTGTTAAAATAATCAACCCATCATATATTATTTATTATGAGGTCAGCTGTTGCTTTTTTACTATTAACCAGGTGATATTATGCGTGATTTTACACAGCAAATGTACCGGCAGTTATGCCAGGCGATCAATGATGCCGGCTATCGGACTATTATGCTGGGCGGTTATTTTTCCACCGATGATTCAGGCAAGCCGCGTATGTTTCTCCGTCACGATGTCGACCGCGACCCTCAACTGGCGCTGGAGATGGCGCAGATCGAGCATGAGTACGGCCTTGAATCCACTTACCTGTTCAGGGTTATTGATTCTGTTTTCGAGCCGGATATAATTAAGAGCATTTCGCAACTTGGTATGGAAATCGGCTATCATTACGAATGCCTTGATAGGGCTAAAGGCGATTACGAAAGAGCGTTCGACATCTGCAAAGATGATTTAAGCAAGCTTAGAGAACTGGCGCCGGTAAAGACCATGGCCATGCACGGCAATCCGCTTACTAAATGGAACAACCGCAACCTGTGGCAGAAATATGATTATCGGCAGGTCGGTATCGAGGTAGCGGCCTATCTTAATATCGACTACAAGCAGGTGCGCTACTTTTCCGACACCGGCCGCACCTGGGATGAACAACGCGGCAACATCTACGATTTCGTCGGGGAACAGCCCGAACATTCCCTGAAGACAACCCCGGACCTCATCGATTTTATCGCCAATCACAAACAGACGACCTGCATCCTGATTCACCCCAACCGCTGGAGCGACAATCTATCGAAATGGCTGTACAACTGGTCATTCGACATGGCGGGTAATACGGTCAAGGCGATAATAAAGATGTTGCGGAAATAATCAAAGTGTCGGTGTTTTCTCCCTCCGCCGCGGTCCGTATTAGGCGAAGAACCATAGATGGCCATACGGCTCGTCTGAGGTCGTATGACCGACCTGCTGTTGCTTATATATAGTTAACATTTCGTTGTATTTATAAATTCTAATTGCTCTTTTATGTGCCCTAATAAACCGGATAACCAGTCAAGTAAAATTTCATCTTTATCAATAAAGTGAATATGCTTTTTTGAGACTGCCCAATCTCCATTCATAGCAAAGTGAAATTTAATAATGTTAATTATTTTATTATCATAATATTCAGGATTAAGAGAATCTTCAAATGTTTCTTCTTTTTTTATATTAATGAATGCTTCAAAATCTTTTATAATTTCAGGTTTGTATTTTGAGGGATATATATGCCAATGGGGTTGTGGGTGCTTATTATTATCATCTATCTCATCATAATAATTGTCCCAATCTGCTCTGAATAACTGTGTCTTAACAGAGTCACTTGCTGCGCCCTCGAAAATAGAAAGAGTTATAAATATTTTTGGATAAGCTTTTGGTTTCGGAACAAGGGTCATCTCAAAATAAATCCAAAAATCATTAAACCATAGTAATACATTAACTTCTTTTTTTTCATTTTTATATTGATTAATAGCATGTGATAAATTGTTACCACTTATGATATAATTGCCAAAGATTTTTTCATCTAATTTAAATGTAGAATTTCTGAAATATTCTTTACATACTTTTTCTATTTTATTTTTTAATTTTTCCATATCAATGATTATCTATGAAAAATATAAATATTGTTCATTAATAATTGAGATCATGTCAATAGTTGTGTAAATTTATTTTTCAAGCAGCGACCTTTCTGC
>CBFDEC010000079.1:0-4990 GCA_965603725.1 uncultured bacterium | reverse complement strand
AATACCGTAATCTGAATATGAAAAATCCTGAAAATGAATTATTCAGCAAGCCCTATGTTACACATTTATTAGGCATTATGAGCGTCTGACCCGGGTGGCGGGAGGTTTGCCAAAGAAACAAAATAGTAATGTAAACCGAACAGTAGGACAGGTTTTCAACCTGTCCGGACAGACTGAAAGTCTGTCCTACTTAACCTCAGGATTTATATGTCTACAGGTTGGTTTACAAAGGTCTATTTGTTTCTTGCGAGTTCGCCGTTGGCGAACGCCGCAGCAGACTTCGAAGTAATCTTTTGCAGCTTATGACACAGTCTCCGCAATACGCCCCTACTGAGCAATCGTTAAGCGATTTTGTTTCTTAGGAGGAATTAAGATTACTTCCCCTGCGGGTTGCAATGGCTGATTATCATAAGGTCTTCAATGAATCGTTACGCTTGAGTGTTGCAAGCATTACAGAACATACTACAAATATAATTTTATTATAAGCGTAATCATTGCAATAAAAATTATTACGATAATCCCGAATATCAGGTTCCTTTTGAAAAACGGATGAAAATTCGGATATTTATAATATGGCGATGTTGTTTTCCGGGTTATATCTTCTCCATTTAGACATCTGTTTATCAATTGAGTTGCAATCCTTGCGAAAACTTTCATGGAGGCTTCCGCAAAATCGGGTTCAGCCTTGGCCGGTGATCCTAAATATCCTTGTGATTTTATTTCGGGCGTGATTATTTTTCGAGTTGCCAGGTTTTTCAAATAGGGCTTAAGGTCTTTATAAGATTTATCTACCAGTTCGGGGAAATATTTCAACATCATGGCTGTTTCCCACCAGCCGGCGTGAAAGTCATATTTTAACAGATACTGCTCTTCATCGGTAAAACTCCTGCCCAGCTGTTCGGCGATTTCTGAATACATTTTGCCGCTTAAAAATTTCACAGCCAAAGCGCCGGTCAGGCTGAGCATAGACATGCTGTGCTTTTTTGAAACCTTACGACAGGCCGCTTCAACTGCAACAATCTGCTTTGGAGTGCCATGAGCTGAAAAAACAAAAATATATTTAAAATTATATATCGCTATGCCGCGGCCGGTGTTGTAAACTATATCATACAGCGTTGAAGGCTTAATATAGAAGGAGCCGATATATTTATATACCTGAGTTCCTAACGGTATTAAAGGAAACAGCGCCGCATCGAATTCCGGACGCTCTCTGATTATAATCTCTGCCGCCTGCCTGGTGAACAAACCAGCATGAAAAGCATCAACTCCAACCGGCAGATGAGGACCATGCTCCTCAAGAGGAGAGACCGCTATCAGAAAGGCTGTTTTGTCACGGTCTAAGGCATCGATCTGGGGAAAAGTCAATTTTTCGATATTGTATATTTTGCCTGCCATAGCGTCATAAGCTAAGAAAATATCAGGTGTCTGTCAAGATGGGATACTGTAAGGTAGCGGGTCAGTTTGAAAGGGCTATATTATAAAAACTCAAAGTATATCATTGGGGAGCCTAAAGGCACGAATTAAGTCACTAATAATATTCTTATCAATTTCACTGCCCTCGCCATGACAAATAATTGGAAACGAAACAGATTTACCCAAAATGTCAGGGTGATAAATCATACGATGACTACCCTTGCCCCGGTCCTCATATACTTCAAACTTGGGATCATGTTTTCTAAGTATTTTGATTAATTCTCTAAATTTGTGTGGATTACATTTGGGCAATAGCGAAACCTGAATCTGGTAAATTGTGCGGCCAAGGGATGCTTGTAATCTGGCGATTGCGATCTATTTTATCTCTAAGTGTAAAATCATGCAAATTTTCTCGCAACAACAATTGATACATTTCAAAAATTTCTGAAGGGGCTGGCCTATCAAGTAATGCGGGTTGGTTTTTATAGTACGCAAACGAAACTTGCATTTCTGTAAGTTCTTTTAAATTATCAAGGGCTGCTTGAAAAGTTGGGCCATATCCCACTAAATCTGTTTCTAAGCAATGGGCAACCCAAGACATATCGGGTTCCTGATACCCTAATACTCTAAGATATAAGGTAGTGCTCTCGCTTTCCATATTAATCCCCATATATAACTTACTACTTATTATCGGCTAAATTAGTTCCGCTCTTTAAAAAGTCGCACATCTTAATTATCATTAAGATAAGATTTCAGAAAAAAATGTCAAGGGAAAATCACGTAATTCACTAAAAGATATATGCTTATATTGCCTTTTTTTCTTCTAATAAATCAATAATATCCTCAATATCCCAAAGCTTTTCGGTTACACCGGCGGCCATAGCCGGCGTAATTTTAAGAGTTCTGTGAACCCGACAGAAATTATAATGCATAAAATGTAAGGCAATGGCATGTTCTAAGTTTTCTACCTTTTTAGAAAATCCATTTCTAAGTCGGGTAAATCTCTGCATGCTCATTCGCATAGTCAAGTTTTGTCGTTCTACATAAGAACCGGCAGATGAGGACCATGCTCCTCAAGAGGAGACACCGCAATCAGAAAGACTGTTTTGTCACGGTCTAAGCCATCGATCCGGGGGTAAGTCAATTTTTCGATGTTGTATATTTTGCCTGCCATAGCGTCATAAGCTAAGAAAGTATTAGGTGCCTGTCAAGATGGGATACTGCAGATATCCAAAAACAGAAAAGAGATTGTATTTTTCCGAATAAGCCGGGTAAGCTGTCGGTTTAAATGGGGAATGAAAAAAGGGAGTTCAAAAATGGAGAAAAAGCTGGGATTCAAATGATAAAAGAAACTCAGTATCAGCTAATATAAATCAATCCTCTTCTTCATCAAGATACAGCACATCCTCCAGTTCAAGCAACGCTTCCGATACATTTTCCAATATATCTCCGGCTATCATACCCCGGGTTCCGTAACTCTCAGCCGCCAGATCACCGGCCAGGCCATGAAGATAGGTTGCCAGAACCGCCGAGTTAGTTGCTGACATACCTTGAGCTAAGAATCCACCGACAGCGCCCGTTAGAACATCGCCGGAACCAGCGGTCGCCATCCCCTCGTTGCCTGAATAGTTTATAAAAATCTTGCCGGATGGATCGGCAATTATCGATGGCGCGCCTTTCAGAATCAATGTAAGGTTGAATTCTGCCGCAAATGATGAAGCAAGCTGTAAGCGGTCAGCCGCAACTCCGGCGGTTTCTATTCCGCTTAACCGTGAAAACTCGCCGGGATGGGGTGAAATCACCAGTGGACCCTGATGCTGTTTTAGTGTATCACGATTTTTTGCTAAACAATTCAAGCCGTCAGCATCTATGACCATCGGCTTTTTAACCTGTACAGCCAGACGCTGGATAAGCTCGACTGTTTCATGATGAGTACCGATACCGGGCCCAATAGCTACAGCATCCGCCCAGTCAATTTGCTGACGTATTTCACCCATTCCTCGAAGCGCCAGGCATCCCCGTTTTTTGACATCGGGTAAGGGTTTAGTCATTACCTCAGTAAGCTTGGTTTCAAGTATCGAGTTCAAGCTCGATGGGCAACCCAGAACGACCAGGCCTGTACCGCATCGTAAAGCGGCCAGCGAGGTCATAGAAGCGGCTCCGGTCATACCGGTCGAACCAGCCAGAACAAACAGCTTGCCGTAATCGCCCTTGTGGGCATCGGGCTTACGTTTGGGCAATAGTTTCGCCGCAAAGCTGTCGGTTACCAGGTAAGTATCGATATTTTCATCCAGACCGTCAGGAAACCCGATATCGACTACTTCAAGCGAACCGCAATATGCTTTTCCGGGATACAAAACCTGGCCGATTTTGGGCAAGCCGAATGTCACAGTAAGATCGGCTTTGATTGTCGGTGATGATACTTTGCCGGTTTCGCTGTCAAGACCGGAAGGAGCATCAACAGCGATAACCGGAATGTTCGTTTCGTTAATTTTATTAATGATAATGTCATAAGGGGATTTGATATTGCCTGTAAAACCGGTGCCGAATATAGCGTCAACAATAACCAGCGTATCATCCGGAATATGAAAATTTTCAGGATTTGCTATCTCGTGAATCGGTATGTCGAGCTCTTCCGCCTTCTTAAGATTGACAGCGGCATCGCCCTCGGGAGCGTCTTTTTTGCACAGTAAAAAGACTTCAACATGAGCGTCGTCCTCTTTGAGATAACGCGCCACCACATGACCGTCACCGCCGTTGTTGCCTTTACCGCAAACCACTACAATTCGATTTTCTTCCACCGGCCCATAGTAGTCGATAATCATCTCATAAGTGGACCGACCGGCGTTTTCCATCAGCTCAAGTCCGGGGATACCCAGCCCGCCAATCGCCTTGCGATCGATTTCCTGCATCTGTTCGGGAGTACAAATCTTCATGGCCAGCCTAAGTGTAATAACGTTTATACAATCAAGTCAATATTTTATGTAATCTCTGGAATTATTTATTTAATTGAAAGTTCAGCCAGTTCGTATTGTGTCGTCAGGTCGCCTGACCTGATGACTTATATTCTGTGGATGGTGTATGTCCTCATGCACCATCAAACATATAAGATATTATTTAAACTTGTTTTATAATTCATCAAGACTCAACTGGGTTCCAGTATGTTTTGGAGGCCAGAATACACCTAACAATATAAAGCTTTTGGGATGTAGAAATTGGTTTCCTGTAAAAAAATAAGAATCTCTATTTACTGAAAATATTTCATTAAGGTATTTCAGTTTAATTTTTTCTTTGATAACTTTATTATCATTTCCATATTTCTTTTTTACTTTTCTATATAGTTCGAAAATCTCCCAATCAATCAAACTTTGTATATGTCCTTTACAGTTTGGATGATAACATACATATCTAAATTTAAAAGAATATGGAATGTCATCTAAAGGTTTTAATGCTTTTTCAAACATGCTCATTTGAGTATATAAGCTTTTTTTCAACCTTAAGTTGTTTTTATCATCATTAGTTATAGTAAAAATCCACCTTCTAAGAAGGTGGCTTTGAAGAGCCTCTAAAAGAGGCC
>CBFDEC010000078.1:0-5225 GCA_965603725.1 uncultured bacterium | reverse complement strand
TGATCTATGGAAATCGCGGCGCTATTACCTATCACTCACCTGGCGGCGCCAATCCGACTCAAGTTACGGTATCAGTCGATTGGGATCCTCCGGGTGAAGGCTTCTTTGATCACTACGATCCCCCGGATGAAATCTTCCCGCACGTTCCAGACGAGGGTATATTGTTCTGGCCTTATATAGCTGTCGATGGCAACGACGTTATTCACATCATGTCGACTGAAAGCACTGACCGCCGCTTAAGCAGAATATGTTACTGCAACTCCACCGATGGCGGCAATACCTGGTCGGCTCTTCAGTTTGTCGATACCGTGATGGTGATAAGCAGCGTTGTTGATGCCTCGCCGGTCTCCGACAGAGTGGTAGTCGGCTACGCAAAAACACAGGATACTACTAAGCAGTATAATAATGACATTGTTTATGTTCCCTCCGAGGATGGCGTTAACTGGGACTTCCGCCACGGTAAGGTCAATATTACAAATTACCTCGATGACAACGACTCGCTCTGGGCTTATACCGATATGGACATAATCTTCGACTACAACGATTATATTAATATAGTCTGGACCGCTTCGTGGGAATCTGCAGACGGTGGCTATTATTACCGAACAGATATTTACCATTATAGCGAAGAGACTGAAGAGATAAACATTGCAGTACCTACCCATGTGGATTCGGGGTGGTTTGACATTCAGGGTGGCTGGAACATGCCGATAGCTAAGATGAACCTGGGGGCAAGCGAGCTGGGCGGTTTATTTATGACCTACACACGCTTTGACACTACAGATATATCCGCCGGTGGTTTTGGCAACGGCGAGATTTACATGGTGTTTTCATATGACGGCGGCGCTAACTGGTCTGAGCCAAGGAATCTAACCGAATCGGCAACACCCGGTTGCTATCCCGAGGGGTGCGACAGCGATCACTGGTCGACTCTGGCTGATGTAGTCAATGATTCACTGCATGTTCTCTATATTAACGATAAGGATGCCGGTGGTATTCCGCAAACGGAAGGCTCCGCAACTGAGAATCCGGTTAAATATTTGACATTCCCAACTCCCGAAGATACCACCGGAGTTGATGATGAAATCAACCGTCCCGTTAATTTCAGCCTGGATCAGAACTATCCCAACCCATTCAATGCGAGCACGGTCATTTCGTTCAGCCTGCAGGAAACGACTCCTGTAACTGTCGAGGTGTTTGACATCACCGGCGCTAAAGTTACAACGTTAGTAAATGGAACTATGACTGCCGGTAACCACGAAGTAGCCTGGAACGCATCAGATGTTGCCTCGGGTGTCTACTTCTACAAACTGTCTGCCGGCGATATGTCACAGACCAAACAAGCTGTGTTGATCAAGTAAAAAGCACATAAGTTTTTGCTTTAGTATGTCTTAACGGTCGGGGTCAAGCCCGGCCGTTTCTATTTAAAGCCCGCTCTTATTTATAATAATAACAATATTAAAAATTGCTTGACTTTAATATGTATAATGAACAAATTGTATGGAATATTTTCGGGGTTGGATTGTATGTGTTATGAGCTTGGCGACAGCCAGAAATAGAGTTTGGAGAGGAAAGATTTTAAATTACAGCAACATGTTGATATTAAAACAATATGCAAAAGAGAAATATTAATAAATTGAGGAGGTTGCTATGAAGGTATTAAGGCTTATTAGCCTGGTAGTGATGTTTTTATTAACCATTTGCATTCTTCAGGTTTTCGGTGGAACAACCGGCAAGATTGCCGGGGTGGTTGTTGACAGCGAGAATAAACAGCCGATTCCAGCGCGAGTAATAATTGAAGGTACAACTATGGGAGCCGATGCTAGTCCGATAAATGGCTCTTATGTGATCTTGAATGTACCGCCTGGAACTTATGCGCTGGTTTCTGAATGCATCGGTTATAATAAACTGACCTATACGGACTTGCGGGTACGGGTTGATGTTACTACCGAGCGCAATTTTGAACTTGTATCCGAAGCCATAAGGATCGAGGATATTACCGTAGTGGCAGAACGTCCTGTAATTGATAAGTATGAGGTCAGTACGGTAGATAGGATTAGTTCTGAAGAAATAGCGGCATTGCCGGTGACCAATATCGAAGGAATAATTAAAATGCAGACCGGTTTTGTTTCGCAGGGCGGCGCAATGCATGTGCGCGGTTCGCGTGCCGGAGAGCTGGCATTTATCGATGATGGTGTTTTAATCCGTGACCAGCTTGGCGGTTATGGAGGGGCTAATATAAGCGGCGATGAATCGACTCCGATATCCAGGTTGTCGATGAATATGTCTGCCGCAGATGTTGAGGATGTCTCAATCATGAAAAGCAACTATTCGGCTGAATATGGCGATATTGCCGGTGGAATTATAACCACCAGTCGTAAGGATGGTTCAAATAAAATTACCCAGTTTTATGCATCGTTTCTCACCGATGATTTGGGCGTCACCGATTTAAACAAGTATTCATTCAACCGGGACCGGGTTGATGTCAGTTTAAGCGGACCTCTTCCGTTATTATCTGATCAATTAGTCCCCGCTTTAGGGCTAAAGTGGCCTGGTGAAAGGATGGCATATTATTTAAGTTTTAATGTTGATAAATACGATAACTATGTTGACTATAACAACTATGATTCTCATAAGTCAAAGATAGATTATGGCTCTGAGAAGTTTTTAGGCGTCACTATTCCAAATCGCAGAGTAAATAAGTATTCGGGACTGGGAAAACTTACCTGGAAAATGGATCCCAATTCACGTTACAAGCTGAATCTGCGTTACAGCAAAGATTGGGATAGGGCGCATAATTTCAATTTTACGTTCCTTTACACTCCGGAAACGGCCAAACGATTGGAATCATCACGTGAAATCAAATCAGTCAAGCTGTCCTTTAACCCGCCATTTTTAAAGGATACCTTCGGTGAACTCTTAGTCAGTGAAGTTATTCAGACATATGAGCGCAAACCGGGCGGTTTAACTCCCGGCAACTTTTATGTCCCGCTTGATAGTTGGGAGAGCTATATTGACGCTAATGATAATAACGTCTGGGACCCCGCCGAAACATTCGAGGATATAAATGGAGACGGCATCTGGGGCGAGCCATACACTGATGTTAACTTTAACGGCCAATATGATCCCGGCATTGATAGTTTTACTGATTTGAATGGTAACGGACTGTGGGATCCTGAACCGTTTGAAGACACCAATAACAACGGCATCTGGAATCCTGCTGAACACATCTATTATGATGTTTATTATATTGATGTTAATGGCAACGGCATTTACGATGACAGCGATTCTGTTTATGTTGACCAGGATGGCAACGGCAACGGCAAGTATGATCCCCAGCTAGGGCTTCAGTATAACCGGGACTATCCGGAACCTTACGAGGATGGCGATTTAAGTCATGGCGAACCATTTATCGATGTTAACGGTGACGGCAGATACAACGCGGGCGACATCTGGGATCCGGCCAATGATTACGATCATAATGGCCGCTACACCAGTCCTTATGAAGACTGGTCAGAGGGGATCCCATATAGGGACCGCAACAACAATGGCCGTTATGATCGGCCTAATTATCAATACGATTACGGGGAAGAGTTTACGGATGTCAACGGTAATGGCAGATGGGATAATGTCGATGGGTTTCTTGATTTTGGATACGATCGCTGGGCACAATACCATTATGACTATACCCGTACGAGAACTATAAAACTCGATCTTACCAGCCAGGTATCGCCGCATCATGAATTAAAGTCCGGATTCGAGTTTAAATTCCATCGCATCGAATACCAGGATATGCAGTATCCTTACTACATATACAACGGTCCGGATGATAACGGTCCGTGGTCAAATATTACTCGTGTAGTCGAGGTTCATGACACAACCGGAAACGGAATTGCCGATGAGTATGTATACCAAACCTATTCCAAAGGTATTTTCCGTGATTTCTATACCCGAACCCCTAAGGACGGCGCATTCTATTTTAAAGACGCTATAGAGTATGGGGAGCTGATTGCCGAGATTGGTATGCGTTACGAATTTTTCATCCAGGCGCGTGAGGCAAAAGACAGCCTTACCCTGATTACTGAAGGTCTGGCCGATAGAAAAATTATCGACTCTCAGCAAAAATTTGCTCCGCGTATCGGCTTTTCCTTCCCCATTTCAGATAAAGCCAAACTGATGTTTAATTACGGTCATTTTTATCAAAGGCCCGGATTTGTCAAATACTTTCAACGACGGACCCAGGCAAGCAACGCGATTGCCGTTTATGGCAACCCCAACCTCAATTATGAAAAGACAATCTCATATGAGGTTGGCGTCCAGTATGCTTTAGCTGAAGGTTATCGTCTGGATATCTCGGGATTTTACAAAGACCAGTATGGACTTCTAAATACCGTACCGGAGAGCCTTGAACCAGGCGCTGCAGACTTCCAGGATAATAATGATTATGCTCGTTCCCGCGGTCTGGAGCTTGAATTTGAAAAAAGATATGGTCAGTTTTTTGCCGGGTCATTCAAATATGAATATACATGGGCCTTCGGTAAAAGCTCATTTGACCGGTCTGACTATTATATCAGGCTTCAAGGTGGCGAGATTTCAATTAAGGAGAATCCCCTCGATTGGGATATCCGTCACCAGCTTACAGTCAATACCAGTTTGACAGTTAACAAGGGCGAGCACCCTCACTTCGGGATATTTAAGCTGCCGGATGATTGGAGCCTTAACACTATCTGGCTGTACAAGAGCGGAAAGCCGTTTACTCCATCTGCGTCATATCCCGGATTAACGCTGGCTTTTAACGAGAGCCCCCAGACTAATTCGAAAAGATATCCCTCAACGTCGACAGTGGATATGAAACTTGATAAGAATTTCCAGGTGGCAGGCATGAATTATACCCTGTCATTGCTGGTTAACAATCTGTTTAATACAATAAATGTTGAAAGCGTTAGCGAGGCAACCGGCATGCCCAACACCAGCCGTAATTTTGAAAATCAGATTCTTACCGGATTGCCGACTGATTTTGATCCTGCCAACTACGGTCCAGGCAGACAGATTATGGTTGGCCTTTCCGTTAAATTTTGATATGAGCTAATTAAGATGAAAGATTAGGGAAAATGGAAATAATATTGTGGAGGTAATGATGGTACAAAACAAGCCTTTCATATCCTGGCGGAAATCAGCGAAAGTTTTTCGACCCGGTTACTCGATTCTAACGGCAGGTCTGACCA
>CBFDEC010000077.1:0-5274 GCA_965603725.1 uncultured bacterium | reverse complement strand
TGCCGAGCAGCCTGGTCTATTTCTATGTATCTTCGACTTCGGTTTCCGGCGACATTTCAGGCTGGGTTCTGCCGAGCGGCCTGGTCAATTTCTCTGTATATTTGACTTCGGTTTCCGGCGACATTTCAGGCTGGGTTCTGCCGAGCAGCATGGTCACTTTCTATGTAAATTCGACTTCGATTTCCGGAGATATTTCAGGCTGGGTTCTGCCGAGCAGCCTGGTCAATTTCTATGTATCTTCGACTTCGGTTTCCGGCGATATCTCGGGCTGGACGCTGCCGAGCGGCCTGGTCAATTTCTCTGTATATTCGACTTCGGTTTCTTACGGTAGTTCCGGCGGTGCTTTTACCGGAATAACGGACAGCTTGAGCAAGATTGATTTTGATAATTGTTTGCTGAATTTTTCATCAATAGATGCGGTGTTGGTTGATTGCCAGAGCAGCGGAATTAACAATAAGATTCTCGATCTTGCTGGCAATAACAGCCCCCCATCGGTTAACGGATTAACGGCCAAGACAACGCTGGAAGCCCGTGGCTGGGCAGTCACCGTAACAGCCGGGCAGGCCTCATCATCGAGTTCCTCTTCATCGAGTTCATCGTCATCGAGTTCATCGTCATCGAGTTCATCGTCATCGAGTTCATCGTCATCAAGTTCATCGTCATCCTGGATGTGCAGCCCCAATGCCGCTGACCGGGCCTTGCAATTAGCCGTAGGCCCGACAATGGATTGCTTAGGCGCCAAGACAATAACTTACCGGCCGCGAGGCGGCGGAAGCCGGAGCATCGAGGCCATAATCGAATACCCGGGGCCCGCGGCTATAGATGGCTTAGCTGGCGGCAGCAGACCTATAGTGGATATCTATATTAAGAACGATTCGAGCATCGGTATATCATCGGCCGAGGTCGATACCGGGGGTGATAAGGTGGATGTGCCTATGCGTTTCGGCCTGACAGCCGTAACAAGGAGGATTACGAAATTGGTTGGCCATGACAAGGCGGTATTACATGTCCAGGCACAATGAGATTTGAAATTTGGAATTTTAAAAAGCATCCTTTCTCAACCGGGCAGCTTCGCTTACCGGGGCGCGGCTGCCCGCATCTATTTCTTCAATTCATCTTTGTAGCACCTACCCATAAGAGCCAAAACATCAAAATATTTCCTAATAACACTGCAAACAATACGGGCAGTAACAGAACCATCCAGCCAATCGCCTTTAACCTCAATATCCACATATATGTCATATCATATCTCTTCGCTTGCCGGGGCGCGGCTGACCGCATCTATTCTTGTTATGATATTAGAATGCCATCTTCAAATTTGTATTTTCTTACTCAATTTGTATTGAAGTTGTTAAATCCTTCTGTATCCAAGCTGACCAACCAAAATCTTTCTCTGTAACCCGAAAACGTATCCAACCATCTTTTTCCTCAAGAACATATAACAGATCTGTTTCAGGTAACCATCCGGTATCATCACTTTTGTATTTCATTCCCGCTCCAACTCTTATATATTTTTCGTTTATTCCCTTAAATTGGATTTTACCGACAATCACGTTTTCTAAAATATTTTTCCTTGGTTTTCTGATTTCAATAATTTTGGCAGTTGATCGTGCTGTGAAATCTTTCGTATTTTCATTAGAAATTGATGAAAATACGGATATGATTACTAAAAGAAAGACCAAACCAATTGCAAATAACAATAATTTTTTCATTTTTCAGGCTCTCTTTTATTTTTCGATAGGATATTTTTAGCCTTAGCAAGTTTTTCAGCATAACAATCCTGAAAAATTCTTTTTGTGAGTTCATCAGATTCTTTATCGAATGGATCAAGATTATTCTGAGCCATTATAATATATTGAATTTGAAGTTCTTCACTGGCTTTTGAGAATGCGATCAACCCTGCATCAATAAGCTCATTTTGCTCATTTTCAGAAGAATCAGACAAAATTTGAATGGAGATTGGACTTAGAACAACTTCTTTGACATTATCTGAAATTTCATTTAGATTATTCATATTGATTTTCTCCAATTGGGGAGCTGTCCTTGGCTGAGGGAGCTCCCCTATTTTTTCAAAAACTTTTTCGTTAAATTCCCATTATTTAATATACTTTATACAGGAGGCGAATAACTATGCCATCCGATAAAAGACAAAAAATACGCGATATTAAAGCGATTTCTAAGGTTTTGAAGTCTTGGCCCGCCGACCGCGTTTCTTTTGTCCGTCAACGGCTTGAGCTTCTTTTAAAATCTTCAAAACCTTCTTCCGAAATTCGGCCTCTGGATAATTCAATGATTCCAAACCAAGACCGTTAGCTTCTGCAATCATTTCCTCGCGTTTTTCTGGTGAAAGTTTGCTTAAAGCTATTACTCCAGCTGAAAGAACTGTCTTCAAAGAACCAATTCTTTTATAGAGATAATCAGCCGCTGGTTTTGCAAACTCAGTCAAATCATTTGTTCTCGTTGCCATAAATTTAATTTTCTTAAAACAATTTTCAGTTGCAAGTCTCGTATAAATAAAGATTTATGTACAGTCGCGTATTTTATGTACATTTTTGTATTGACAATAGCCGATATTTACCATAGAGTTACTCTTAGTTTAATAGTGAGTTTAGACATTATTTGGTAGGGTCAAAAACGTGGAAACAACCCAAAACACCCCTGAACAAAATTTACAAAGTGCAGAATCGGCAGTTCTGCAAGCCGAATGTGATCCCTCACTCAAAGAAGGTGTGAGAGCTAAATTCAGTGAGGCTGGCTTTAGCTCTTTAACCGATTGTATCCGTACCCTCGCTCGCGATTTCAATGCGGGCAGGATTAAGTATAGAGGTGGCGTCCTAGTAAGTCAACAGCAAATTTCCTAGATTAACAAATTTTGAGACAAGGAGGTTTATATGGCTAAGAAAAAAATTCAAAAATCAAAAACAAAGACCAAAAAAAAAGTAAAGTGTAATCATCAAATAGAAATGGATTGGATGATGCCTGATTCAATAAACAGTTTCACCATAAGATTGATGGCGAATTGCAAACATTGCGGGGAAGTTTATGTACATGATGTTAAATTACCGAGAGTACGAGATTGGAAAAAGGTCATCGAAGGTATTGCTGTAAAAAAATAAAAATCGGAAGGACCCGGTATGGCAAATCCTGAATATTTCCGATTGATTAAAGATAAAAGATTTGCGGGCTTTAAGCGCATAGTAACGGAATATCTGCCGCCCGGTAATGACAGATGGCAGCTTGAACCGATAGAACACGATGCGGATAATATTACAAGATTGAGCAGGCCGGCGGTCGGTATCGAAAGCTTGAAACGGGCGGTAATAAATAGCAGGGATTGAAAATGAAAAAATTATTGATATTGATTTGGCTCATTCTTATTGCCGGCTGTGCCGGCTCGCCTCTGGCGATTTCGCTAAAATCGGCTAAAGAGCTTAAGGCGGTCCCGGATATGCAGCTTTGCGCGGCTTACGCCTATTCCAAATCTAAGAAAATCAAGGCCGAGCTACTGGACAGGAACCTGTTCGATGACAGGGAATGGAGGGCTATCCAACAGAATGATGTATTCGTGGGGATGAGCAAAAAAGCCATGCTGGCCGCCCGGCCTAATCTGTATCTGACCGGTGTTTCAAAGATAGGCGATTACGGGATGGTCGAAATCTATAAAGAGATGGCCACTACGGTCGAGGCCTATATTTACGTCCGAAACGAGAAAGTGGCCGGCTATCAAATGTGGTAATGACCGCTCAGTTTAACGTTTAACGGGTCTGATAGGCTGTAGAATAGGCGCAAACAGATTTCATGTGGAATAATACATAAATGCCAAAATCCGCAAGTTAAAGCGTTAGATAAAAAAAAAGAGAAAGATTGAGAGAATGAATAAAATTGATGAAATAACACAAATTATTGGACGGAAATTTCGTTCATTTGGCGGTGGGAAAGAAAGCTTTAATAATCCAACAGCTATAGCATTAAAAGACGAGCCACTTCAATTTGCTGCTGGAGTAGATATTAAATCTGTTATCGAGACTGTATTGAGCGAAGTGGGTTTTGATGATTTACTGAAGGCATGCGAGAAGGCACTTGAATTTTTTGTCCAATATGATGTTCAGCGTAAAGTTATTTCCGATATATCGTTGCAATTGTCAAAATTCATCGCCCAAGCTAGAGAAAGTAAAGATAACGAAATAAGTTCTTTGACAAGTTAATATCGGAAAAGCGGTTTGTAGCTTGGTTGACATAGCGCCTGCTTTCTATTATCATTAGCCGCAAATTCTCAGAAAAAGAGGTTTGTGGCATCAGAAAGGAGGCAAGGCATGTTTAAAGCCACAACGTTATGTCATAACTATTTGCAGGAAAATTTATGGAATCTCGCGGAGAGTACGCGGGATACGACCGAGCGGGCATTTCGCTATTTTGCCCAGGCCGTGGGCAATCGTGAGATTGACCGGATCGAGCCATTGGATGGAGAACATTTTAAGGGATGGATGCTCAAAACCTACAGGTCAAAGACAACGGCCAATATTTATCTGCGGTCTATCAGCCGGGTCTTTAACTGGGCGGTGGATCCTATGAAAATTTTGAAACAAAATCCACTGAGCGGGATAAAGCAGTTCCGGATCACCCGCAAGCCCATAGTGGCATATGAGGACTGGCAGATCGAGCGAATGATAAGGTTCACACCTAATCTTCAATGGCAGGGGATTATCTTGGCCGCCTGGACTACAGGACTCCGCCGGGGAGCGGTCCTCAATCTTACCCTGGACAATATTCGCAATGGCTATGTTTATGTCGAGCCGAAGCGAAACAGCAATACGACCTGGGAGCATGAGCCCAAAGATAGAGAGATTCGGAAGGTTCCTTTGATTTCGAGGCTCAAGACTATAATTGATTTGCTCAACGGCTGTTTATATCCCTTTATATCTCAGAAAAGGTATGCAAGAATGATATACCTTAATAGTCTGGGGATGCTTACCGAGCGGCAAAGAAAATGCCCGATCCAGAATTTTCGCAGAACATTTGTAACGATACAAAGAAAAGCGTTTGGCCGGCAGATCGGGGATTTTCACAGACTTCGCAAAACATATACAACAACGATGTGTGAGGAGCTGCCGGAGTATTTTGTGATGCGATTGACCGGCCATTCCAATCTAAAAACAATGACGTATTACTTAGCGAGCAGGGAGTCATACTACGAGCAAGCCCGTCAAATCGCCTCTGGACGTATAAAAAAGGACCTCTCGCCCGTAGAGAGGTCCCATAGAAAAGTGGCGTTAG
>CBFDEC010000076.1:0-5748 GCA_965603725.1 uncultured bacterium | reverse complement strand
AGACAGAAAAATAAAGAAAGAATTGCTTTTTACAAAGAATCGCTTAATTTAGGTAATAATAAAATTAATAGCCCCGACCGTCAAGGTCGGAGACCCGTCAGGGACCTACGGACTTTCCAGTCGGAGGAGCTTTGTCAACAATCTGGGACAGACTGCCCCGTAGGGTGCGAAGCAAAATCTGTCCTACTTAACCTTGCGATCTATATGTCTACAGGTTGGTTTACAAAGGTCTATTTGTTTCTTAGGAGTTCGCCTAACATGTTGACAGAAATGAATGAATAGGAATCAGCAAGGAGAATCCATGTCAATTTTGAAAGGTCATACTATGGATAGGTTAAATCTGAACAGGTTTGTTGTTTCATGTTTCTTTATAATGATATTGTCCGGTTTTATTTTATGGTCCAGTCAGGCCTCTGCCGATATGACGCAAGATACAGTCAAGGCAAAAACGGTCAATTCGACACAGGAAGCGGTCGGTTATAATAATGAGCAATCTGAGACTGAGAACGACCCTGAAGCGGGCGCTGCCGAGGAAACAGTCAAAGAGCCGGAAATTCAAATCCCTCCTGGTGTAATTGATTTTCTGCTGACCGGGAAATATATTTCTTTCATAATTCTTAGCCTGGCCGGTCTGGTTCTACTTCTGGGCAGATGGATTAATATCCGGGTAAGAATCTTTATGATGTTGGTGGCTTTTGTCTTATTTGGCCTGGATTTCTTCTTCCCGCTTCACCCCAGTCCTATGTGTGCGGTCACCAAGCTGTTCATGTTTAAAATTACCCAGGGTAAATTCTTTGCGGTATTCATGGCGGTATTTTTAGCGATATTTATACCCAGCCTGATTGGCAGAAAGCTTTTTTGCGGCTGGGTTTGTCCGCTGGGGGCGTTTCAGGAGCTGATAAATAAAATCCCGCATAAATTTCACTGGAAGCAGTTTAATTTCACAGTTTTCAACTCGATACGAATGGCTTTACTGGCGATGTTTATCCTTACTTTTTTTGCTGTAAAAGATCAAATACAGTATCTTAGTGAGAAAATCGGGGCTGATTTTACTGCCCCGGTCTGGAAAGCATTCTCGGCTTATACACTTTATGATCCGATTAACTTTTTCGAGCTTCTCCACTGGAGTGTTGATACATTATTTATTGTGATGATGATCATCCTTGTTGTTTCCAGCCTTATTCTTTACCGCCCGTTCTGTTATCTAATCTGTCCGATTGGCGCCATAAGCTGGCTTTTTGAAAAAATCGCTCCGGGGAGAATCAAGGTCGATCTTACAAAATGCACCGATTGCGGCGACTGCGAGGAGAAAAGCCCCTGTCCCACTATTGCCAAATTGCGGGACGAAAAAGTTAAGGTTGTGCCCGATTGCACCTCATGCGGTGAATGTATCAATGCCTGCAGTGAAGATGCGATAAGCTTTAGGTTTAAATATTGATTTTTTATGCTATATGTTATGAGTAAACTTCTTGTTTGCTCTATTGATGATTTTAGTGGTTGGTGTATGTCCTCATGCACCAACAAGTATGTGGAAAGTAGGCGGTCGGCACGCAGTGTCCATTGGATTTATCCGGCCGCAACCCTGTCGGGGGACAAGCCCCCAACCTACAACTGTCTGGACTTTGCATAAATAATAAACTCACAACTGTCATCCCCGCGAAAGTTCGTAGGTCCCTGACGGGTCTCCGACCTTGATGATCCTGCCTCTTAAGTAAGTCCTTAATCATAATTAATATTATTACACTACTGTCCGGCCTTTTTTTAGAGCAAGATGATTGATTTGGCAATAACGAAATATTGGCAAATAATAACCGGATTTGATTAAAGGAGTTAGAACTCCTGCATCAAACGGAAATATTTTTAAAGGTTATAGATATTATTATTATAAAAATTTTGGGAAAACTCGCCATTAAATAATCTTGACACTTTTAAATACCTTATTATATTAAATTATGTTATCCGGTATTGTACTCTCAATTAGATGGTTGAATACTTCTTAACCTTTTTAATATTAAGCAGTTGGATGAAGTTATCAGAAAGATAGTTGTCTTACATTTAATTTTACTGGTTATTTCGATCAGCGGATTAATCGGAAGTTCAGAAAAGATATTGGCTCAATCAATCGATGTCTGGTATGGCAATGTCGATGATTCTCCGATTTCGGGGAATGTCGATGATACAGTTGAAATCGACGTTTATATTCAAACCGATCCCGATGCTTATGTGGGTGACATTATTCTTTGCCTGGGGACAAATGAACAATACATAGACACCATGCTTAGCAGCGCTATCGATGATTCCCTGGTGATCTTTTATCCTTTTTCTGAGTGGGCTGTTGCTACTTTTGGCCTAACAAGTTACTCCCCTCCGAATGAACCCGGATGGTTCTGTCAACCTTTTTTAGGTTTTGCCAGGCTTGGTCCGGGCAATCAGCCCTGGCTTCATAATGCAATCCCCTTGAAAGCTCTTACTTTTGTAGGGAAAACCGTGAATGATTCGACTTTAATCGGGTTAACGGTGGAGGCTTTTGGACCGGGTCAGGATCAGTTTCAAGGGCCTTCAAATGCCGGAGACACCCTGGGATTTACTCGATATACGGTGGTTGAGAGTTTCAGCTATCTCACTTTTGGAGGTCTGGGAGCAATTGCCGGCATAGTTACAGATTCTACCGGTCAACCGATTGAAAACGTGGCCGTTGAGGTTTTCGATACTAATATAAGTGATACGACAAATAGTCAGGGTTACTATTTATTAAGTGGCTTGATTCCGGGTACATATAATTTAGTCTTTTCTCATCCTGACTATATAGATACCTCAATCAGCGATGTTTCCGTCACGGGAGATGGTACAACTATTCTGGATGTTGTGTTGAATGCACAGAGCTACGGTTTCATAGGAGGTAATGTTGTCAATGTAACCAGAAATGGAATCGAGGATGTTGAAGTAAATGTGGTTAATACTATAATAGCCGACACTACCGATTTTGATGGGAACTACCTGCTTATGAATGTCCCTCTTGGCGCTCAGAGCATATCATTTTCGCATCCCGCTTATAGAGATACAGTTATTACAGGAATAATTGTGACTCTTAACGATACTGCTTTTGTTGATACATTGGTATTCATTGAAGGCGCTGATGGTCCGTTGCCGGATAAACTGGGGCTGTTAGTAAATTATCCAAATCCATTTACAACCAGCACAACTATTCGATTCTATCTGGCGGCGCCGGATCAAGTTGAGGTTAAAATATATGATCTGCTTGGACGGAAAGTTAAATCATTTACAGCAATACAGGGCAAAACCGGGTCTAACCTGGTTCACTGGTTTGCCTCAGATTATGCCGCCGGTGTTTATATAGTCAAAGTTAATTCCGGCAATGCTAGTATAACTAAATCAATAATAAAATTTTAATATAGCTCATAAGTTGTGGCATCAGGCTGATTACACTGCTTGTTATAACAAGCCTGCATGAAAGTATTAGGCCGCCCTCAGGATGTCAATTAGTTAACCTGTTTTCTTTTTGTGCTGTCGGAAGTTACTTCCGACAACTCTGGCAGAAGAATCCGCCTATGGCGGATGCCAGCACATGTTAAGATTTGTGAATAATACGGGTTAGCTAACCTGTTTTCTTGCCCGTTCTGAGGGCGCAGAATATTAGTCCTCCCAGCAGGATGCCGCCATTAATCAGAAGCATTATCCAGGCAGATGCCGGCATGTGAATTAATCCTTTCCTTTGATTTTATAAATAAAATATGCAGCCAGTGGTATAATACCAAGCACAAACCATCCGGCCAGGAGTTCCGGCAGCCTGCCGTAATTCTCATAGGAGCCTCCAAACCGGTCAATTAGCTCCACGGACAGCAATAAGATAAGGAGGACAGGCGTAAAATATTTAATGCTGATTTCCCACCATTTTCCAACCGAAAACTCGGAAATTGAATTTACGTATTCTCTTATCCTGCCTGCGCCATAAAACCAGCCAATAAACATGCAGGCCAACAGGCAGGAAACGCCAAGGGCAATAAAATTCAAGAAATGATCAAGAATATCCAACCAGTAAAGCCCAGCGCCGGTACAAAAAATTAAGCCAATTATAAAGGCAATCGCGGAGACCGAAATGTTGGCTTTAAGATGTGATATTTTCCATTTGTCAATTAAACTGGAAGTGATACCTTCAACCATGGAAAATGCAGAGTCAATGGCAAGAGTAAGGAGCATTAGAAAAAATAATACGCCGAATAAAGGCGCCATGGGCAGGTTTGAGATTATGGCAGGATAGGTTACAAATGCCAACCCCGGACCGGCAATATCGCTTAGCTCTGTTATCGGTTTGCCCAGCATTTGGGCATGATACCCCAGCGCTCCAAAGACAGCCAGACCTCCGACAAAAGCTGTCAGGGCATCGGCAAATCCAATTATGAAAGCGTTATTAACGAGGTCGGTCTTACGGGGAAGAAAACTCGAATAGGCAATCATAATTCCAAAACCAACTGACAGGGAAAAGAATATCTGCGTATAGGCTGCCAGCCAGACCTGTGGATCGAGAAGTTTCGAAAATTCTGGCTGCAGATAAAACGTCAATCCTTCCATAGCGCCGGGAAGCGTTATTCCCCTGAAAACAAACACGATGAGAAGAATCCAGGGGATTAAGACTGTAAAGTAAACTACTTTGCTGACAGTTTTAGCGCCTTTCCAGACTGAAAAGATTATCCAGATCCAGGAAACAAACAAGCCCAGCGCCAGCCATATGAACTGCTTTGTAAAACCACCCAGTTCAAATGGTCCCGAGGTTATATTCAAAGTTTCCTTAAAGAAATAATCCGAGGGATTCAAAGCATAAGCCTGGGTTATTGAAGCGATACCATACTTGATACAATAAGCCATTATTATCGAATAATAGGTCACTATCATAAACCCTATCAGCACCGGCACCCAGCCAAACCATTCGAGTTTTTTGGTGATTTTTTTATAAGATAAAGGCGAAGATCCCGCCATTTTGTGGCCCAGTCCAAACTCCAGCAACAGCAATGGGATTCCGGTCGTAAGTAGAGCCAATATATATACAATAAGGAAAGCGCCGCCCCCATTTTGATAACATATGTATGGAAATCTCCAGATGTTGCCTAAACCTATTGCCGATCCGATAGCCGCCAATATAAACGCCATCCTGTTATCCCATTGCTCTCTCACGATCATCTCCTTTCGACAATTTTTTTGACCATTTTCGCCATTTAACCATGGTTGCCATTTCAAGTCAAGCAATTTTCAAAGACAGGATTCATCATAGATATACAGCGCTTGTTATTATCTAAGAAGCTGATTTATTATAAAACTAAAATCAATTGGAATTGAACGCTTCTAAAGAGATATTTTGAACCAATACGGTTAAAGATATAATAATAATATTTGTTATTTCACTTTGGAACGATTTCTATTTTTTTTGCTCATAATGATATTTTTTCCATCTATAGATCCAGGCAAATATGTATAGGATATTACGGAGTCCATTTTCTATATTGTTATATTTCTTGGTGTTGCCTTGGATTTTTATTATTAAGCAATTGGCCTGCCAATCCGATAAAAATATTTAATGTATTGAAAAAAAGTTCTTGACAGGCAATTATTGATTTTTATATTGCAAGTCTGTCATTTAGAGAATGGAGTTTTTCTCTATTTGATTTATGCCCATGTAGCTCAGTCGGTAGAGCACGTCCTTGGTAAGGACGAGGTCACCGGTTCAATCCCGGT
>CBFDEC010000075.1:0-6260 GCA_965603725.1 uncultured bacterium | reverse complement strand
TTTTATTTTCTTAATATTGACTTTACATTATCAAAGCTATATCATAATATTTTACTAATTCTGTGAAATTGGCTGTGGCGACGTACACCTATTGATTACAAATGATTTACATGGTTTTTCAGGGGGACTACTTATAGCGGATTATTGTTTGGGATCATATCAGATAAAATATAACCGTGAAACAGATAAAGATAATACTGAAGATTTCTGTGTTGCTATAAAAACATAGATCACCCGGGAAAATTGTTATATAGTTATCGTATGATAAGGATTGCCAGGTGACAGCATCAGCAAATATTAGAAAACATCTCGTTGTTTTTTCGGGATATACGGTTATTGTTTTTATTACAACCTATCCATTGATTTTTAATTTTTCTTCAATCCTGGGTCCTGCTGAAGACAACCAGATGTTCATCTGGAACATGTGGTGGCTCAAATATTCTATTTTTAATTTAGGTGTTTCACCTTTTTACTCGGGATATCTGTTTTTCCCCGAGGGGGCTGATTTATTATTCCATACATTTTCATCCTTGAATTGTGTTTTCGCTTTAATATTAATTCCCGTATTAGAAGGCATAGTTAGCTATAATATATTAATTCTGCTTACATTTATTATTGGCGCTTATGGCGGATTTCTACTGGCTCGAGAATTAGGGTTGGGTTACGAAGCATCGTTTATTGCCGGTGTTGTATTTTCTTTCAATCCATTTCATTTTGCTCATGCGGCTCATCATCTGAATATCTCCTCGATCCAGTTTATTCCTTTTTTACTCTTATTTACTATTAAAGCCTGTAAAACCGGGAAATACAAATATATAATAACTGCATCATTATTTTTAGCGGCAAATTTTTATATTGGATACTATATTTTTTTGTTCAGCATGTTTTTACTGATTCCCCTATTGTTCGTTCGGTTCGGGAAAACAACTGGTAAAAAGCAGTTTCAGCAAATCAAACCTCTGATATATATACTGGTAATTGGTGTGATACTGACTTTTCCTCTTTTATTACCAATGGTAAGGGAAGCTCTTGCAAATGAATTCAAACAAGCATCCGATTATAATACATTTGTTGTTGATTTAGCCGGTTTCTTGTTTCCGCATAAATATCACTGGACTAAGTTCCTTGAAATCAATCAGCAGGTAAATATGTCTTATAAAGGGAATTACTGGGAGTCGGTATCATTTTTTGGATATGCAATCAGTTTATTAACGATATGGACAGTTATAAAAAGGAAATTTAAATTAAAAATATACTTTATTGTAATTGGTTTGATGGGTATAATCCTGGCGCTGGGTACGTATCCTCATTTTTTAGGCAAATCAATTTCATTTTTCAAACTGCCATATTATATTCTACAATACATCCCCGGCTTAAATGCCGCCCGTACACCCGGACGTTTCATAGTATTAACTTACCTAGCCCTATCGATTTTATCATCGGTAACAATAGATTATTGGTTGAAAGCTCTTTCTGACAGCAGGGGGAAAATAATTACGAGCTTTGCATTTGTTATTGTGGTATGTGTTGTAATTAGTGATTACTGGTCAGTACCTTTTGAAATGACGGAAATCAAAACTGCTGGTTTCTATCAGACTATTAAATCACAACCTGATGACTTTGCAGTAATGAACCTTCCCGCCGGAAGCAGAAAAGCTAATTTACGCTATATGTATTATCAAACTATTCATCAAAAACCGATCTGTGCTGGTCAATTGGCAAGGTCCTGGAAATCGATTCAAAATTACCTCAACAGATGGAAAGGATTCGATATGACTCCCGAAGCATTGAAAGCAAGAAATGTCAAATATATTATCCTGCATGGTGAATTCTTGTCGTCATCAGCTTATTTTGACTATCAAAAACGATTAAAGGGCAGGTTCAAGTTTATCGCCGAGGAAAGCAATTCAGCCTTGTTTCAGGTTTATTGATATACCTTTGTCAGTCTTTATTCTACTAAAGGTTATACTGAAATACTTCTATTTGTCTGGTGTATTAATTAGTTGCCACTGAAAAAATCTATTTTCAAGTGGTACCGAGTTTTAGTTTGTTCAGCAGCCTCAGCCACAAGCAAAGATATTTTAGCACAAAAAGAAGTTTTCTCTTAAGCTCCCGGGTGATGCGACCCGAATAGGTCTTCACCTTATTCTGATGACGAAGTACCTGCTTCGGGCGGCACCGGTGACGCTCTCGTTTAGATTTCAAAAGCTCACGCTTGGATACTATCTCATAGGTATGATGAAACTTTATGCCCTCAGCTTTGGCCTCCCTTACCAATACTCGACGCATATCTATTGTGGTGTCAGGTCGCCGGAGACTGTGTCAAAAGTCCATATCGGGCGCTGCCGGAACAATGATTCCGGTAGCTTAATGCATGTATTCTATTGAGCTACTATAAGATGTATGAACCTCGTTTCGGGAATCGTAGTTCGCCAAACACAGAGACACGCTCTTGGCACAGCTTGGCCGCACCTGACACCTCTGCTCGGTCGAGTGCGGCCATACAGCTCGTAGAGAAGCTCGACCGCACACCATGGATCTTATGGATGATTTAAGGCCGGCGTACTGCCGGTCTTTTTTTATTTTCTTAATATTGACTTTACATTATCAAAGCTATATCCTCAAAGATATGGGTTTTGATAAACTCAAAATAATCCGTAAAAACCAGATCGATTTAAGCCTGTTGAAAAACTTGAACATAGCTGTCATCGGTTATGGTTCACAGGGGCAAGCTCAGGCGTTAAACCTACGCGACAGCGGCTTTATACCAACCATCGGGTTGCCATCAAAGAGTCGTTCTCGACAGCTTGCCCATAAGGACGGCTTTAGTATATCTACTCCCATTAGGGCTGTTAAGAATTCAGACCTGATCTCCATTCTTATTCCCGATCACAAGCATAAGGAGCTTTTTGATAATGGATTATATGATGTGTGCCGGAAAGGGCAAATATTTGTTTTTGCTCACTCTCTGTCGGTTCATTTCAAGCTTGTTAAACAACCTGAAGCGGTCGATTTTGTGCTGGTTGCGCCTCATGGGCCCGGTGTTCGTCTCCGTGAAAGATATAACGCCGGGAAAGGATTATTAGCCTTCATCAGCAGAACAGAAATATCCTCGAAAAAAAGCCTGAGGCTGGCGGCAGCTTATGCCGGGGCCATCGGCTGCGCGCGCGCCGGCTTGATCGAAACCAGCTTCGCTTCCGAAGCCATCGGCGATATATTCGGTGAACAGGCGGTTCTATGCGGCGGCTTAAGCGCCCTGCTAAAAGCAGGTTTTGAAACGCTGGTCAAAGGAGGGTTATCTCCACACAACGCCTATATCGAATGTGTTTATCAACTTGATCTTATTGTAGACCTGGTTAAGAAATACGGGATAAACGGCATGTACGATAGAATCAGCACTACTGCGGCATTCGGCAGTTTAATGGCCGAGGATGATATTATAAACGCCGGATCAAAGAAGGCCATGGTGTCTATATTGAAAAATATTCAAAGCGGAAATTTCATAGATGAACTTTTAGCTGATTACGAAAATTCTTTTAAAAAATTAAAAAGCAATATGAATAAAAAACGCTCAGCTAATCTTGACAAAATGGCCGTGTTATTTGATAAGATATTTCATTAGTGTCCGAACTTTTTCAAGAGGGGATGAATGATTTGAAGATTATGAAATATTGGCAGAAATTAATCGATTTTGTTTTAAGGAGTTGGAGTTGTCACCGTCAAGGGAAAACTGAGAAATGAACAGCCTGATCTATGCAATAATAATCTCACTTTTACCGATTTCCGAACTGCGAGGCGGTATCCCTTATGCCTATCTTTCCGGCAATCCAATATGGCTTTCCTACTTTGTCTGCGTTGCTGCCAACTTCTTTGTCGGACCGCTCGTTTTTTTATTTCTTGAAACCCTGCACAAGCTGTTTATTAAATGTAAGCTTTACGAAAAACTTTTTGATAAATATATTCAACGAGTCCGCCGAAAAACCTTTCACCTTATTGACAGATATGGCTTCTGGGGAGTTGCTGTCTTCGTAGCCATCCCTCTTCCGGTGACCGGCGCCTATACTGGCAGTGTTGCAGCCTGGATTTTTGGTCTGGATAGGAAAAAATCGCTTCTAGCTGTATTGGCAGGGGTCTGCATCGCCGGGGTTGTGGTTTCCAGCGTGGTTTATTTCGGACTGGAAGGATTTGAATTCTTATACAAGAAGATGGGATGATTTGTTTTATACCGCTTTATCAAGATGTTCCAATAACCTGTGAAATTCCATAGGATCAACAAGATCCCGTAATAATTACTATTATTTAATACCTTCCAATCGTTATTAAATTACAGTATTTATTGTTAAAATAGATGTACAATGAACACTATATCAACATAAATCGATTGAAGCTTTATTTTTACAAAAAAGTGACGATTAGTATTTATGGAAGCTAAAAATCTTTAACTATAATGTGGGAATGTAGGTTATGCTGGCGATAATTGGATTTGTTATTGTATTCGGCTCGGTCATCGGCGGGTTCATGTGGGAGGGGGGAAAAATGTTGGTACTGTTCCAGCCCGCCGAATTTCTCATTATTGGCGGCGCCGGATTCGGTTCTATTCTGGTTATGTCTCCGATAAAGGTATTCAAGCAGATAATTGGCCAGGTGCTTGGAATAATCGGCACTCCTCCAACTAAAGAATCTTTTACAAATCTGTTAGTTATGTTGTATGAGGTGTTTCAGGCAGCTCGCAAAGATGGACTGGTGGCTATGGAAGCCCATGTAGAAAAGCCGCATGAAAGCAAAATACTGGAAAATTACCCCGAGTTCCTGGCAAATCACCACATGCTGGACTTTTTTGTTGACACAATGAGGTTGATTTTGTCGGGCGGCGTTCCTGCTCACGATCTTGAAGCATTGATTGAAACCGACCTTGATACGCATCATGCAGAATTATCGAAACCTCCCGAACTGGTTTCGAAAGTTGCCGATTCACTGCCCGGTCTTGGAATTGTTGCAGCCGTGCTGGGCGTAGTAATTACCATGGGTTCCATTGGCGGGCCGCCTGAGGTAATCGGCCATAAAGTAGGCGCAGCTTTAGTAGGCACTTTCCTTGGCGTTGTTTTATCATATGGTTTTGTTGGGCCATTGGCTGCGAATATGGCGATGATGAATGCCGAAAAATCGCAAGGTTATATAGTGATTAAGCAGGCGCTCCTGGGATTTCATAAAGGGATGGCGCCATCTATAGCAGTCGAGTTTGCCCGGCGTTCAATTACCTCAGACCTCAGACCCGGATTTATTGAACTTGAGAACGCCTGTAAAGCTTCCAGAGAAAGAGCTTAGCAAGTTGGGGGATTAGCATAAATGGCTGCCGAAACTGAACAAGAACAACCAATCATAGTAGTCAAGAAGAAATCCGGCCATGGCGGTCATCATGGCGGCGCCTGGAAAGTCGCTTATGCCGATTTCGTTACCGCCTTGATGGCTTTTTTTCTGGTAATGTGGCTTGTCACTCAATCTGACACAATAAGAGAAAATGTGGAGGGTTATTTTAACGACCCCGGCGGCTGGGGGAAAAATAAAGGCGGCGATTCTATCCTTAAAGGAGAAAAATCGATTTTAAAGGGGGCAGGCAATAAATATATAAATCAACCAATGAGCGAGGCCAGAGCAAAAGAAGTATTAAAAAATGCCGGAGAACGGATAAGAGATGCTCTTTCATATATGCCTGATTTTGAATCGATAAAGGATCATATCGAAATCGAGATGACTGAGGAGGGTTTACGGATTGAACTTATCGAGTCCTTAGATGCGGAGGATAAATCGGCTTACTTTTACAGCTTGGGCGGATCTGAACTTTCGCAAAAGGGGGTCGCTATTTTAACTGCTATTGCCAATGAAATCAGCGCCTTGAATAACAAAGTTGTAATCGAGGGGCATACCGATAGTCGTCAGTTTGTATATAAAGATAAATATTCAAACTGGGAGCTTTCTGCCGATCGGGCAAACAGCGCCCGGAAACTTATGGAAAATACCGGACTTAAAAAGAACCAGGTAGATGAAATAAGAGGCTACGCCGCTAACCGTCCGAAAATCCAGGATAATCCAATGGATGCCAGAAACAGGCGAATATCTATTATTGTTCTCAATGATAAATTCGCGGCTGAAGCTGGAAGCGTAGAATTTCATGAGGTAATTAATGGACGAGTAGTAAAAGATATAGATTGATTGAAACTTGATAAACCACCTTCTTTGAAGGTGGTAATGTTCAAAAGCTT
>CBFDEC010000074.1:0-8137 GCA_965603725.1 uncultured bacterium | reverse complement strand
TAACAGATGGGTCGGTGACGTTCACGCCGGTAGCGGGGGTCAACACGATTACTTTGACCGCCACCGACGAGTGCGGCGCAACCGATGTCTGCCAGACTACAATTACGGTGACATTGAATAGTCCCCCTGAGGCGTTCTGTCCGGGCAATCAACCGATGTCTGTCTGTGACCTTGCGCCGATAACGATACCTGGCTTTTCCTGCAGTGATGTGGATGATAATCTTGTCTCATGCGATGTAGACAACGGTATTTTAACAGATGGGTCGGTGACGTTCACGCCGGTACCCGGAGCCAACACGATTACTTTAACAGCGGCAGACGGCTGTGGTGAGACCGATGTCTGCCAGACTACAATTACAGTAACATTGAACAGTCCGCCTGAAGCTACCTGCCCGGGAAATCAATCGATGTCTGTCTGTGACCTTGCGCCGATAACGATACCTGGATTCTCCTGCAGTGATGTAGATGACAATCTTGTCTCATGTGATGTTGATAACGGTACTTTAACAGATGGGTCGGTGACGTTCACGCCGGTAGCGGGGGTCAACACGATTACTTTGACCGCCACCGACGAGTGCGGCGCAACCGATGTCTGCCAGACTTTAGTTACGGTGGCATTAAACAGTCCGCCTGAAGTTGAGTGCCGGACTGATTTTACTATGATGGTAGCCGATCTAAGCGAAATCTGTCTTGATGGATTCAGCTGGAGTGATCCGGATAATAATATCGAGACAATTGAGGTAGCTGGTGTAATAGACGGTAGGATAAATGAAAACGATGAAGTATGTTTCATGCCGGTTGAAGGTCAAAATACTATAACATTGATAGTTACCGATGAGTGCGGTCTGTCGGCAGAATGCCAGACAGTGGTGAATATAATTGCTAATACCTGTCCTGTTTTCATAAAGCCTGATGATGAAATAGCCACCATGTGCATATATGAAAATTTCTGCGATACTGTTGAAGTGATTGATGAAGACGGTGATTATATAGAGGTGACGGTTAACATTGGCGAACTGACTCCGATAATTGATGAACCCGGACACTGGCTTGGATTATACTGTTTTACTATTCCCGATTCCGCTTGTGGACACCAGTACAATTATCAGGTTGTGTTTGAAGCAAATGATGGTTTATGCTTTGTTGGTTTAACTTATATAGATGATCTCACAATCCTTGGCGTGATTGATATGGATATTGAGGATGAGGTTATTGTAATGCCCGGCGAAACAGGCCGGGTTGGCGTTTTTCTGAATACTTATGATTGCCTTTGTGTTGGCAGCATAAATTCATCAATCGGATGGGACCCATCGATTTTAACGTTATTGGATATTACAATCACAGAGAACCTTGATTTCGGCCAGGAATACCACAATATCAATTTTGATGCATTTGGCCCGGGCACAGTCAAATTTTCTTACATAGCTGAACTCAACGATCAGATTTATCATGGCCCCTTATGTGATATCGATCCTGAAGAACCGATCTTTATTATGGAATTCGAAGTTACTCCGGGAGAATATCCAATTGATTTTGCAGTACCTATTTGTTTCATATACCCGGACAGCATAAACCAAAACGCTGTTTCAGACTCAACCGGTTATCATGTCTGGTTTGGCGACGGTTGCAGCGATGCTCCTGACAGCAGCCAGTTTGGAACTATGCTTTTGAACCTCGAATGCGGATATATCAGGATTATGAATGAATGCGACCTTCTCAGGGGCGATATTAATATGAACAGGTATCCTTTTGAGGTTGGCGATGTGGTGCTGCTGGCCAACCATCTGATAGATCCTGAAGAGTATCCGTTTACATTAAACCAGATGTGGGCCTCGGATGTTAACGGTGATAGTATCAGAGCGTCGATTGCTGATTTGATTTATATGATAAATGTAATTAGCGGCATGCCAAACAATCCTAAGATTATACCGTTAGAGCACAGCCCGGTTGAAATTATCTTTGCTGATGACGGTCTGGATAAGACAACCCTGAAGCTTAAATCGGAGTTCGATATTGGCGGCCTGCTGATTGATTTCCCGATACCTGAAGGAATTGAATGCAATTTTGATATTAGCGATGATCTTGACATGAGCATCGCGGTAACTGAAAAAGATGAATCAGTGCGCCTGTGTATTTTCAACCTTGATGGAAACGTAATTCGATCAGGCGCTGCTGTGCTTGTAAATATAGATAAAACCGAGGGATTTGAACTATCGGCATCCTCAATCTCAATCTCGGACTCCTGGGGAAATCTGGTCAATTCGCTTGTCAAACACGAAATTCCACTGCCGGAAGAATTTGGTATTGTAAATTGTTATCCGAATCCGTTTAACGCGGTCATTTTAATAGAGTTCGCATTGCCGGAACAGGATTATATTGTTCTGGACGTTTTCGATGTCACCGGGCGATTAGTAAAAGAACTTGTTTCAGGCGAACTCAAAGCCGGTTATCATAGTGTGCGCTGGAATGGCGATAATAGCGCCGGCGCCCCTATTGCCTCGGGGATCTACTTCACCAGGTTAAAATCTCTCGAGGAGAATCTTGGAGTCAGCATTAGAAAACTTGCATTACTAAAATAATTGCAACCTTTAAGCAAAGGAGGTAATGGAAGAAGCTGACAAAAGCAGCAAACTAAGACATGGGGAAATTCTTGTTTCCCCGGAAATACAATCAGGTGAATCCCTCTTTCCCACGGAAAGGGGGATATTTATTATTCAGATAAAAATGTATTAATGATAAGACTATCGCTGTCTGATAATAGAAGCAATTGCCTCAACAAATAATTGAATGTCTTTTTCAAATATATCAGGCTTTGTTCCGAAACCAATTCTAATGTGACCCGATTCTCCAAAAAAATGACCGGGAACAGTATATATCCGATACTTTTCAATCATCGATTCTACAAGTTGCCGGGTATTATTAATGCCGACGATTCTGGGAAAATATATACATCCATAAGCAGGAATATCGCCGGTCAAAATATCTTTATCAAAAAGGGGTTTAGTATACTGACTGATGATTCTCCGGTTTCTAGATACGATTTCAAGGGAGCGGTTTAAATACTCATCCAGATTCTCTATAATAAGGGCGGTAAGGGATTCAAGAAAACGTGAACCGGAGCCCTCAGTCAATATCTGCAGCTGTTTAATAACGCTGATAGTATGACGACTGGCAATTAACCAGCCGCTATGGATTACTCCAAGACCGTAAACCTTAGTCAGGCTGTTTAAGCTGATAAAACAATCATCAAAGGCAGCAATCGGTTTTGAGTCGCCGGGTACAAAATCACGGTATATCTCATCAACAACGATTTTAACATTTTCATTTCTGCTTTTAACAATTCCTGCGGCCTTCAGTAAAAAATCATTATCGAGATATGCGCCGCTTGGATTGTGGAGATTAGTTATAAGAACGAGCTTTGTTTTTGAAGTGACAGCGCTATCAAGCTCGTCCAGATCGAATAAATAATCAGGCGACCGCCTTCTCAAATACGTGATTTTAGTATTGATGAATTCAGGCGATGCTATCAGCGGTTCATAGGTCGGCGATTCAATAATGACATGGTCGTCTTTCGTTAAAAACGCCTGGCAGATTAAGTAGATTGCATTCGAAGCGCCCCTTGTTATCAGTATATTTTCAGGATCAGTGTTATATCTTTTGCCGATGTTTTTAATTAGTCCTTGATGTCCCCGGAAGATGGGTACATTTATTCGCGATTCGAACCGCTCATCTCCAAATTGTTTTAGATGCTTATGAAGCAACTCGGTGGGTTCATCAACGGCGCTCGAAAGCAATAGATGCAGGCCGGGTTGACCGTGAAGCCTGTATTCGAGATCTTTATACCACTGCAGAAAGTCTAATCTCATAGTGAAAGATTATAATTAAAATATTGAAATGATCAAAATGGAATATTTAAAATCTTGATTCTTGTGTGGACGGCATCCGCCTGGGGCAGACCGGTCTGCCCCTCTTACCGATTTATAACCAGCAAAAATCCTTTTCAATTTTAATTAAACCCTGCCTATGCAATAAGGGGCACACGAGGACGTGTGCCGCCCACAAAAAAATCTGTGAAGAAATGCTAAACTCCTGCTTTCGCAGCAGCGACAAAAACAGGCATATAAAAATATTCCAGGCTATAATGATTTTAAGTCATAACAAAATACAATCCGATCGAAAAAACATTGTTAACACCTTTTAGTTATAGTTGCAAATAGACCGATTATTTAGTATTTTAAAAAATTATTATAGCTAAGGAAATATAAGGAGAAACAATCATGAAAGACAACCGAAACGAGATATTAGCCCGCCAATTGCTTGAATACTCGACGAATATTCAAAAAGGCGAGGTTCTTTATTTAGAGATCAAGGGCAAAGAGACCTTGGAACTGGGCAAACAGATAATCCGTCTGGCCGCCGAAAAAGGCGCAACGCCGTTCTGGTACTACAACGATGAATCGCTCCTCCGTCAGTGGCTTCGATTCAATGATGACAATCAATTAAAAAAGCAAGCCGAACTGCATATGGAACTGATGAAAAGAACCGACGTCTATATCGGACTTCGCGGCTCGGACAATCCTTTCGACTTAGCCGATATACCCGGGGAAAAGATAGACAGGTATAATGCGATTTTCTATAAACCGGTTCACCTCGAACAGCGGGTTAAGCATACCAGGTGGGTGGTACTTCGCTATCCCAATAACGCCATGGCTCAACTTGCCGAAACATCGCAGGAGAAGTTCGAGGATTTTTATTACGACGTCTGCTGTGCCGATTATGCAAAAATGTCAAAGGCGCAGGATGGGCTGGTCGAATTACTTGAGAAGACGGATAAAGTTCATATCAAAGGACCCGGTACCGACCTGACATTTTCACTCAAGGGAATCCCGGTGGTCAAGTGCGATGGCAAACGCAATATCCCCGATGGCGAGGTTTACACAGCGCCGGTAAAAGACTCGATAAACGGCATGATTACCTATAACACGCCCTCGTTAAAAGATGGGACGGTGTATAGCAAAATATCTTTCACCTTTGAAAACGGCAAAATAGTCAAGGCGACTGCAGATAATAATGTCGATAAGTTAAACAAGCTGCTCGATACCGACGAGGGCAGCCGCTATGTCGGCGAGTTTGCCCTTGGAGTCAACCCGTTTATCCTTCACGCCATGAAAGATACCCTGTTCGATGAGAAAATAGCTGGCTCGTTTCATTTAACGCCGGGTCAATGTTATAAGGAGGCGCCAAACGGCAACCAATCGGCAATACACTGGGACCTGGTGCTGATTCAACGCGCCGATTACGGCGGCGGTGAGATCTGGTTCGACGATAAACTAATCCGCAAGGACGGCATATTCACCGACGAGAAACTGGAGAAAGCTTTTTCAAAAGAGAATTTAAAGGGGCAGGGGATGTAGGGATTATCCATTGGCAGGTTTTGGGAATGGCGGGGCCAAGGATATAATATATCTTGGTATAAGGAGATTAAATGGCACGATATTTTGTCGATGACGAGTTGGAAAAAACAAAATTCGATTATTGTTCGCCTATTTTTATTACAAATAGAATATATAATGCACCCCAACCTAAAGACCATAATGCCACGATAACTTATATAAAGTTTAGAGATGAAGAATATGGGATAACATGCAGGCATGTATTGGGCTTTTTAAAGAATCAAAAAGTATCAAATCGTCATAATACTTTTGCTATTTATGAGGGCGGCAACCTATTTATTGGCGATGATTATTTGATACCTAAAAAAGAGGATTACGCTGAAAAAGCTCCTCCTGACATCGCCATAATCAAACTCCCGGATGGATTTCTAAAATCCATAAAGAAACAGTCCATACTTATTGACATAGAATTACCAGCCCCCGAGCAGTTAGCTCATGCCCTTGCATGCGGTTATCCAGAGTATCTTCAAAAGAAAAGTGTTGAAGGCGACTACGCAAATATCCGGATTTTTGGTGTGGCACTTCTTGCGGAAAAAAGCTCAATTACTGATAAGAAAATTTCCTTGTTTAGTGAATTAGAGAAGCCATCTACAGTAGCAGATTATAGCGGTGTGAGTGGAGGGCCAATATTCTGGAGCAAAGAAAAGAGTTATGGATTATTAGGCATAATATTTGAAAGCATGAATCCTGATATGTCTTCAGATGAAAGTGCAAAAGGAATTCTCGATCATAACCACTTACAACTAGAAGGAGAGATAATAACCAGCGAGAGATTCGCTAACTGGCTTAAAAATTGCAAAAAATATGAATTTTAGCTATTATCACTAATTTTCTTACAATGCTGTCGGGTGGCCTCACCCGACAGGTCGTCAGCCGGGTGCCCCATAGCGCGGGTGCCCCACCCCGGCTTTTGCGGGGTGGGTTATTTTTATACATCTCGCAAGTTTGTAATTTTTGTCATTCCAATACGTTAAGGCAAGTTGAATACAAGTTATAGATATTCGTTGAACTCTAAAATGTCCCACCCCCGATTCGAGCGGGGGATGGGGCACCAAAGCATAATAATCAAGTCGGGTAGGTAGAAATCCCTGCGGTTTCGACAATTAAAACTACCGGTACAGTGTGCCCTTTTCTTTGCGTTCTTTCAAGTGCTTGAGCATGTCTTCGGTCATGGCATCGAGGTTCCATTGCGGTTTCCAGCCCCATTCCTCGCGGGCGGCTAAATCATTGATGGAGTTCGGCCAGGAGTCGGCGATAGCCTGACGGTAATCCGGCTCGTAGGTCACCTTGAAATCGGGGATATGCTTTTTAATCGAATCGGCCAGTTCTGTTACATTGAAACTCATAGCGGCGTGGTTGAAATCGGAGTGATGTTTCAACTGATCGAAATCGGCTTCGGCAAGCTGGATTGTACCGTTGATGGCATCCGGCATATACATCATCGGCAGCCTGGTATCTTCACGCACGAAACAGGTGTAGCTCCCTTTGTCGACTGCCTCATAGTATATGGCCACAGCATAGTCGGTGGTGCCGCCGCCGGGAAGGGTTTCATAAGAGATGATTCCGGGATAACGCAGACCGCGGACATCAAGCCCGAACCGCTGGACATAATAATCGCATAACAGTTCGCCGCAGACTTTGGTGACTCCATACATGGTGGTCGGCTTCAAAATCGATTCCTGCGGTGTGTTGTCAAGCGGTACGCCGGCGCCCCAGACAGCGATTGAGCTTGGTATGATTACCCGCGCCATCTCATATTTCAGCCCGAGTTCGAGGACATTGATTGTGCCGTTCATATTGACATCCCAGCAAAGCTGCGGATTTTTCTCGCCTACCGCCGAAAGAATGGCGGCCATGTGATAGACAGTATCGATGTCATATTTCTTTACAATCTCCTCGACCGTGTCGATTTTATTGACATCGATAAAATGAAACGGGCCGGAGTTTCTCAGCTCGTCGGAGGGCTGTGTTTTACGTCCGGTGGCAATGACATTCTCGGCGCCGAACCTTTTTCGAAGTTCCATGGTCAGTTCCGAACCGATCTGACCGACTGCGCCGGTAACCAGGATTGTTTTCATCTCTTTTTTCATTTGTTCACTCGCTATTCTTAGTTTTTAATTTATTTTCGATTATAAAACCGGGCAGAATTTAATAAATAAAAACTGCCGATGCAAGAACTTGTGTTGATAATCCCAGATTTTGCGGTTGAACAATCAAAAATAACAAGCAACTTATTGTAACACAACGCGTAGGGGCGCCCTAAACGGATCCATATGGATATGGCCATACGCCCCTACGGCAAGCAAACCGACCGCAAGCGGATGGGGCACCGGGGCAACTTTTTTGTTAGGCTTGTTGATGCATAGGGACATACACCAACCACGAAATAATAGGCAGGAGTCAGCGACTCCTGCCCTACATAGCTGAGTGGGCTGATGACTACGCATGTGAATTTACTTCTCAAACTTATCAATCAATATCTTAGCCGCAGTTGTTACCGGTAATTCGCCGGTCATTGCCGCCTTTTCTATTTCGGACGATGGTGCCCCACTCCCGCCCAAAGCGGGAGTGGGTTACTACCGAACCAGAAAATGCTTGCCAAATAATGTATATCCTTATATGTTACACAATGCCTAAGTTAAAACATCTTGACAACTATCACACTGTAAGGTTTATAACATTTA
>CBFDEC010000073.1:0-9149 GCA_965603725.1 uncultured bacterium | reverse complement strand
ATGAACCTCGTTTCGGGAATCATAGTTCCCGAAACACAGAAACGGACTTTTGGCATAGCCTCTCTGAGGTCGACACAATGGCCTGTAGAAAGAAAGCTGTCGACTGCAGCCATATGGCTCGGAGAGAGAGTTGACAGCACCAGAAAACAGCGGATTTTTACCAGTTTCTATATGGAATTATATTGATTACAAACAAGTTACATAAAACACTTATATCTTTACTCAGGCGGTTTTCAAAGGAACAATATTGAGGTTGTTGACGTTATTATTTTTACTGATAATAGCCGGATACCCGGCTTGACAGAAGGACAATACCTGCTTATATTCGTTCTGGAGGTAAAAAAGGATGAAACGAATCTATCTTGACCATAATGCAACAACACCTGTCCATCCTGAGGTTTTAGAGGCGATGAAGCCTTATTTTTCGGATGAATTCGGCAACGCCAGCTCGCTTCATGGCTGGGGGCGGGCTGCCCGAATAGCTTTAGAAAACGCCCGGGAAAAAATTGCCGGTTTGTTTAAGTGTTCTCCTGATGAAATAATCTTCACGTCGGGTGGAACAGAATCCGACAACATTGCGATTAAGGGAACCGCCTGGGCAAAAATGGAAAAAGGGAAACATATCATAACCAGCAATATCGAACATCCAGCGGTATTGCAGAGCTGCCATTTCTTAGAGAAGCAAGGCTTTGAGATTACTTATCTGCATACCGGAGTTGACGGGCGAGTCTGCCCGGATGATTTAAAAAAGGCAATTCGACCCGATACGATCCTGGTGTCAATAATGCATGCCAATAATGAAACCGGCGTCATTCAGGATATAGTCGGGCTGGTAAAAACCGCTCACGATAGGAATGTGCTTTTTCATACTGATGCTGTTCAGTCAACCGGTAAAATTCCCTTCACTATAGATCAGCTTGGTGTAGATATGCTTTCTATATCGGGACATAAATTGTATGGACCTAAAGGCGTCGGTGTTTTTTATATTAAGAAAAAGACCGAAATCCGACGGTTAAGCCATGGCGGCTCGCATGAATTTAACCGCCGGGCAGGAACAGAGAATGTAGCCGGTATAGTCGGTCTTGCCAAAGCGATTGAAATTGCCTGGCGTGATATGGATACTGAATCAGAAAAGTTAAGAAGACTGACTAAAATTTTTGTAGACGGCGTTAGAAATCGTATTAACGGTATTAGAATTATCGGTGATCAGAAAAACCGTGTTCCTAATACTGTAAATATTGCTTTTAAAGCGATTGAGGGCGAATCGATAGTACTTAGCCTCGATCTTAAGGGCATTGCAGTATCATCAGGTTCTGCCTGTTCCTCTGGCGCAGTTGAGCCGTCTCATGTTATCCTGGCAATGGGAATTTCTCCTGATCTGGCTCAGGGTTCCATACGGTTTTCATTCGGGCGTTCTAACAGCGAATCTGATATTGACTATTTGCTGGATATCCTCGAACAGGAGGTAAACAGGCTCAGGAGCATTTCGCCGCTCTATCAAACGCAGCGATAACTTACGGTATATTTGATTGAGTTCTGTTCTTGTTGCCATATCAGGCGGTGTTGATTCGTCCGTTGCCGCTGCCCTGCTCAAAGACAACGGTTATGATGTTATCGGCATTACATTCAAACATTTTGACCTTGATGAACTCAGCCTTGATGGTTCCACTAAGAATTGTTGTTCGTTAGAATCTTTAAGTAGTGCTCGAAAGGTCTGCAGTGTTTTAAATATCCCCCATTATGTTATCGGCAGAACCGATCAGTTTAAGGAACTGGTCATTGATCATTTTAAAGAGTCTTATCTTAAGGGGAATACTCCCAATCCATGTACCAGATGCAACAGCCTTATTCGCTGGCCGGAAATGATTCATTTGGCCGATAATCTCGGTGCGGAATATGTCGCTACCGGTCATTACGCAAATATAGTTGAGGATCAAGGCCATTTTATGATACATAAAGCAAAATACAGCGCCAAAGATCAATCGTATGCCCTGTGGGCTTTGAATGCAGAATATCTGAAAAGAACGCTGTTTCCTAATGGCGGTTACACCAAGGAACGAATAAGGGAACTTGCAGCTGATCATAAACTCAGCAGCGCTTTCTGCCCTGAAAGTCAGGACATCTGTTTTATTCCGGAAGGAGGCTATGCGGATTTGGTGGGAGGGGCTGTTCCCGGCGATATAGTCAATGAAGAGGAGCAAATTGTCGGTCGTCATAAGGGATTAGTTCATTATACAGTCGGTCAGCGGCGCGGCCTGGGTATTTCAAATCCGGAATCGCTGTATGTCTTGAAAATCGATAAAGAGAATAACAGACTGGTTGCAGGGCCGGAACGGCTGCTGTTCAAATCGGAGTTTGAGGTCACAGAAACCAACTGGTTTATTGAAATATGTGATGACGATTTGATTAAGTGTCAGGCAAAAATCCGGTACCGTCACCAACCGGCTGATTGCACGGTTAAAGTAAAATCTAATCAGAAAACTCAGGTAATTTTCGATGAGCCCCAGCGGGCCATTACTCCCGGCCAGTCGGCGGTTTTTTATAATAGTAAGGCTCTGCTGGGCGGCGGCGTTATAGATAAGGTAATTTAATTTTTTGAAGAGCTAATAGTTTATTGACAGATTAAGGCTGATGGCTTAAAATTTTTGGAAAATTGGAGGTGTTATGCTTAATCTAACGTTTTTAGGACATGCATGTTTTCTACTTGATGACGGCAAACATAAGGTCATAATCGATCCGTTTATCAGCGGCAACCCGATGGCTAAAGTGACAGTCGATGATGTAAAAGCTGATTTCATTTTACTCACTCATGGTCATGGCGATCACTTTGGGGATACAATTGAACTGGCCAAGAAAAACAATGCAACGGTGATCTCGAACTTTGAGCTGGCAACATTCTGTACCTCAAAGGGGGTTAAAAATACAGCCGGTCTTCATATTGGCGGCGGCGCTGATTTTCCGTTCGGCTCGTTAAAGCTTACTATTGCGCATCATGGTTCAACGCTCGGCGGCGACCTGGCCTATGGTGGGAATCCTGTCGGTTTTATTATCCGGATGGATGGCAAAGTGATTTACCATGCCGGCGACACCGGCCTGTTTATGGACATGAAGCTTATAGGAGAAATGGATAAAATCGACATGGCTCTGCTGCCTGTCGGCGGTTATTTCACCATGGACATAAACGATGCGGCTAAAGCTGTTGAGTTTTTAAAGCCACGGAAAGTAATCCCGATGCATTATGATACTTTCGATCCGATAAAAACCGATCCTGTTAAATTCTGCGAAAAAGTTAAACAGCAGGGCGTTGAATGTATAATTTTGGAGCCCGGACACTCCTACGGTCTTGAATAAAGGTAAAAATATAATATCATTGCCCGGCTTGCCCCGGGCTTTTTTAGTTTTATTTATTATAGCAGTACTCAGCATTAATTCTCCGGCCGCTGTTTTTCAGATTAAGGCACCGCCATCCGATACCCTGAGAACTCGTCTGACGTTAGAATATCATCATGATAAAATAGCCGGGATGCTTGATATAGAGTACACCGATACAATAAGGGTGGTTATTGCCTCTACTATGGAGTCGTTCAACCGCGCTTTAGGGACAACGTTTCCCGATTGGGGAGCCGCGGCGGCAGTAAAGAAAAGAAAGCTGATAGTAATAAAATCGCCGTCTCATTTTAGGGTCGGCAAAAGCCTGGAAGAGTTATTAGGGCACGAGCTGGGGCATTTGATGCTCGATAAAGCATCCGGCGGGAAATGGCTTCCGCGATGGTTCGAGGAGGGCTTCTGTCAGCTTGTGTCGGGTGAGTGGCGTCTGTCAAATGACATCCGGATTACCAGGGCGGTCTGGGGAAGCGGCTTGATTCCGCTTACAGCGCTTGAGGATGTCAACAAATTCAGCGGCGCGAAGGCCGGCCTGGCCTATTCCCAATCATACTTGGCAGTATCTTTTCTGGTGCAGGAGCTGAGTATTCAGTTTATTCCAGATTTTTTAAATGACTATCGAAAGAGCGGAGACATATATAATGCATTCTTCAGCGCAAGCGGTTATAAATACATAGAGTGGGTTAACCTCTGGCAGAAACAGACTGTTAAAAGATATCGATTTGTACTTTTTCTTTTTGAATCGGACTTTTTCTTTCCGATGCTGGCTGTTCTGATTATCCTGTTGTATGTCATGAAAAAAATCCAGGTTAGAAAGAAAAGAAAGAGATGGGAATTGGAGGAACGATTACAGGGATATGACCAAGACCCTTCAGCATAAAATTGAATATTTGATAGTCAGGGCATTGATGGTTTTCTTAAACCTGCTGCCGCTGAAATTAGCGTTACGTTTCGGCGATATTCTTGGTTTTTTTGCTTTTTCAATATTAAAAGTAAGGAGAAAGGTATCACTGGGAAATTTAAAAAATTCGTTTGGTGACAGGTATACTGATAAAGAGTATCGGACTATTGCTTTGAGGTCATATATCAGTTTTGCCAGAAGCATGATCGAGTTCGGTCTATTTCCGAAACTTTCGAAAATGGATTTGTCCAAGTTTATTAAAGCAATTGGTGATGAGTTGATGACAGAGCATTTTAAAACTGGACAGGGTATGACAATCGTATCCGGACATTTTGGAAACTTCGAGCTAATGGGAGCGTTCATGGCCTCACGCGGCTGGCGGATAGATTTCTTAGTCGGCAGGCAGCGAAATCATCTGGTTAATAACCTGATGAACCGCAACCGGTCTATCTTCGGCGCTGGATTGATTGAAATAGGCATTGCCGCAAAAGGCGTATTTTCAGCTTTGAAAAAGGGCCGGGGCGTCGTCATGCTTTCTGATCAGGATGCCGGCAAGGATGGCGTAATTGTTGATTTTCTCGGCCGGCCGGCATCAACGCCCAAAGGTCCGGCCGCTTTTGCATTAAAAACCGGCTGTCCGATTTATGTCTTTATGCCGGTCAGGGAAAACCTCGTCAATCATACAGTATATTTTGAGGGTCCAATAACAATAACAAAAAGTGATGATAAGGAAGAAGATATTAGAAAGCTGACCCAGGCCTACACCGATGTCATAGCGAAATACGTGACCCGTTATCCCGATTTCTATTTTTGGGCGCACAGACGATGGAAAACCACATGTTCGGAGGAATATCGGTGAATTCGGGTTTTATAATCAGCAGTATAATTTTTTTGTGCTGTCGGAAGTTACTTCCGACAACTCTGGCAGAAGAAGCACATGTTAAGATTTGTGAATAATGCGGGTTAATAATCAGCAGTAACATTTTCATGTTTGCTTAGTCTAAATGTCATCAAACTCCCCAACAACCAATCAACCGCAGGGACTTTTCAAAAGAAGACCGGCTTTAAAGACGCTGGTTCTATATTCGGCAGGAATTGCCTGCGGGAATTATATGCCGATAATTCCTGTTGTCGCTTTGTTTATTATAATAGCACTGGCAATAACAGCCTGGATATTTCATTTCAGAAAAAACAGCCTAATTGCAACTATATTAATATCTATAACGCTTTTCATGTGCGGCGTAGTGCAGTACAAAATTGCAGTCTCCGGATTCCCGCCCACTCATATTAAGAAGATTGCCGAAAAAGCAAGCGCCATTACAGTAAAAGGTGAGATAGTCGAAGAACCCGATATAAGAACTGACCGGACTTATCTTGTAGTCGAAGTCGATTCATTAACCTGGCGCAAAAGAGATTTGCAGTCCTCTGGTAGAATCCTGGTCAAAATCAAAGAACCGTCAACGGCATTTTCATTCAGGGATAGAATAAAATTTACCGGTTATTTATTTACTCCGGGCGGTCCTCGTATCCCCGGTGGTTTTGATTTTGCCCGTTATCTCAATTTCAGGGAAATCTTCGGAATGATAGTTCTAAGAGGTGAGGAAGATATAGATATATATACTGAACCTCCCTCGCCATGGTGGAGTCTGTTCAAGTTCTGGTCGCTCGATGAAATTTTTATAAACAAAATGGTTGCGCCCGTTCGAAAAGTTATGCTGGATGGTTATTATAAGTATCTGCCCGCTGAGCATGCCTCGTTGTTGGCAGGATTTATCCTGGGTGAGAAACGAAATATCCCTGAAGATATTGCCAGACTGTTCAGAGATACCGGGACTTTTCATCTCATGGCTGTTTCGGGTTCAAATGTAGGGATAGTAGTCTTCTTCCTTTTATTTGTTTTAAAACCGGTTAACAGGCGGCTGAAAATAATCTTGATTTTGTGTGCGATACTATTTTTTAGCTTTTTAACCCGTAATGAACCTTCGGTTGTGAGAGCTTCGGTGATGGCATCAGTCGTGCTTCTGGGTTTTTACCGTCAGCGAAACGCCGATACAATCGGCCTGCTTGGTTTTGCTGGATTATTATTGCTGATATTGAAACCGCTATGGCTTTTTAATGTTGGTTTTCAGTTGTCGGTAGCCGCCTGTGCCGGCATTCTTTATTTTTTGCCCAAATTCAATGTTACAGGCAGACGAAGTAAATCGATATTCTCCGGAAGACTTAATTGGATATTGATTGTTTTTATAACAACTATCTCGGCTCAGATAGCTGTACTGCCCTTATCCGCTCATTATTTCAACCGTCTTCCGCTGGTGGGAATTCTGGCTAATATACCGATGATAGCTTTAGCTGGAATTTTAACTGTAGCCGGTCTTGTTTTCCTGCCATTTATAATTCTGGGTAACACAATTGCAGTAATCTTTGCCTGGCCATTAAAGGAATTAATTTCGATAATATTTCCATTACTCGATTTTTTTGCCGGTTTGCCGATGGCAGTGTTAACTGTAGGGTCGCCCGGATTATTGAAACTTATCCTGTTTTACTGCATTCTGTATGTGTCGTCTGAACTGTTTTTTGCAAAAAGATTTAGTCTAAATGGAACATTTATCATTCTTGCTGCATTAAGCGGCTTAATCTGGATATCCTATTTAAAAGGTCCTAAGACCGAAACCTTGACTTTTATAGACTGTGGACCCGATAGGGCTGTTTTATACAATTCCAATGAAGGGGAAAATTATCTCTGGTATGATTGCCATGAGGACAGCCTTTGTCGTCAGATTGAGTTAAATCTTTTGCCGTATTTATATAAAGGGGGCATTAGCCGGATAGATACGGTTTTTACTGAGGAAAGACAAGCCTTTTGTACAGTGATGTCCGAGTTGGAAATTGGCGGCATTGTAAATCCTGACGATCTGGTGGATATTGACGGGTTTACAAGTGAGGGTACAGGCCAACGTAATTTGGTGGAATCTATTTTAAATAAAAGAGTTAAATTTGTTTGTTATAAATCCGATAATAATATCGAACCGTTGAAAGACGGGTATTATTTTAAACTGGAAACAGAGGGCGGGGTCTGTCTTCTTGCCGGTGTGGTGTCGCCCCATTTGGCCGACAGGCTCTGGCAATCAGTATTTTTATTGGAATTGCCCTGGTCTGTTCAACCATACGGGGTAGTATTTGAGAACCTGAAGAAGTATACTCCGGGTTTGCTGGTTTTTAGTCCAGGGAAAGGCAGGTATTCGGCAATTAGGGACAGGCAAAACTTGACTTATATGAACGATGAAATCCTGGCGACAAGTATTATTGGAACTTTCAGAATCAGGTTCTGCGATGATCAGGTAAAAATAGATTACATGATCGAAGACTAACACGAAGGCGGAAAACTCGATGAGTTTTATTGGGAATTTAAAAACTGTATCATTACCTGACATTTTTCAATTGATTTTTTCCACAAAAAAGACCGGCGTTTTATCTATAACCAAGGGAGATGGCAGAAAGGAAATCTACTTTAGAAGCGGTTTTATAGTATATGCCAATTCCTCGGAGGAACGTGATTTATTTGGCAATGTTCTCCTAAAGATGGGGCGGATTTCCAAGCCTGAGCTGGATAAGGTGCTGCGAGAAAAAAAGGAGGGTAAAAAGATTGGCGCCACCCTGGTTGAAATGGGATTATTTACGCGGGATGAAATTTTAAATTGTCTGCGAATTCAAATCGAAGAAATCATTTATAGTCTATTTGGCTGGAAAGACGGCGAGTTTAATTTTGCTGAGGGTAGAACTCCGCCTCCTGAAAGCATTCAGACCGAACTCAATCCCATGAATATTATTATGGAAGGTACTCGCAGGATCGATGAGTGGGAAGAGTTAAAGAAGGTTCTGCCTCCTGATGAAACATATCTGGAACTCGATAAAAACCCGGTTTTAGAAACAGAACAAATTCATTTAAGCCGCAATGAAATACTAGTTATGGCATTAATTGGCTCCGGTAAAAAAATGAGTGATTTGTTGAGGGATTCCTCTCTTGATAAGTTTCTTACCTCCAAGGCATTAGCTAACATCATACAGATCGGTCTGGCAAAAGCCGGCATACGGAAAGTTAAAGAAAAAAAGCCGAAAGTAGATGAATCTGAAGAACTTATTAAATTACTAACAAATATTTATAAACATAATTTCGAGATAATTTTCCAGAGTCTGCAAAATAAAATGGGGGCTAAAGGTGAGAAAATTTATGCTGAGGCATTTCAGCGGCGCAAATCTGATTATCCGCTTTTAACCGATTATATTGACGGCAAAAAGGGAGAACTCGGATTTGAGTTATTGTTGAAACTTGTGAAATCACTTCCTGATGAAGCAAAAATTCACAGGCTGATTGCTAATTTTAACGACCTTTTATCGGATTATCTGAATGTAGTTCAAAAGTACCTGGGCAATAAAATGTATAAACGGACTGTGTCACAGCTTCGGATTGAGACCCAGAATTTTATCAACGGCAAAAAACAACTGTCTATAAAATGGGGACTTGAGGATGAGTTTTCGAGGGTTTTAAGGAGTGAATGAAATTATGAAAACTAACACTTTAATATTAACCGGATTGGCTGTCTTGCTGCCGGGAAAAGTGGCCTTAGCCGGCGGATTTTACAAACTGACGCCATACTGGATGGAATATATTTACCATCTGCTTTTACTCGGGCTGATGGCTTTAGGATTGATCGTCAGTTTTTTGGTTTTCAGGGCTTTGAAAGGCGGTAATCTGGAAAAGCCCTGGTTGTTTTTCCTGCTGGCTTTTGCGGTTATGCTGGCCAGATCAGTTTGAGTTAATTACAAAAGGTGTGGAAATTTATAAAAAAGTAGCGTAACCTTTCTT
>CBFDEC010000072.1:0-10114 GCA_965603725.1 uncultured bacterium | reverse complement strand
TTCCTCAGGAATCGACACTGGTAATCCAGCCCGGCTGTTATATAGATTTTCAGGGATATTACACTTTCATAGTTGATACAAACGCAGTGTTTCAGGCTGTCGGAACTGAAAACGATTCGATAACTTTCACTGCCTCGGATACGACCGATGGCTGGTATGGTTTGCGATTATTTAGCGCCGATGATTCATGCTTATTATCATACTGCGTTATTGAATGGGGAAATATACCATTTATAGACCCGCAGGAACCTTACCCTGATGGAGCCGGTATATATGCTCACAACACGAATATTATTGTTAGCAATTGTTTGATAGAAAATTGCCGAACAGTTGCTGGTTATGGCGGCGGAATGTGTTTGGGTGGTAATTCAGAGATTTTAATAAAAGACAATGTCATTCGAAATAATATATCCGGCTTTGGAGGGGCTGCTGTATGGTGTTGGTATTCGGCGATTAATATAGTTAACAATGTGATAAAAAACAATATAACATATTATATATTAGGCGGAGAAGAAGCAGGCGGATTAGGTTTCAGCAGTTGTGATGTACTATTACGAAATAATGTTATCGATCATAATTATTGCGGGACTTCTGCCGGTGGGATTTATGTTGGTTATTCTACTGGTTTGATAGACAGCAACATTATATCTGGCAATATCGCGTCTGAATACGGCGGCGGAATATTTTTCAACCGATCACAGGCTACTTTAAAACATAATTTGATAATAAATAATCACGCATATATTATTTCAGGATTGAAGGACTTATTGTCTGACCTTATCATTTGTAACAACACGATACATGGCAACGAGAGTTTCCCGGGAGGCTGGGCTATTAACATAAGTCAGGATGGCAGTGATACATTATTGAATAATATTTTATGGGGTAATAATGCAAATAGTATTGGACTCATTGGAGACACGATAAACTTTCTCTACAACAATATCGAAGGCGGCTGGCCGGGTGAGGGCAACATCGACGCCGACCCGCTGTTTGTCGATCCCGATGCCGGCGACTTTCATTTGTCATGGGCTAACTACCCTATCGATGACGAGACCAAATCGCCCTGCATAGATGCCGGCGCGCCATGGTCGCCCTACGACCCGGACAGCACAATCGCCGATATGGGCGCATTACCGTTCGACCAGCTTGTTGGTATCGATGGCCTGAAAGATCTCCTTCCCAAATCCGCCAGGCTTTTTCAAAACTACCCTAATCCATTTAATACCTCGACAGCGATAAGCTACACTCTCCCCCATCAATCCGATGTCACGATCGACATTTACGACATCCTCGGCCGCAAGGTGCAAACGCTGGTCAGCAGGAATCAGCAGGCTGGGCTTCATCGTGCTATATGGCAAGCGGATGAGTTTTCCACCGGCATCTATTTCTACAAACTCCGGGCCAGCGACTATAGCGAAACAAAGAAGATGATGCTGTTAGAGTAGGACAGACTTTTAGTCTGTCCGGACAGGTTGAAAATCCACAAGACCCCAGACGGGCCGTATGGCTTGACGGCCTGTCCTATTGATTATCCATGGTGCATGAGGACGTACACCATCCACTAATTTTATTCACCGTTGGTTGTTCACGTAGGGGAGCCATACGGATCCGTATGGATATTGAACACGCCTTTATCATGCAGCGATTGTAACTGAATTATAGTAGGTTTTAGAGAAATCTACTCTATTAACTTTTTGGCATAAACTTCAATAGCGGCAAAACAAATGGCGCAATGTTAGAACGTTGAGTAATATTAGCAAATAATTCTCTAAGATATGGCCAAATCAACACTTTTAAAGAAATATCATTATAAACTTCAAGAAATTCGGCAGTAAATTCCTTTTTGGATATGTAATCAAGAAAATATTCGCCGCTTATCGCCATGACGGTTCTATTCTCTGATTTACCTGTAAGCTTAAAATTAATTGATAATACTACTTTATCATTTGCTTTGTTTTTAATTTCAGTTTTTGTACTTAATCCGATCTTTACCGGTTTTTCCAAATTCCCCGGTTTAGATTCATACTTAAGGCTTACTAAAGATGCATTAACAAATTCTAAACCTTGAAGAATACTCTGATATTCTTTAGGCGTAATCGGATATTCATTTTTTTTAACTTGCTTTGCCATAATTTTCCCTAAAATATCTTACTGGACCTTTACTTTTCAATATCTGTAAACTTTCATCATACATATACCTGTTAAGTTCAGTTCTAATTGTATATTGAACATCTTTCAACAGTTTTTTAATTCCGGTTTCAAAAACCTTTTGACTTAAAAGAGAAACACATAGTGTATTCAAGCTAATCCCATTATCATTTGCTCTCTCAACTAATTCCTGATGAAGATATTTAGGCACACGAACAACAAATTTACCGCTGTATTCTTCTTCCTTTAAGGGTGACGGTATTGAAATATTATTTTCAAGATAATATTCAAATAATTCCCTTTTAAGTCTGTTGAGGTTTTTTATTGCTTCTTCAATAGTTTCACCATCTCCGACAAAAGCATCTTTCCCTAAAAACGGGATAGAGGCAGCTACTCCGCCCCCTTCATTTTCAGGGATAAACCTGATTTCTATCGGATAATTAAATTCCATGTATTTTTTAAGTTCAAGAAGAATATCCATAAAATTCCTCCAATAGTCTTATATATTTCAATAGACTTTTTATATAATATTTTTCACCATTTTACCACTTTTCAATGGAATTGATAGTTCCTTTCCAACACCCATTGATCCAAAATCCAAATCTTGTAATTTTTCATGGCTAACTATAATCTCGTGACTACCACTGCCTTGGCGTATTTCAAACCCATAATATTTTAAAACTTTTTCAACATCACTCTTTTTTTCCAGTGGTTGAATCGCATTCTGCTTTTGCCATCTTTTAACAATATCGGTCGCTTTTGCCATTGTCTTTAATTATGATACTATATTTAATACTAAAGTCAATAAAAAAGTTGCATTTTTTTGATTTTTTTGAAAGATTTCATAGTGTCTACATGCTATAGCCCCCTAACTCTTTCAATTGATTACACTTAACCTATCCTCTCCCCTACAATCTCCACCAGTTCGCTTGTTTTATGTCTTGTCTGACCCATGCTGTCGCGTTCGCGCACTGTGACCGTATCGTCCTCGAGAGTCTGGCCGTCCACCGTGATACAGTACGGCGTGCCGGCCTCATCCATACGGCGGTACCGCCTGCCGACCGCACCCTTGGCATCATAGAACACCTTGTAATATTTTTTCAAATCCTGGTAAATCTTATAGGCAACTTTGGGCATCCCCTCTTTTTGAACAAGCGGGAACACCGCCGCTTTAATCGGGGCAATTTTCGGCGATAACGACAGCACTACCCGCTTTTCGCCTTTAACCTCCTCCTCGCGGTAGGCATCGGCCAATACGACAAGCGTCGTCCGGTCGGCGCCGGCTGATGTTTCAATAATATATGGTATGTAGCGCTCCTTGGTTTGATCATCGAAATAAGTCAGGTCTTTGCCGGAGGCCTCCTTGTGACGGCTTAAATCGAAATCGGTGCGGTTATGAACCCCCTCGATTTCCTTCCAGCCGAAAGAGAATTCGTATTCGATATCAATAGCCTCCTTAGCATAATGAGCCAGTTCGTCATTGGCATGCTCATGCCATCTCAGTTTTTCCTTATGGACGCCCAGTTCGAGATACCATTGCCAGCGCTGCTCTTTCCAGTAGTCGAACCATTTTTTATCCTCGGCGGGATGCACGAAATACTGCATCTCCATCTGTTCGAACTCGCGGGTTCTGAAAATGAAATTGCCCGGCGTGATTTCATTGCGGAATGCTTTGCCGATCTGGGCGATTCCAAAAGGTATTTTCTGACGGGCCGGCCCCATGACGTTGAGGAAATTAACATATATGCCCTGGGCGGTTTCCGGTCTCATATAGACAACTGACGATTCATCCTCGACCGGTCCCATGAATGTCTTGAACATAAGGTTGAACTGGCGCGGCTCGGTTAGTTCGCCGCCGCAATCCGGACATTTATCTGTTTCTAACAGGTCGGCCCCAAAACGATGCTTACATTTTTTGCAGTCGACCAGCGGATCGGTGAAGCCATCCACATGCCCGGATGCTATCCACACCTCGGGCGACATCAGGATAGCGGCGTCGATGCCCTCGATATCGTTACGGCGATGGGTCATTACCTCCCACCAGGAACGCTTGATATTATTTTTAAGCTCCACACCCAGTGGTCCGTAATCCCAGCATGAACCAATACCGCCGTATATTTCCGATGACTGAAATATGAAACCGCGTCTTTTACATAAAGACACGAGCTTATCCATCAGGGGATCGCTATTCTTTTTCTTTTTCGCCACAATTCCTCCGCTGCTGTTTTCCTTTCAATTGAGACAGGAATTTAAATGATTTTAAGTTCCGGTGCAACCCTGTATGATAATCGGCAAATGTCAGGATAAATTTCTCTATCTCGTATAAAACTTTTTCCGAATACTCTAATTTCACCGCGTCCGCAAGGGGTCTGGTTAAAAAACTCTGTAATATCAAAAGACTTTTTGCCGACAGCTTACTGTATTTTGAATCGGGCGGGATATCTTTTGAGCAGATAATGCCGCCCCTGTCCGGATCATAGAAAGCGGCCCTGTTTTTATTTTTTTTTCCGCATACAACACATTCGAAAAGTCCGGGCTGGTAGCCGAGCAACGTCAGGGTCTTGATAAATGCCGCCCAGAACAGAAAATGAACCGTCTTAGAATCAATATCAAGGATGTATCTGAAGAATTCACCTGCAAGCTCAAACAGCTCCGGAACCGGCTCGTTATCGGTGGCGCTCTTGTCGATTATCTCACAGAATGCCGAGCTTAACCCGAATTTTAACGGCTCAACTGCTATCGCCGAATGATCATCGACTAAATCGACAGAACTGAGCATACCCAGTTCGGCATTTTCTTTTTTGTATATTTCACATTCTACACGACTGAATATCTCCAGCGTACCGCCTCTTTTTGCGGCATATTTTCGCACGCCTTTAGCCACGCATTTAAGCTTGCCTTTTTCCAGGGTAAATAAAGTTATTATCCGGGAGGTCTCGCCCATGGATATCCCGCGGAGAACATAGCCATTTACTTTAAATTTCAACATTAGCGAAGGCTGTCAACGGGCGGAGGCAAAAACTGAATAATTGTCTGATCGGCTTTCCCGTAACCGTAAATCTCGGAAGCGTAAAGTCTGATATACATGGAATCTGATTTAAGTTTGTTTATCTCCCAGTTATAATCAACCGCCTGAACCTTCAAGCGGTCTATCTCTTTTTCTGCAGTTTTAATTTTAGTCCGGAGACGATAAATTTTTATCAGCCCGTAATCGCCGCTGCAAAACATAACTATAATAAGGACTGCCAATGGCAGCAAGATTACTCTCTTAATCTTTTTCGAGAATTTCTTTCGATTGATTCTGTCTAAAAAATCAGTCGAAACTTTGGGAACGGCAATCATCCTTTTCTCCGGCCATTAAATACTATAAAATGCGGCAGTCCCCAAAAACTCTGCCTGTTCTCCGAGTTCCTCTTCGATTCGCAATAGCTGGTTATACTTGCAGATTCTATCGGTGCGACTGGCCGAGCCGGTTTTGATCTGACCGCAGTTAACAGCTACTGCAACGTCAGCGATGGTGGAGTCTTCGGTTTCGCCGGAACGATGCGATACAACCGAGGTGTAATGCGCCCGGGCGCCCAGCGAAATCGCCTGAAGCGTTTCAGTCAGGCTGCCAATCTGGTTAAGCTTGATCAGTATTGAATTGGCCACCCCCATTTCGATACCGCGCGCCAGCCTGTCTACATTGGTCACAAATAGATCATCGCCCACAAGCTGAACTTTCGAACCGAGTTTATCGGTCATGATCTTCCAGCCGTCCCAGTCCTCCTCGGCCAGACCATCCTCAATGGAAACGATAGGGTATTTTTCAACCAGTTCGGCATAATAATCGACCATCTCCTCAGAGGATAACATCTTGTTTTCGGATTTCAGGTTATACTTGCCATCTTTGTAAAACTCGGATGAAGCAGGGTCTAAGGCTATATAAGCATCCTCGCCGGGTTTGTAGCCTGCTCTTTCGATGGCGGTCAGGATAACCCGGATTGCCTCCTCGTTTGACTTTAGATCGGGAGCAAAACCGCCCTCATCGCCTACCGCCGTGTTTAATCCTTTTTCGGCAAGCACTTTTTTCAGATTGTGGAACACCTCAACACCGCAACGCAGAGCTTCTTTGAATGTAGGGCGACCGGCAGGCATCACCATAAATTCCTGGAGGTCGACATTGTTGTCGGCATGACTGCCACCGTTTATAATATTCATCATCGGTACCGGGATAGTGACTGCATTAGCGCCGCCGATATATCTGTACAACGGCAATCCGCATGAGGCCGCAGCCGCCTTGCAGACTGCCAGAGACACTCCAAGAATAGCGTTGGCACCGAACTTGCGCTTGTTGTCTGTGCCGTCAAGATTGATTAAAAAATTGTCGATTGCCGCCTGATCGGAAGCTTCGATCGCCGCCTCGATCAAAAGCGGAGCGATATCCTCATTGACATGCTTGACTGCCTTGGTCACTCCTTTACCGAGGTAGCGTTCTTTATCGCCGTCACGAAGTTCGACCGCCTCAAACTGGCCGGTAGAGGCGCCCGATGGTACCGCCGCCCGCCCAAAGTGACCGGAATCCAGCAAACAATCAACCTCGACTGTGGGGTTTCCCCGTGAATCTAATATCTCTCGTGCGTTAAGATCGATTATAAAACTCATCTTCCCTCCTTGCAGTTTATATAGCGTTGTGATTGTAGCATATAATCGAAAAATGGGCAATGATTATTTTGGGGAAGAGTGATTGAAATAACAATCATATATCACTTTTAAGTAATAGGTGACATTTGCTTAATATCTCTGCCAGCAGATAAAACCAAAAGATCAAATAACTTCTTGAATCTATCAGTTATCTATATTACTATTTAAAATGGGTCTATGTTCAACTTCAAAAAAATAGTCAATCCAGGCAAAACATTTCCCTTGCCTGACTTTCTCTACAAAGATATTATCGCATCTTTTCCGGAAGGTATAGATTATCTACCTCGGTGAATCCTTTGCTCTTGCCGCAGCGGTTATCTGGGCGTTTGCTGTAATACTGTTTAAAAAAAGCGGTGAGACAGTTCATCCCATTGCCTTAAACCTCTTTAAAAATCTGCTGGCTGTTGTTTTATTTATTCCAACTATTTATCTTTTTAGCGAATCATTATTTCACCCGGCGTCTTTTAATGATTACCTGATATTGTTTATAAGCGGCGCTCTCGGCATCGGCATTTCCGACACGATGTTCTTTAAAAGCTTAAACCTGTTGGGCGCCGGCATGTCGGCGATTGTCGATTGTCTGTACAGCCCTTTCATAATCGGTTTGGCTTTAATTTTTCTTCAAGAAAACATGTCCTTTCTGCAGATTATTGGCGTGGTAATGATAATTTCGGCGGTTTTAACAGCCACTCATACCAAGGGTCGGGGAAAAATCAGCCGCCATAATCTTGCCTGGGGGATATTCTGGGGTGTTCTGGCAATGGCCACGATGGCTGTCGGCATAGTTATGATAAAGCCACTGCTTGAACGATCTCCGTTATTATGGGTGACACAGATTCGTCTTTTAAGCGGTACGATTATTCTGTTGGTAATACTGCTTTTCCACAGATCAAGACAGCAGATTATTTCTTCACTTTATTCGATGCGGAGTTGGCATTACACCCTTTCCGGCTCTTTCTTCGGTGCATATTTATCAATGATTTGCTGGCTGGCTGGAATGAAATTAACACAGGCCTCCACTGCCGCGGCGCTTAACCAGACCAGCAATATTTTTATTTTCGTTTTCGCGGCAATCTTTTTAAAAGAAACGATAAACATTCAACGAATAATAGCAATAATAATGGCGATTGCCGGAGTTTTTATAGTCACTTTCTGCTGAACTTTAAAAATTGCTGTATCGCCTTGAATTTGAATTTAAAGTCAACTCTTGGGAAATTTAGCCCGAATTATTCATGAAATTCATTATCTCATTAAAAATTAGCTTTTAATCCTTTGGATAATAATATGATAGAAATAATATCAGGAATCCATTAAAAATACAGAGTGTTTTTGTGCTGTCGGAAGTTACTTCCGACAGTTCTGGCAGAAGAATCCGCCTATGCCTTCTTGTTACCAAACTCTGTTTCGAGTAAAATTACACCGGCAAGGTATCAATTTAGATAATTGAATGAACATGCGGAATATTGAAACAGAGTTTCAGAAATCAGTACGTTCCCAAACAGAGTTTGGGAACGAGATTGAAAAATACAAAGTGTTTTTGTGCTGTCGGAAGTTACTTTCGATAGAGAATCAGATATCATCGGGAAAAACTTGCAAAATATCACAGAATATTCCTATTCAAATCCTACCTCACGCGCCCCAATCCAGCTTAGCGAAAATTTGAGCCAGGTTGTTGATTTATTTTCGCCGCTTACATTATTATAGTTGGTGAATGATCTGTAGCCGCATTCGAGCATTATAAAAAGACGTTTTGAGGTGTACTCTGAAAACGGCATGTAGCCTGCAGTCCGGACTGCAATAGAAATTGATTTTTCAACAACACCGGTGGGAAACGGTTCATTATAGTCGCCTTCGATTTCGAGCCATGGCTGATCCCAGAGGTTATAGATAGAACCTTCACCATGACGGCAAAAGGCTGACTCCAGTTCGACATATTGTCTGGAGTCCAGCCAGAACTGAACCATCATCGAAAGCGAATCAGAGTCCGGGCCAAGCGGATGCCCCAGAAGTTTATTACGATACAGGTAGCGATTTCGAGGCATTATCTGGTGATAGGTTCGGGTTGTGATTCCTGTATATTCCAGTTTTATATCCGGCGAGAATGAACCCGGCCTGCCGGCTTTAAAAAGACCGGCCAGTAGACCGAACTCATCCGGTTCCTGGTCACCCTGGCTTTTACGGTCAATCTGAAAATCGTCTATGAGTAACTGGCCATAGATATTGAATCCGGGCGATGGCAGGTAAGTAAAGTCCAAGCCAAGAATAGTGTTGTCATCTTCATTTTCATTCAACTGGGCGGTGTGAAAAAATTGCAAGGGGTTCAGGTAATACAGCTCAGGCGGTCTGCCTTCTCCGCCAAACAACGATGTCTCGAACAGCCCGAGCCTGAAATTCCTGAAAATATTGATATCAAGCCGATGCGCTGCTAAATAACGGTTATCTTTGAAAGTTTGGTTTGGAAACCGAATATAGTCTATAGAATCGGGACGGCTTCTATCGAGTCGGGCAAAAATAAAACTGAACCATAGCCTTCCTTTCCGGAATCTTGCTGAAAACATATCAAGCGGTTCAGCGCTTTCTGAGAGAATCAGATTAATCGGCTGAGGTCCCCAGAAAACCCTTTGCCGTCCGAGAGTCAATGCTAAGTTATCTTTTTTATAATAGACTGCCGATGTTTCAATATCGCCTGCCAGGCCGCGCCACTTTTTGCCGGTGTAATCAGGATCGATTGCTTTTGCACGGTCAAGACTGAAAACCGTCAGCGCTCCGAAGCGCTTGGAAAGCTGACAACGTGCTCCGCCTATAATGGAGAAGAGGTCCTGTGTCTTCAAATTACGCTCAGTCTTGATTTTTTCTGTAATAATAGAAAACAGGCGAATGTCGGTTTCGGCAACATCTCCGATTATTCTCATAGCCGCTGATGATTTATATTGACTCAGAATCGTTGTCAAAGAGCTGTGATAATACGGTCCGACGGGCGGAAGCAGGTTCAGGTTGCCGGTTCTGACTGCAGTTTGATAAGCAAGTCTGTAATCAAGACTGAAAGGAAACTGAGCTAATGGATAAGCGGTATCCGCCTGTGCTATTGTTGGAATCAGAAGCAGATATATCATCACTATAATAGTCGATTGAGATAAAAACCTGATTGTTTTGATAAATCTGAAATTTAGACGCACAGCTTTTCTCATTACATTCGCTTTTTGCTTCAATAAGGGCATCGTCAGCCCTGAGTCAGCAGCCCTGTGCTCATGACACTGCCACTGCTTCTATAGTCTGATTA
>CBFDEC010000071.1:0-10404 GCA_965603725.1 uncultured bacterium | reverse complement strand
ATTGACAGTTTTGAATTGTAAGACATGGTGTGTTTTATGGGATTATCCCACTCCCGCCCAAAGCGGGAGTGGGGCACCCGGCTTCGGGGCGGTGCCGCCTAAAAAATACATTACCAGAAAAACCCTTGACTATACCTGAAACGGAGAGCTATGTAGGTCGAAACCTCTAAAGGTCCCTGACGGGTCTCCGACCTTGACGGTCTGTGGTTTCGACAATCAAAGCGTCAAGACCGCAAGGGTCTTGACCTGCCAATTTTATCAGAAATGCACGTTGAACCGGGCCATGATAACCGGTCCCTCGCCGGTGTCATCGAGACGTTGAGCGATATCGATACGCAGGTTTTCATCGAAAACTATACCGGCGCCGAGATCGCTTTTAAATTTCATATCGTTGAATTCCTGCTCGTCAAAACCGGTCTTGCCGGCATCGGCAAACACGGCTAATGCAAAATCATCGGAGAAATCGAAATAGTAGTCCAGGTTAGCCAGGATATATCTGTTGCCGGAAAACTCTTTATAGTCATAACCTCTGAGTGAGCCCACTCCGCCCAGGAACATCCATCTGTTAAGCGGCAGCTGCTGATCGGAATAACCGCCCCTGAGCCAGACACTGAAATGCTGTTTTTTAGTGAGACTCTGATTATGAGAGATTGCCGCCTGCACTATATCATAGGAATGGTCGCCGCCCAGGTCGGCAAATACGCCATCACCGGCTGATTCCCATAGCGCCTCGACAAACTGGCCTGATTCCGGCCATGTTTTATTGTCGCGGCTGTCCCAGCCCAGCCGCAAGCCGAACATATGAAGGTTGCCGTCGATGCTTTCAAGCAGAGTTTGATCGTCTCCCACAGTAGAATAATTTTCCCGGAAATTCTTCTTGCCGCCGAATATTGCCCTGTTGGTGTTTTTAATCAGCGACTCGTTAGACTGGATAGTGTATTCAAGTTGGGCAAATGCATTTTTATCAAGCTTCTGACCGATAAATCCTTTTACGCCCTTACGGAAGTAAAAATCATGAAAGTCCTCTTTGAAAAACAGGCTGGCGATAGTGTTTTCAGATTGGGAAAATATCCATTCATCCGGAGTGACGGCGCCCTGATAGAGACTGCCGCCGTAATAAAAAGCCCAGTTATCACCGAACTCCTGACGGATACCGATATCGAAATCCCATTTTTTCAGTGAAAATGCATAGCCCGCATTGATATCGATATCAGGCAATTCCCGATTTTCATCTGTATAATGAATTCCCCCAAGAAGAGTAAACCCCTCAACCCGATTGTATCTTACATTCATTTCGAAATCGGTGTCATCGGCATGCTTGCGGAATTTTTTCTTTGGCAGGTGTTTGCCTTTTATTATAGCTGAACCCTTCCGGATGACCTTTCCTAACGGCGCAACAACATCGCCGCCGGCAAAACTGCCCTCATACATTATCACATCGCCGAAGACCGAGATGACATCACCCATAACCTCGCCATAGACTTTAACATCGCCGGTCACTGCAACGGCATCGCCATGAACCACCTCACCGCTGGCAATAACCAGCCTATCGAAACTGAAGCGGTCTTCGGAGTCATACCTGGACGCCTCGATTACTTTTTTGCGGCTGAATTCATAATCCTTATAAGGCAGCTTTGCCCTGAAATTGAACCCGCTCTCAGTTCTGCCTGAAAACGAAAGTTTTTCTATATCATCACTGGAATATTTGACGCCATCGATGATAATATGATCTCCATCGATTATCAATTCATCATTGATCTGGAATGGGAGTTCCTGATTGTTATCAAATTTGAACTTATCATCGAAACTGTAACAGTCGCTGAGTATTACTTTTTTACCCTCGCCAGATATGCCATCAACTGACACTATCATGGTATCGCCGTTGATGATGATTTTAAGAGTGTTGCTTGCCATATTTTCACTGTCAATTGCGGCGGCGATACTGCCAATGCCCAGGATAAAACAGGCAACCAATAATGTTCTTGTTTTCATGGGAATCCCTCACATCAAAGGTTTAATTCTTCCTTAATGTTACTAATCATTTATGCATACGGAAAACCGCTGTTGTTGTTGCAGGAATTTCAGCTTTGTCATTCCGGGCTTGACCCGGAATCCAGCAGGGCATGTCTTCCCGAGACATGCCAAATAACAGGCAGGAGTCGTCCGCCGGGGCGGACTGCCCTGCTATGATGAAAGTCGGGTCTGCTTTTTTATTGAGGTTGTCATTCAAATTACTACCCGGGTTTCTTGACCATTAACGGGCCAAACCACAGCGTTCCCCGATTGTGTACACAAAACAATGAACAGTACAAGATAGCATAGAATGAATTTCATCATTCACCCCCTTTTAACATCCACATCCTTATATTGTTGTCGCCGATCTCAAGAAAGTTGTTAACACGAACGTGATATAATCTTGATTCCATGACAGCTTGAGATTCTATCCCACTGAGGTCTGGCAGCAGCCGAACTACCAAGGACCTTCCAGAATAAATACGGTTCTTACCAGAATCCAAGAATTGCCTGGAAAAAAATCTGTAAATGAAGAATCGGTCACAAAATGAAGTGCCAATTTGATTTTCTTCGCGGGCCTCCTCAGCACCGCCAACCTTTTCAGGTGACGGTAGCCTTATCTCAGCTTGATAAAGGGCATCACTTTGCAATGTGGCAAACGTTGCAACTACCCTATATTCTCCGACATATTCACCGGCGGTCATTTTGGGAAAGAATTTTTCTACAAAAGCGACAATAGGCTTTTGGGGTAGAAAGCTGACTTGAGTCAAATAGGCTTCTCCTTGATAATTCCAGACATTCTCGAGATTTCTATTTAATACGTATAATTGAAAATCTCCTAAAAGCGCTATGTACTCTTGACTTCCCGAACGATCTAAATGAAAATAATGTTTCTCAAGACCGGTGGCGGCTTCTATCTCAACTTCTTTCTCCACAGCACCGGTGTGGACATTTAGAATAACAACCTTGCGGGAAGTGTTATAGACTAGCAATGAGTCATCAATAGGCCTTACGTCCCAGCAACTCATTTTCCCCGCTGGCAATACCTTTCCGTTGCCATCCAGAACAGTCAATGCGGTGAGACCGTCATAGCTCCATTTTGAATAAAAATAGAGGCCGTTAGGTGAACTGTAGAAAACCCGGTGAAATGGGCAACTAAACAGGTGATTACCGTCCTGGTCATAAACCTCTGAGACAAAATACCGGTGATCGGTATCGCGGCTAGTTTCCCGACCTAACAGCACCCGGTTGCCCGATTCTGAGATAATAGCCCACTCAGGGGCATAACCTAATGCTTCGGATGACCAAAGAAGCATCCCTTCATTGCTATAATGATGATAGAATGAATCTGCCTGGTTTTTCACAAATGTACCGAAATAGTCTTTTCCTGCGAAAGCGTACCTTGGAGAATAGTCTATGGTCTTTTCCCAGGCGGCTTCATAATCGGTGAGGAATCCTCCAACCGTCGATAACTCCTGCGAATAGGAGACAGGCAGCAACAAGATAACCGCCACAGCACTTGTCATTAGAAATTTTGTCGTCATTTGTTTTTTTCTGGTTACAAAACTCCCGATTCGCAACCTTTCCCGCTACTTCAAAAACTTTCCATTCTTGAAAAACAACTGGCCGTCGGCATACATGCAGCCGCTTTTGCGCAGGTCGCAGATCATATCCCAGTGCAAAGCCGACTTGTTTTTACCGCCCGATTCGGGATACGAATTCCCCATCGCCATATGGAAAGTACCGCCGATTTTTTCATCAAAAAGGATATTCTTGGTAAACTGTTTAATGCCGAAATTGGTGCCGATCGCCACCTCGCCGAGATGCCGTGAACCTTTATCCATATTAAGCATAGCGTCGAGAAAACTCTGACCATCCTTAGCAACAGCTTTGACTACTTTGCCTTTTTTCATTTCGATTCTGACATCGTTCACCTCGTGTCCGGCATATATGGCCGGGAAAGTGAACCGGATATGACCATTAGTTGAATTCTCAATCGGTGCGGTGAACACCTCGCCATCCGGGAAATTGTTATTGCCATCGCAATTAATCCATTTTCGTCCGGCTACCTTAAATGTAAGGTCGGTATCGGGTGCTGTAAGGCGGATCAGCTTTATATTTTTAAGATATTTTATTAGACGCTGATTGTACTTAGACATTTTTTTCCACTCGGCGATTGGATCTTTTTTATCTACCATGCAGGCGCCATATACAAAATCCTCGTAGTCGGAAAGCGACATGCCGGCATCCTGGGCCGAGGCATTGGTCGGAAAAAGCGTACCCACCCAGGATAGTTCACCTTTGGCCGCCCTGGCGGAGAACCGCTGCATGATTTTGTGCTGAGCCTTGCGGGATAAAGCCTGATTTTTGGGGTCGGTTCCTGATAAAAACTTAGTATTACAGGGGGACATCACGCCAACCAATGCATCGATCTTTTCGATTTCATATTTTATTACAGGTGAAACATAAGTTAACTGGTCTTTGTTAGCCTTTTTATAAAATATCTCCTCCAAATCCGACACTACAATTTTAATATACGGGTTAGCCCCGATAGCCAGAGCCTCTGCGAACAGCTCTTTCAACAGCGGAATCGCCTCGACACCGCCGATCAGTTTTACCAGCTGTTTCCTTTTCAGGCTGCAGCTGTAATGTAATAATATATTGGCCAATTTTTTCACTCTCGGATCAGTCATTGCGTTATCCTTTGTTTTAAGTATTCATTTAGAAGCAATTATAATAAATTGAGCTTTGCCTGTCAACTAATCAGAACCAATACTCCCTTTTTGCTTGACCCGATAATATCGCCATTATTATGATGTTTATAAATGGAGATATGTAAATTTGCAATTAATTAAGAGGTAGAGCGCATGCATGAGTTTTGTGAAATAACACCAACAGGTATCGAGGCGATTCTTTATTACCTGGTATTTTTTGCAGGTATTATCATCTGCGGATTTACCATCGGACGATATATCAAAATGCTGCAGAAATTTAACAAGGTAAATAATAAAATTGAAATCGGCAAAGGTATTAAACGTGTGCTGAAATTTGTTTTTTGTCAGAAAAGGCTTCTCGATGACCCGTTTTCCGGAATTGCTCATTTTCTTATCTTCTGGGGATTTTTAATCGTTGCGTTCGGCACAATTAATTTTTTTGGTAAAGGGTTTTCACAGGCTTTTCATATTCCAATCCTGTATGGCTTTTTACAAACTCCATTTTTGTTCCTTTTAGACCTGTTCAGTTTTTTAGTAATAATCGGAGTCATCAGCGCCGCTTTCAAAAGGTATATAATACGTCCTGAACGTCTTTCGCAAAGCGCCGGAGCGGCCCTGATTCTCATTCTTATCATGGGACTCATGGTTTTCGATCTCTTGTCTGATGGTTTCAATATCGCCGTTCAACAAACATCAGTTAACGGCAGTTTCATCGGCAACTATCTGGCGACTTTATTCTGGAATATTCCAAAAGATACGGCGGTTTTATGGTCGCAAATTTTCTGGTGGGCGCATCTTGTATTTTTCATGATTATACTGAACTATGTGCCTCTTGGAAAACATATGCACGTCTTCTCTTCGTTTTTCAATGTCTTCTTAACCGATGATAAAGCTGGCGTTGTCCTGTCGACTCCCGACCTCGAGGATGAAGATTTAGAGACCTTTGGCGTCACCAAAGTCGAGGAACATACATGGAAGGATTTTCTGGACAGCTTATCCTGCACTGAGTGCGGGCGGTGTCAGGATGTTTGTCCCGCTTGGAACACCGACAAGCCGCTGTCGCCGAAACAGATTATTATTAACCTGAGAGCTCATGTGGAGAAAAAAGCCCCGTATCTCTTCGCCGGAAACAGCGATGATTTCAAAGAGGAGCTTATCAAAGATGTAATCACTGAGGATGTTATCTGGTCCTGCACAACCTGCTATGCCTGCCAGCGAGCCTGTCCGCTGTTTATTCGGCAATTCACCAAACTTATCGATTACCGCCGTTCTTTAGTATTAAATGAGGGCGCAATTTCCTCGCAGGGAGCGCTGGCTTTAAAAAACCTGGAGAAATCGGGCGACCCATGGGGACTTGGGCAATCAGCGAGGGCTGAATGGTATAAGGATCTAGATGTTAAGCTGATATCGGACAAACCGGATGCCGAATGGCTTTTCTGGGTTGGCTGTGCCGGGGCGCTTGACGGCCGCAATGTCAAGGTCAGCCGGGCCACTGTAAAGCTTATGAATGCAGCGGGCGTTGATTATGCCATCCTGGGTACGGACGAAAGCTGCACCGGCGATTCGGCGCGAAGGCTGGGCGAGGAATACCTTTTCCAGACTATGGCTCAGGCGAACGTCGAGCTGTTAAACGAGTCGGGCGTGAAAAAGATATTCACCAACTGCCCGCATTGTTTTAATACAATTAAAAATGAATATCCTGATTTCAATGGTAATTATGAGGTGATGCATACACATCAACTGCTGGCAGAGCTGATAAAGTCCGGCAGTCTTAAAATCGATACGGATAAAATCCGCAAAGATAAGTTCGGGGACAATGGCCGGATTACTTTCCATGATTCCTGCTACCTCGGCCGTCACAATGATATCTACGAGCCGTCACGAAAATTGATCGATTTAGTCGCCGAACGAGTCGAGATGAAACGTTCCGGCGAAAACTCGTTCTGTTGCGGCGGGGGCGGCGGCGGCATGTGGCTCGAGGAACACCTGGGCAAACGCATTAATGTGGAACGCACCGAGCAGTGCCTGGAAACCGGCGCTAAAACTATCGGCGTCTCCTGCCCGTTCTGCTTAACGATGCTTGAAGACGGCCTTAAAGCCAAAGATGAAATTGACACGCATTCGGTGCTGGATATAACGGAGATTTTAGCGGAAGGGCTTTGAGGGGGAAATCGACACAATAATTTGTCAGCCTTTTTTGTGCGCTGCACCCGCCTGAGGCGGGCCGGTCTGCCCGTGATAATGGGGCACACGGGGACGTGTGCCGCCCACAGAAATAGTATTGATCCTAAACAGAATAACAATTATAATGTTCTGAAATTATAATTATTATCCAAGGAAATCGAATGAAAAAAAAGTGCGAATGGTGCCTGTCGCATGAACTGTCGGAAGAATATCATGATACAGAATGGGGAGCGCCGGTTCATGATGACACCAAACTGTTTGAGTTTTTAGTCCTGGATGCTTTTCAGGCAGGTTTAAGCTGGCTGACTATCTTAAAAAAGCGTGACAATTTCAGAAAAGCGTTTGATAATTTCAATTATAAGAAAATAGCTGAATATAATGAGAATAAAATTGTCAGACTTCTAAACGATGCCGGTATCATCCGCAACAAGCTTAAAATCATGGCTACAATCATCAATGCAAAAGCGTTTATCGAGGTTCAGAAGGAGTTCGGCAGTTTTGACAGCTATATCTGGCAGTTTGTGAATGGTAGAACCGTTCAAAATAAGTGGCGGACAATGAAAGAGATTCCTGCAAAATCTGTTGAATCAGATGCTATGAGCACCCAATTGAAAAAGCGGGGTTTTAAATTCGCCGGCACGACGATATGCTACGCTTTCATGCAGGCCGCCGGGCTGGTTAACGATCATGTGGTGGATTGTTTTCGATATAAGGAAATTCAACGATAGCAGATAGTAATGCGTTTTATTATAAACAAACTTGAAAGACATAATATATCTGTTTCATGCTTCAGGATGGAAGCCCGCCTGGGCGGGTGACATCCTGACGTATGAAAAACACTTCATTACATAGATTGGTATTAAATGGAAAGTAAAAAAGGCTACTATTCGGAAAAGCTATCGGCACATCGATTGCGCCGCTGTTATGAGATAGCTTCGCCCCGAGTACAGCGGTACCTCAGGGCAGAGATAGAATATGTAATGAAAAAAATTCAGCCCGGTGATAACGTTTTAGAACCTGGCTGCGGTTATGGACGTGTTCTTGAATTCCTTTGCTCGAAAGCCCATGACGTGTACGGTATCGATAATTCGATATCCAGTCTCAAGCTGGCAAAAGAAACATTAAGAGACATATCAAACTGTCATCTTTGCTTGATGGATGCTGTCGCTCTTGGGTTTAGAAATGATTTCTTCGATTCCGTATTATGTATTCAAAACGGCATATCCGCCCTTGGTGTCGATCCACATGATTTTATCAGTGAGTTTGTACGTGTCTGCCGACCCGGAGGGACAGTAATGCTTTCAAGCTATTCTGATAAGTTCTGGCCGGATCGCCTTAACTGGTTTAACAGGCAGATACAAGAAGGATTACTGGGAGAAATCGACTTTGATAAAACAGGCAACGGAGTAATTGTCTGTAAAGATGGTTTTAAAGCGACCACCGTAAGCCCGGATGACTTTCTTTCGTTAGTTTCTCAACTGGGCTTAAGCGCTGATATAGTTGAAGTAGACAACTCGAGTGTGTTCTGTGAAATTCTTGTTGAATAATATTATTAAAATATTTATGAGTAAACAAAATCCCGCCTCATAAGAATGTGAGTTTTCGCTACATTTCTTTTTAAGTCTTATATTGCCGCTTTAAAGAGAGTTTTCTATATCCCCTAAGACTTTTTTGATGATTTGTGCGCGGCATACCTCCTGGTCTGCCCGTGATAATGGTGCACACGGGGACGTGTGCCGCCCACAGATAACGGGATAAGACTTTTTTGCCGATTTTCTGATCTCAAAGGCAAAATCCGGGATAAAAAAAAGAGGCGCTGACTTTTATGTCCTCACCTCAAAAATCATTTATTAACTAATTTTATTATTTATCTGTAACCTTCTTTTGCGCTGACTTTGTGCTAAGATCCTTTTTGGACTGGGATTTTGCGCTTGTCTTCTTTGGCGCCGCTTTCGCTTGCGTTTCTTCCGATGGCGGAGATTTCTCTTTTACTACTTGACCTTTTATGGGAATTGTTATTCTGGATGCGGGATCGCCTTTTGCTTCAAGTGTCAGGGAAGCGTAAAATCTCCCTATCGGAATATCCCTTGCAAGCTCAAACTCGACCTTGGTAGATTTTCCCGAATTCAGCTTTTTCTTCTTAATTTTATATTTTTTTATGTATTCCTCGGATGGCGGTGAGATAACCGTTAACTCTTTCTTCATTGAATTCCGATTGGTCAGTTCAACAGCAATTTTGCCCTTTTCGCCCTCAAGGATTTCTCCGAAATCAACCAGCAGGGGATCCCATGTAAACATTGATGTAGAATCTAAAACGCCCGCTTTTACAGAAATTTTCATCAGCGGGTTAGAGGAATCATTGCTATCTACTTTGACGGTTTTGGTTGCCTTGCCTTTACGCTTGCTTGACTTGGATGTCGAATAAGTTAAATCTATATATGAACTTTCTCCCGGTGGAATAACTATTCCACTTCTTCTCGTAGTTGTGCAGCCTCACCCGGCTTTGATCTTGGTGATATTCAACGTATCCGGGCCGGTATTACTGACCTGAAAATTGTATGAAACCCTATTCCCGGGAGGCACCATGCCAAAATCAAAAACTGTATTTTCAAAAGTTATCCGGGCATTTGTAAGGGGAACTTCCGGCACGTCCTTTTTCTTTTTATGTTCACTATATTTCTCTGAAGGTTTCGGTTTGGTTGAGTCTATTTTTTTAGTCTGCTTGGGCGGAATTTTCTCTTTTTTTTCAACTGTCGCTTGACTAAACGCCTGAGATGACATCAACAATACAGGGATTACCGATGCAAATATTAATTTTCTGGTACGCATAATTAATTACTCCTTTTCCTTGTAGGAAAACTAAACATTATTATCATAAAGTCAAGGTTTTAATTACCCTGATTAAAGATATTATATTTTTTATCGGTAATTTTGTTTCAATTATAAATCTATTTTAATAATCCATGCCTATATTGCAGCTTTAAGTTAATCATCAACTTGTTGGATGTCCATTTTTTATTATGCCGGATTATAAAATTATATAGATTTAATTCAAATGTGACATGTCTCGGGAAGACATGCCCTACTTTTGCTATAATTATCATATAAAAACATCTTTTAGTTGTAGGTTGGGGGCTTGTCCCCCGACATGGTTGCGGCCGGATGAATCCAATGGACACTGCGTGCCGACCGCCTACTTTCCACATCCTTGCTGGTGCATGAGGACATACACCAGCCACCGACATGTGTAAGCCGAGCAGATCAGGAGCTGCAGCTCCTGACCTGCATTGCTGAACTCGAATATGTTGGATTACAAATAGAATACAGTATTATTATCCACGGACGTGTCTTGGGACAAAGGATAAAAGCTAATTTTTGATGATAAAATAGATTTTATGAATAATTCGGGATAAAAAAATAAGCGGAAAATATATGGCTCAGTAAAAATCCACCTTCTAAGAAGGTGGCTTTGAAGAGCCTCTAAAAGAGGCCA
>CBFDEC010000070.1:0-10643 GCA_965603725.1 uncultured bacterium | reverse complement strand
GAGTCTTGTCATTCCTGCGAAAGCAGGCGGACGAATTCCTTTATTTATCCAGAGAAGGTTAGCCACTGAGAAGGTAAGTAATAATAGGCAGGAGTCGTCCGCCTAAGGCGGACTGCCCTACTTAGCTAACTCGTGTTTTTCCCCGGGTAACCGCCAAAACTCGTTCCCCTGAAATCCTGCCGCACCGGGTGGAATACATCAACAACACGGCAATCGGTTACAGCACGGCCGGAATGAGCTGGATTGGGAGCGAGAACCATGACTTTACCCGGAACCAGGCTGTACGATTGCCCATCAACCGTCAACTCCAGCTCGCCATCGATGATATTGACAACCTGTTCATTTTCATGAGTGTGTTCCGGAAGCAGGGCACCGGCAGTTAGTTTTACATGAAGTACAGTCACATTCTGCGCAGTTACTGCACGCGCCAGGATACCTTCGGAAATTTTCAGCTCGGGCAGTTCATTTAGTTTTACGAGTCCCATTATGATTCCTCCAAAATGTTTAATTATGATATTCGTTTTTTATACGTGGACGCTGCTGCCGGGTTGCGTTGTTTAAATCCACAGTATAATCGTCAGGAGCGCAGGGCTCCCGACCTACTCGGCTGTTTTGGAAAAACACGCAAACCAGAACAACCTCCATATAGTATCAATAATGTCAAGCAAAAAAAAGCTTGACAAAAATAATTGAAATTAGTTTAATTTATACAAAGTATGCTCTATTAAATTAGCTAACATGATTGCCTGAACTGGGGAGTATAAAGCTTATGAAGTATCTTATTTCGTTTTTTATGATAGTTTTATTAAGTTTTGAAGGTAATTATTGAATTAAATCAGGAATAGTTATTAGTAAAGGCAAACTTAATTCATGGGCTAATGTTAAACTTTTAAAGAGGAGGTAAAATGTCCAAGAAAATCATCAATTTCCTAGGATTACCAGAGCGTTACCATGGTATTCCAGCAGTGTGGTTTTTGAGTGTCGTTCTTGTAATTACTATTGTTTTCAGCGGCTGTGGCGGTTGTGGAGGCTGTGATGGCTGTAATTGTTTTAAAGGCAAAGTCGACATCACACCCGTTCGCGAAAGCGGCAATGCTATTATCAGCATTCAAAATATAACTGTTCTGGGCACTCAGAATGAAACAACGGTTGTTTCGGTTTCTTATTCGGGGACATTGACCGGAGCAGGGAGCGGCAGTGGAGATGCTTCTTTTAGCATCAATAGAAACTATGAAGTTACAAGGGCCAGTGTAACCCCCGCCCCATCCTACGAGCGAAAAAACCTGAAGCCTGGAAATTGGGAAATTACGGTTAGAGTCGGAAACTGGAGTGCCCGACGGCAGGGAACTATACGTGCAAACCAGGGCACGACGTTTTCTTTTGTTTATGGTCAATAAATTATTGACGTAAAAGACACTTGTTACGCCTTTATAGGCATAAATATCAAAGGAGTTGATATGCTAAAATGCATAAAAAAGATTTTATCTGTACTGATAGTGGTTTTATACATCACTAACATTGGAGCGCCTTTATCTTATGCGGTTAGTCCCAGCGTTGATGTTGTTTTACCTTTCGATGAACTGAAGGGATTGATTCAAGATCTCGAAGATGCGGGAATGAATGTGGTTGGCGAGGCCGGCCTGCAAATCAGACAGAGTATCAGAGAATTAAGAGCGCAAATGGAATTGGTAATTGATCAGGTGAAAGACGCCGCTAAAGAAGTGATTCGGGAAGCGGCTATGCAGTTAAGGTCCCTTATAGAAGAACTAATGGATCAGGCGAGAGCTCTTCTAAACGAAGTAAACGATATGGTTTCCCAGCAAATCAAATGTATCAACCAGGCTCTGGCGGAAAGAATAGCTCAGATCAAAGATTCCATAATGCAAATACTGGATAAACTCAACGATACGATCAGAGATGCGGTTAACCTGGTTTATGCAAAAGCCGGAATGCTGGTCGATAAGGGCAGCTATAATGTGAAAACCATTATGGATTCAACATTGAACATAATAGCCAAAGTAGTGATTTTAATTTTCATATTTTTAATGCTGTTCTGGCTTATTAGAGCTCTCTGGAAAGGAGCGTTTCCGAAAGTAAAAGTATTGCGGTATGGTATTCCATCCTTGATTGTTTTGCTTGTTGCAGGAGGTGTTTATCTTTTATTCAGCTCTTCTGCGTTAGCTGCAATTCTTGGTTCGGATATTATTTTACCAAATGCCGAAAACTCCTGCCAGGTTGGAGATAGCCTGTATACTGAATTCATGGATTTAAAAAACAGAGAAGCCGATACATCTACTCTTACAAGCGTTGGAAACTCGGCTTTAGAAAAGCTTGGCACATGCTCTTACGCTACAATGAGTTCTGTTCTTGCTCAGGTAAGCCGGGATAAAATGGATGATATTGGAGCAATACTCTATCCACCGCCGCCGCCACCGCCATCCACACCAATTGTATCGGATTGTGAACAGGAAACCGGTCAACCATCGGTCAGTATCGGATGGGTATCCAGGTATGATTTGATGAAGGTCGGCGTTCTGGAAAAACTTACCAGAACGAACATAATAAGAGCTGATATAATAAATCCGGTGGTCAGAGACACTTCTACATATTTCCGTACTATCAGGAGAATCGGAATCAAGCCCCGCGTCATCATTAGATCAGGAGGTCCATAAGTGATTAATCTGACGAGTAGAGTAGAATAAGCAAATCGATGATCATTTAATTCGTTCACCGGGTAATTAGGGGCAGGTCTTGTGCCTGCCCTTTTTATCTGCCTGTCAAAACCATAAAGGTTTTGACCTACTATTCTGCCCTACAAATCTACACCGTTGGCTACCGCACATTGAGTTCATGGTATAATCGTCAGGAGCCACGGCTCCTGACCTACTCGGCTGCCCATTAATTTCATAGGTTTTCAGACGAGCGTATTTATCGGGTTACCATTTGTCAGGAGCGCACGGCTCCTGACCTACTCGGCTAACAGGCGGGGTTTTCCAACCTCGCTGCCGGACAGGAATGTCCGGCCTGTTAAATTTGGAGAATCAAGTGTAGGGCAGAAGTCGCTGACTCCTGCCGATTTTGTTTGCAGGTTTCGGATAGAAAGTAACCCACTCCCGCTATTGCGGGAGATGGGGCACCGGGCATAGTAATGTGAGTAATTATACTATATGAAAAAAACCTTTACATAGATTGCATTTAATACCTGGTCCTGCAACATATTCTATTTCCGGTAGTCTATTAATTATATTTTTCGTCTGATAGCATTGGGGGCAAATAGGTGTTGGTGAATTACTAGTGGACATTTCATCATTCTCAATCCAGCAAATTCCTTTTTCAAATTTAACTTTGCCTTTAAATTCAAGTTGATTTATTAGGTTATCGTTTTCCGCTTTGAGATTTAGATTTTTCTCTCTAATTCCTAATAGTTCCTCCCTGAATCCCATTAGCTTTTCAGCTATTTCAAGTTGGTTAGCCTTTTTAAGTGTTTCGTATGCTGTTTTTACCCAATCAAGTGATGACATAATATCTCCTATTTAATCTTATAACAGTATCCAGCTAATAATTATTTAACCTCAATAGTGAAACCATTTCTGTCTTTTATTAATTTATCATAACTTTGAATAAAATCAGATTTAGCAAATTGGTTATTGTATTTACATTTGAAGAAATGAATCAAATGCTCCAAAATCCAAATTAAATAATCCGCTGTGGCTAGTAATAACAATTTAACACTAGAAGAATCGTAGATTGAATAGTATCTTAAAATTGTCTCACCATTGCGTTCTTCGCCATATGCGGCAATACCTTTTAGTTCCGCATGTTTTATTTGGCTTAATAATCCCCAATCTTTCGTTTTTAAGGGATATTTGATGTTTTCTCTGTTTATTCTTTTCCTTATGCTCTTATTGTTTATTTTATTGTCTATTAATAGTTGAGATTCATCTGGGAAATTTGTTATAAAAATAATTTTCAAATATGCATCGTCAATTTCTCGTAATAGTGCAATTGCTGTTCCATACCATCCAGTAATAGTCGCATGAATGATCGTTCTTATATCTGAATTTATTTTACAGCATATTAGTAAATAAACTGAATGGAATGCTTCATCAGATTTATTTTCATGTATTGCCCATGTTTCATCAGCTCCAATCAAAAATAAATTATGAGCTGATTCGACTAATTCAATAATTAATCTATGCTCTTTTTCGGCAGTTTTTTTATGTTCAATTTCCTTATAAATCAAATGATTTATATCAGTCATTATTACACCTCAATAAATTGCATTTTGCGAGACACAGTTTCCCGTGCTCCTCCCTATTCAGCTTTCCCTACACCAACTCCCCCTCCCCCTCGATAAACTCTTTATACATCCGCATCGGTATCTTCACGCCTTTTTCCTCGGCGACTTTTTCGGCCTGTTCGTAGCCGGCGTCCACATGGCGGGCGATGCCTATGCCCGGGTCGTTGGTGAGGACACGTTCGATACGGATGTCCATTTCCGGTGTGCCGTCGCAGACTATCACCTGTCCGGCGTGAAGCGCATTGCCGATGCCGACACCGCCGCCATGATGGAAGCTCACCCATGAGGCCCCGCTGGCGGTGTTGAGCATCACGTTTAAAAGCGGCCAGTCGGCGATACAGTCGGAGCCGTCCTTCATCGCCTCGGTTTCACGGTATGGCGAGGCCACCGAGCCGCAGTCCAAATGGTCGCGGCCGATTACAATCGGCGCGGAGATTCTGCCCTCCCGGATAGCTTTGTTGATTGCCAGTCCCATTATGTCGCGTTCTTTGTAGCCCAGCCAGCATATCCGGCAGGGCAGTCCCTGGAAATGCACTTTCTCACGCGCCATTTTTATCCAGCGGTTTAATGGTTCGTTATCGGGAAACAACTCCAGTATCATATCATCGGTAACCGCAATATCTTTCGGATCGCCCGACAGCGCCGCCCAGCGGAACGGGCCTTTGCCCTCGCAGAATAAAGGCCGCACATACGCCGGCACAAAGCCGGGGAAGCTGAAAGCCTCCTTATAACCCGCTTTGAACGCCTGCCCGCGCAGGTTGTTGCCGTAATCGAACACATGCGAACCGGCATTGGCAAACCCCACCATCGCCTCGGTGTGTTTAACCATCGACTCGAAAGCCATTTTGATATAGCTTTCGGGGTCGCTGCGACGCAGTCTCAATGCCTCGTCAAGCGTAACGCCTGCAGGCACATAGCCGTTAAGCTCGTCATGGGCAGAGGTCTGGTCGGTCACCAGATCGGGAATGACGCCGCGTTGCAAAAGCTCGGGGAAGATATCGGCACAGTTGGCTACCAATCCGATAGACAGCGGTTTTTTAGCTTTCACAGCCTCATCAATACGTAAAAGCGCCTTATCAAGATCAAGTACCATCTCATCGCAATAACCGGTATCGAGCCGCTTCTGGATACGTTGTAGATCGACCTCAACGCACAGGATGGCGGCATTATTCATCGTAGCGGCCAAAGGCTGAGCGCCGCCCATGCCGCCCATACCGCCTGTCAGGATGAACTTGCCCGCCAGATCGCTCGAACCGTAATGCTTTACACCGGCGGCGGCAAAAGTCTCGTAAGTCCCCTGAAGAATCCCCTGCGTCCCGATATAAATCCACGAACCGGCGGTCATCTGGCCAAACATAATAAGTCCCATCTCCTCGAGTTCGCGAAACTTCTCAGGGGTAGCCCAGGCGGGCACCATGTTCGAATTGGCAATCAAAACACGCGGCGAATACGGGTGTGTCTTAAATATCCCGACCGGCTTGCCGGACTGCACAAGCAGAGTCTCGTCGTCTTCAAGCTCTTTTAATGAGGCAATGATGCCTCTCAAGCAATCGACATTACGGACGGCTTTGCCCCGTCCGCCATAGACTACAAGCTCCTGCGGATTCTCGGCAACCTCCGCATCGAGATTGTTTAAAAGCATTCGCATGGCCGCTTCGGTTTGCCAGCCTTTACAGTGAAGTTTGGTTCCGTGAGGAGCTTTTAATTTAGTAAGATCCATATTTCCTCCAGTAATTTTCTAATATGATAATCAGTGCAATTAATAAATAAGTTGCGGAGAAATTTATCAACAAAAATTTAGGAAGGAATGTAAGCAATCGGGGCATACAGCAATCGATAACATGGGAATCCCAATTGACACTATCACGCAAATCCCTTATTATTTATTCATGGATAATTATGACAGCCTCAAACAGAAAGCCACCGAACTCGGCGCCGATCTTTTCGGCGTTACCGAAACCTTAACATTGCAGAGATATCTTGATGACGAAATCAAAGAAGCCGCTGAGTCTTTGCCATATACGGTCAGTATTGCAATCAGGCTTCATCGTCGGGTTTTCGATACTCTAACAGACGGTCCCAATATTTTATATAAACATCACTATAAAACTGCCAATTTCAAACTCGATCAAATCATCTTCAGCCTGGGACAGCATATTCAAGCCCAAGGACACGAGGCTTTACCGATACCGGCCAGCGTTTACACCGATTGGATTAACCAGCGGGCGCATCTTTCACAGCGTCATGCCGCCGTCAATGCGGGGCTTGGTTTCCAGGGTCTTAACGGGCTTTTAGTGCATCCTGAATACGGCGCGGCTGTACGTTTAGCCAGCATTATAACCGATATGCCATTAAAAACAGATTCACCGCTTAATATCGATTGCGGCAGCTGCCGGGCATGTGTGGCCGCCTGTCCGGTTAACGCTATTTCGGCTGAGGGCATTGCCAATTTCAATGGCCAGGCCTGCTACAACCGCCTGCAGGAACACGCTAAACGACAGGGCATGGGAGTTACTATTTGCGGTTTATGTATTAAAGCCTGCAAAGGACCAAAAAAACGAGTTGACAATGATTGACACGAATCCGCTTTCAGTAAAATTGATCTGTGCGATCACTTTTTCACCCTCTGTCACACTTGACAAGATTATCATCCAGCTGGAAAACGCTTTCGGCCAGGTTGACGATAAATCCGACATAATTGAATTTAACCGCACCGATTATTACACACCTGAAATGGGACCCGATTTAAAGAAGCTACTGGTGAGCTTTTTCAATCCATTTAAAGCTGAAAACCTCTGGCTGGCTAAACATACGACAATAGATATCGAACGCATATTTTCAGACAGCGGCAAGCGGAAGGTAAATCTCGATCCCGGCTATCTGGAAACCTCAAAGCTCGTTCTGGCATCCACAAAAAATTTCTCACATCGCATTTATCTTAATCAGGGTATATATGCTGAAGTCACGTTGTTGTATGCCGATGGCAAATTCCAGAAATTACCCTGGACCTATCCTGATTATTTAGAAAAACCGTTTTTGGACTTTCTTAAAAAAATCAGAAAAAGCTATAAGGACAGTTTGCGTTAGCCAGAATTTATCATTGTTGCCTTTAGCCCGCATTATTCACAAATCTCAACATGTGCTGGCATCCACCATAGGCGGATTCTTCTGCTAAAGCGTCGGAAGCAACTTCCGACATCACAAAAAAGGATGTTGCATATGTGGTTGGTGTATGTCCTCATGCACCAACTGGGGGAATATGGTTTAATCATTTTTTGCTTCATAGATAATATCACATCCATAAGTAAACCGATTGTATTTCACGCCGATAAAATCGGTATGAAGGCGATCACTAATAAACGCATGTACAGCCGTGAGGTTACAGCCAGAGGCCATCTGGTCGATTCCGGCATAATGTCGGATATCCTTGATAAAATCATCGGTTCGGGGGGCAAATTCGAGATCACCTCATTCGAGATGGGAAAGACTAACATCGATGAATCCGTTGTCAGAATCAATGTCAAAGCATATTCCAAAAATCAACTTTTATATATTCTCGAACAGCTTCACGACCTCGGCTGTCTGGTTGTGGATAACAGTTCCGTAACTTTATATAAGGCTGTTAAAAATTCGGTTGCCCCGGACGGATTTTATTCGACGACTAACCACGACACACAAATACGTCTTAACGGCAAATGGAAAAAGGTCCATAATCAGCGTATGGATGCGGTCATTGTAATTAAGAAGGGTCGTCCGGAATGTGTCAAGCTTCGGGATATCCGCAAAGGCGATAGAATCGTCTGCGGGCTAAGCGGCATAAAGATAACGCCCGAATTCAAACAGCGCGACAGGAAAGATTTTGAATTCATGTCGGCTGAAATCTCCTCCGAAAAACGCGTCGAATTAGCTGTAGCCGAGGTTGCCGCATTGTTAAAAAACAACAGGAAAAAGGTGGCGGTCGTAGCCGGGCCGGTGGTCATTCACACCGGCGCTGCGCAATCTTTAAGCAAGCTGATCCAGAAAGGTGTTATCGATGTCTTATTATCGGGGAACGCCCTGGCGGTGCATGATATCGAGCAGGCTCTTTACGGGACCTCGCTGGGAGTCGATACAAAGACCGGCAAACAGGTCGAAGGCGGGCACAAGAATCATATAAAGGCAATAAACCAGGTCTATAAGCATGGCTCGATTAAGAATATGATAAAAGCGGGTAAACTCAAATCCGGGATAATGCATACCTGCGTTACACATAATACGCCTTTTGTCCTGGCCGGTTCGCTTCGTGATGACGGTCCTCTTCCTGAAACGATAAATGACATGGTACAGGCACAGGCCGCTTATGTCAGAGCTCTTAAAGGTGTCGACCTGGTTATCATGCTTTCTACAATGCTGCATTCTATCGCTACCGGCAATATGATCCCGGGCAGGATCAAGGCAATTTGCGTTGATATAAACCCGTCGGTGGTGACTAAACTTGCCGACCGCGGATCAAAACAGACGATCGGGATTGTGACAGATGTGGGACTGTTTCTAAAACTGCTGGCCTCAAAATTGTAAATGGATATTTATAAAAATATTTAAATGTCTAAATGCTTTTATAAATCTTTTCGCCTATGGTGCTCTTTAACTATTGACTTTTTCCCATAGGTTGGCTAAAGACTGCTATGCAGAAAAAGCGGAATTGTTCAAAAAATAAGCAATCGACGAATGATTGAAAAGTGATCTTAAGGGTTTAAATATTAACCACTTACAAAAATGCACGTTATTATGAACACTCATTATAAAAAATCTAACGAAATTCTGTTTAAAAAATCAACTATATTGAACTTCTTCTTTTCCTTGTCGGGCAGAAAGGTGAAGCAGGTAAGTTATTAGTATTATTAATGTTAAAAAATATCGGCAGGATTGCGATCCGAGGGCATATCATTTGCAGATGATTTTCTCCAGGAGGAGAAATCATAATGGCTAAAAATATGTTAAAAATAATGATATTAAAAATAATGGTAATAATTGCTGTAATCGCCGTTCCCGTTGTCGCAACAGCAACCGGCACAACGGCGGCCGATTTTCTCAATATCAGCGTTTCCGCTTATCAGGCATCGGTAGGCGGTTCCTGCACAGCCTTGAGCAACGGCGTCGCCTCAAGCTATTTTAATCCTGCCGGCCTGTCATTTGTGGAACAGCCCGGAATCAACCTTATGCATAATATGTGGTACCAGGACATATCTTACGAATATATAGGCGCCGCCCTGCCGGTAAGCGATAACTCAACGTTCGGCTTTTCCGCATCATATCTGCATATGGGCGAAATCGATGCTTATAATATATATGACCAGAATATGGGCGCTATCAGCCCCTATAGTTTAGCCGGTATAGTATCATATGGTCGGCATATATGGCGCGGATTAAGTTTCGGCGTTAGCGGTAAGTATATAATGGAAAAGCTGGATGATATAGAGGCCAACGGTTATGCTTTTGATTTTGGCACTCAATATCAGTATGACCTTTTCACTTTTGGACTGGTTGTCAGTAATATTGGTCCGTCAATGAAATATGAACTCGAAAGTTTCAAACTGCCTGCATCCGTTTCATTAGGTACGGCATTCAGCCCTTCACGTTTACCTGTGACTCTTATAATTGGCGGTAAAGTCCCTTTTGAGGGGAAACCATCCCTGTCGACAGGCATTGATTATCGGTTAACTGACTTTTTATCGCTAAGGTCGGGCGCTCAAGGACTGGGTACCGAAAACACTTCCAATATCGCTAATTTTGGAATTGGTTTAAAGCTTATGGGCAGCAGCATTGATTATGCTTTTAATCCTAAAGGGGAATTTGGCAACACACATTTCTTCTCGTTTACCCTTAGTTTTGGCAAAGTCCGCAATGTAGAATTCTCAAAGAATAAGAATTCAGATATCATATATGAAACCGCCGATAATGTTAACAGCGATGAAACTGACCCGATATACATTGTCGACGCCGGCGTTTTCAAAAACGAAACATCAGCGCTTAAACGGGCTGAAATATTGAAACAGTTCGGGCTGGATAGTAATACTGAAACAGATAATAACGGCGGTTACTTAGTGGTTCTAATTAAAACAGAAAACCGCAAACAGGCTGAGAAAGTTCAAAAAGAAGCTCGTGCCAAAGGCTTTGAATGTAATCTTAATTTCAGGTAGCCCGCGTCTTATAGTTCGTAAGGTTAAACCTGCATTATTCATAAACTTCTTAATGAATAAGAGGCTTTTTAAGGAAAATAAAAAATCAAATCTTCCTGATAATATCTGATTGTTTACGTTCTATAAAGTAAAGTAGGACAGACTTTCAGTCTGTCCGGACAGGT
>CBFDEC010000069.1:0-10849 GCA_965603725.1 uncultured bacterium | reverse complement strand
TCAACGCCTGTTTGGGTTGTATCCGTATAATCCTCATGCGAGAACAAAACATCGTAACTGCCGACATCAAGGCCAGCCAGAGCATACTCGCCATTTGTATCGGTTGAATCGCTTATCCCGGTTCCAACTGCTTCAACGTAAACACCCTGAATCGGGTCGCTTGTTGCCGCATCGGTTACAGCGCCCGCGATTGAGCCCGGAAGCTGATTCATCTGAACATCCAGCGTTGTAATATCACCGGGCGTCACTTCCACGTTGTTTTCGGTTACAGTCTGGTAATCCTCATGCGAGAACGAAACGTCATAAGTACCGGCATCAAGACCGGGCAGAGTATATTCGCCGTTTATGTCGGTTGAGTCGCTAATCCCGGTTCCAACTGCTTCAACGTAAACACCCTGAATCGGGTCGCTTGTTGCTGCATCCGTTACAGTACCAGCAATTGAACCTGCAAGCTGAGTCATTGCCATATCGAGCGCTGTAACATCGCCCGGCGTAACCTCAACGCCTGTTTGGGTTGTATCTGCATAATCCGTATGCAAGAACGAAACGTCATAAGTACCAGCATCAAGATCAGCCAGAGTATATTGGCCGTTTATGTCGGTGAGATCCGAAACCCCAGTGCCTACAGCTTCAACTAAGACTCCCACAATCGGAGCTGTTGTCGAGGCGTCGGTGACGGTTCCGGAAATCATCGCAACAAGTACAATATCACTTAGATTAAATAAGATCGAAACGTTGTCAGAAGTCTCGTTTGCCACGGCCAGGTCGGCATCCCCGTCGCCGTCAAGATCGTTGGCAAAAACTGACTTTGGCTTATCCCCTGCCCCGTAATTGACCGGCATCTGAAATGTCCCGTCGCCATTGTTTATCAAGATCGAGACGTCGTCTGAAGTGGTGTTTGCCACGGCCAGGTCGGCGTCCCCGTCGCCGTCAAAATCGTTCGCAAAAACTGAGCTAGGACCATCCCCGGCCAGGTAATTGACCGCCGTCTGAAATGTCCCATCGCCATTGTTTATCAAAATTGAGACACTGTCGGGACCGCCATTTGGCACGGCCAGGTCGCTGTCACCGTCGCCGTCAAGATCAATCGCAAAAACTGAGTTAGGATAATTCCCTACCCCATAACTGACCGGTGTCTGAAATGTCCCATCCCCGTTGTTTATCAAGATAGAAACGGTATCTGGGTATTGACAAGCCACGGCCAGGTCGGCATACCCGTCGCCGTCAAGATCATTCGCAAAAACTGAGCTAGGCCTACGCACGATCCCGTAATTGACGGCCGCTTGAAATGTCCCATCGCCGTTGTTCATCAAGATAGAGACATTGTTGGAATTGCCGTTTGCCACGGCCAGGTCAGCATACCCGTCACCGTCAAGATCGTTCGCAAAAACTGAGTAAGGCTGATCCCCGGCCAGGTAATTGACCGCCAGCTGAAATGTCCCATCGCCATTGTTTATCAAGATCGAGAGGTTGTCGGAAATCAGGTTTGCCACGGCCAGGTCGCTGTCACCGTCGCCATCAAAATCGTTCGCAAAAACTGAGCTAGGACCATCCCCGGCCTCGTAATTGACCGGCCCCATCAGAAATGTCCCATCACCATTGTTTTTAAAGATCGAGACGTTGTCGGAAAAAAAATTAGCGACAGCCAGGTCGCCGTCCCCGTCGCCGTCAAGGTCCTTCGCAAAAACTGACCAAGGACCATCCCCGGCCTCGTAATTGACCGGCCCCATCAGAAATGTCCCGTCGCCATTGTTTATCAGGATCGAGACGTCGTCGGAAGTGCTGTTTGCCACGGCCAGGTCGTTGTCGCCGTCGCTGTCAAAATCGCTTGCAAAAACTGACCAAGGACCATCCCCTGCCTCGTAACTGACCGCCGCCTGAAATGTCCCATCGCCGTTGTTCATCAAGATCAAGACGTTATCGGAAAGCTCGTTTGCCACGGCCAGGTCGGCGTCGCCGTCGCCATCAAGATCAATCGCAAAAACTGACTTAGGACTATTCCCAACCCCGTAATTGACCGCCGCCTGAAATGTCCCGTCGCCGTTGTTTCTCAAGATTGAGACGTCGTTGGAATAATCATTAGCGACGGCCAGATCGGCGTAACCGTCGCCGTCAAGATCCTTCGCAAAAACTGACACAGGATAATCGCCAACCGCGTAATTGACCGTATGATTGTTTATCAAGACCGCGACGCTGTCGGAATTGGACAATGAAATGCTCAGTGCCACGGCCAGGTCGGCGTCGCCGTCGCCGTCGAGATCGGTCGCAAAAACTGAGTTAGGAGCACCAGAGAGCCCGTCATAGTTCCCCAGCTGAAATGTCCCATCGCCATTATTTAACAAGTACAAGACGCGGTTAGTCGAACCTTGCGTCACGGCCAGGTCGGCGTCGCCGTCGCCGTCAAGATCAATCGCAAAAACTGACATTGGATACGGCCCGATATCGTAATCTACCCGCGTTGGAAATGTCCCATCGCCATTGTTTATCAAGATCGAGACGCTATGGGGGGCACCACTATTAGCGACGGCCAGATCGGCGTAACCGTCGCCATCAAGATCAGCCGCAAAAACTGATTTAGGAAACTGCTCAACCGCGTAATTGACCGGCGCTGATTGAAATGTCCCATCGCCATTGTTCATCACGATCGAGACGTTATGGTCGGCATAATTTGCGGTGGCCAGGTCGTCGTCCCCGTCGCCGTCAAGATCAATCGCAAAAACTGACCTTGGATGATCCCCGACTAAACAATTAATCACGCCGGAAAAAACCTGGGCATAAGAATTAGAAGTAGCGAAAAAGAGCAATACCACTAAGGCGCCGAAAATTAAACGTTTCATACAAATCATTAATACCTCTCTTTCATTTGTGTTCCTGTGCCATCACCTGATATGACGGCCTTACACGGTTTCGGCAGACGGGAACGTTTACCGACCACGAGCGCGCTGAAGATTGAATGTGTTATAAAAACCTCTCTTTCTTTACATTTGTGTTACTGTGCAGCCAGCCTCCCTGTCGGGGGACAAGTCCTACGGATCTGTAGGATTCCCGACCTACGACTGATCCCGCCTTAGGCGGCATGTCGGGCCCGGCGACCTGACACCGCAACAAGAAAAACCTCTCTTTACATTTTTTAGGTTGTGTGTCATTAAAATTAACACTTCTATATGCGATTTACCGCATATGCCTTGCCTGATTTCCAACGTAACCTTATGAGTTTTACGTGAATTTCTTCTTGACATCCTTATAGAAGATACTTAAGTTATTGCCCGGTTTCTTTTAAGCGTCGCAGAATAAGGGACCCATTTGTCGGGCCGTCAAGACTTCACTCTTGGCGGTTCACTTTTTTATTCTAATTATAAAGATCACATTTTTTCCAATAAATCCTCCAGAATATGGTAGTCTTCGGCCTTTTCCCATAATGTCTCGAACGTGATTTTTAAGGTTTTGGCCAGAGCGCTGTGTTCGACAACTTGAAATGTAAAAGACTCGCCGATGGAAACATGGTCTTTCAATTCAAATATAGCGACTTTCTCATCAAAGATCGCCATTTTGATTGGCAACTCCGCGATCACGCGGTTTTCATCACAGTCAAGATCGGCAGTTTCGCGAATGAATTTAAGCTTCAAATGAAGTTCTTCTTTGGTTTTGGGAATTTCATGAATAGTTTTAATTCTAATCTTCCCCGCCTTGAGCAATTCATCCTGTTGCGTATCTTGTTCTTTTCTCGTTTCCTTATCGACAGTATAGGGAGGTTTGTCAAAAGCCAACATCTCTTTTTCAACCTTGCCCACCAATTCTATGAACTTTTTGTGAATCTGGTATGGGTCTTTTATGATTTCGATATACTCAAAAGGGTTGTTTTCGCCACGGCTCTCTTTATAAAGAGGAACAAGACTTTCAATAATTTCATCAGTATTTTTCTTTATTGAGTTAAGTTCTTGCTTTTTTTGTTCGATTTCAGAGTTAAGCTTTTGCTTTCTTCGGTCAATTTCAGAATCAATTTCTTGCCTTCTCCGGTTAATTTCACTTTCGACTACCCTAATTTTTGGCTCTATTTTTTCACGAAGAACGACAGGGTCTGCCGCTCTATATTTATTCACCTTACCCGGAATTGAATTGCAAAGTCCTTTATCGAGAAGATTATCAAGGATTTCATAGACTCTCCCACGAGGGACACCGGATATTTTTGCCACCTCAACAGCAGATAGACTATCCTTTTTCAGGAGTGACAGGTAACTTTTAGCCTCGTATGTGCTTAACCCAAAATCACTAAATGACTTAATGACCAGCTTTGATTTCATCTATAACAACCTCTCTTCGCAATCACCACCACTATTTTAATATAAATTTTGTGGTGGTGGTTTCTTTATCTACGTTAAATATATTAATTCTTTTTATGTTGTCAAGTAAAAAATGAGGTTTTTAAAAAATAATTGCTCAATAAATCGGGCTTAGAAAAACGGCGAGCCAAACATGACCAAAATGCCCATTTATTGAAATCATCACTACACTTTAATCCGCCGACTTTTTCCCTTTTGGATATGATACAAGTCAAGTAAAATCGGATTCAAAGCTGGAAAAGGGAAACAAGAAGGCGTTCCGCCTTTCGATGTTTCATGGTAAGGTTGTTAAATATAATTTACAAACAATATTAATGATTTTATGTTTATCTTTAACACCAAATACTGCGAGTATTTTTTTGACATTTTTAAAATCATTTCACTTTTATCTTGACACGACCTACGGAAATTCTTATCGTAATACGATTTTGTGAAAGGTTTCACAATGCTTGAGGCTGGCTATAAAGATTACCCAAAAGTCGTTGTCCATCGAAACGATTTGAACACCATTTTTAAAATATTATTCCATAAAGGGTATGAGACTATAGGTCCTACTGTAAGTGATAACGTTATTATATATGATAAAATATCTTCAATTGAAGAGTTGCCTGTTGGATTGACCGATCGGCAGGATAGCGGCGCATATCGATTGATTAAAGGTGATGGCAAGTCGCTTTTTGGTTATGTTGTCGAGGCGCTTGTTAGGGAGATTGAAAGTACCTGATTAATAATTTAAACAAAGTAGAGATGAATACGCCTCATAGAATATCCAAATTACCAACCAGCGGGCAAAAAATTCTATGTCTGAGAGTTCAGATTGAAGGCGCTGTGCAGGGAGTGGGATTCCGTCCGTTTGTTTACCGTCTGGCAACCCGGCTCGGCCTTTCAGGCTGGGTCGGCAATTCCTCACAGGGAGTGATGATAGAGCTTGAAGGAAATGTCGAGATGTTGGATGAGTTTTTAACTTGTATAAAGGTTGAAGCTCCCACAAATTCACTTATAAAAAATATGCAATATTCTATTGTCGATGCAGTTGGATACGACGCTTTCACAATCAAAGAAAGCGATCAATCAGGCGAAAAAATCGCTCTTATAATGCCGGATATCGCTGTCTGTCCAGATTGTTTGGAGGACATATTTAATCCGGACAACCGACGCTATCACTATCCTTTCACCAACTGCACAAACTGCGGACCACGCTACAGCATTATTGAATCACTGCCTTATGATCGGGCAAATACAACCATGAAAATTTTCACGATGTGTGACGAGTGCCGGGCGGAATATGAAGACCCTTCAAACAGAAGGTTTCATGCTCAGCCTAACGCCTGTCCTGATTGCGGGCCTCATCTCGAATTGTGGGATAAAGGGGGAAAGGTTCTAACATCGAATCATAAGGCTTTGCTTGAAGCCTGTAATGTAATCAGTAAAGGCGGCATAGCGGCCATAAAGGGCCTGGGCGGATTTCATCTGATAGTTGATGCGGCAAACGACCAGGCGGTCAGACGCCTTCGCCGGCTGAAATCCCGAGAGGAAAAGCCGTTAGCCTTGATGTATCCAGATATTGAAACAGTTAAATCTGATTGTGAGCTGACTGAGCTTGAAAAACAACTGCTCTGCTCGCCGGAATCTCCCATTGTTTTGCTTAAACGTAAGAACATGAGCAAAGCCGATTCCGTTAATATTTGTTCAGCAGTCTCCCCCGATAATCCGTATCTTGGGATTATGCTGGCGTACACCCCTCTTCATCATCTGTTGATGGCTGAACTTAAATCTCCCGTGGTAGCCACAAGCGGCAATCTTGCTGATGAGCCGATATGTATAGATGAAAACGAAACGCTTGCCAGGCTATGCAATATCGCAGATGTATTTTTAGTCCATAACCGTCCTATTGCCCGGCATGTTGACGATTCAATAGTTCGGGTGATGATGGGACGGGAAATGATTTTACGGCGCGCAAGAGGATATGCGCCGTTGCCAATCGTCTCAAAAAAAGAAATGCCTTCGGTCCTTGCAGTCGGCGGCCATCTGAAAAACAGTGTGGCGATATCCAAAGGCAAGCAGTTCTTTATAAGCCAGCATATCGGCGATCTTGATTGTAAACAGACTTATGATACATTTGTTAAAGTCATAGAATCATTATCTGATATTTATGATTTCAAACCGGAGCTGATCTCTTGTGATGGTCACCCCGATTATATTTCAACTAAGTATGCCGTTGATTCCGGCATAGCGCGGGTTGAAGTCCAGCATCATTTCGCTCATATCCTGTCCTGTATGGCAGACAATGAACTTGACGGATCTGTGCTGGGTGTGTCCTGGGATGGTACCGGTTACGGACCTGATGGCACAATCTGGGGAGGCGAGTTTCTGAAAGTCGATGAGCTGGCGTTTTCACGCGTTGCTCATCTACGAAATTTCTGTCTCCCGGGAGGAGAAAAGGCGATAAAGGAACCCTGGCGAGCCGCGCTGGGTTTGCTATACGAAATTTACGGCAGCAAGCTGTTTTCTACGAATAAGATTGAACGTATTTTCACACTCGATGAAGATGATAAAAACATACTGCAAAAGATGCTTGAACAAAAGATCAATGCGCCTTTAACATCAAGCGCCGGACGGCTTTTCGATGCGGTCGCCTCGATTATCGGCCTCTGCCAGACAATGAGTTTTGAGGGACAGGCGGCGATGAAAATGGAGTTTGCCGCTGAAAATTATGCAACCGATGAATTCTATAATTTTAGCATTGATAGAAAAAAAATACCTTATATTGTCGACTGGCAACCTATGATAAGCGAAATATTAAATGATCAGAAAGAACTTAAACCGGTCGAACTGATGGCGGCGAAGTCCCACAATACTCTGGCAGAGATGATTATCGAGGTTGCCAGGTATATAGGAGAAAAAAGGATTGTCCTGACCGGAGGCTGTTTTCAGAATAAATATTTAACCGAACGAGCAATTACCCGTTTGACAGAATCCGGATTCCAGCCATATTGGCATCGCCTGGCGCCGCCCAATGATGGTGGAATATGTTTGGGACAACTTGTCGCTTGCTCAAATAATAAAGCTGAGGAATAATTAAAATGTGTCTGGCGATTCCCGGAAAAATAATCAGCATTGACAATAGCGATCCGGTAATGATAACCGGCAGGGTGAGTTTCGCCGGTGTGATTAAAGAGATAAATCTTGCCTTTGTACCCCAAGCTCAAGTCGGAGATTATGTAATCGTCCATGCCGGTTTTGCTCTTAATAAAATCGATGAAAAGGAAGCGGAAACCGTTTTTGATTATCTTAATCAAATCTCCCGGCAAGACAGATTTGAGGATGACAAATCATGAAGTATCTTGATGAATACCGCGATCCTCAAGCCGCTGAACGCTACGTTCGAGAAATCGCCCGAATAATCACTAAACCGCGGACAATCATGGAAGTCTGCGGCGGGCAGACACATGCCATCCTGAGATATGGCATCGATCAGTTATTGCCGGATAAAATCGCTCTGCTTCACGGACCCGGCTGCCCTGTATGTGTTACTCGGGTTGAGCTTATCGACAAAGCCATCGAAATCGCCTTGCATAAAGACGTTATTTTCTGCTCTTTCGGCGATATGCTCAGGGTGCCGGGCAGCGCCAAAGACCTTCTATCGGTTAAAGCAGAGGGCGGAGATATCCGCACCCTGTATTCACCCCTGGATGCTTTAACCATTGCCCGGAATAACCCCTCGAAACAGGTGGTATTTTTTGCCATAGGATTTGAGACTACCGCCCCTGTTAACGGCATGACTGTTTTTCAGGCGAGTCGTATGGAACTGACTAATTTTTCTATATTAAATGCCCAGGTGTTGATTCCACCCGCTGTTGAGCTTATCCTGTCGTCACCGGAATGCCGGGTGCAAAGTTTCTTAGCGCCTGGTCATGTTTGTACGGTCACTGGTTTTCAGGACTATGAAAGGATTTCATCAAGGTATAAAGTTCCAATTGTGGTAACGGGATTCGAACCGCTGGATATTCTGCAAGGGATTTTTATGGCAATCGACCAGTTAGAGCAGGGCAAGTATATTGTAGAAAATCAGTACCGCAGAAGCGTAAAACGCAATGGGAACACAGAGGCTTTGAAGCTGATGAATAAGGTCTTTAGAATAGTCGACCGAGAGTGGCGGGGTCTTGGAGAAATACAAAACAGCGGCCTTGCATTAACTGACGAGTACAGCATGTATGATGCTGAGAAACGGTTCGGATTGACATACACTATTGCCGAAGGTTTAACAGATTGCATCAGCGGGCTTGTCCTTCAGGGGGCAAAAAAACCGCCCGATTGTCCAGCTTTCGGGAAGCAATGTACTCCTGAACATCCGTTGGGAGCAACAATGGTGTCATCGGAGGGAGCCTGCGCCGCTTATTATCGTTACAAATGATTCTGGCAGTTAAACTGATGGCAACAAAGGGAAAGCTATGAGTAATCCAAATAAAAATATACAACTTAATTGTCCTATCCGGAAATCCGATTATCCAAATATAGTGATGGCTCATGGCGGCGGCGGCAGGTTAATGCACCAGTTGATTGAAAAGATATTCATGCGAGCATTTCAAAACCCCCAGCTGGAAGCAAAACATGATGGAGCGACAATTGAAATAGGAAAAGGGAAACTGGTTTTTACTACCGATTCGTATGTTGTAAGTCCTCTATTTTTCCCCGGCGGCGATATCGGGATGCTGGCAGTCAATGGAACTGTCAACGACCTGGCTATGTGCGGGGCGCTGCCCCTTTATTTGAGCGCCGGATTCATCATCGAGGAAGGATTGCCGATTGAAACATTGTGGAAGATTGCGCTGTCGATGCGTCAGGCGGCTGATAAAGCCAGCGTTAAAATAGTCACCGGCGATACCAAGGTGGTTGATAAAGGCAAAGGCGACGGGCTATATATTAATACTGCAGGTGTCGGAGTTATCGAACATCATCTCTATATTCACCCCTCTAAGATTAAACCGGGGGATGTAGCCGCTATCAACGGCGACATTGGCCGGCATGGGATCGCCGTTATGGCCGAACGTGAAGGATTCTCCTTTGAAACGAAAATTGAAAGCGATTGCGCTCCGCTTGCAGATTCAGTTATGAAACTCATAGGTTCGACAGCCGAAGTTCATTGCCTCCGGGACCTGACACGGGGTGGATTGGCCACAGCTTTGGTAGAAATAGCTAAAACATCAGGTTTGCATATTAAGATTAACGAAAAAGCGGTCCCCGTTTGCGAGGGCGTTCAGGGCGCCTGCGAGATACTCGGGTTTGATCCAATGTACATAGCCAACGAGGGACGTTATGTAGCGTTTGTACCCGAGAAAGATGCAGAAAAGGCGCTGAAAGCCATGCGTTCAGATACAACAGGCGCCGACAGCGTCATCATAGCCAGGGTAACCGATCAAAAATCGGGGTTGGTTACTCTAAAAAGCAGAATTGGCGCCCAGCGCATCGTTGATATGCTCAGTGGAGAACAGATGCCAAGAATTTGCTGATATTTTGTTTATGATACTTCCTCATTGCTGTCCGATTTTAGAAAGTAGGTCGGCCTCCGAGTATAAGGAGAAGGCTGACAATTTGATGAAACCATAATTGTCGGGTTTTTCCCTTTGGTCAGAACCCGACCTACAGCTGTTCGTCTGCGATACGGAAGATTAATTAATTGATTTGACCGAACGACCCTTTTAAATCGGATTGCATTTTAAGAAGCGCTTTGATTCTTCAATAATATTCCATACTTTCGAATCGATTACTTTCGCTTTCGCCTTCTCATGGGGTTGATGGCCATCATCAATAATCAGGATTCCATCTGTTTTTATCAACCGATGCAGCTCTTTTAATAACAATTCCGGTTTTTCAATCATATGAAACATATCAAGTGCATAAATGAGGTCGGCTGTGTTTTGATCAATATCGCATGAATATCCATTTGCCAGTACAGGGGTCACGTTTTTAAGATTATGCTTGTGTGCTTTTCTCTTGACCGATTCAATTGCCAGTTTATGAATATCAACCGCTATTACTTTGCCATTTTCCCCAACCAGTTGAGATGCCTTTTTAATGTACCTGCCCGGTCCACAGCCATAGTCAATTACAGTAAATCCTTTCTCAATGCCGACCTCATCGAGAAGCTTAGCCGGCGAATTAAAAAGATCAATTAATTGAAATGACATAGACATCATTCTAAACGCAATATCAGGCATGCTCTCTCTGCCGGCTCCAAGTAGTCTTTTAAATAGTTTCAAGGGTATTCCCTTTCGAGTTTTGGTTAATATTTCCAATTTGATTATTAGTATAATAAGAACAGCTTTTTTGAGAAAGAATTTTATATTCCGGTGCTGTCGACTCTCTGCAGTTGACAGCTTCTTTCTGCAGGCTTTGTTCGACTGCAGAGAGGCTGTGTCAAAAGATTTATTCTTTGGATTAATAGCCTGATTTATAGTAAAAGGAGGATTATGAGATAACAGAATATGGAGGAAGAGTAGATGATCTTA
>CBFDEC010000068.1:0-11047 GCA_965603725.1 uncultured bacterium | reverse complement strand
AAGGTCGCTGCTTGAAAAATAAATTTACACAACTATTGACATGATCTCCAAAAACCCGGAACAACGATCAGTTCTATCCTGTAACTCAACTGATGCAATCTGATCTTAAACTCATGATTCTTTCCACAGCATAACCGGTAAAACCTTTAATCAACAAGCAAGGAGGATTTGAAAGATGAAAAACTCTAAGACAATTCTAATGATGATTATTTTGGCCATGATACCAGCCTTTTTAGGCGGCTGCATAGCTGTAGAAATGAAAGAATATCGTTTTCGAATGAATGATGATGGCTCCGGCGAAGGATCGATCAGGTTTATTAATATTGTTTCAGAAGAGGAGGATGAACAGGATGTATCCGTTAAGGACTTCCGTGAACTTGTCTCCAATTACATTGAAGGTAAAGCTTTCGAGGAAGATAATCCTCACTACAACGTAATAGATAAAAGACTTTATGAAGAAAACGGCGTTCTTTTGGGAGAGGTTGTGTTCACATTTGACTCGATGGATAGTATCGGGTTTTATCGTGACCGTGACTGTAAATGCAGCAAATATATATATTATATGGAGCCTCTATCAGAAGTATATTATGAATCTAATGGAAATTATCTGGGCGAAAATCGTGACCTGCCATTACTGATGTGGAACCACTCTGAGGAAGAATTATATTTTAAGACGCTTATTTCAGAGAATATCGAGGGTGCCCATAGTCTGCTTCCATTGTATGAAACATGGGAAGAACAGAAGTAAAATGCTATTAAACATGAAATAATTTAGCAAAAAGATGCATAAAATTTCATAATCCATTTAGCGCAAAAATCAAAGATAAAACTATATACGGGTATGTTTATTCTATTTCCTCGAACCGGTTTTGTAATGTAATCATATAATACATAATACATTAGCTTTTTAAACAAACTGCACAGCAAAATCCGGATAAAATTTTATATCGAAGGAACCTTATTTAAAATGCAGGAGTTTATACATTTTTGTGCGGCATGGATGTTGCCCTCACTTGTGCAGATTGATGAAAGACATTCAGCCTGGCATTAACCTGAAAGCCTGGAGCAGTGATGTGGCGTTATTTGTTGGTGTTGACAGCCTTACTGAGTATAAACGACAACACTAACACAAAATATATAGTTAGTTCGGAGCCGTATGGTCCTCCCACTGTCTTAGAATACATGAAACAGCAGGGATTTACTGCGTCTGATACTTTTGTAGTAACTGCCTATTTAGCTATCGATGAATATGAAAACAGGTTTCACGGCATAACCTTTTCCGGCACACCGGCCAAACCATTTCATACCGTAGCGGTCGATCCGGAGGTTGTTCCACTGGGAGCATGGCTGTATATCGAAGGTCTCGGCTGGTGGAGAGCTGAGGATACCGGCAATATGATCAAAGGCAACCGCCTCGATATCTGCCTCCCGACCCGTGCCGAAGCTATATACTGGGGCAAACAAAGCCGTAAGGTATGGATTGCAGCGCTAAGAGAAGTTAATAGCGAAAATAACATAAATACAGTTTTGTTAAGCGACAATCCCCTAGTTGGAGAGAGCTAAGCTGACATTGAAAGTCATTGTGCCGACCGCAGAGGGTCGACATTACAATAAATAAAGCAAAAAAAGAGTTGCCCGCCAATGATTCATATATTAATTAGCGTGTTGAAATAGTTGTTTCAAAATTGGAGGGATTTTAAATGGATGATGTAAAAAGATTTCTACGTTTTACGTTTCCAGGTATAACCAGTGTTATATTTCTTCTAGCAGCACTTATCATTTCAGATTACAATGCTTTAAATATGCGTGACCATTTTACTTATTCTAATAGCAATATCGTTGGTATTGTCTTTGGCTTATTTATAGCTTCCGGCGGTTTAGGGTATATTTATTCTCAAATTTACTGGGGGCTATACTGATTACCATGTTTAAGTAAATCTAAATTTGTTGCTATCGATCACTTATCAATTATTAAGAGATTGGTAAAGAAAGAGAAAATAATAATTGTTGATGAATTTGATGAAAATATTGAAACAGATGATCTCGATAAACGAGACGCTTGGACAATTTTAACTCTACATAATGAATCAAGCAACAGAACTATCGAGAAAAAACATTAGTTGATATAATGAATGACCGGGTTGTTGATATTACTCATAGTCTTGGCGCAACAATTGTTGGAATGATAGCAATTTTTATTGTATGGATATTTTTACATTTCAAGCTTTCACTTGATCTCTGTTGTTACTATTATTTACATACTGTTGATTATTATAATCCTATACCTTTTCTTTTTTGTATATTATCATTAAAAGAAATAATAATTATTGTTTCATGGCTTTTTCTAATACTATTATTCGGCTACAGCAGGTATCATACGCTTATAGCACAACAAGAACTTGTTAATACAAAATTTGTTGAAAAATTAAATGATTTATCCAGATATCCTAAATCACCTATTGAGATACTCTATGTAAAATCAAACTAAAAAAGGGCCGCCTTTACAGCCAGCCCTTTAGATTACGGTATTAAATTAAAATTCTACACCAGCCCGAACTTCTCGATATTGGCGTCGGCGATTGCCTGGATTTTCTCCAGTTCCTTTTTGCCTTCTTCTGAAACAAACAGGTGACGGTATCGTCCCTGCAGTTTGAGATATTCCTCGACCGGTTTGCGCTCCTTGGTAATCTTGCGCACACGGGTTACCTCGCCGTAGCGCATCTCGACAATCGGGAACAGGCCGGTCTGTACAGCCAGACGGGCAATTTCAATAGTCTCCTCGGTTTTATAGGCCCAACCCAGCGGACAGGGTACATGAAGGTGAATGAATGTGGCGCCTTTTTCTTTAAGCGCCTTTTTCACTTTCAACTGCAGATCGGCTGGATAACCAATTGTAGCAGTAGTAGCAAACGGTATATTATGAGCCGCCACAATCTGCAAAAGCGGCTTTTTGGCAATCGGGTTGCCAAACGATTGTTTGCCTGCCGGCGAGGTTGACGTATGAGTATCGTATGGCGTCAATCCGGAACGCTGAACGCCGGTGTTCATATAAGCCTCGTTGTCGTAGCAGACATAGAGAACCCATTGATTGCGTTCCAGCATCCCCGACAGACAACCGATACCGATATCGGCAGTGCCGCCATCGCCGCCCTGGGCAATGATATTGATGCCTTCACGCTTGCCTTTGGCTCGCAAAGCGGCATCGATTCCACAGGCAACCGCGGATGAATTCTCAAACAGCGAGTGTATCCACGGCATTCGCCAGGCGGTCTCGGGATACGGCGTCGAGAATACCTCGAGGCAGCCGGTGCATGTTGTCACAATAGTATTCGGCCCCGCGGCATCCATAATCAGCTTCGCTCCCAGCGCTTCGCCACAGCCGGCACAGGCACGGTGACCGCTGGTTAACAGCGATTCAGTTATAGGAGGTTTTGCTTTTCTTTTTTTAGTCTGTTCTGCCATGATTATCCTCCCAGCACTTTCGTATTAAGGTCAACAAACTCATTGAGGATTTCTTTACCGAGAGTTTTCCTATAGGCGTCAATCAGCGATTGTGGCGGGACGTCCCGTCCACCCAGGCCGACTACAAAACCGGAAATAATCGGCTGATGTTTCCGGTTATAAAAACAAGAACGAAGCTCCTCCTGAAGAACTGTTCCCAGACCCAGTGAGTACGACTTATCGAAAACAACTAATTGCTTGAGATTAGAGCAGGCCTCACGAATTTTCTCAGCCGGGAACGGTCTGAAACTTCTGATTTTTAGAACTCCGACCTTCTCCCCTTTGGCGCGAAGAGTATCGACTACATCTTTTATTGTGCCGACAAGCGAACCCATCGCCACAAAAGCGGTCTCGGCGTCCTCCATCCGGTAAGTGTCTATCAGTCCGCCGTAATAACGGCCGGTTTTTTCCTTGAATTCATCCGCCACTTTTTCAATAATCGACAGGGCATCTTCCATTGTTTCTTTAAGCTTATAACGGGTTTCCATATACCAGGTCGGTTCGGCTAAAAGGCCCATGGTGATTGGGTTATCAACATCAAGCTTATATACCGGTTCAAAAGGTGGCAAGAAATCATCAACAAGTTTCTGATCCAATATATCAACTGGTTCGAAAGCATGCGTCAATATGAAGCCGTCCATGTTGACCGATGCCGGCAGAGAAATTTCTGGATTTTCAGCAATTTTGTATGCCTGCGGATGCATATCCATGAGTTCCTGGGCATCCTCGGCAAATAGCATAATCAGACCGGCATCACGAAAAATGACCGCATCGGAATGGTCGTTCCAGATACTAATCGGGGCTGAAACTGCGCGGTTGGCGATTGTAATCACGAGGGGCAATCTCATACCGGCGATATTGAAAATTACTTCGCCCATCAGAAGAAGCCCTTGAGCAGAGGTTGCAGAATATGCTCTTGCTCCTGCGGCGGCAGCGCCAAGAACTATTGAGGCGGCTCCAAATTCAGATTCGACATTGATGAATTCCGTTTTAAGGTCGCCATCGGCAACCATCTGCGACAGGAACTCCACAATATGAGTCTGGGGCGTTATCGGATAGGCGGCGACAACATCTGGACGACAAAGCTTGACCGATTCAGATACCGCCATCGACCCTTCAATAAATTTCCTCATTTGACCTCCAGTACCATATCGATATCATCAACCGGGCATTCATAGGCGCAGATCCCGCACCCTTTACAAAAGTCCAGATCGGGGTGATATTCATTATCCTGCCCAAATATACAGGCGTCAGGGCAAACGGTTACACAAATACGGCAATCGTTGCAGGTGTCATGCTTAAACACCGGCACCAGAGTCCGCCAGCCACCGGTCTTGTTAACTTTGGAGGTGCCCGGACTGCTTGTTAATAATATCGGCTTAGACATGGGCTTCCTCCTTGACTAATGAAAAGGCCCTTTCGACAGCGGCAACATTTTTCGCCGCAACAGCCGGCGGGAACCTGTGTTCGATAGCTTTCTTTACGCCATCAAATGAAATTATTTTTGTCACTGCGGCGAAATAACCAAGCAAAGTGGTGTTCTGAATTGCACGACCTATCACCTCTAAAGCTATCTTAGTAGCCGGGACAGTTAAAATCTTTCCCTTGATATCAAGATTATACTCTTTGAGATCTTTCTCCGTGTCAATAATCAGCAGACCATCGGCTTTAAGACCTTTAGTAACATCAACAATACCTATTAGCGTCGGATCCTGAACAATCAGAAAATCAGGTTCATATATCTGGTTTCGGCATCTTATAGGTTTATCAGAGATTCTTACAAATGACTGCACAGGAGCGCCCATCCTTTCCGAGCCAAATGCGGGAAAAGCCTGGGCATATTTGCCATCGGCAAAAGCCGCCTGGGCAACAAGCTCAGCCGCTGTTACCACTCCCTGTCCGCCGCGTCCGTGAAGACGCAATTCTTTCAATTTATCCTCCTTAAATATCTATCGCTATTTTATTGCTTTCGGCTGAAAACAACCTTGTTTTAATAAACCTCTTATTTTAAGTCAACTTTTGAAATCGTGATGCCTTTCTGCCCTTGATACTTACCTTTTTTATCCTTATATGAAACATCACACTCCTTATCAGCTTTTAAGAATATTAACTGAGCAATTCCCTCATTGGCATAAATTTTAGCCGGCATACCGGTTAAATTGGATATCCCGAATGTAGCATGTCCCTCCCATTCAGGTTCGAAAGGCGTTATGTTAACAATAACTCCACAGCGGGAATAGGTGGATTTACCGGTGCAGATTGTCAGAATGTTTCGGGGAATACGAAAATATTCAACCGAGCAGGCGATTACAAAACTATGAGGCGGAATAATACAATGATCGCCTTTGAAACTTTCAAATACAGATACATCGAAGTTCTTAGGATCGATAATACCATTGCTCAACTTAATCGGCTTTTTGAATTCATCCGCCACCCGAATGTCATAACCATAGGATGATACCCCGTATGAGATGACGTTATCGCGAACCTGGCCTTCAGCAAACGGCTCGATCATCTTGTGTTCTTTCGCCATTTTTATTATCCAGCTGTCGGGCATTACGGGCATTATTCACCTGCTTTCTGAAACTAATATTTCAGGATTTCAGGATAACAATAGTTAGTTCAACTGTCAATCATTTTTTCAATATAATTGTTAATAATTTCACAAACTTTAGTGGATGGTGTGCGTCCCCGTCCACAATCTGACCAAACAAAGTCATGTATCACTACTTCAAGCTCAGCAGCAACTTACAGTCAGTCAGGAACACACTGTTCCTGACCTGCTTTCTGTCATACCTGCGGAAGCAGGTATCCAGTGCTCGGGTAGTATAGTCAGTAGGTCGGGTTCTGATCCGCCTTTGGCGGAGAAAAACCCGACATTTTTTTTGGCGCTAATGTCAGGAGCGCAGGGCTGTTGATCTACTCTAAAAGTAAATAAATAACCGGCGGGGTCTATCCAGCAGCAGTTGTAGGTCGAAACCCCTGCGGTTTCGACAACATTATTGCCTGCACCTTAATACTGTGCGCGGCAGACCTCCCGGTCTGCCCGTTCATATGGGGCAAACGGGGACGTTTGCCGCCCACAAAACAGGACGGACTTTCCAGTCCGCCAGCGGGGTTGGAAAATCCCCGCCTATTAAAGATGGGGAGTATACCGTGATGTCGACTCTCTGCGGTCGACATAACGGATTGCAACTGCGGAGAGTCGACAGCACCGGAATAGGCAGAAGTTTAGGATTTCTGCCCTACAATCTATCTCCTCTTTTTGCCCAATATAAAGTACAAATTGTATTTGATATTGACAAAATTACATTATCTACACATATTAGAAAAAATGTTTTAACAGTAGGTCTTAAAATAGCTTATTTTTAAAGGAATTTAAATGGCTGATTATAAAGTTAATGAGTTATGTATTGTAGGAAATCCCTCATGCAATTGGGGATTTAACAGTGCTCGAATGTGCTTTATTGCCCGTCCTTCAGATATAGAATTTCAATTAGAAGAAGATATTATTTCTACTATTTTAAAAGAAAGGAACTATGAAACTTATGTAGCCCTTCAAAATATAGACCCTGGAAATTTTGCTTTTTGTACAAAAATATGTTCAAAAATTATTTCTTCCCATTTTTGCATAGTTATTTTAAATCAGTCAAAACATGATAAAAATAATAGTATAAAGATTCCAAATCCTAATGTTCATTTTGAATATGGTTTAATGCTCGCATTCCATAAACATGTAATTCCTATCCAAAAAGAGAATGAATCCCTTCCATTCAATATATATCCAATCGATACCCTAAAATATCGACCTGATAATTTCAAACAAAAAGTCGAAAATGCAATTGATGATGCAATTCTACGTTTTAAGACCAATTTACCTCCTGGAAAATCAATAGGAATAGCTTCGGATATTATTAAATATTTTAGTTTTAAAGGAATGAGGTATTCCGATACATTTTTGGAACCAATGCGAACAATTTACTCCTTTGGATCAATGTATGGTTTTGATCTTTTTGATGGAGCTACAGGCATAGTGTTTTTTGGCTTTTTTAGTGAAGAAGAAGCAAAAGAAATTGTAATCAGAACAAAGTTCTTAATAAATAATATTGATACAGCTTACCAAAAAATACAATCTCACTATAGTTCAAAAAGTGATATTGATCGAATTCGTCGAACCTTAGATGAAATTTCTATAGAACTTCTAGTATCCGAAACTTCGCCTAAAGAAAACATGTTTAATTTAGTTGAAGAATACCAAACCTCTATCCGCAAAATACCAGTTCAATTCCACAAGCCAAGTGATATTGATACCTTGATTAAAAAAGAGTATGATAAAATAATTTTATAAACTAAGATATCAAGAGCATGGGGCTCCTGTTCAGCAAATTCGCTTTACCCCATGTTTCATCTTCTATGTTGATTTCGTTGGAACATAACCTATCACTTCTAGACCTGAAGTAGTTGGCATTTTATTCAGCCAATGATCAACTGGTTTATTTGGGCCTTTAACCAGTAACATCCCATCATTATAATCCGTTTCTAATACTATATAATGATCTTTGTTATATTTCAGAAGATCATCTGGCGCACTCCTGTAAACATCTATTCCACCTACAATTCTGGCACCTTCATTTCCATTAGCTCCATAATCTACATAAGGATCAAAACTACCGCTTGCTAGCGCAAATTCATAAATATCATCTGGTATATTTTTTAATAGCTCTGGGAATTGTTTTTTTAATATAACAACTTTTACCCATTTTCTATTTTGAACTTCTTTAAATTCTTCTTCAGAAATTTTCTTGTCTCTTTTTCTGCCCATTTTTCACTCCCGATTATTATGCTAATATCTAATAACTTCTTTAAATCTATTGTTCAATATAATTACTTATTTAAGGCCATCAGCGAATTAAGATAGTCCTCGAATTTTCTATACAGATTTTTCTTTATTGCTTTGCTCAAACGGCCGGCTGCTCTTCGCTCGGCTTCGGAGAATGATTTATGACCTTCACGGTTGTCATCGTCGTATGTCAAAAACTCTGTCCCGGCGGCAACATCGGTGAAATGAAGCTCGATAAACCAGCGGATAAAGAAACCTTTACGTTCAAGCCTCTCCATTATCATTTTGCCGGTAACCAGCACATCAGGATCGGTATCGACGATCTGAAAACCGAAGCTGGTTAGGACATCCTCAACAGCAACGGCAAACTCATCCCATTTTTCATAGTCGAGTTCAAACTTCACTTTGATTTGTTTGGTTAATTCAAAACGGGCAGAGATCAAATCGGTCGACTTTACCGCTGGCGGTATACTCCGGGCGCCCTGCGTGATTGTAGTAAGCTGTTCATTCATAGCCTCTCTCTGAGCAGACAGGTTTAGCGCTTTGTGAAGGTAAGCCAATTGGGTCAACTTACCCGTTGCCGACCCGAATTTCCCGTAATAGACTGAAATTTCATTATCGATATTGGCTATATCCTTGGAGTATATCTCAGCGGTTTCAGCCCGATCCATATAGGCAAAAGCATAATAACGGCCATCTTCCTGGGAAAACCAGGTTTTACCGATATTGACATTTTTAAGACTTTGCTCGGTAACCAGTTCTATCTGGCTCGTAAATGTACTGGCTGCCTCAAGCAGCATATCTTTACCGGCGCCGGTTTCGAAATACTTCTCGACCAATTGCTGCTGCGATTTCAAATCAACTTTTATTACCTGGGCAACGCCATTAATGGCGTTTTTATTGGCTTTATCCTGGGTGTCTCCCGAACCTGTAGCGGTGATATACAGCTCGTTCGGATACAAGGACTGCGGATCGACTTTCTCGGCGAACCTTTCGGAGACGCTCTTGTGGGGCGGCTGCTTTTGAGCGGCCCCGCAAGCAACCAGCGTCAGAAAAAGAACTATTAAACAGAGTTGGATCACTTTGATCTTTTTATTAGCTAACATCTTATTCCTCCAGGGAATCAGGTTAATTTTGACATACTGATATTTGTCTGATTGATTTTCTCGGTCTGTTAATTCAAGTTGACAACTTCGACCAGATTAAATTTATTATTCTTTATCTGGAATCCTGGTACGTTCTTTGAAAATAACAGAGCGCCGTCTGAACTGAAAAACTCAACTGTGAGGTCGTAAGCACCGGGCTCAACTTCAAAATCACCGACGAATATTTTACCTGGCAGCAATTGCGAACAGCGAAGGTCGGCGTTTTCGATAACATCAGTTCCAACATCAACAGCCGCCTTGGCCAGCCATCCGCCAAGGCCGCCGCCGGTTTTTTCATCCAGTTTCGCTTTGACTTTATGCGCGGCTAATCCCTTCACAATTGCCCTGGCAATCGAGCGCAAATAGACCAATGATTTTTTTGCCTTAAAAGTTTCTTCAGCGACATTTGAAACATCCTCGATGAGCTGCAAATCACCAACATAATCTATACCGGACCTAACTTTTATGCGACTTACCTTAGAGTGCCGCGGCGCCATTACCGGTATAGAGAATTTGAAATAGTAATCCGCCTTTACCGGGAAAGATATATGGCCGTATTCTGCATCCTTTTTAGCGCCATCGGTATATAACACCTGCACCAGTTGTAAATCCTTATCAGTCCTGATACGCAGGTTTAACGCCTCTTTAGTAGGCGAAAGCCCCGTAAGAGCCACTACGCTCAGAATGGCTTTTTTCTCCGATTGCGGTCGATATTTCACATCCGGCTGACTGAAATTATAGATATGAGGTTGAGATTTGAACGCATCCTCAAGGAAATCGTAGTCGATCCGAGCATCATCCATATTGCCATCATCCGCATACATGTGCATGCTCAGATATCGCGCAAAAGCATCATTGTTGAACCGGACCTTTTCAACCTCGTAATTGATATGAGAACTAACGTTTAATGTATCATCCTCCGGAGATTGGCTGTAACGGTCTGCGGCTTCAGCATATTTTTGCTCCAATAGATCAAGCTTTTCGTTGACCCGCCTGATCTCCACGAAGGCTTCATCAAACTCATCTGATGCCAGATAATTAAGCGCCTTAATTAAATTTGTATAGAGGATTTCGTAATCCTCACCGGCGTACTCAAGGATATTGTCATTTAACAGCAATGAGGCAGCGGCTCTTGAGACACTTTTTGTGAACAGTTCCTCGGCGGCATTCTCGGCCAGAGTCAATTGTTCATTTGAGGGGTCATAACCGAAAGCATAATGATGCGTCATTCCCGCATCCATATAATACAGCAGCCTGTCTTTTTTGCTGTATTTATTATCAGTTCTGGCCACTTCAACTTTTATAATGGCGTCGTTATATTTCTGAGTTTTCAAATCCGTGGTTATTGGACCGTAAAAACTATGTTTTGTCGCCACCGAGCCGCAGCTTAGAGCAATTATCAGCGGCAAAAATACAACAAGCTTAGAAATTAAGCCCTTGAACATGCGGTTACCTCCATTTATTTAACATGACAGGTAATCTTTTATATTTTCACATTAGTGTCCTGCCTTTTGATAAACAATAAACTCACAACTGTCATCCCCGCGAAAGCGGGGATCTA
>CBFDEC010000067.1:0-11283 GCA_965603725.1 uncultured bacterium | reverse complement strand
GTGTCGTATTCTCATACCAGCCACTGCAATATCCACCATACACACCACAGTAAGTAATCAAATCTTCTGGCTTCATAACCATGTTTCTCTCCATTTCGTCATACAGATGCCACATAACGACCAAGCTCACTGGCGGGAATGAAGCGCAGCGGAATCCCCGTCCAGTGCAGCGCCTTGTTCGGCAATATGACTACTCAATCAAGCTGAGGCCAGCCTTTGTTTTCCTTGCCGATGTGGAGTACTCCATAGAGCAAAAGCACGCCGAGGAGACCACCAAGTGCTGGGCCGATTCCGAGGCTGACTGACAGATTCACGACCAGCGCGACAACGCCAGTTGCGCAGAATTCCCAGAAGCCCCACTTCTTCCACTGAAAGAGCGCGGTCGCGCACACCAAATTGAATAGCGACGTTACAATGAGCACGGGAAATGCCCATCCGGGCATATTCGGTAGCGTTTGGCGAATCGCTCCGCTTCCGAATAGGTACATGAGCGCCGTCGCTGAGTTCGCGATGATCATCAGTACCAGCCACGCCGTCAAACAACCATGGCGGTTCTTTCCATCTGCCATCGTATCATCTGCTTTGTTGTTGCCGAACATAATACTATACAACGCATTTTCACAGCAGTATAGCCTACCAGTAGAGCAGTGTCAATGTAATATTCTATAATTTGTATCGTTTCTTCAAATTTTGCTTATTAACTTTCCCAGTGGCTATTTCCCCATTATCACAAAGAAGGTAGTCGCCGACTGCCTTTTTTATCTTAAAACATCACAGCCATCCCGTTGGTATCAACACACTCCCCGAGCGGCCTTATCTTATTATCGTATTGTTGACGCGACGCAATAACAAAGGCGGCCATGAAGACCGCCCAGCATTGCAAATTTTCAGTTCAAATACAAATTGATCAATTCTTGATACCAGAACTACTTTGTGCGTTTTGTATGCGACCTCACTGTTACTATTCTGCCAGACTTTGTTCTGCGTGGATGTTGTTTCACGTGTGAAATTCTTGTCAATAACCATAGATAGTCGAGTTTTTTCGCTTTCAGCCTGGCTTCTGCTTCAGGTATTGACAGGCCTTTATCAATGTCAACGATAAGGCTGTCGCTGTATTGAGAATTAGCACCATCTCGAATTCCATCCTTCCATTTTATCAAGGAATAGTTGTATTGTTTAAGCGTCGATTCGAGGTCTTTAAACCTTACCTCCTTCCGCTCGAACTTTACGCTCTTACTGGCATCGTATGTTTTGGGCGCCAGTGATAATTCTATCGAATCATTCAGATCCTTTCGTTGCTGCTTCTTTATCATAGTCGTTTTGTGGTTTTAGAGTTGTACCGTTATACATAATGGCTTTTAAATCGCGCATGTTCTTGGCATATACTGTAGGCGATACTATCGCCATACCTTGGCAAAAATCATTCAAAAGTTCGTCGATTCCATCGCCATCAAATTTAAACGTAGATTTGTTGTTTTCTCGGATGTGTCCCGTCAGCCGTATACTCTTCGAGAACAAATACGCTGCAAGGTAGAAGTCGGTTGTTGTTACTGTTGGGTTGCTCATTACGTTTGTTGCGGTTCGGCCAAGCCCGAAATTTCGGAGCGTAGCTCGTTAATAACTCTAGCCTTTGTGGCTGCTTATATTCCATGTTGGATGTTTGAATGATTCCAAGTTTGGTATTAGTTATACCATATATTCCATTTTTAATATAACTAATTCCCCCTTAAAAGTCAAGCCAAAAATTGCTCTAACTACTTTTATTTTAGACACTTAAACACTGCAGTAATTAATGATAAGCTCATATTTTAGGCACATTTCACCGGAGAATATCATAAAAAGAGTACTGAAATTATTTCTACTTTCCATTCGTTTTGATGCTCCTGACATTAAATTTAAGCGCATTTTAAATGGCGCCTATAGAAGGCCGCTAAACAGCGCAAAAAATTCGGGATGCCCGGGAAAGCAGCAGTAATCACCCTGAAGGATTATAATAGCAACGAGAATAAATAATTATACTATTACCAAATCAGGCTCGCCGATGTTCAAAAGCGGCAGCAATCCTGCCGCCTTTATATTTTATCCTATATCAAATCGTCGAGTTTATCTACAGCCTTCTTTAAATGGTCGACAGTTAGATGCGCGTAAATCTTTGTCATAGATACATCACTATGCCCAAGTAGTTCGGAGATAGCATACTGATCAACTCCGCTCATAGCAAGATGTGAGGCATAGGTATGTCGCAATTTATGAATGTCTCCAGTAAGGCCAGCCTTAATCAATGCTTTTTTAAGGGCAATATAAATCCTGTCCCGATGCACCTTATTACCTTCCTTACCCTTGAAAACATAGTTATGATGAGTAGCCTTTTCCTGATGCCTGATTATTTCGAAGGCTTTATCGTTCAATGGAATCGTTCTTAGTTGGTCAGTTTTTGCAGACCAATCACTTTTCTCCTGGATGGTTATAGTTTTATTTCTTTCATCGACATCGCTAAATTCAAGATGGATAAGTTCTCCTTTTCTCAAGCCTGTTAAGATCATGAACTTCATAGCATCCTTCCAATGCGGATCGATAACCTCAAATATCTTTTTCAGTTCCTCTTTTGAAAAAAACTGAACTTTCTTATTGGCCGGTAAAGGGAATTTTCTTAAAGTTCTGATTGGATTTTCTTTTATATACCTTTGTGAAACTGCATGCTTAAATATCTGCTTAACCGTAGTCAAGTGACCATTTACCGTCTTGGCCATTAGCCCTCTGTCAAATAAGCTGTCGAGAAATTTCTTGATATATATCTCTTTTATAAATCTAATATCCGTGATGGCGGTGAAATATTCATTCATGAAGTTTTTGAAATTTTCCAGGTAAGCACGGTACCTTCTAAAAGAGCTTTCTCGTATAATATTTTTCTTTGAGTCAAGGAATAGCCCTATCAATTCCTCTAATCTTAAAGGTTCAGCGTCCTCAAGAAAATCGTATTCCTGCAGCTTAAGTTTCCGAAGAGTCTCTGAAGCAGCCACCATTGCGTCATGTTTTTTTAACGCAACGATCTTTCTATATCTTCTACCTTTTACTGAACAAGAGACCCCCCAATTTCCGCTTTTCTTATCCTGGTAAATATTGACCTTGGGTACCCTACCAATGAATATCCTCCTAATTCACTGCCTTTCCCTATAAATTGGCAGAATTCTGGCAGTTCTTATTACCACCAATTAAATTAATATACTGATATTAAAGGGGTGGTCAATAACAAACCGGAGAGACTGGGATTCTCCGAGGGGTATTTTCCTTAACTTTCAATAAATCAACAAAATAGCCATAATCAGTTAATGATATTGCAGTTAGTTCAGTTAAGTTGCATCAAGTTCTGTTGAGTTCCGTCGAGTTGAGTGAAGTTCGCTGTTAGAAAATTGTTAGAAAAAGTGTAAATAATAGTACGCATATATTTTAGATATTATCAAATTCGATAATTTCTCATAAATTTTCATACTAAGCAGTATAAAACTTAAACATTCAGATGTCCTCCTTTTTTCCAACACCTTACATTAAGTTTTTGCGGGATGAATCCCACTTTGATCTCATTGCTGTAGTTGTGCCAATAATCCATATTTCTTATAAAATATTTATTCATAGAAATGGTAAATTCTCTTCTTAATTCTTGTTAGCGCAAGTTACTATTATTCAAATAGTAACACGAATACAGATAGTCATATTACGTAATTATGCGTACGTATAATTAGGTTCAACTTTGCCGTATTGACAAGCTCCGAAAATATAAATTATAAATTAATTAATTCAAGTTCGATAACTCAGTTAATATTGGCTGAAAGATACTTGGAAGAATTAAAAAGTGAGGATCAAGCCATTTAGAAAGTTTGCAAATGCCTAAAGTGCCGATAGAATCGTCTAAACAATAATAGTTTATGTGCTGGATTAATGTAAAATTGAAACAACTATCCCTTTTAAAACTGTTAACTCTCATGCTTTAGTGTAGAGAAAGTATTATTCATATCAAATTAAAAAATGCTGAAAATTTAAAAAAATAGCTTAACAGACAAGACTGAAAAATCCATATTGATAATGTGGATAGATAGAGAGCATTAAAAAAGATATCCATGAATAGATTTATTATAATTATCTTATTTGCTACTTGTACTTGTTTTACTCCTAAACTATGTTTTTCTCAGGTTGAATGGGAACAACATTTGGATGGCTGGATAGATGATGTTTACTGGCCTTATCTATTTCTCGGCGGAACATATTATACCCGCATATCGTTTGCTGATATTGATAATGATGATGATTTAGACATGTTTTATGGTGGCGGTGATTCTGGCTCGCTTGTTTATTTTGAAAAATATCAAACCAGAGAGGAGGCTAAGTCAAGCATCTTTGAGTATATTGAGGTGTTTTATAACCGACAGAGAAGACATTCAGCTTTAGTTTATAAATCACCCGTTGACTTTGAAAATCAATTAGATTACATTAATAATGTGTCCGCTAAAACGGGGCAAGATCAGGAGAGCTTATATGTGTAATAAGAGTATTCGTCTCATGACCGTAATCGGCAGTATGCTTGAAAAAATTCTTGATATAGGGGAGCATATAATCTTAAAGCCTATAGTACTATTGTTATTTATGTTTGCATGTTTCAATCTGCTTGTCCCTACAGAAATTATCGCCGATGAAACAGATTATACCGGTTTTGGTTTATATAAAGATGGAGAAAAAATCGTTGACCTGGAGAGCAATATAGAGCCTTCCATTTTTGGTGATTTTAACAATATAAATGACGATTTGACACCTCTCGCCAAAAGATATCTCGAATTCGTGAAGAAGAGTGATGACTATTACCAGCATGAATCGGTTATTTTTTCCAATTTGCTTAAAGGCTGTAAAGATCTGATCAACAAGGTTCATTCCGATAACTTATCCTTTGACTCGCCCGAAGCTGAAATGCTAAACATGTACATACCTAAAATTATGGATTCTCATGATTCTTTATTAGAAGAAATCTTACAAATGGAAGTTGAACTCAAAGAAAGTGATTTGCCAACTGACGTAATTCAAAATCATAACATTGAAATGGAAAAATTCAAAGCCAGGACAGCGGAGTTGATCGAATTACTTGAGAGCTGTCAGTTTTCCGTGGAACAAAAAGATAATACGCTGTTTAATAATACTATAACGGCTTTGATTACACATTTTAATGAAATGGAATCTGAACGGAAAAAATATCAAGAGGCTATTCCCTTAACTTTGCCTAAGCCATCAATTAACGAGTTTAAGGAAGCGCCGAGAATGAAAGGTGACAGACCATTACCTGTACATACAGCCTCTGATTATTATGGAAACGAAAGCCTCCGCGATGATCCTGTCCAGATTTATTTGGATGAGACAATTGATGTTCAGTTTACGCCCGAGATCGAAGCCTTGGCGGCAGAATTAAATCATTCACCGGTGGAAATTTATCAATACGTGAGAAACAATTTTGATTTCGAGATATATATCGGTTCTCGTAAAGGTTCTCAGCAAACTCTTGATCATCGACGGGGTAATGACTACGATCTGGCATCGCTTTTAATTGCATTACTCAGGGTATCAGAAATTCATTCCCGTTATAACACCGCTACTGCAATAATACCATATGACCGTTTTTGCAACTGGTTGGGCGTTGATGACCCGGTTAACGCAGCGAACCTTTTAAGTGAAGTGGGGTTTAATGTTGTACTGGATGAGGAAAACGATGTTGTATATCTTGATCTGGTGTTTGTGGAAGCTTATCTGCCTACTATTAATTATCGTGGAGCCATTAACGATGCACATTCTAAGCGCTGGATACCCCTTGATCCCACTTTCAAGCAATATCAATATAGTTCCTCCATTAACTTGTTAGACGAGCTTACTAACGATTTTGAAGAAGAAGTGTTTATCGAAGAATATTATTCCACTTTGCGGGAGGAAACGCCGCTGGAATGGTTCCAGCAAGCGATGGCAGATTCATTGGCCCTGTATTTCCCTGATGCTGATTTTGAGGATATAATTCGTACCAGAACTGTTATTAAGGAAACCGACGAAATTTTACCGGGTACCCTGCCTTATACTGTTGATGCTTATGGCTCTTCTTTTGCAAATATCTCTGATAATATGAGGTACAAAATTAATTTCATGGTAAAATATCTATCTGGATATAATATTTTGACACACACTATCAGTGTTCCGGAGATTGTTGGGAAACAAATTACAGTGTCTTATGTGGGTTATAGTTATTGGGGTCAAAATCTGATTGAACAATATGGAGGGATATTTAGTATTCATTACTATTACTTCTCTGATCTCTATTTAAGGCCTGTACTTAACATCGATGGCTGTGTTATTGCAAGCGGGTCTCACGGCATCTATACAACCGTATTTAATACAGTGTGTGTTGAGTTTATTCCGCCTACTGGCGCTCCATTGCAGGATGAATGTTCGATTACTACTCGTTCCGGTGATTATGTGGGAATTGGCATTAATACCGGGAGCACTTTTCCGGTTCAATTTGATAATCCACAAAATTCGTGCGATGAGCCATATGCTGGTCAGGTGTTACATCAAACCGCCATGAGTTATTTAAATACTACAAATGATAACGAGAATGCATTGAGGAATTTGTTGCATATTAAATCCTGGAATGATATTTCAGTAGCGTTTTTATTTAACGACATTCATCTAGATATTCAATACAACCATTTATATGGTTATGATTGGGGGGGGTTAATTATTAGCTGCCAGGGCGGTTTAGAACATCATGTCTCAACGGATTTAGAATGCTCAGACTATATCCGTGAATACAATAGTATTGCCGGTGCCGATGGCTCGATTCGGGAAAATCGCGTTTTTGAAGATAATTTCAATGCCGAAGCTGTTTCGGCGATTAAGATTCTGCAGTTAGCCAACGATAGAGGAATGCCAATTTGTGAGATAGAAAATAGTATCAGTGGCGATTGCCCGGGATTCGACCATCCATATGAAGTTAGGAACCTTATTCAATATTACGTGGATAATCCTTATATTGACTATAAGGTTATTATACCTCAACAAACGGATCTTTATGACCAATGGCTCGGAACCGGAATAATCATTATGAACATGGAAACATGTGCTGCTCGATATGTGTGCGCAGGCCGCATTTATTATCCCGGCGTGGCGGCTGCAAATTATTATACCGATGGTGGGGCTACAATTAATACATGGCCTTTAGATGACTATCCGGATTTATATTGTATTTGGTTGGATGAACCAATCACAGTCGATCCACCTGCTCCCAACGACTTTTACTGGGCTGGAAGTAATGATATTTTAACTTTTACTGTACCTGGAATTGATTATTATTCATCCCCTCCTGTTTGCGGTCATTTAGGGCATGAAGATAACGTGCAATGCCGGCTTCCATATTCGATTCAATATATGGCTGATACCTGGGGTCCGGGTGAATACACATTTGTAGCCGGACGTGATGGAGTTACCGAGTGTGATTGTAATCAACGGTCCAAGACGGTGACGATTGTGGATGTGGAGGTAGTACTGGCCAATGATGTTGTTTGCGACGGCGAAGCAGTACCTATCAGTCTGAATGTCCAGCCAAGCGGGGTTCCAACTCCTCAGAATGTCGAATTTAGTTCCGCCACGCATAGTATGAGTTATGGCAATCCAATCGGACATACCACTTTATCCTTTGATCCATATGATCCAGCTCAAAACTCTTCAAGGATTCAAAATGCAATCTGGTATTCAAACCAACCTGATTACTGTAATGTACTCAGCTCTTATACTATTTCAGCAACAGCGGATATAGGCGGGATAAATATGAGTTCTACTCATGATCCCGCGCTTACCGTTAGTACCAGCTTTGAATCTCCAATATGTACTAACGGCAATTCGGGTGTTGGTCACAATTTTTTAGGAGATCCAGATTATCATTTTTTCTTTAATTCGTTAACACAGCAATGGGAAGTTACAGTTACAATAGGAAATTTTGATTGGGAAGTTATAGGATATTACGAAAACTATTGTAGTCAATCTTCCCAATACTGGCAACAAGTTGAAGACGAAGAACAATTTCATATTGGCCAATATGAAGGTACTAACTCAGATATATTCATTGACCTATGGGATCCTGAACTGGTAATAGATGAGGTACAAGCAAATCAACCATATACACATGCCAATAGGGACGTTGCGGAACAACTCGCAATAGCTTCTTTTGAAATTGCAAAATTCAATGAGCGTACTAGATCATTTTATATAATAACTACACCTGAACCTGACGGTAGGCAGTGTCAAATGGAAAGCGAAGCAAAAACCGCAATTGGAGCGTCATATAGGGGAACAATGCCATGTGCATATCCAGATTGTCCATAAATGAAATTTAATGTGCAAACAGAAGAAAGGAATCAATAATGATTAAAATGAATGTTTCAAAACAGATTATAGTAATGGTTGCAATAGCCTTATTGTTTACTTTAAACAGTGGAAAAGCCCAAACAAACAAGAGAGAAATTTATAGTCATGTCTATAATGAAGTTGTCGATTTGGTTGTGAATGCATTTAATGATAGCAGTATTAATATTGCCTTATGTAAAAGTACTGGTAACTACGCCTTTTCTGCAACAGAGAATGGAGTTAGTAGGCTGTTTTCACCAGCAAATAATTACTCTCAAATTATAAGTGATTTAGAAATTGGCATAACATCAGTAATAGAAGAGTTACGAGGTGATATAGATTCACTCATTTTTGTGCGCGCAGTATTGTTAGTTGATCATAGAAGTCTTCCTGCGGCTGCGAACATTAGCGGTTCAGAATGGATATTGTTTTTGGAAAACCCATTCGATCACAGCCATAGAGATAACACTAAACTGTTGGAAAAATTTGAACAATTAAACGGAAAAGCTCTTTTGAATTCTAATAACTTTTTTAATCTATATGAACACTGTTATGGCGGCGTTTGTATTGATTGGCCTGAAGACCGGGATTTTTCTCCAATGTTTATCTATTCAAAAGGGCTGATCGATGATTTTAAAACTATAATTAAGCTTCAGGATAATCCTTCGCTATTATCAGAGTCGGATGATTCTTATGACACATATTATAGTTCACTGAAAGATGATTTAGGCAAGCGTGTTTTTTCTCGGCTGTTCGATAATCCCAACCAGGAGTAGAGCCCTTAACAAACGGATGATTATGAAAATTAGATGTAAAGATTTTCCGAATAGTTTAAACTGTGAGGTTAAAAATGAATAAATCAAAATTGTTGACAATTGTGTTAAGTTTAATGTTTGGCATAATTGCCATTTCCCAGGCTCAAGCCGATATAGGCCAGATTATTCAAGACGGCATCGACTATCTTGAAGCTAACCAGGATGAATCAGGGTATTGGGGGACGGATAAAGAAACACCATACCGTGATGGTGCTGTAACCGTTGATGTTCTCGCCAGGCTTGATATCGATTATGATGTCGATTCCGAAATCCTCGAGAGCGGCTATCAAGCCGTAAACTTGATGTCGACAACTTCTACCGATTATCTTGCCCGCAAAATAATAGCCGCAGCATCAGTTAACGAGGGTGTCGTGGATCCGGATTTGTTAGACAGCCTGGCGAACATGCAAAACGATGACGGCGGCTGGGGGTATCAGAAGTATTACGGCAGCAATACGCTTGAAACCGCCTTGGCAATCAAAGCCCTTGTGGCTGCCTCATACGAAGACCCCGAGCCGTCAGTTCTTACTCCGGCCGGAGACTTTCTGGTTACAACTCAAAATAGCGACCCGCCCGGCGGGGACTTCGGCTGGGGATTTGTCTCCCCTGGTGATAGTAAGGTGTTCTTCACGGCACACGCAGTTATCGCGCTTTCAGCCTTGCAGGACTACGATGCTGTTTATGATTTTTCTACACAAATCGCGAATGCTTTTAGCTGGCTGCAATTGGTAATATATGATGGCGGTTTTGGCAGCGATGGAAATATAAATGCCTATGAGACCGGATTGGCAATTGCCGCGATGGTCGCTCATGATCCCGGGGCACAGGAAGTCGAAGATGCCTGGGGTTATCTTGAAAGTACCCAGTTGACGAATGGTAGTTGGGACAATGATGCTTACAGCACAGCTATGGCTATTTATGGATTACACCTTATTAATCCTGCCAATTTCCTTGATTTTGCATACTTTCCCGGTGATGCCAACATGTCGGCCGGAGTATGGCCGCCTGCGGTTACCGGAAGTGATGTGACTTATCTGGTAAACTATTTTGGAGGAATAACCCCGGGATGTGACTTAAATGGATTTTACTGTTCGGGGGATGCCAACGGCGACTGTCAAGTTCTCGGTAGCGATGTTACGGCTTTGGTAAATTACTTGATAGGAATTGGACCGATTAGCTATTGCGAAGATTACCCGCCAACCTGGCCGACACCCGGCGATCTTCCGCCCAATGCCCCGGATGGCTGGCCTAATTGTGAAAGCGTGGGTGTTGCCAGAACATCTCCGCCAAAAACCCCGCTGATTAAGCCTGCATTAAATTCCAGAAAGAATGAAGCTATTAAACCCGGCGGAAATACCGTTAAGAAAGAGTCGAGTATTATTAAAGAGAATCAAAACGACAAAAAGAAAAAGACAAAAGTAATTTCCGAAAAGCCTACTAAACCGAGAATTAAAAAGCCATCTAAAAAGTAAGTATACCATTATATAATATCAGGCGGCTTTTTTACCGCCTCGACTAGCGATAAAAGGGAGTTTTTTTAAACTCCCTTTTTCATTTTTTGTATAAATCCTTTGCCAGGAACTACCCTGACGAGAAGCTAACGTTGGATTCTTAGTAAGGGCGCGGGGCCGCGCATCGACCACGGAAGTTAGCTAAGCCATTATCATTCAATATTCAACGTATCCCTTCAATAAAATCTCTTGCTGAAAAAAACATTTATATTATACTAAAGACAGGAGTTGGGGATGTCCTGGAACTTCATGGACCCCAATTTCGCATATTGTTTCCATACTAAGCAGTATAAAACTTATACATTCAGATGTCCTTCTTTTTTCCAACATCTCACATTGAGTTTTTACGGGATGAATCCCACTTTGACTTCATTGTTGTAGTTGTTCCAGTAATCCACATCTCTTATAAAATATTTATCCATAGAAATGGTCAATTCTCTTCTTAATTTTTGTCAGCGCAGGTTATTATTATTCAAGTTGATCAGCGACATTTATAATTCCCGTCTGGCGACAATTAGAATTCCCTAATTATT
>CBFDEC010000066.1:0-11433 GCA_965603725.1 uncultured bacterium | reverse complement strand
TAAGAAAGGTTACGCTACTTTTTTATAAATTTCCACACCTTTTGTAATTAACTCGGGTTTTTGCAATATATAGAACATTTACATTAGCTTAGTCAAGTTGATTTTAGGTATGAAAGCAAGTAGGCCAGAAGTCCCCGCCAGTGGCGGACAGGCCCTACTCCTGCCAAAAAGCGACTGCGCGATTAAATATTAAAACCCCGGCTGGGGAAGGTTTATCTCTCCGAATCCGGTAAAAGATTTCATCAATCCTTAAACAGATGGCGCGCTATGAATATGATATTCTCCTTGCGTTCCCGCAAGCGTCTGAAATAATATGGCATCCAGTGGGTCCCGAACGGCGTGTAAATCCGCATCCGGTAATTATGTTCAACCAGCTCGCGTTGAGCCGAACGATTCACCCCGTACAGCATCTGGAATTCGAAATCATCCTTGCTTCTGCTATATTTATTGGCCAGGTCCATGCCGGCTTTGACCATCGCTCCATCATGGCTGCCAATAGCCGGGTAGTTGCCGTCTTTTATCAGCATTTCAGTTAGCTCGATAAAATTGGAGTTGACATCGTCCTTGGAGGCAAAGGCGGCGGACTTCGGCTCTTTGTATGCTCCTTTGCACAACCTGACTCTTATCTGACGTTCATTTAATTCCTTAATATCGTTTTCCGAACGATACAGATAGCTCTGAATAACCGTGCCGATATTGGGATATTCCTCATGCCATCGGTATACAAGCTGCAGCGTTCTTTCGGTGTATTTGGAACTTTCCATATCGATCCGAACGAATATATTCAAGTTTTCAGCTTTATCGAGAATGCGGCTGACATTATCGAAACAGAACTGGTCGGATATATCCAGCCCCATTTGCGTCAGTTTGATCGAAATGTTTGAATTTATGCCGGTATCGGCTATAGTTTGAAGAACTGATATATAACTATCGGCTGTTCGAATTGCCTGTTCCTGGTTTTTGACATTTTCACCAAGAATATCCAAGGTAGCCGTCATACCCGAAGCGTTCAGGTTTTTGACTGCTGAAATGGCGTTTTCAACAGTATCACCGGCTATAAACCTTCGGGCTAAAAATGTCAAAAGGCGCACATAAACCTCCTTTAAAATTGAGCTTAATCTACAAGTGTATGGTCAAATATGCAAGTGAAATATTTCTCAAGACACGAAGATTAGAGATAATAGGTTTAATTAACGTTGCCTGAAATAAAACACGGTTGTCATAGTATGATGCATGCAAGTTATTTATATATCGAGAAGATGTTCGGTTTTTAATAGTAGGCAAATAAAAAGCCCGCCAAGAAAAGCGGGCTTTAGAATTCTTATATCAATTAATGGCTATTTTAGTAGAATCATAGATTTTTTCTCGACGAAATCATTGGCCCGGATAATATAAAAGTACATACCCGATGTTAAACCGTCAGCATTCCAGTTGGCTTGATGATATCCGGCGGTCTGGTATTCGTTCACCAGGGCCTCAATCCGGCGGCCAAGCAGGTCATAAATTTCGATTATGACATGAGTATCTTCAGGCAAACCATATTTGATACATGTTGAAGTATTAAACGGGTTAGGATAATTCTGATTAAGCGAGTACGCTTCGGGGATTGCGGCAATATTATCATTAATTCCCGTGGGAGTTCTCATTTCGACATCCAGCATGGTCGTGTCATCGTAATTAACTTCGACATCTGCTATGACTGTATCAAAATAATCAGGGTGGGAGAAAGAAATTTCATAGAGGCCGGGTTCAATTTGACTAAAGGAATACAATCCGGAAGCATTGGTTGTATCATCATGGTTTGTGTCAACAATTAACACATAAACGCCTTCAATAGGTTCGCCATTGGCTATATTGGTTACAGCGCCTCTAATTCCTCCCAACTGATGCAGAGTAATATCAAGTATGGTTTCCTGGTTAAGTTGAGCTTCAACATCTAATACGGTTGTATCGACGTAGTTTGCATGAGAGAAACTCACATCGTACAGACCCGCCTCCAAATCGCCGAGATAGTAAATACCGTCGTTGCCGGTAGTGTCATTTACGCCGGTATCAGTGGCTACTATGACTCCTGAAATATTTTCGCCATCATTATTCGTAACAACACCGGTTATTGCTCCCGGTTGATTTAATGTGACGTCGATCTGGTTGGTCTGGTCTTCGACAATAACGATATTTTCAACGGTATGCTCAATATAATCGGGATGTGAGAATGTGAGAGCATGTATTCCGGGATATAGGCCCATATGGTATTCACCGTTCTCGTCAGAAAAAGTCTCTTTGCCCGTAAGGTTATTTACAATACTGACGCTTTCTATCGGGTCGCTTTCAGCGTCTGTAATTACACCGTCAATATATCCGCCGCCGGTAAAATGGAAAATAGCGAACGATTCAACCGGAATATAGCCCGCTCCTCCAAGAGTGTCGCCAATATTGGTGGGACCCTGAGGGTAATTCCTGCCCTCATCTCCTATAGCCCTAGCATCATCGCCAATATTAGTTGAATCGTTTGCTGTATGCAAAACCCACGTTAGTACCCGGGTAGGAGTTTCAAAGTGCAACCAAGGTCTGGGTTCATAATATGTAGCAATACCCACAAACGACTGGCTTGTCCAGCCCTCCGGCATAGGTTCAGGATACTCAACCGAATCCTGAGGTTCCAAAAAAGCAGCAACCTGCCATTCAGTGAATGGATAATAATATACACCATCTACATGGCTTAAAAGGCTGTCGATATACTGGTCCTGTGCTCCCATGCAAAAATGACAATCTGCAATCCAGACGGTTTCCGGGGTTTGGACATAGAAATCCAAATAAACTCTCTGGCCAATGCTGACATCGATTGTATCAGGATCGCCATACCAGACCCAAACACTGTCTTGCTGACCATAGCCAGGAACTGTCATAACTATTAATACCAGAGCGGTAATAAAGATGACTATTCCAGATTTAAGCGCTTCTTTCTTCAAAACTTTACCTCCTGCAAAATATTTTAACGCTTTCATATCTTTCATCCAAAAACATTCTTAACTACAAAATAAGGATTTTAACGCTTTTGTCAAGACTTATTTGATGCAAATTTGCTTTTCTTGCAATATTATGAAAACTTCCAAATTCTTGTATTTTCAATGTACGCATGCCTCACACTGTAACCTGATAAATTTAGGTAAAATGTACTTCAATGTATTTCTAAAAGGATAATTATACATATCTGCTGCCTGCAATTACGATTGACCGCCCTGCTCAGGAGATGAACTTTTATCGATATCCAGCATGTCCAGGTTATTGGTGTAACTGGTAGTGATCGGTTCAACCACAGACAGTAGTTTTTGAGTAATATTACGAATCCTCAAGGCGCCCTTTTCGATTACACTTATTTTTGATATAATATCAGCGGGCAGTTTATCTTCTTGCAGCAGAAGAAGTTGGGTGTTTCCCAGAATTGCCGTGAGGGGGTTGTTTATTTCATGATTGATCGCCACGGCGGTTTCAAGTATGGCGGCTATTCTTTCGCCTTTAACAATAAGCTTGTGATCGTCTTTTAGCAGTTTGAAAGCCCGAACGATTTCATCATACCCGGTAAGATTATCGATATCGGAAATTGAACTTCTAAACTTGGAAAAAGCCAGTTCAGGTTTTTTAAATTTTCCCGCAAAGAGTACGGTAATAGTACAACCGCCGACACTAAACTCATTCCAGGCAAAATTGTTAAACTCCTTTTCAGCCGATAAAATGGAATTAATCTCTTTTATTTTCTGATTACTGATTTTACTGTATTTTCTTTTTAATATTGTTAAAAGCTGTGCAGAAGGAATAAACTGCTGTATCCCTTTATCATCAATCCAGAAAGCTTGTTCCGGGCTGCCATTTCTGTAAGCTGTAATCCCCTCAACTCCAAAATGCATAAGCTCGGGAAACACCAGTGCCAATAACTTTTCAATATCTACCCGACGTTCAATAGATCGCGTAGTAAGCGTCAGAACAATACTACTTGAGAAAAGTTCAATAACTTGCCTTATAATATACTTAGATGGATTTAAGGCTTCAATCATCACAGATATAATCCCGCTAAAACCTCTAAGGCTTTTCAAACCGCCAATCGTAACAATATGACTTTCAGCCTCATCGAGTACAAATTGTGCAGAGGAAACACCAAGATTAGCAAATTTTTTTTCATATTGTTTTAATATTTCATGGTGTGTCAAATCGCCCACAGATTTTTGATATATATTATTATCTGGAAAAACGATTTCTCCCCTGGCCGCAACTGGTTGACAGAAAGCATTTATTCCCTCAATAGCTTTACTGATAATCAAATCCGGTTGAACATAAGGTAATTCCTGAAGAGAATCGATTAAATTGAAGATTTTAAATTTCTCCATGCCATTAAATATCTGCAAAAAACAAGCCCAAAATCATAGAAGTTATTTATCAGCAATATACTTGACAAAAGTATTCAAAGTCAATAATATTTCATTTTTATATGGATGTGAGGTTAAGCAGGATGCTTTTATGATTGCAGACAAATGCGGTATTTTTGGCATTACCGGGACACGAAATGCGGCAGCTTTAACATATTTGGGGCTATACGCCTTACAGCATCGCGGCCAGGAGTCATGCGGGATTGCCGCCAGTAACGGCAAAATCACTCATCTAATAAAGGGAATGGGAAAGGTGGATGAGGTCTTTCCCTCACAGGAGCAATTAAAAAAGCTGAAAGGCCGAATTGCTATAGGCCATAACCGTTATTCAACGACCGGCTCGTCATCGACAACAAACATACAGCCTTTGCTGATTAAATATAAAAATGGCCTGCTTGCTTTGGGGCATAACGGAAACCTTACTAATTATAAAAGCCTGCGCCGGAAAATGGAATCCAGCGGCTCAATCTTTTCCACGACCTCCGATTCGGAGATCATATTGCATTTAGTTGCCAAATCCCGTCAGAAGAGGATTGAAAAAGCACTGGTTGAAGCTCTCAGAAAAGTGACTGGCGCTTATTCATTGTTGATGCTGTCCGGGGAAAATCTTCTGGCTGCACGCGACCCGGTGGGCGTTCGTCCACTGGCTCTCGGCAAGCTTAGAAAATCATGGGTCGTAGCCTCAGAAACATGCGCTTTTGATATAATAGGCGCTAAATATATTCGAGATATTGAACCGGGAGAAATTATTGTTGCCAACGGAAGAGGAGTAAAATCACTCAGATTCTTGCCTGAACGAAAGCACGCTTTCTGTATTTTTGAGTATATCTATTTCTCACGTCCCGATTCGATAATATATCGAATGAATGTAGATAAAATTCGTCGACGGTTGGGCAGGCGGCTTGCCTATGAGCATCCTGTTGATGCTGACATAATAATATCAGTGCCCGATAGCTCCAACACTGCAGCTCTGGGTTTCTCAGAAGCCACTGAAATACCGTTTGAGATAGCATTGATTCGCAATCACTATGTAGGCCGGACTTTTATTCAGCCCGAACAGAAAATCCGCGACCTGGATGTTAAAATCAAATTCAATCCTATTCGCGGCGTACTTAAGAATAAACGCATCGTCATTGTCGATGATTCAATTGTCAGAGGAACGACCTCCCGAAAGCTGGTGAAAATGCTTCGTGACGCCGGCGCTAAAGAGGTGCATATGCGGATATCCTCTCCGCCCATCAAGTATCCCTGTTTCTATGGAATTGACATGCCCACAAAAAAGGAGCTTATCGGCTCAAAGCGTTCGGTGGAATCGATCAGGCGATATCTCGGGGTGGATTCGCTTGGCTATTTATCGCTCGAGGGTATGCTTTCGCTGCCCGCCCTTCCGCACGAGGGTTTCTGTCACGCCTGTTTTTCGGGCAAGTATCCGATTAAAGTGAGATAATGATTTTTGATTGCTATTTAAAAAAATATAGTGTAAACTTTAATGAAGCAAAAATAATATAAAATCATGGCCACAAGAACAAAAGAAATCAGAAAAAATATGGGTATTTATTATACGCCCGAACCAGTTGTTGACTTAATTTTCGCAATATTGAATATCTGGAAAGACCATGAAGATAAAAAAACTGGCAGGTGGAGCATGCGCAAACACCATCCATCCGTTATTGATCCTGCATGCGGCGAAGGAATATTCTTAAAAAAAGCGGTAGAGTCAGGTTTCACGAAAGCCAGGTTCGTTTTGGGGGTTGATATTGATGAAAAAGTGATTAATCGATGGAAAGAAATAAATCTAATGCAATTATTTAATTCAAGATCGAAGCCTGACAATCACTTTTTTTGCCAAAATGGACTTCTACCTTTAAGAAAAGATATTAGATTCCGCCATAAAGCGGGAGGATTGAAAGAATTTGATGTAGTTGTCGGCAATCCTCCTTATGGCGGAGTTGGAATTGGGAGCATAGATGAAGAATTAGAAAATGCCCTTTTAAATTATGAAATATGGAAAAGAACATATGAAAAAGAAAATAATAATCAAACTGAGCTTGGGCTAACGGGCACCAGAAAAAAGCTAAAATCAAGTGTAAAAGAAAGACTCAAGAGATACCCGATTGAAGTTCTCTTTCTTGATAGATTCATCCAGCTGGCAAAAGAGGGCGGCTGGATAGCTATAATTGTACCGGATGGAATCCTGGCTAACTCAAATATGAGCTATGTCCGAGAATATGTGTCTGAAAAGACAAAAGTAGATGCTATAATATCATTGCCAAGAAATACATTTAAAAATGCTGGTACTTCGGCGAAGACAAGCATCATGTTTTTAAAAAAAATAGACATGAAAGAAGAGGATTATCCCGTTTTCCTGGCTTCTATGGAGGACCTTGCCGACGAACATATTTCAAAGATATTAAATTTTTACAGGAAATTTTATGAAACCGGTAAAACAATCACTTAGCGAAGACCGTTCTGTTTATACAAGCGATTTTGTAATGATAAGGGTGGATAAGGGACCTGTTACTTTATCTAACGAAATGGGTTCAGGCCGTTTCGACCCAGAGTATTGGCATCCAAAATTTACCTATGCTGAAGATATATTTAAAAGGTCTTCTTACCCGATAAAAGACCTCGGTAATTTCATTAAACATATTACTTATGGGCCTATAGTTGTGGGCAAAACATTTCGGCCAAAAAAAGATGGTATTTTTATAATTAACCAAAGTGAAATTTCCGATACTGGCATTAATTATTCATATGCAAATTACGCAGGCCAAAAGTCCGCTTGGGTATTAAAAAGAGCAATGGTTAAGAAAAATGATCTTGTAATAGCAAGGTCAGGAATGGGAGGAATAGGTAAAAATAAGGCTTCAATAATTGATTTTAATATCGACGCTTGCGTGGGTTGCTTTGTTGATCTTATAAGATTAGAAGGAATAAATCCATATTATGTTTTGCTATTTTGGAAAGGTATTTTTGGTATATCTCAAGTTCAAAAGATAATTAATGGTGTTGGGACACTTAATATTAACTTTGATGAAATCCGATCTATAAAAATACCTATTTTGCCGAATAATATCCAAAAATCTATAGAGAGGAGCTATAGAGATGTATCAAAGGCACATCACAATGCTATAATGAAGAAGTTGAAAAAGGATAAAATTAATTACAACAAAAAAATTGAGCAAGCTAGATCCCTCTTAAAAGAAATCATACGGAAAACTGATTCTTTAATAATAAATTCAATAGGAAATTAAATATTTAATGTATTCAAGATCTGAATCATCTTACATAGTACATGATATTATACCCTTGTTTGAAGCTCTTGGTTATCCGGGAACCGGCGATAGTGAAAGAGTTAAAATTAACGATGTTCCTGTCTTTAGCCCAAGCGGTGGCCGCAGCAGTTCAACTATGGATATTGTTTATTATCATAATGGAGAACCGCTTCTGATTGTTGAGGCAAAAAGAAAGCACAAAAGCCATAATGCCGCGCTTAAAGAAGCGCAAGAATATAGAAAGAATTTCCCTGTAAAGAAAAAAGAATATGCTCCATCTGGAAAAGCTCCCGTATTTTTAGCAACAACAGTTGGCAATGATATACAATTTTACAAAGATATATTCATTGTTGAAAATAATCAGCTAAAACAAGATGCTAAGCCTGAAAAAATTATGAAATTTGCTGAACTTCTTGAATTTTACGGACTTGTTCCGGATTTTAGACCAAGAATATTAACAGGGGAGAATTTCACACAGGAATTTCTTTCGGAATTAATAAGATTATATGATATTGCTGGAAGAAAAAAGGTTTCTCCTGAATTAATAGTTAAGATTTCTCAGCATATTGTTAATTATTTAATTGACGACAAAAAATATATACATAAAAAGCCATTTACGGACCTTGATAATCATCCTTTAAGGCAAAAAGGAATAACTGATATTCATAATCGATATGATCTTTTAGCATCACTTGGTTCTGAGGTTGCATATGAGTATAGGCGTTTTCTTATAAGAGCATTTCAAGGCACACAACTAAATCAATATTTAACTCCTCAGTGCGTAATATCATTCATGTTAGATATTTGTAAACCCATGGAAAAAAACAGCAAGGTTATAGATTTTGAATGCGGCAGCGGGGGATATATTGCTAAAGTTATAGATAATGGCAAACTTTCAATTAACAATGTACTTGGCATTGATATTGATAGAAGGCCAATAATCTTTGCAAAAACGTTCCTTGCTTTTTTATTAGCAATTACGGGGAAGCAAATATCAAACATACCCTTAAAAAAAGAAAATGGCTTGTTATACAGTAATTCTGGATGGGATTTTGTAATTGGCAATCCTGCCGGCAGTTCACGGTATAAAGGGCCTGGCCTCAACAAAGTCCTAATGCATCTTAGCAGAGATTTAGACGGGGACGGTAAGGACGACCGTTTTTCGGAGTATAACTTTTCAATACAGCAAGCAATATGGCTGGCCAAGCCTGGCGGCATTATTTGCTTGGTAATTCCCGAGGGTTTGCTGTCTAACTCCAATGACCAATTTCTTAGAGATTTTATTTGCCGAAATTGCGAAATACTTGCCATTGTCAGCCTTCCAAGGGGAACATTCCGTAAAGGCAAAACAACCAAATCATCAGGTTCAGGAGGCCAGATGGCCACAATGAAGATGAATATACTTTTAATGCAAAAATTTAAAACCCCTGAAGATTCGTTCGATGACTATCCTATTTTTTTAGCGCATATATATGATTCAAAGAAAACTCATGAAAATATTGATTTCTGGTTAAAGCCAAGACTTGATTTAGTATATAGACAATGGTTAAACTGGATAAATACTTCAAAATTAGATATTTTAGATGAAGAACTTGTTAAACATATTGAGATGACAGAGATAAAAGCAGTTAGAAAGAAAACGATATTTAAAGATCCTGATCAGCAAGAACTGCTTTGATATACTTTTATTTTTCTATTCTAACAAGATGCTTATCCGCTTTATCTTCAAATATTAAAGTCTAATTCGTTTTTCGCCGAAATCAATTATAATAGTGTGATTTAGGTAAGAATCAATATTATTATTTATTCAGGTAAATTAAAATGTCCACCCGAATAATGGTTGTCGATGATGAAAAAAGCATGTGCGAATTTATGGAAATCATGCTTTCCAAAGAGGGTTATGACGTTTCCTATGACACCTCGGCAAACAAGGCGCTTCAAACTCTAAGCAAAGCCCAGCAATCCGATAACCGGGTTGACATAGTAATCGCCGACTTAATGATGCCGGAGATGTCCGGTATTGAACTGTTAAACAAAGCCAGGGCGATTGATTCCGAACTCGAGTTTATCGTGATGACTGCTTTTGCCTCGGTTGAAACTGCTATAGAGGCTCTAAAAAACGGAGCCTTCGATTATATCACCAAGCCATTCCAGGTTGACGAGATAAAGATAGCTGTCAGGAAAATCGAGGAACGCAAAAAAATTAAATCCGAGAACCTGATGTTAAAGCGGCAGCTTCGTTCCGGCTTCGATACATTCATTACAGCCGACCCCAATGTGTTAAAGATACTCCGTCTGGCTCAGAAAGTAGCCAATTCAGATACCACGATTTTAATTCTTGGCGATTCAGGCGCCGGTAAGGAGGTGCTGTCAAAAGCGATCCATTCGGAAAGCAACCGGAGCAAGCAGCCATTCATTTCGATAAACTGTGGAGCCCTGCCGGAAAACCTGCTTGAATCGGAGATGTTTGGTCATATAAGGGGTTCATTTACCGGAGCCGTTAAGGATAAGCAAGGGTTGTTTGCCGCCGCCGATAAAGGGACGATATTCTTAGATGAAATAGGGGAGACCTCGCCCTCAATACAGGTAAAACTGCTGCGGGCGCTCGAGGAAAAGACTATCACTCCGGTAGGCGGCACCAAGCCTATCACAGTCGATGTCAGGATAATAGCGGCTACTAACGCTAAGCTTGAAAAGATGGTCAAAAAAGGCGAATTCCGGCCGGATCTGTATTACCGCTTAAATGTGTTCCCGTTGATAATTCCTCCATTGAAAGACAGGCCCAAAGATATCCCGCTTCTGTCAAACTACTTCGTGAAACGTCATTGCGCCAGGATGGAACTGCCGGAAAAAAACATCGGTCCGCAGACAATGGAATTACTGAAATCATACAACTGGCCGGGAAATGTCCGTCAACTTGAGAATATGCTCGAAAGAGCAATCCTCTTGACTAAGGGTGAATCGATATTGCCCGCCGACCTGCCCGAGCTGGTAGAAGGATCAGAAGATACGGTCATATCAAGCACAACCTCTATTCTCTCAAATTCAATAATAAACCAGCCGGCAGATCTGGAGACTATCGAGAAAGCATATATATATTATGTGTTATGCCAGACTAACTGGCAAAAATCCAAAGCCGCCAAATTGCTGGGCATTGACGCCTCGACCCTGTATCGGAAAATAGAACGTTATAAATTAGAGATACCTGCAGCAGTAAAATAACTCCTATAATAACTTTAAATTAGACCCACATAATCTACAATTCGGTCAATGTTAGGGATACTGAATAATATCATTTTTTATTTGAAATAGGCAAAATATTACCATTATTGTTCTGTTAGATCGTGCCCGTAAGGGTGTGATCCGACAGAAATTACAGCAGTCAGGTCACGCTTCGCTACGACCTGACTGAACTCGAATATGTTGGATTTCAAATAGAATACAGTATAGGATGGTATCCCCTTTTAATTGGATTGGCAAGCCGCCAAGGTGCTTCGCATTTTTTCTTAAAGATTTCATCTAAGTTTAGAGCTGGCAGTATAGCCCGCCTGGGCGGGTTTAAGAATATTTGTCGAGAGGGGAACGGTTCTATTTCAAAGAATTCATCTTCGATGATTCTGTGTACGGTTTCGACGTTGGCTTGATAGGTATGGCCTCCCGACGCGGCTGTGAAAAAATCAACTAAAGTAAACTACTACCGCCTGAAGGCGGTAGCTTTTAGGTTCGGCTGCAAGCCG
>CBFDEC010000065.1:0-11571 GCA_965603725.1 uncultured bacterium | reverse complement strand
CGCAGAAAGGTCGCTGCTTGAAAAATAAATTTACACAACTATTGACATGATCTCTTCTGGGACCTATATTTGTGATAAAGTAATACATAAAAGTGGATATTATTTTAAGTTTAATTGTACTGGATCACTATTTAATCCTGAGTTTTCACCTTGGATTGATAGTAGAATTTGTATTGTAGAAAATAAAAATTGGCTTACATTAAAAGACATTTTTAGGAATTGGTTGACTGTTTTACTTCATGAAATATCATTAAAAGATCAATGGGCCGAATTAGCAAAAAGTGAATACACATTTGAATTTATAGCTCTTAAAGATTATTCAAAAATTGATGAAAGTCAAATATTTTCTGATGATCAAATTCAAATAATAATTAATAAATTAGATTTGCTCGAAAATCGCATAATTGAAGAATTAAAGCTTTCAAAAGAGAGTCAAGAGGCTTTGCATATTGAAATTGAATCAGTAAAGAATGCCACTGGAAAACTTACTATAAGACATTTTGTTCCATACCTTATAGGCAAATTGGTAGAGATTTTATATAAAATTGGCACCGATCAGCAATCAAAAGACATAATTGCAAATTTTATTTCTGAAATTTTCATGAAGGTCGATTTATTTTTGACAATCAGATAGCAATACAATGACTTAATAACGGAGTTATACCAACCATGCGCCAGGTGCCCCACTCCCGCCGAAAGCGGGAGTGGGTTACCTCAAAAACAGGAAGATGCTTGCCTGATAATTTATCCCATCTTATGTTATAAACATGCCTAAATTAAAGCATTTTGACAACTACCACACTGTTAGATTTATAACATTTAGTTGTTATCATAGACAGCGGTTATCCCACCCCCGCTTATGGCGGGGATGGGGCACCCGGCCAGTTGTGCGATAATTTCCCGATTTATACGAAAAGAAGGAACGGGTAATTGTAGCTGTAGGTCGGGTTCTGACCGGAGGGAAAAACCCGACATCTTGAAAAGCGTCAGGATGTCGATATCTTCCATCCTGACGCATGAGGAAATGCTCCTGCAACCTCCTGTTCAGATCAGATGTATGCCCCCTATATTGTTTGCCGTTTTCAGATTCGATCACATAGACATAAAACACAAGGAAAACAAAATAGCGGCGGCAGGATTTGAATCCGCCTGCAGCGGATTATGAGCCTGTTCAATAGCCAAAACAGTAGAAAACACCAGACACTAACCTATAATAATAGCAAAGACTTATGGAAAATAAAGTGTCTAGTGTTTTCCCTTATTTTCTACTATTTTTACTCGTTTTGTTAGAAGAATGCTAGAAAGAGGTGTATGTTAAATACTATCTATATCGTTCTTAGAATCATTAATATGTGTTAAATTTAGAGTTGTAAACTTACCTTTTTTGTCTTGGCCCATATACATAGTTATATGGGGGAATGGGATTTCGATTCTATGTGAATCAAATGTTTTTTTCAGTCGTTTATTAAACTCTCTGGCCACTCGCCATTGCTTAATAGGCTTGGTTTTAGTACGTGCTTTGACAATAAGAGCCGAGTCAGCAAACTTATCTAATCCCAATATCTCTATTGGCTCGAGAATATCATCAGCAAATTCAGGATCCCCTCGCAAATCTTCATCAACTTCTTTAATTAGTTGAAAAACTTCATCAATATCTTCTTTATATGCTACTCCAATATCAAAAACATATCGGGAGTACTCTTTTGTCATATTAGTTATAATATCTATTTTGCCGTTGCGAATGAAATGTACGTTACCTGAAAAATCTCTTAGTATGATAATTCTTAATCCTACTTTTTCAACTACGCCGTTTTTCCCCGCGGTTTCAATAACATCACCTACACGTACTTGATTTTCTAGTAGAATAAAAAAACCGCTTATCATATCTTCAACTAAACGCTGTGATCCAAACCCGATTGCGATTCCAATAACACCGGCCGCAGCCAAAATTGGGCCTATTTTTAAACCAAATTCTCCCAAAATCATGGTTATAACAATAATGATGATTGAAACCCCAATAATGGTCTTTGTCAGCGAGTTTAAAGTATCAGCCCGCTTCTTCATTTCTTCTTCCCGTTTACTATCTTTTACAAATTTGATAGACCGATGTGTGATCAATCTCAATAGGCGGTAGACAATGTAGCCCAGTATAATTATCAATAGTACTCGCGGACCGCCTGTAACCAGCCAATTTTTAATTCCCTCAATGATATTTTGTAATTCCATTTATATCTCCTTGACTACTTATAATTAAAGCCATTTTTTTCGTTTGAAAAAGATGAGTAATCCACCGCCGATGAATAGCGCAAGTATCCAAAACATAATGTATCCAAAAGGTAATCCAAGTTCAGGCATATTGAGTCCGCTGATAGAAGTATCAAAATTCATTCCATAAACGCCGGCCAAAAATCCCAGGGGAATAAATATTGTGGCGATTATCGTTAATACTTTCATAACTTCGTTCATCTTATTACTGACGCTGGAAAGATATATGTCAAGTAATCCGGAGACCATATCCCGAAAAGTTTCAACCGTATCGATAACCTGAATAGTATGTTCATAGAGATCTCGAAGATAAGGTTTCGATGAATCTTTGATCAAATTGGTTTCCAGCCGTTCAAGTCCGCCAACAACCTCTCTTAGAGGCCAGGTCGCTTTTCGCATATATATCAGTTGGCGTTTCAAATCATGAATTGTCCCCAGATCATCGGTTTTAGGATTCTCTATTAATACGTCTTCCATGTCCTCGATTTTAGAAGCAATGCCCTCAAGGACTGCAAAATAATGATCAACAATAGCGTCAACCAAAGTATAAGCAAGGTAATCAGAAGTCATGAAACGGACGCGAGGAACAGTTTTTCTCAGTCTACCCCTCACCGGTTCAAAAATATCTCCGATTCGCTCCTGAAAAGAGATAACGAAATTATTGCCGAATACGAAGCTGAATTGTTCAGATAAGATATTATTATCTGTACCCTCTAAATAAAGCATTTTCAGTACCAAAAATATATATTCATCGCCGGCTTCGAGCTTGGGTCTCTGTCCGGTATTAGCTATATCCTCCATGATCAGGGGGTGCATACCAAAATGTTGACCGATCTTTTCAATCACAGATACATCATGAAGCCCATCTATATTAATCCATGTTATGGTCGGTTTATCCTTAAAAGGAAAGCATTCCTCTATGGAAGAGACTTCATATTCATTCAGCTCGGATTCATTATAATCGATTATCCGAATTTTCGTTTTTTCAACCTTTTTCTCGCCGATAAAGATTACCGAACCAGGTTTAAGCCCCTTTTTCTTGGATAGTTTTTTTATGATTTTCGCCATTGCTAACCTCCTTTGAACAATGACTTCACAACACCTAACTACATTTATTGAAACTGATCCGCAGAAAGGTTTTATTTAAATATACACTTTCAGCAAATAAAATGACAAGTAAAATTCAATGTTCCGGCAAAAATCTGCACAAAACTGAAACTGCGTCAACACAATTTATAAGAGAAAGTTATCATGCCTACAGATCTGTATGATTCACACCGGCAGTGTGAGCTTAGCGCCTGGCAGACTTCCTTGTCAGACCAACCAGGAAAGCGGCAACCTGGGACGTGCGCCTCCCCCCTAAAATATTGCTTATTACATAGGCCGCAAATGGAAGTATAAGTACATCAGCCGGGTAACGGAATCTTCCTATGGGCCAAAAGACGGCTGATACAAAGACTAAGACAACAACTAATCCAATTGTAAAATATAAATATGATTTCCCCTTTTCAGATTCCTTTAAAAATTTTCTGTTGGATGTTATAAAAAGACCGATTAATGCAGGGAAATATATTGCCAAAAATCCCAATGAATAGAAAATAGCTTCGATAACAGTAGACCTCTGCGGCCATAACTTCCACATCCATAAAATCTTTGAGCCAACAATTATTATATATTCAAACGGTTTTTTCCTTAATCTTGCTGAATGCTTTTCGATAAAATGTGGATTGCACCGAAAACTCATTATAAGGATTTTCAACATCTTGCAGCAGCTCTTCCTCATATTCATAGGCGGCTCCGGAAGTAAATTTCAGTCCGTATTCAATTTTTCCAGCGCTGCCAATCCAAAAATTAAAACCTGAATTTGATCCTGAAGAAAAGTTGCCAAATGTATAATAGTTTCTTATTGGCCAGATAACTAAAATCGATAAGTACAATACAATTCCTAACATTCTTAAATGATTCAAAGCTCTCCTTCTAAAGTCTATAAAAACAATTAATATGAAGAATAAAAACATGTAAGGTTTAATTAAGCTGGCCAAAGCAAAGAATATACAGAATAAAAAATACGTGATCGTTCTATAATATTTATTACTGCTTATAATATAGAAAAGGGAAGAAGCAATCAGCATAAATACAAAAAGCGGTTCAGCTAATATGCTGTTGCTCCAAAAAACTGAAATGGGATTAAAAGAATACAGCAAGCAGGCGATCGAGGCAACTCTGGTTGAAAATATCTCAACTGTTAAGTAGAACAGAGGCAGAACAGTTAAAGCGCTCAACAGAATATTTATAAGGGCGGCTATTTGACTGGAGAATCCTAAGAAGTAAAATATAAGCGCCAAAAATAATGGATATCCCGGAGCTCGAAAAGCTGTTGGACGGCCATCAAGCCTGCAATAGCGATTATTATTGACTATATTAACGGCAATCTCCTGATAGTCAAGTGGATCGTTAATTAAGCCCCCGCCATCGATGAATGATCGTTTTGCTTTCTCTATTGTATCATAGTCAAAATAGTCAGATTGGGGATTTAACCCTGTCGCAAAGAAAAAGATCAATCTTAAAAGCAACGTCAGGCCAAAAAATATTAGCGCATAAAAAAACTTCGAAGATAATTTTTTTTTAATTCTTTCCAATTTCAATGTAACGGAACCCAGTATACCGCCCGTCGGGTGAGTTACTTAAAATCTCTATTCCGCTTTCCAGTCTTTCGGGAAGCCGAACATTGAATCGGATTCTGAGGCTTCCTTCAAGATAAAGCGCGAAATCACCAACCGTTGAATTTCCGAGGTGCCCTCGCCGATTTCATCCAGCTTGACATCGCGGTACATTCTTTCCACCGGGAATCTATCGCTTAAGCCCTCTTCGGCGAGAATGCCGATGGCGGTATAACAGCAGAAATTGCCGGTCTCGGAGGCGTGAAGCTTAGCCATCGCCGACTCTTTGGAGAAACGTTGACCGCTGTCTTTAAGTATTGCCGCATGATATACGAGGTGACGAGAAGCCTGAATCTGGGTCGCCATATCTGCCAGCTTGAAAGCTATCCCCTGCTGGAAACCGAACCGCTGGCCATCATGCTTTTTAATTGCGGCATATTTAACAGCGACATCGTACGCTCCCTGAGCTAAACCCAGCGCCATCGCTCCGATTGAAACACGGCCGCCGTCGAGAGTAATCATAAACTGCTTGAATCCCTGTCCTTCTTCGCCGATCAGGTCATCACCCGGAATGAAAACATCATCAAAATGCAAAAAGCGAGTATCGGAACCGCGCAGACCCAGCTTATTTTCTTTCTTGCCGCTGGAAAATCCCTTTGTGCCATGTTCAACAATAAAAGATGATATGCCTTTTGTGCTTGTTCCCTTTGATGTTCGGGCAGTGAAAACAGCTGTTTGGCAGATACCGGCGTTGGTGATCCAGCACTTGGTACCGTTTACTTTGTAGCCGCCCTCCACTTTCTCGGCAAAGGTCTTGGTGCCGCCGGCATCAGAACCTGCTCCCGGTTCTGTTAGCCCAAAAGTGGCCAGCTTGCCGCCGGTGGAGATATCGGGGAGATACTTCTTTTTCTGCTTTTCACTTCCAAACCTATAAATCGGGTAACAGCCGAGGGAGTTGTGAGCGGCGATAGTAATACCTGTGGACCCACATACCCGGGACAACTCCTCAACCGCAATAATATAGGTCAGAGTGTCAGTGAAGGTGCCGCCGTATTTTTTATCAACCTGCATCCCCATAAGACCCATGTCGTTTAGCTTAGGGACTGTCTCGTCGGGAAAGATTTGTTCACGGTCTATTTTCTGAGCCAGCGGAGCGATTTCCCTCTCGGCAAACTCCCTGATTTTCATCCTGTATTTTTCATGTTCGGGGGTTGTCCACATAGTTGGTTCCTGCATTTATATTATTACTTTAAGTAATGCATATATTATTATAATATTCAATAACTTATCTGCCATTTATATCGTCTGTCTATTGTTCTTTCCGGTCAAGACTTCTGTAAATCACCATCCTTTGAGCTTCCGAAGTGCCTTCATAAATCTCGGTTACCCGTGCGTCACGGAAATAGCGTTCTACCGGATACTCTTTAACATACCCATAGCCGCCGTGGATTTGCACGGCCTGGTTGGCTACCCAGTTGGCGGTTTCGGAGGCAAAAAGTTTAGCCATCGAACAGAGCCTGGAGGCTCTCCCCTTTTCTTTTAAAAATGCCGCTTTATGAGTCAACAAACGTGCGGCCTCGATTTTCATCGCCATGTCGGCCAGTTTGAACTGGATAATCTGGAAATTGGCAATCGGCTGATCAAACTGTTCCCGTTCCTGGGCATATTTATATGCCTCCTCGAAAGCGGCCTGGGCTATTCCGACAGCTTGTGCCGCTACACCAACACGGCCATTATCCAGCAGGCTTAGAGCTATTTTAAAGCCCTGATTCTTTTCACCAATCAGATTTTCTTTGGGGATTTTACAATCGATGAAAGACACTTCACGGGTATCGGAGGGCTTGATTCCCATTTTCTTTTCCTTAGCGCCGAGGTTAAGACCGGGAGTATCTTTTTCCACAATGAAACACGAAATACCTTTCGGACCCGCGGTTTTATCGGTCAGGGCAAAAACAATGAACACACCGGCATAACCGGCGGAGGTTATCCAGGATTTAGTCCCGTTTAATATATAGCCATCGTCGACTTCATCAGCGGCGCATCTTAAGGAACCGGCATCGGTGCCGGAACCGGCTTCCGACAGACAATAACTGCCGAACAATTCACCGGATGCCATCCCTGACAGGTATTTTTCCTTTAGGTAGTCTGAACCAAATTCATAAACGGCCCGGCAACACAGGGAGTTATGCACAGATAATCCTATTGCAATAGCGGCTGACCCTTTAGACAGCTCCTCAAGGGCGCATACATAGGAGAGCATATCCAGATCGATGCCGCCATACTTTTCAGGCAGCAGCATTCCGAAATAGCCAAGTTCGCCCAGCTCGGAATATATTTCAGGCGGTACCGCTTCCTCCTCATCCATCTTTTCAGCTATCGGCTTGAGTTTCTTTTCGGCAAACTCTAAAGCCGCCTCTGCCATCAGTTTTTGATCTTCACCAAGTTCGAAATCCATAAACGTTATCCTTATTTATTTTGATAATCAAAAAATCCCTTGCCGGACTTTCGCCCTAAGTACCCGGCCTGCACCATTTTCACCAAGAACGGACAAGGACGGTACTTGGGATCGTTATAACCCTCATACAGAACCCTCATAATAGCCAGGCAGACATCAAGCCCGATAAAATCCGCCAGCGTCAGAGGGCCCATCGGGTGATTCATTCCGAGTTTCATAACTGTATCGATATCCTCGGCTTTAGCCACTCCCTCCATCAGGCAGAACGCCGCCTCGTTTATCATCGGCATTAAAACGCGATTGGAGATGAAGCCGGGATAATCGTTTACCTCAACCGGCGTTTTCCCGAGTTTATCACATGTCTCTTTTACAGTTTTGAAAGTCTCATCCGAGGTGGCTATGCCGCGGATAATTTCAACCAGCTTCATCATCGGGACAGGGTTCATAAAGTGCATGCCAATAACTTTCCCTGGCCTTTTAGTAATAGCGCCGATAGCAGTAATTGGCAATGACGATGTATTTGTAGCCAGAATAGCAGCCTCGGGACAGATACTATCGAGTTTTTCAAAGATTTCCTTTTTGACAGCCATTTCCTCAAAGACCGCCTCAACTGCAAGGTCGGCAGTTTTGGCATTATCAATATCAACGGACGGCTTGATACGTCCAAGGGTTTCTGATATTATTTCAGCAGTTATTGTCCCCTTTTTAGCCTGGCGTTCGAGATTTTTCTTAATTGCTGCCAGCGCCCTGTCTAAAAATTCCTGTTTTATATCGACTAATGAAACCTCGAAGCCGTTCTGGGCGAAGACATGAGCAATACCGTTACCCATCGTTCCACTGCCAATAACGGCAACATTTTTGATATCCACATCTCCTCCATTTCTATTATTTTAATGAATGCAGGCAGATCTTTCAGGCCGGTTGCCTGCAAAACTTAGCGAACTTTTTCACAAACTCCTGTATATAAAATATAATAATTTTATTAGAAAGTAAAGTATAAATGGTAAATTAAGAAGATAAATGTAATTTTATGTGGGCGGCACACATCATCGTGTGGCCCTTTTTATCGGCCAGATCGGTAGGTCGGGCCGTAGGCTCGTATGAGTTCTGACCGGAGGGAAAAACCCGACACATTAATGTCGGCCTTCTCTCCGCCTAAGGCGAATCGGAGGCCAACCTACTTATTTAACCGAACCAGTCGGAATAACCCTGCTGTTTATTACAGGCATATCGCAGTTCGGCCAGCCACCAGGAGCTTCCGGAGGAAGAGGAGGCCAGAGCGGCTCATAATCGGGGCAGGGTACTAAGGCGCCGCCAGCAACAAAGTACTGCACTAAAGCAGTTACGTCGCCACCGATGATGAGACAATCACCGTTAATATCAGCGGAACACCAGAAACCATCCAGCAGGCATGACGCCTGACCGCCGCCAATGAAATAACCGACGAGATAGGTAACATCGCCGCCGATAACCGATGGAGGCCAGATACCCAAGGCCATGTTGACATCGCCAGCCAAGTACTGATAACTGGTGGGATGCAATGTCACATCCTGATTGGCAAAAACATCATCCCAGGCGATAACCACACCGGTTACCACCAGAGTTTCCCAATCTGTCTTGGCGTAGGTAATGTCATAAGTACCGGGTTCAAGTATCAGCATGTAGTGACCAAATTCATCAGTAACATCGCTCCAGACCGGCACCCAATCAAGAATGACAGGCGTGTCATCAACGAATTTATTCTCGTCAATTGACATCATCCGGGCTTGAACAGCAGCATCCACACTGACGCCTTCAAGCGGAACGCCATACAAGTCTGAGACAACGCCGCGGTAATAGCCAGGCGCATGACCTCCAGCGCCGACCCAGAAACCGGCATCAATTATGTAGTTGGTTGACGATGTCCGTCCCACTATCGGCTGGCCGATGGTACCGTCAACCCAATAATTGTTAAATGATGAGCTGTCTCCGCCTGAGGCAATGACATACCAATCGATTTGATAGCCCTGGGCAAAGGCTACCGATGTTAACAAGGCCATCAAAATTAATATCTTAAAAATCTTCATATTACTACTCTCCTGTATCTGGTTTACTTTCCAATCTTATTTTCGAGCGCTGATATTTTCTGTTGTTGTGCTTTTACCAGTTCTAACAAGTAGAGTACGACCCTATCATACTTCACGGCGTCAGGGTTACCTTCTCCGTCATGTATTACTAAATCGGGAAATATCTCCTCGACATCTTCTGCAACCAAACCTATATCTTCCTCATCTGTAGCCTCCCATTCAAATCTAACCGGGTGTAATTTAAGAACCTCCTCCGGATCAATCTCGGGTCTTCTTATGTTTTTCATGTATCTTTTACTAGCGCTAGGAATTCCTAAATCGCCGTCACTATTTGCCTGCACAAGCCTTGTATATCCCAGGCCACTGGGCAGATTCAACCTTACTGTTCCGTTTACATCAAGTGTCTGTTGTGGGTCCGTTGTCCCGATGCCGACGTTGTCATTATTGGAAAGAGCATATAAACAGCCGTTATTAATGGAGATATCGTCTGGAACTTCAGAGTCGTCATCTGGCTCATCATCTGGCCAGTCTGAACTGTAATTCTGGCCATCCACCTTATCGGCATTAAGATTGATGTTAAGAGTGCCATTACTGACAGGGATTTCACCTGACGCATTTCCGGCATTCTTCCCATCCAGCATATCGGCATTCAAAGCGTGATCGCTATTCAAAGCCTGATCGCTACTAGAAGCGTGATCGCTGGTGTCGCTACGTGCAGAATAAGCCGACATGTTAATCTTCTGCCGTGGTGTCATCGGTTGAGCCTCGCCCTCTGCCTGTAGTTCAAGATAGTAATCCTCGTCGAAGGGCAGATCCAAATCGATTAAAGTTGCGCTGAAATAACCGCCATCATCAGTGATCACATAGTCTGAATTACTCCATTCTTCGTTTCCATATTCGTGTGCGTCGAAAATCCTGAAAGTGATATTTAGGGCGCTATCCGGCAATGGATTACCATCACCATCCTTGAGAATCCCCTGGTAGGTCATTATTCGGGCAACTGAGGTAATGACATCAAGTGTGGTTCCTTCTGTTTTGAAATCGCCTGCCTTTGCAACCTGCACACAAGATATGATTCCTATCATAAAGCAAACTGCAAGCATACTGCTTAAAAACCTGTTTCTGAAAAGCATTTCTTCTCCTTTTTAAATACATTAAACAGTTAATAAAACAACGTGAATAAAATTAAATAGCGGCTTTCTTCATTTTTCCTCCTGTTTAAAAATGTAATTAAATTTTCCAGCCAACCTTCCTTGAGGTTATTGCAGTATTTTCAAGCGGGGTATATACAGCTTTCCCCACAATGATTATATTATTAGGATAGATTTTATTTTCTGGCTTGTCAAGCAAAATCGTATTGTTGTTTTGATATCAAAAAAGGGCTAAAAAAGCCCCGTTAGAAACAATCCCGACGGGGCTGAAAAGGCAAAAATTTTAGAAATATTATTTTAGCAAAATCATCTTCTTTAAATCCTGGTTGTAACCGGCCTGCAGTCTGTAGAAATACATACCGGCTGCGGCTGTTTGATTATTATGGTCCTTACCATCCCAGGTCACAGACCAATGGCCGGCGGCTTGATTTTTATCAACCAGAGTATTCACTTTACGGCCGAGCAGATCAAAAATCTCGAGTTTAACATTGCAATCAACCGGCAAATCATAGCTGATTCTTGTCGTGGCATTAAAGGGGTTGGGATAATTCTGTAGCAGTTCAAACTTCCCGGGCAGGTTATCCGGCGCATTATCTGCGTCTACCAGGTAATCGCTGCCCGTTGTGAACTTGATCGCCCTGCCGCTGACCAGATTTTCCGCTCCATCAGTGTAATCGCCATTAAACAGATATTGAAGCCCGATATCCCTTACGCGGTTGCATATACCTACTGAATTAGAATTGGGGTTCGGGCAGGAATAATACTGGAATATAATCTCGTTATCGCCGGTAGCTGTGGGCCAGTGTTCGGTATCGAGAATAATTATTTCAAAAGTATAATATTGATAGTTATCATTGCTTCGGGCGTTGTTCCAGCCGATTATAAACCGGTTGTTGTCCTCATCATGATGATAACGAATGGTTAACGGGGAATAGTTGTTGCTAAGATCATCCCATAATGCGGCAACCATAGCC
>CBFDEC010000064.1:0-13063 GCA_965603725.1 uncultured bacterium | reverse complement strand
CTTGTGGATTTTCAACCTGTCCGGACAGACTGAAAGTCTGTCCTACTTTACTTTACGGAACGTAAACAAGCAAATATTAGCAGATAGATTTGATTTCTTATTATCCTTAAAAGCCTCTTACCTAATAAGAAGTTTGTGAATAATGCAGGCTAAACGGATCCGTATAGATATTGCAATATCCGTAGGATTTGTAGGACGCCCCTACGCGTTGAAAATCAATAAGTTCCATCTCTGATGAAGCAATCCAACCGCAAAATCTGACTTTAGCAGAAATCACTCCTGATTATTGAAATTACCAGTATATGGTCTATAAAGCCGCTCAATCCTAAAATGAAAATTTCAGTTTCTTTGGATTTACCAGTCTTTCAAAATCTCTGTAGGCCATTTTAATCAATTCAGTATGGGACCCCGCATTAAACACAATGTCTTTTTCCTTAACCAGACTTTCTGCCACATAAACATCCATGCCATACAGATTTCCAAAAGGCGGCATGGCGCCGATTTCACACTCCGGAAACATGCCCTTAAATTCTCGCTCACTGGCGAGTTCGACTTCGCTGGCACCAATAGTCTCTTTCAATAGCTCGAAGTTTACCATTTTGGAAGCAGGCAGAACAGCCATAGCCATATTGCCGTTAATTTTGATTATTACTGTTTTAGCCAGTTCCTTTCCCGGAATGTGAGCCGAAGCGGCAATCTCTTGTGATGTGTAAGCCTTCGAATGGCTGATAGCCATGTACTTGACGTTATTTTCATCAAGGTAAAGTTTTAATTTTCTAACCGGCATAATAACCCCTTTCCCGATTTATTGTCTTTTATCTACATTTGGCCGGAGCCATACTTTAATTTCTATAGTTTTTTTTAGAATATACCGACCTCCTTCATCCGGCATAATTTTTTCTGAATCCTTTCCTCTATTCATGTTGCGAAACTACTGGAAACCGTACGCATTCAAACAGGTTCGAATAAACAAATAGATGTATAGAGCAATGTTGAATGTTCGCAGTCGCTGTTATTTCACAACTCAATCAAATCGTAATTGCTTTACCGGACGAAAAAGAGTTTGATTTCAAATTTATCCTTATAATAAAAATAACGGGTCTTATTCATGTTGTCAATTCTTTTCTGATGAAAATATTTTATATGACCTTTGTTAATACAGAACTAACCCGCATTATTCACAAATCTTAGCATGTGCTGGCATCCGCCATAGGCGGACTTCTGTCAGGGCTGTAGGAAGTAACTTCCGACAGCACAAAAAGCAACAGTGATTAAACAGGATATGCCAAAGTATAGATCCCCGTCGTCAAGATCCTACGGACTTTCGCGGGGATGACAGTTGTGAGTTTATTGTTTATGAAAAGGCTGGACAATAATGATATATAATCTTTGTTAATACAGAACTAACCCGCATTATTCACAAATCTTAATATGTGCTGGCATCCGCCATAGGCGGACTTCTGCCAGAACTGTCGGAAGTAACTTCCGACAGCACAAGAAATACTGAACTATAAACTATTGAACTCGTTGACGATTTTTCTAATTGCGGCGACATGATCCGGTGTTGTGCCACAGCAGCCCCCGATAATATTAACGCCGCACTCCAGCAGTTTTTTGCTTTTTTCTGCCATGAATTCCGGGCTCTCCGGATAGATATCTACGCCATTGACTAACCTGGGCAGGCCGGCGTTAGATTGAATGAGCAGGGGATAAGAGGTATACTTTCGAAACTCGACTGCTATTTTAATCATATTTTCGATTCCATTGCCGCAATTTGAACCAATAACGTCAGCGCCGGCGCTTATGAGACCTTCAATAGCCCGCTTTATGTTGACTCCCATGATTGTAAAAAATCCTTTTGGCGTCAAATCGAATGTCATTGTGGCACAGACCGGCGTTGACAGCGTAATTTTTTTAGCCGCTTTAATTGCCAGTTTTGCTTCAGCCAGGTCTGTCATAGTTTCGACACATATTATATCGACTCCCTCGGCGGCCAGAGCTTTCATCTGTCTTTCGAACCCTGCTGAAATTTCATCAGCACTGGCATCCCCATAGGGCTGCAGTAATCTGCCGCAGGGCCCTACCGAAGCGGAAAGGTACGCTTTACCATCAATAACTTTGCGCACGGCACGGACAGCGTTAACATTAATCTGTTCTGTTTTATCATCCAGCGAATATTGCGACAGCTTAAGCGGAGATGCGCCAAAGGTATTTGTTTGAATTATATCTGCGCCTGCTTCAAGATAAAGTCTGGCGATTTCTTCTAAAGTTTCCGGTTGGTCGAGGTTCATTCTTTCCGGGCAGTCGCCGGCTTTCAATCCTTTTTGAAAAAGCATTGTCCCCATAGCGCCATCGCCAACCAGCGTCTCATGAGCGCTAAGGCGGTCAAGGAATGGGCGCATGTCAGTTCACTCCCACTAAATGCTTGATCCGCTCAACAGCATTGATCCCGTCGAAGCAGTAGGCATCGGCGCCGATTTCCTCAGCGTATTCTACAGACAGCGGCGCGCCGCCGACTACTATCTTCAGCTTTTCATAAATTCCCTGTTCTTTAGCCAGTTCAACGACCTTTTTCATGACTGGCATTGTTGTAGTCAGCAAAGCCGACATGCCGATAACATCCGCCTTTTCTTTTTCGGCTGTCTCGATGAATTTCTCAGGTGGGACATTATTCCCCAGATCAATCACCTCGAATCCGGCTCCTTTAAGCATGATACCGACGAGGTTCTTTCCGATATCATGCAGGTCGCCATATACCGTGCCGATAACGATCTTACCGATTGTCGGGATTCCCTCTTTGATCATAAGTGGCTTTAACAAATCCATCCCTGCATACATAGCTTTGGCGGCGAAAAGAACATCCGGCAGAAATATTTCATGCGCTTTGAATTTATCGCCGACAATCGCCATACCTGCAATAAGCCCGTCATCGAGGATCACTTTTGGATCCAATTGCTCATCGATCGCTTTTTGAGTCAGATCCGCAGCCTTTTTAAAATCGCCTTTTTGCAGGCTTTCCGACAATTCTTGAAGAATATCCATGCAACACTCCCGTATCTGTAAACACTATTTGTCCAAAACTGCCTTAATTCTATTACGGCATGAATGCGTCTCGCAATCGCCGCAAAATGGAAAAACATCCTCAAACTCAAATATCTTTTTAGGTCCGGCAATGATAACGCCGCTTATTGACTTCAAAGGCCGCATCAGGAAACTTTCGCCGAGTTCGATTCCTATATCGTCCGGATTGAGAAATTCGAATAGCTTCTTCTGAGCGGTTATATGCCATCCGCAATAACCGGGACTGAATCGCATGACGCCCGAATCGGGATTTTGCCGATCCGTTTCCTTTAAATAGTCACTGTAAAACGATTCCGCAATCTGAGCGGTCATTTCAGCGCTTTCCGATGCCGCAGAATCAAGCATTGACCCTATGGCAAACTCATCCTGCTTGAAAAGCCGGGATATTTCTTTATTAACATTTTCACTGACAGTAACTGCAAACAGCGACAGGTTGTCCGCTAATTTATAAATGTTTTCAAGCGGGGTTTCGATTTCGTTATCGCCATCGCCATGATAGACTTTCTCAAAATCAATCATCGAGATGTCCATTATGACAGCGGTCGGCGCGGCAATATCTTTATATAATGAGATTGATTTCTGTGCCAGCTGGATAATCCTCTTATCAGGGGTATTACCCTCAGGAACTCCCAGACCCTTCAGAACAGCGTCTATCGAGGGTGTGACATCATCGGTGGATATGCTGAGTATTTTTCGCATCAGATAATTTCCGGCAATTTCTCCATCCCGTAACGGCATGCCTCATTTTGCATGAGTTTTGTAAGTTCCTTTTTGATATCTGATGAAAGGCCTATCGGTTCATATTCACTAATGATTCTTTCCACCTCCCGGTGCGCCCTTTCATTGAGAGTCCTGCTTCCTTCCTCCTGCCATCGCGACCTGTTTGCCCGGTCAATTACCGGTCCGGGGAAATGGATTTCCTCTTTGAGATAACGGCGCGTATGCTCCGCTATCAGAAGATGTCCCTCTTTGAGAAACTCCTCGAACCGCGGGAGGGATGGAAAATCCTCTTTTGGCTGAATGCCTTTGATCATTTTTAAAACCATGCCGCAAATTTCGTTATCGAGGACGAGCTTTTCATGGCTTTGACAGCTCTCGAAATCGAGCATCCCTGGACCGGAGATATTGTTTATTCCAGCCAAAGCCGCAAGGGCGGCTCCCATTGACGTTTCCAGACCGGCCTGGGCATCAAGTCGCTTGGCATCGCTGAGCCCGATGTAAGCCTGGGTCGGCAGGCTGAGATATTTACCGATTTCATTAAAAGCACAATCTATCATCATCGTCCCGATTGCTCCCATCGGCGTTGTTTCATACCTGATATCGAATATAGCGGGTGAACCGCCATAAAGAACCGGCGTACCCGGATTGGTTAACTGGCTGATTACCAGCCCGCTGAGTGTTTCTGCGGTATGTTGAACCAGCGATCCCACAAGAGTGACCGGAGCCATAAATCCGGTAAGCGGCATCGATATGTACTCGACCGGAATCGAATATTTAGCGCAATCGACAACATTTTGCGAGGTGACATCGCTCCACTTAAGCGGCGAGGTCGGACAGCATGAGAAAACGGTCAATGGCTTAGCCGCCAGTTTATCTTTCGAGCCTCTGACAGCCAGTTGAAGGTCTTTCATAATTTCAAACGCCTCAATAGTAAATGTGCCTGTTACTACGGGCTTTTCACAAAACATCAGGCTCAGATAAAGCCGGTAGCTGTCGGATATCTTTTCGGGCACATCGGCCGGAATCATCGCCGTCGATTGCGAAGCGATGTTGTTCATCTGGCAAACCAGCTTAGCGTAGTTCACATAATCTGCCGTTGTCGGTCTGCGTATCCTGTTAGTCTGATAGTCAAGAATATTAATAGCCGCTGAACCCGGCGCGAAATTAACATCAAATCCAGATAGATCGACTGCCTCGTTGCCAGATGAATCATAAAGCTTGAATGATTCAGGTGCGGCTTTAAGACTTTTATCGATAATATCCTGAGTGTAAAAGGCGCGATTGCTGTTTATATCGATTCTGGTTCCATGATCGCCGAGCATTGACAGGATATCTTTATTATGTATTTCGACGCCGAGTTTGCATATTAAATCTCTTCCCTCGAAAACGATTTTTTCTATAAGTTCTTCACTTAAAAATCTTACTGTAGGTCTCACACTTAGCTCCTTTCAAGGCGCTGTTTGTTAAAAAATAACCTGATGAACCTGCCTGGAAGTTAAAAAATATCTTTTATTTTTACAAGGCGTATTATTCTATTTCGCAGAGACAAAGAAGATGTTGTTATTGAAATGACCTGATATTCTCATATCTGGAGTTTTGCAAGAGGCTCATCTGACTATCATTTAATGCCAAATGTGTATTTCAAGCAACCCATGCAATAATTGTCCGTTTCGGGGAATGGGAGAAAAACCCTCGCCTTTAGGCGTCCGCCAGGGCGGAATCAAAGTGATAATACTCAACATCTCCAAGGAAAGTGTAACGGAAATTACCACTTTTTCCAACGGTCAGTTTTACTATCTTGGTCTCATTCCCGGTTTGTATCGAGTTTATATTAATCCTGGTCAACTTAAGAAGTATGGCTACAAATCTGAACCGGCTGGAATCGAGTTTGATATCGAACCGGTTGAGGGGGGAACTTCAGTTGAAGACATTAATTTTCTGCTGCTTCCGGAAGAATAATTATAATTGGGGTAAAAAATCTCCCCGGGCCGGACTCGAACCAGCGACAAGGTGGTTAACAGCCACCCGCTCTACCAACTGAGCTACCGGGGATCTTTTTATCTTCCCTCTCTGGTTAATCCGCCATTGGCGGACTCTACCAACTGAGCTACCGGGGATCTTTTTATCTTCCCTCCCTGGTTAATCCGCCATTGGCGGACTCTACCAACCGAGCTACCGGGGAATATTAACGTTATCGGCAAATTAAAATAGCGGTTTACAATCAATTGTCAAGACTAATTGTGAAGGAGTTTAATAAAATATCTTATGGTTTAGCCGGCTTTTTACTTCAGCAAAACCATTCTCTTTAATTCGGAATAGTCGCCAATCTGCAGACGATAAAAATAGAATCCGCTGGATAAGCTGCCAGCACTAAGATTAACCCGGTGAACGACGGTTTGTTTATATTCATTCATCAGGGTTTGAACCTCTCTGCCAAACAGGTCGTAAACTATAAGCGTTACAATATTTGGTTCTGGTAATGAAAAGGTGATTGTTGTTGACTGATTGAACGGGTTGGGGTAGTTTTGCGATAATGCAGGTTCGGCAGGTAAAGTCTGTATTTCATCGTATATATCGGCTGACTCGCAGCCCACTCCCAATGCTCCGATATCTTTACCATTTTCACCAGCGCCGACACATGGCGATATATCTGACAGCCAGTAGTTGTCCAGTCCACAGAATAGCGGGTCATCATCAATATTACCCTCGCCATTCCAGCCGCCTTCGATATCATAATAGGTGATTTCCGGAGAGCCGCCATAGACAAAGATTTCATCACCCGTTTCGGTTGCTGAATTTCCCCAGAAGATGCTGTTTATTATTATCGGAAAGGAATTCAAGCTGATATAGATCCCGCCGCCAACTGCGGCATAGCCAACGGCAACATTATCACAGATTGTGTTGTTATTAATAGTCGGCCTTGAATTATAGCAGTATATTCCACCGCCCGAGTGGGCGGAATTACCGTTTATGATATTATTGTTTATAACCGGATTGGAATGAAGACAATAGATCCCACCGCCATTGCGCGAATATCCATGCCGTAAGGTGAATCCTGTGATGACAGCGGCGCTGTCCTCACCATTTTCAAAAGAGACCACCGGCCCTGATTGATTGCCATCGATTATAGTTGAGGATATAAATGAAACGTCTCCGGTGATTAAAAACAACGAACCAAGGACTATATTATTTCCATTGAAGTTAAGGTTTTCAACATAAATCCCCGGCTGTAATAATACTGTGTCGCCATCGGCGCTGTTATCGATCGCCTCCTGAATGTGTAGAAAATCATCCGGGACATTTATTATTGTTGCCGAAACAGTCATCGAAACAATTATTGTCAATAAGCTTGTGAAAATGAACGTTTTTATGTCTTTATCCTCCTGTTTCGCACAGGATTGCACAAATTGCCAAAGTTTTTATTATGAAATAATCTTTGACAGAATTCTGTCTTAGGCCAAGAAATATGCCGTTATGCTTATCTTATTCCTGAACGCAATTAATTTATCGTTTAGGAAAATTTGTGTCTTAATTCTCAGATTAATTATTGAAAAATATCTGTATCATTTAGGATTTTTCCGTTCAAAGTGGAACAATCATTCTTTCGAATCCGTGATGAAATAATCTTACCTATTGTCATTTATCGAGTTTCTATTGTCCATATATTGCCTGGATTTATAATTCATATTACATCCAGAGTCCTATATACTTTAAACCGGTTATATTACCCAGATTTCAGAGTTGACTTTTAACTTGATTATGTTATCTATTAGCTGTGCGACGTGGTTTAACAATATCCGGAATAAATGTCCTTGCGATTTTATTAATGGCTTTTACATTTGCTGTCTGGCCTTTATCGGCGCCGGTTATGGCAGATTCCAGCCAGGTTATCGACGATTCCACAACCCCTGAGATATTAACCGATACTTTATCTGAACTATCATCAGATTCGGCTGTAGTCTCTGCCAGCGACATAATGAGTGATAAGCCTGCGCAGAATGATTCCGTATTTCGGACAGACCGGTTAAATGCGCTTGTACTCATGATCCTCTTTTCGATCGTAATCCTGGTCTATACCAAATGGGCCAGGGAGGGCAAACGTCTTTTTATCCGGAAAATCAGCGGACTCGATGAGGTCGAGGAGGCAGTCGGCCGGGCTACCGAGATGGGCAAACCGGTGCTGTTTATTCCCGGCATCCAGGAGATTGATGAAATCGAAACGATTGCCGGCATTTCGATACTTGGGCGGGTGGCAAGGATGACCGCCAGTTATGATACGCCATTATTAGTACCCGTTCGTTATCCGATGGTTTTAGCCGCCGGTCAGGAGGTTGTCGAGCAGGCATATATCGAGGCTGGAAACCCCGACTCATACAACAGAGATATTGTTCGTTATGTTGCCGGGGAGCAGTTTGCTTTTACTGCGACTGTTAATGGAATGATGATGCGTGAACGACCGGCGACGAATATCTATATGGGCGCTTTTTTCGCCGAGTCGCTTCTTCTGGCTGAGACCGGCAATGCAGCCGGATCGATTCAAATCGCCGGTACCGCACAACCGGCACAGCTTCCGTTTTTTGTAGCCGCTTGCGATTATACATTGATGGGTGAGGAACTGTATGCGGCATCGGCATATTTGTCCCATGAGCCTCTTTTGCTGGGCGGGTTGAAAGGCCAGGACTGGATGAAAATCCTGCTTATAATTCTAATTGTAATCGGCATTATACTTGCAAGTTTTGGATTTGGAGACTGGTATTTTTCGCTATTTGAGAGTATGTAAATGAAAACAACCGTTCCGATAATAATCGCCTTCCTATCAGGTTTTGTGATGATCCTGGCATTCTTTGTTAGTCCTGAAAGCGTTACTTTCGGAAATTTCGAGCTTGAGCCGGAGGTGTTAAGCTGGGTGACAATTGTCGGCGGGTTTACTCTGCTTCTGGGGGTCGTTTCGATTGTCAGGGTCAACTACAATGCTGTCAAACGGAGAAACGATGGCTGGGTATACAAGCTGGCGACATTAATATCAGTTTTCGCAATGGCTATTCCGGCTGTTATCCCGAATGGACTATCGCCGCTTTTCGGCACTGGTCCCGGATCAATATACGACTGGCTGTTTAATTACCTTGACGCCCCTATGATGTCGACAATGTTTGCCATGCTGGCTTTTTATATCGCCTCGGCGGCTTTTAGAGCTTTTCGAACGCGCAACACCGAAGCGACACTGCTTCTGGTTACTGCGGTCCTGGTCATGTTGTGGCGGATACCGATGGGCGAGATCATGCTGAAAAGTATCCATGAGAGTATCCCCGGCCTGATTAATACATATATCATGAACGGCGCCAATATGGCTGTTCAACGCGGCATTATTATTGGCGCCGCTCTGGGAGCGGCCGCTATGTCTTTACGAATAATGCTCGGTATAGAACGAACTTATATGGGGAAATAAACCGATGAATCTCTGGCTGATATTAGCTTATGTTCTTCTTATAGCGGCTGGAATCTTTTTGCTGTATAAGGCTTTTAAGTCCGGAGATAGACGGTTTATATATTTAGCCGTCGCTTTCTATGTCATATTCCCGGTATTGATTACACTGCACCTGCCTATAGAAATCTCGCCCGAAGTCAGACAACTCTATAAGGCGGTTGAGTCGCTGCCGGATTCAGCCACGGTGCTTCTTACTTTTGACTATTATCCATCCACTCTGGCCGAAACAGAACCGATGTCGCGGGGAGCTCTGCATCATTTGTTCCGCAAGCATTGCCGGATTGTTACGATGACTACCGTTCCGCTGGGAGGACCGTCTATTGCCGAACGCGTCACCCGTAACCTGGCAGAAGAGTACGGCAAAGTCTATGGCATTGATTTTGTCAATCTCGGTTATAAAGCCAACTATGTGGCGGTCTTAAAAGGGATGGGAAGTTCTATCGAAACAATCTACCCAACAGATAATTCCGGTACCCCGCTATCGGATATCCCAATTATGAAAGATATTAAAAGCTATAGTGATATGGATTTCATATATGTCGTTTCAGATAACGGCATAGTCGATTACTGGATGTCAATCGTGAACGCTCAGTATGATATCCGGGTTGGGACAGGCGTGACCGCGGTTATGGCCCCCAGGTTCTACGCCTATCTTCAGGCAGGGCAGATGACCGGCATGCTGGGGGGGATGAAAGGCGCCGCCGATTACGAAATGCTGGTTAACCAGCCAGGTACGGCTACTAAAGGTATGACAGCCCAGTCGCTGGTGCATCTGTTTATCATACTGTCGGTGATAGCCGGTAATGTTGTCTTCATCATCGAAAAAAAGCGAAAGAGGCAGGGGGCAAAAGTATGAACCTTGTAGATTTTCTGCAAATCTGGATAATCGCTTTCTTCACCCTGTCGCTGTTTTCTTTTCTATATAAGGACAATCCCTTCTATAAAATCGCAGAGCATATATTTGCCGGTTTGTCTGCGGGTTACTATGTGGGATTGATCTGGCATTCGGTAATCATTCAGCAGATGATCGACCCGATGCTGAACAACGACAAATGGTGGCTTGTTTTCCCCGGCCTTCTTGGTGTGTTGATGTTTTCCCGCTTTTCCAAGAGGTTCAGCTGGATCAGCCGCATGTCGCTGGCTTTTGTTATGGGCAACACGGCCGGAATATTCCTGCTGTCGGAGCTTCACGGCAAAGTTCTTCCTCAAATTCAATCGACCATGATGTCGCTTAACCCGGGCCAGGGATTTGCGGATTTTCTGCTGGCATTAGTTATAGTAGTCGGCGTTCTTTCAACCCTGATTTATTTCTACTTTTCAAAAGAACATAAAGGAGCACTGGGCAAAGCGGCAAAAGTAGGAATCTGGATGATCATGATTTCGTTCGGGGCACATTTCGGCTACACGGTCATGGCGCGAATTTCGCTTCTTATAGGTCGCGTTCAGTTTTTAATCGACGATTGGTGCGGCAGTATTATTCAGTTGTTTTAGTTTGCAGTGTCGTCGGGAAGGGGCATACAACCCAAACGGACTACTGAAAACGTAGCTGTAGGTCGGGTTCTGATTCCGCTATAAGCGGAAGAAAAACCCGACAATTGCAATTTCATCAAATTGTCGGCCTTCTCGTTATACTCGGAGGCCGAAGCTGACGTCTTGGAACGGTCAAGTACGGCGACTTGACCGCACAAAGGAATATGGCGGCTTGACCGCATAAAAAAATCGAAACATAGATAAGCAACTTGACGTTTATGAACTATGACTTTATATTACTCAAAATGGGATTAGCAGATTATTATTATAGTCGGTAAAGTAAAGGAATTAGAATTTATCTGATATTAATAAGGAATAGACTGGATTTTCGTTAAAATTTGGGGGATAATTAAAAGGAGGTGACATCATAAATTCACGCAAACTTTTAAAATCGCTCACCGATAAGACATTTAAAGTTCGAGTTGTTGATGACGGAAAAAATCGATTTTATCGCTGGTTCAAAAAATATGGAACATTCATACAAGCATTATTAATAGTTGTTACTATTGCACTTACATGGAAAATTATAAGTCTCACAATCAGTAGTCAAAAAGCAACAGATAACTATGTTGACGGGGTAAATGACCAACTAACCGACCTAAACGAACAATTTACAAAAGTCGGGGAAAATATTAAAATTCTGCCAGAGAGTGTTGAAAAAATTGATTCAACTGTAGATATATTAGAAAATCAAGTAAGTAACTTAGGCGAAAATATAGAACTCTTTAAAACAACATTAGAAGAGATAAATAAAGTTGCATTAGCACAATTGTTCTTGATAAGAGAAACACAAAGGCAACAAGCTGAGGAATTAGCAAAAAAACCTGATCTTATGCTAAATGTATACCATGTAGAAAGAGATAGTATCGGTAGATTAGCAATCATGCCCGAGATAATAAATATGGGTAATAAATTAGTACATGAAAAGATTATATTGCTGAATGTCGTGGGAAAAGGAAGGAACAAGGTATCCATCTGTTAGTTTATGGGAGGAATGGGAAAAAGGAAGTAAGCAGATGGTGGAAGGGCCGTCAAGGCCTGTAGGGCTGGAAAGTCGGAATGAGCGTAGCGAATGGAGACTTTCCAGCATCACTTTAAAAATCAATGGACACATCCCCCACCTGTGTGGTCTAATTAATCAAAAGGAAAACATAGATCACCAGGGATGGAGGTATGTGTCCACTCAAATATTACACAAATATGAGACAAAGTAAAGACCCAAGATATATCAGATATGAAATGGTCGGGTATGCCAGAGATCACGGTGTTAAACCGGCTGCCAGAGCCTTTAACACCACCCCCAAAACTGTCCGTAAATGGCTTAGACGCTGGCAACCAGGCTCCTTGCGCGGGCTGGAGGATCAAAGTCGGGCTCCGAAAAGCAGGAAGCTCAAAATTGACCCCCGAGAGAGGCAAAAAGCTATAGAACTGAAGAAAAAGCTCAAGTCCTGGGGCGCTTTAAGGATCAAGCGAGAATATGGTCTTAAAATATCCGAAAAAGCCATTCGTAAAACCTGGAGACAGGAAGGGTTGATGAGAAGAAAACGACGCAAACACAAGACTAAAAATGACCTGAGAGAGATCAAGGCAAAATGGAACTTGTTTGAACAAACCGACTTAGACACCAAACACCTCTACGACATACCCGAATACTGGTCCCAGATGAAAATGTTTAATCTACCCAAATACCAGTATACCGCCAGAGAGGTCGTTTCCGGGCTACAGCTCGTTGGTTACGCCAGTGAATGCACTCTTACCTATGCTGATCTGTTTGCCGAAATCATCTTAGACCATCTGAAAATGTGCGGCGTTGATCTGGCCGACTGCCGGATTCAGACCGACAACGGTACCGAGTTTATAGGGGCCTGGTCGGCTAAAAAACCCTCCAAGTTTACTAAAACAGTGGAGTCGGTTGAAGGCCTGACACATCATACCATACCGCCGGCAGCACATACCTATCAGGCTGATGTCGAAACCGTCCACCGAATCATCGAAGATGAATTCTTTGAAATAGAATCGTTTAAATCACGACAAATGTTCTTTGGAAAAGCCACTCTGTATGTTACCTGGTTTAATGTGGCCCGGAAAAACAGCTATAAAGGTAATAAAACACCTTGGAATATAATTAACGCCAGAGACCCAACTATCAAACCTCAAATCACTATATTGCCAGCTCTGAACTTAGATGAAATATCACTACTGTCCGGCCTTTAGGTTAAGTGTGATTTGATTAGTTTGCATGATTTC
>CBFDEC010000063.1:0-13951 GCA_965603725.1 uncultured bacterium | reverse complement strand
ACAACTACGGAAGTCAATGAAATACCCATTATTATTATGTTGACATGACACTAGATCAATCCCAACAAATTGAAATGCTACAACTGTTCCAGTAACCATGATTAAGTAATGGATCACTCTGCGCAACGTAAATTGTATTCCCTTATCGATGCTGAATTTGTTTAGTACACGTTTTAAAATTATTCTATTCAATAGGCGCGAGATGATATAAAATACTGTAATCACAAGCATAAACATAACGATTGATGAAACGGTTACGGGTATATGCTTGATCTCGAAGAGCTTGAAATCGAGAACATAGTTAATCACGCCTATTATACTTGCATATTGGTCGCCTAATTCCATATAATTTCTCCTTTGATTGAATCAATGAATATTGACACTGTTCTATCCTATATACATCGCTTTACTTTACCAATTGATCAAACATATCTCGTCTATTTATAAACCGCCAAAATTAGCCGAAGAGCCTTTTGAAAATTGATTTAACAGGGCCTTCATATTTTTTTACAACCATTACCGAGGTAGGCGCATATCGTGCAACTTTTTCAGCAATTTTACCTAATAGCATTTTTTTAAAAAACGGTTCTTTAGCTGCGCCGATGACCACTAGATCATAATCCCGGCCGGCTTTGGCAATTCCGCCGGCAATACTCGATGATTTGATAACTGTTTTTTGTCGTTTTATTGATTTATCCAGAAGACTCAGGGTCTCCTCAAGCCGTTCGTCCATAGCCTGCTGCTGATCGCGATCCATATTTTTAAAAACCACATAGCCACCGGTTATCGTCATATCGAAATTTCCGGCCATGCTATTCAAAATTGTAGCCGCCAATCCAGCGTTGGGGCCGCCATAGATCGGTAACAGGCAGTTTTTAAATTCATGTTTTTTATTCAGTTTGATAAGTACTAAATCACAAGGCGCTAACCTGACAGTCTTGTCGGCTATCTCGCCAAACAGTCGGTCGCGCGTGTTCGTATATCCTTTCCAGCCCATAATCAGCGCCTGTGCCTTTTGATTCTCGATAGCTGTCAATATTCCGTCGGCAGCATGGTGAGCAATAATGATATCTGTTTCCAGGTCTATCTTTCTTTCCGCTGCATATTTTTTGGCCTGGTTAAGAAGCGATTCTTTATGATGAGAAATCCGAATGCCCTCATGGATCGGCATCTGGCGAGGCACCTCAACAACACTTATGGCTGTCAGCCGGACTCTGCGTTGTACGGCTATCGGATAAGCAATGTCGATAAGTACTTTTATGTTTGCCGGGTTATGTAGAGCTACCAAAACCGACGGCTCCACCTCGACATCAATAGCCGGTTTTTGCGGAACCAATACTTGAGGTTCTAATATTGCCGCTTTTTTTTCGAATATAGCATAATATAATAGAACGCCAATAACAATCCACCCTAACGTGACATACCAGGCTATCGGTTGAAATTTGAATTGGTATAAGGCTAGGAAAATATTCAGAATAAATCCGGCCAGGGGAATAACAGGATAGAAAGGAACTCTGTATTTCCTTGGAATCTCCGGATGTTTACGGCGAAGCACGATTACGGATAGATTAACCATGGCAAAAGTCAACAGGAAAATCAGACTAGCGGCCGAGCCTACGGCCTCAATAGGCAAGGTCAAGGCCATGGCGATCAGTATAACGCCGGTGACAACTATTGCTACATGAGGGGTTCTACGCTTCGCATGGATTCGGGAAACCGAACGCGGCAACAATAAATCGCGTCCCATCGAAAATGCCACGCGAGAGGCCGCCATAACGGTAGCATTAAGAGCCGACATGGTGGAAAGCAAACCGCCGGCAACAATTACAGCTACGCCTATAGCGGGCATAAATCCTTCGGCGGCCCGTACTATGGCCGTTTCCTTGAATTTGCCCAAGAATTGCCAGGCTTTTAAACCGCCCGAGTCGATAGCTGAGAGAGAAACAAATAGTATTAGAAGGTACATGCTAATCGTTACAGCTAACGATATGAAGGTTGCCTTCGGAATATTTTTTTCCGGATCTTTAATCTCCTCCGCTACGGTCGCTATCAGGTCGTATCCCTCGAAGGCAATGAACGTTAATCCCATCGCCACCAGAACACCGCCCAAACCAGCTGGGAAGAATGGGAAAAAGCTATCAGTGATCCGCGCCGGCTCATCGAAGATTCTCATCAAGCCAAAATAGATAAAGATTCCAAGTATCAGTATCTTTGAAATCGTTAAAACGTTTTCAGCTTTGCCGGTAACCTCGGCGCCCCGAACATTTAACCAAACGAAGAATGACCCAACAAAAAGAGTAATGGCCAACACGGCTTTATGGTGGCCAATTAAGCCGAAAACAGGGTCAGTTAGCCAAGGAGTGTATTTGACAAAAAATTCCCAGAAATAACCAGCAAAGCCTAATGCATATAGACTACAGGCAACGGTATAAGCAAACCAAAGCATCCAACCGGCAACGAATCCTGTTGCTCCAGGAAATGCAATTCGAACGAAAGAGTAACCACCACCGGCGCGTGGAATCGCTGAGGCCAACTCTGCGTAGGCAAATGCGGTCAAGAGCGTTACTACCCCATTCAATGCAAACGACAAAATAGATGCCGGACCCGCTTCACCGGCGGCGATACCAGTCAAGACGAATATTCCGGCTCCGATCATTGCCCCGATGCCTAACATACTGGCATCAAAAAGACCTAAATCACGGGCAAATGTCACATTGTTGGAATCTATAGTCTTTATTGAATTGGATTTCTCTTGCATACTCGTTCTTTAAATAACTCTAACATATCGGAGACGTTTTTATTTTATTATTATAGGCGATTTCCATTTTTGATTTCAACAAAATTGTTTTCGATATACTGAATTAGCAGCAGCCAACTACAGAATTGTGGGATATTGAATAATCCCTGCCGATCCCTGAATTGGACTTTCCATTAGGCTTAAAATGCTTTAGCTCTAATTAATGAATATAAATTGACTTGTAATTCTGCTCACAATGCCTTAATTTTATATTAGAAGGATTTCGGGTACGAGATAGTAGAAATGAATTATAATCGGTAAGTTTATTTAATTAAAGTACTAGGTTATATTCTGCTTAAGGAGGCGATAAGCGACATGGTTGCGTTAACATGGATAGGTATTTGTATTTGTATTGTTCATTCGGCTACTTTTTCAGGGTTAAATTTGGCGCTTTTCGGCTTAACCAGAATGAGACTGGAGATAGAGTCAGGATCAGGAAACCGCCATGCGACTAAAATCTTAAGTCTGCGAAAGGACTCACATTATCTGCTTACTACGATCCTTTGGGGAAATGTCGCTTTCAATACTTTATTAGCGCTGTTATCAAACTCGGTGCTAACCGGTGTTCTGGCTTTTGTTTTTTCTACGTTTTTCATTACTTTTTTCGGAGAGATCATACCTCAAGCCTATTTTTCAAGGCACGCTTTAAAAATGGGATCCCTGCTGACGCCTATCATCAGATTCTATCAGGTAGTTCTGTATCCGCTGGCAAAGCCAACGGGATTGTTGCTAGACAAATGGCTAGGGAAGGATGGAATCAAGTACTTTAGAGAACACCAGCTTAGAGAAGTCATAAAAAAGCATATCGAGGCTGAAGAAGCCGATGTCGATCGGCTCGAAGGAATCGGTGCTCTGAATTTCCTTGCTTTAGATGATTTACCCGTGTCGCACGAAGGAGAGATCTTATCCGATGAAAGCCTTATACGACTACCAACTTCAAACGGAAATCCTATTTTCCCATCAGCAAAACGATCAAGCAAGGATGCTTTCTTACAACAAATCCAGAAATCTGGTAAGAAGTGGGTCATAATCACTGACGAGCAAGAGCAACCTCATTTGGTAATTGATGCTGATGGGTTTCTTCGCGAGGCTTTGTTTGGCGATGGTGATCTCGATCCAACACCCTACTGTCACAGGCCAGTAATTATTACAGATGAGAACGTGCCAATTGGAGACGTGCTGTGCAAATTGCGTGTTGACGCCAAGGGTGCCGAGGATGACGTGGTTGATCGCGACATAATCCTTCTCTGGACTGCTCGGCGACGCATTATCACCGGCTCTGATATACTTGGGCGTCTTCTACGCGGTATTGTAGTACGCGAAAGCGAGATAGCAATCTGTAGATGACATAATAAGATGAATGACTGTTTAAAAATATGCCAGCCCTTGTCGGAGAAATTGGAGGTCAAATATCATGAATAAACTGGTCAGCCGAGCTTCCAAAAAGCATGGCCTTAAACCCGGAGCTGTTATATATGTGGGCAAATCCCGAACTGAGGATGTGCATATAAATGTAATTGATTACACAAAAGCAGAGTACACAGAAAAAATCGTCGCTAAAGTTGAGGATTGTATTTCTTATAAGGAAAGCCCGACGATTACCTGGATAAATGTTGATGGAATCCATAATGTGGAAATCATAGAAAAACTGGGAAATTCCTATGGGCTTCATCCACTTGTTCAGGAAGATGTTGTAAATACCGGTCAAAGACCCAAAATGGAAGATTTAGGTGATTACATTTTTGTGGTTATGAAAATGCTCTATTTGGACGGTGTATCAGGTGATCTGAAAACAGAGCAGGTAAGCATAATTTTTGGTAATAGCTGGGTTATTACCTTTCAGGAAACTGGTGAGGATGTATTTGATATGGTTCGGCATAGGATAAAAAAACACTGCCCCGCGAGTGCGTTTTATGTCGTCTGATTATCTGGCTTATGCTTTACTCGATGCCGTAGTTGACCATTACTTTATTGTGCTGAAAAAAGTCGGAGAAAAAATAGAGAATTTGGAGGATGAAATATCTGAACACGCCATTCCTGAGAGCCTTGAGACTATTCGCGAGCTAAAAAGACAATTGATTTTTATGAGAAAAGCTGTTTGGCCTCTGCGAGAGGTAATTGGCGGTTTGGATAGGTCCGAAACCGAGTTAATCAAAGAATCAACCGCTCCATATTTAAGAGATTTATACGAACATACTGTCCAGGTTATTGACACAGTCGAGACGTTCAGAGATATGGTTTCGGGATTGCTTGATTTATATCATACAGGAATTGCCAACCGGATGAACTAAATAATGAAGGTTTTAACAATCATTGCTACGATCTTTATCCCTCTTGGCTTTCAGGCTGGTGTATATGGAATGAATTTTGATACATCCATTAGTCCCTTCAGCCTGCCTGAGCTTGGATTCAGGTATGGCTATGTGTTTTTCTGGATAATTGCATTATTCATTGGTGGTGGACTGTTTATGTTTTTTAAAAAGAAAAAGTGGTTGCAAAAGCCAAGGCTTAGCTTACAAACAATCTATTTTCTAATTTAAATTATGTTTAAAAAAATTGTCAAATGGTTTATTTCAATTATCAGCATTTTCATTTTACTAATACTTTTTGTTTTATTATTTTTCACATTAGCACCGGGTGAAAAGTTTTTAAAGGGAGTGCTTGAATCACAGCTATCAGAAACGTTAGACCAAAATATAATTATAACATCGTTGGAAACCAATTTGCTAACGCGACTGGAGATTGACGGTTTATATATTTTAGAGAATCATAAGGATTCAACCGTTCATGTTTTGTACCTAGACAATTTAAAAATTCACTACAGCCTGATAGAGCTTCCAAAAAAGAAAATATCGATAAAATCAATAGGTGTCAGCAAATTAGATGTAAACTTTAAACGAGACAGTCTAGGCTTTTATAATCTGCATATTCTTAATTCAGCAGATACAATGGCTGCTATTCAAACCGAAGAATCTAAGTATAAACTTGCTCTTAATACTCTCGCAATCGATACATTGATCACCTCTTATGTTGATGAATTAGCCGATTTAAATGCTTTTGTTAAAAACTGTAGAGTAAACATAAAACATATAAATGAAAAAGACTATATATATAATGTGAATATTAATGAAATTAAAAGCGTTTATGTAAATATACCCATGTTAATTGAAGATCTTGCTTTAAATGGCACAATTAGCAATGAATTTTTTGCCATTGATAATTTTAAGGCGAATTTTAGCGGATTCAACGTAATAGCGGCGGGTCGAGCAGATCTGGGAATTGATACAACAATTATGGCAACCATAAAATTCGAGGGAAATCCTGAATTGCTATTGGACACGGTATTGTCGACTTATTCTATACCGAAGATTAAGTTCAGCAAAGACATTTCATTTTCAGCAGATATAAGAGGCAATCTGGACTCTCCTTTATTATTCGCGAGGTTAAGTATACCCGAAGCACAAAGTGAATTAAGTGAATTTGATGATTTGCTGCTTACTTTATCTTATGAAAACGACATAATAACTATGGATTCTTTAAAAGTTGATGTTTTTAATGGAATAATAAAAGCAAACGGGTCAGCAAAAGTCGATAGCCAACTAAGCGGGGATGCTAACATCAATATTATAAACATTGATATGGCACAAATATGGATGACAGTATATATGGAGAAATCACCTTATGAAGGGCAAATTAATGGCCAATTGGCAGTTGTTATTCCAAGTGAAAATATTGTTGATTGGCGAATCGATTCGAACTTGGAGACGTGCCAGGGAAAGTACCTGGGCAAAATTTTGCCCGATTTTTCTATGAATGCAAGATTGAACAATGGTTTTGGAAAACTAAGTGTACATCACCCGAATTTTGCAATAAATTTAAACTCGGCATTTGGAGATTCGAAAATAGACGGCAATTATACAATTGATATTCTAAGTGTCAAAACACTTGCTGAAATATTAGATATCGCAGAGATCGATGGTACAATAAATGCATCAGGCAGATTAGGTGGAACGTTTGAATCTCCGGAAATTGACGCTCATATTAATGCAGAAAATATGAATTATAGTAATTTCCCCTTAGATAAATTAGAAGCGGACATTAGGTATAAAAATGACCTGCTGCAATTCTCAAAACTAAATTTTTTCGGGCAGCTGGATTCTATTAACCAACTAAAGCTACCTTTTGATATTGATTCAGTATCCGGTAGTATTATTTACAACGGTTGGGCCTCAGGCAATCTCGATAATATTAAAGCCGGCTTGGATATTGAACTAAATAACACCAGATTTGGCCAATGGGGAATAGACCATGGGAGATTTCATATTTCAGCAAATGGCAAAAATATCTATATAGACAGCTCATATATTGAAAAGAACCTGCAACTCCTTAAAGTCGGTGGCAGCTATAGTATCGATGACAGCAAAGGCAAATTAAATTTATCATTATTCCGGGATAAATCTGATACTGTAGGGGCCGGCAACATAAGCTCGGATTTTCATTTTAAAGAAAATGAAGCTTTTTTGCTTAGCATGCAGGGTCACGATATTGATTTTACACAACTTGCCGCCATTTATTCAGATACCCTTATCGCGGGTGGAATGCTAAATTTTGATTTATCTCTGGATAGCGAATTAAACAATATAGCCGGAGGATTGAAAATCAGGGCGGTTGATCCCATGTTTAAAGATGTTTATATTGACTCTTTCATCGCTGACATCTCTGTCTTTGATGAAAAATTGAACGTACCCAAATTTGAATTATACAAAGCGAAGCATATATTGAAAAGTTCAGGAGTTTTAACATTAGAACAAGACAGCCTTGGCCAGCTGTCAGTTACTGACAATTGTATTATTAGCGCCAAGCTTTATTACGATGATTGGGACATGGCAATTCTTAATCCATTCCTTAAAGAACGAGCCGAAGTTTCTGGCATAAGTTCACTCAATATCGAATTCGATGGAATTTTAAGCGCTCCAAAAATCACAGGATCGCTAGAAATAGACGAAAGCGATATTATTCTGTTGCCGGAAGGCGATTCCATAACCAGCTTGAGCCTGCAAATTGCCATTGATGATTCTATTCTTGCTTTCAATCATTTCAATGGAATGATCAACAATATACCTTTTGAAATTTCTGGAAATGTTACTATTTCTAATAAACAAAATTATAATTCAAACTTATTATTTAGCATCCCCGATGTTGGTTTTATGAGTGCTAAGGGCGGCTATTCCTCAGAAAAAATTAACTTAAAGCTGGTAATTGACGATCTTGATCTGTCCTTGCTTGAGCCATTTGTCCCGTCTGTTTTAAAGCTTGAGGGAGTGTTAAACAGTGAGGTGTTGGTACAGGGCGAGGTGGATAATCCTTTAATGTCAGGCGATCTTTTAATAAGGCGATTCACTTTTCAGCCCGAGATTATACCATCACTATTCACTGGTGGCGTAATTAAAATACAATTTGATAAACGGACAATAATATTGGATTCCCTTTATTTGAAACTTAATGATGGACCGCTGCTGATATCGGGCTTTTTGGCCCATGAAAATGGCGAAATTGTGGAAATGGATTTCAATGCAGCCATAAATAATCTAAAAATTAATCAACCCAAAGAATATGAAATACATTTACATGCGGGATCGCTTAAATATTCGGGGAAAAGGGAAGGCTTTTTATTGGATGGTGATCTTCAATTCGGTGAATCTAAACTTCTAACTAAGATTAAAGCCCAGTCTATTTTGCCATGGGCTCGGAAAGTCGAAAAAGCTCTGCCGGAGCTGCCATCCATTTTGGAACAAACAAAAATCAATGTTAGAATCCGGGAAAGCGACAAGTTATGGATTGATAACAATCTCGCTCATATCCGCCTGCATTCAGAGTTAGGATTTATTGGCAGTCCCATCCAACCCAATATTACCGGTCGGTTGAGTATTGACGAAGGTTATATATTGTACCTAGATAGAAAGTTTAAGGTGAAACGAGGTATCGTTTTCTTCAACGATCCTTTCAGGTTTAATCCTGAGATCGATCTGTTAGCTGAAGCTCAAGTTAAAAGTTACCAGGCTTTAGAAAGCCAATCCTACATTATCAGAATTGAAATATCCGGTGATCTCGACGAATTGACCACCGAAGTTTATTCCGAACCACCTCTTGATAAAACGGATATCATGGCATTGCTCACATTAGGCGCGACAAGGTCACAATTATCGGGCAAAGATACGGAATCAGGAGATGTGAGTACTAAAGGTATATTATTGGAGCGGGCGGCAATGCTCTCCAGTCAACGAATATCTGGTTATGTTTCACAAAGGATGGGTACTTTTCTGGGGCTTGATGAAGTAAGTGTCGAGGGTAACTTGTTTAAGTTTGATAAATCCTGGGGACCTCAGCTTTTGGCTTCAAAAAAGCTGTCTGAGAAAATGTCTTTAACTTACAAAACTACCGTCGGACACATGAACGATCAAAGCATTAAATTGAACTACAAGCTTACCAGGAAATTCTCATTAGAAGGGCAAACAGACAGGCAAGGGCGATCAGGCCTGGATTTAATCTATGGATTAAGGTTCAAATAGTGAAATCGTCAAGACCAATCATACTTTCATTTATATTTGCCGGTATATTATTCTCCGTTACTTGTTTGTTCGCGGAGGAAAAAATGAAGGTTCGATCCGTGAGTTTTAACGGAAATTCAGCATTTTCTGAAAAACGTCTGTTCCGTTTAATGTTAACAAAGCCATCGGGATTTCTAAGCAAATCGTATTATTACCCGGAAATATTGGAAGAGGATATAGCCAATATAACATTATTTTACCAGAATAACGGCTATCTGGAGATTAAGGTTGGAGAACCCGTTATGTCGGCGGATTCGGCAAATAGCGAGGTAGCCATAAATATTCCGATTGATGAGGGACCACTGACAAAGGTCGAAGGTATTTCAGTTTTAGGCAACGACATATTTAACGATTCTACATTGCTGCAAAAAATAAAACTGAAACAGGGTGATTCTTTCAAAAAATCCCGCATTCAGGAGGGAATGGTGGCAATCATTTCTTTGTACGCTGATCAAGGATATCTTGATGCAATTGTCAAACCCGATATTAAAATCAGCTATGAAAGTCATCTTGCGGTCATTGATCTGGTGATCAACGAGAACAATCAGGCGACTATCTCTGACATCCAGATTAAGGAATTGGAAAAAACAAGAGAATATGTTTTGAAACGGGAATTAAATTTTAAGCCAGGCCAGGTAGTAAGTTATTCTAAACTCCTTAGCTCGCAAAAGCGCCTGTATCTAACGGGACTTTTTGAAAGCGTCTTTATTAGACCCATATCTGCCCCATTTAATGATCCAAAGCAAAAAACAATTCTTATAGAAGTTAAGGAAAAATATTCCGGTGAATTGAATATGGCAGTGGGATATGGATCTACAGATAAAATTAGGGGTAAATTTGAGATTCTAAATAGCAATTTATTCGGCACTGGACGACAAGCGGGTGCATCACTAAGCGCCAGTTTCATTCGTCGAGCTATAGAAACCTCCTACTCCGAGCCATGGACATTCGGATTAAGATTCAAGACCGATATCAATCTTATATATGAGTATCTGGAAGAACCTGGATATGATATGGGTCGCTTCGCCGCCCGGCTTACCGTAGGTAAGTCATTACGCAAAAACTCGCATATAGGATTAACTTACAGATTTGAAGAGGCTAATTTAAAAAACGTTGAGGTGACCAGGATTCCTGCTACAATCGATTCAAGAACAAGGAGCTTAATGTTGTCTCTTGTGTATGACACTCGAGATAATCTTTTTAATCCCAAAACAGGAAAATATATCGAATGGACAAATGAGTTAGCAGGTTCGTTTTTAAAGGGCAATAATACCTTTGTGCGTTCTATTCTAAGATTGAAAGGATTTTATTCGTACAATCCGAAAACTATTTTTGCCTCGTCATTAGAAATTGGCTGGATGAATTACTTTGGAGCATCCGATGATATTCCTTTGAATGAAAGGTTTTATACGGGAGGTCCAAATTCTATCAGGGGGTTTGGCTATCAACTTGTAGGGCCTCTTGAAGGTGAAGATATTCCCCTTGGAGGTAGGTTTAAGGTCGTTTGGAATTTAGTTGAAATCAGAAGGGTAATTTATAAATTGATCGGTGGAGCTATCTTTTTAGACGCTGGTAACGTATGGTCTGATATCGCCCATTTTCATATTAAAGATTTGCGATTGGCGGCCGGGCCCGGATTTCGTGCCAATACTCCCATTGGACTTATGAGGTTTGATTTGGGCATTAATCTTTTTCCTGACAGCCCTGAAACTACTACCAAGCTTCACTTTAATGTAGGACATTCATTTTAATATGCTGGGCGCTATGTTCATATTTAATTATCTTTGGTATCGTAGACGTTTTTAAAGCGTCTTACGGAATCATCGTATCGTTTCAACTTCATCAAATCCGATAGCAAGGTGTGCCTTGGCGCTGATTTCATTACCGAGTTCTGAGTCAAATGCAAACTCTGCGCAACCTTGACTGCGAGCCCAATCTGCGGCATCAATAATAAAGGTACGCCCGATGCCCGCCTGCGTACATTAACATCGACATACCAGACTTCCAGATATCCAATTGATCAGCTATACCTATTTAAGTAGCGGCGATTTCTTCATTCAGAAAAATCTGCATCCTGAGATTTATCGCTATATATGCTTGATGATATATCTTAAACATCTTAATTGATACAGTAATTTAGATTGGAAGCATACTATAGTTTGTTTCAGCAACTTCTGATCAAAGAAATATCCCAAAGCACGGGGATTTGTTTAAAGCACAATAAATCAAAATCAAATCTTCATATTATTTCAGGCAAAATTGCTTGTGTGATAAAAATATGATCGGTTTCTGAACAACTGAAATATGGTCTTTAATTATTTATCATTTTCTTTCTTCTCTTGTTGATTTATCTCCAGCCTAGAACTAATTATCTCACGAGCTTTTTGTAATCTCTCAATCCGAGTTTCTACCTTTGCCCGTTCACTTACATCCTCAATCTCGTTTAGAGATTTCTCTAGATCCTTGATTTCATCTCCTACTTTCTCAAATCTCTGTCGAAGTTGTTCAATTGATTCTGCTTCATCTGCCTTGTCGAACAATATTTCTTCAGGGGCTGCTTCGTCTTTGGCAGGCTTGCTCTCCTGCACTACTTTCGGAATGAACTTCATGTCTGAAGAGAGTTGACGAGTATTCATAAAATTTGGCGAAACGATTTCAATACCGGCTGTATGAAGCTCATCCATTACACATTCACGAATTCGAGACCGAGCAGACAACAGTTGTTTAACTTCGGTAAGCAACCCGGCGATACGGTATACGACGGAGAAATCTCCCATTTGCATTATGTAAACAAACGGTTCCTGTAACTCGCATTTTTCAGCGGCGCCTAGCAGCGCTTTCTTGATTGTGACTCGAGGGATATCATATCCTAGCGACACCTCAGTCCAAACAACCGTACCTGACGATCGCACAACTTTAACCGGGCTGGTGACTAAACTGAGGTTCGGGAGAGTTATCAAATCACGATGCTCGGTTTGAACCTCAATGTGAAACAGTCCACGTTCGGAAACCCGTCCGAAACTATCACCAACTGAAATGAAATCGCCTACTCTGAATCTCTTTACCACCCGCATCATAAATCCAGCCAAAGCATTTCCAACGAAGGTTGTGGAAGAAAGGGCTATCGCGGCGCTGAGGACAATCCCAATTAGGCCAAGTACCTGCCCTTTTTGATTGTCATTGATGGGTGATACAATAATCACGACTACGACTAACACAAATGAAAGCAGTAGCGTTATCAGCTGCATTTTCATGTTCTTATCTGCCTGACCCTCGTATCGCTTGTCCAGCAATTTCCTGATTCCAATTAGAATCAAGACGCCAAAAACTAAGGCTGCGGCCAGAGGCAAGCCTGGATGCAAGAATTGGAATACATTTTTTAAAATTTCCATTATGTACCTCTCTTATATTCATAGATCTTTGCCAGTACTTAACAACGTTACGTCCATTGATGAGCTGGCTACTTTCACAGTTCCGTCAGGATTTTCAATACCCTAAAGTATTCTCGAAAATAGCCGCTCAATATTGCTTTGCTCGTTGCCCAAGAATCCTCAAAGATATTTTCCAGAATATTAAGGGAAATTGAGGTCAAGTTCAACTATAACATAAACAAAACTTGATTTTATTTGTTCCATGACTTCAGTATTTTCTTAAATCCCATACCAACTATTTTAAGTGCCACCAAGACTGATGACTCCTGTGAGTAGAATATGGACTGATTCCTCAATATTAAATAATTTTGATTTCTATAGACATTTATATTAAGTTATAAGGAAAATTGGCTATTAAGTCATACTGAATGAAATTCGGGAGATGATATAATGAAACGTATTGCCGTTTTAACCAGCGGCGGCGACGCCCCGGGGATGAATGCCGCAATCCGGGCTGTTGTCAGAACTGGAATCGAACTTGGGATGGAAGTGTTTGGGATAGAACGGGGATTTATTGGTCTGAAAGAAGGTTGTTTTAAGCCTTTAAAAAGGAGAGATGTTAGCGGCATTATCCAGTTGGGGGGCACAATGTTAGGCAGCTCAAGGCTTCCTGAATTTCGCGAAAAAAATATACGTGAGCAAGCTATATCTAAGTTGAATCAAGCAGATATTGATGCATTAGTCGTGATTGGCGGCAATGGTTCTCAAGCTGGAGCCGCGGCTTTATGGGAGGATGGATTCCCAACAGTTGGAGTTGCTTCGACTATTGACAACGATCTGGTTGGTAGTGATCCTACAATAGGCACTTATACGGCTGCCGAAATAGCCTTAAAAGCAATAGATCAGATTAAAACCACCGCCTCAGCCCAGCACCGAGCTTTTTTAATTGAAACTATGGGTCGTAAATGCGGGCATTTAGCATTAATTGTCGGTGTAGCCGGAGGAGCGGAAGCTATTGTAATTCCGGAATTTGAATTGACGCCTGAACAAGTAGAATTTGAGTTAAAAAGCGCTTATGATCGGGGCAAGTCGCATGCCATTGTGGTTGTCACTGAGGGTGCTGAAAACAATGCGGATCGTTTAGCTGAATATTTTAAAAAACGGGAACAGGAAGT
>CBFDEC010000062.1:0-14005 GCA_965603725.1 uncultured bacterium | reverse complement strand
TGCCTGCAACTGGTGCAGTTATGCCGGCGGCGATATGGCTGGCACATCACGGCTTCAGTACCCGACTGCCTGCCGTTTGATAAGGACTATGTGTTCCGGTCGTGTCGATGAGAAATTCGTCCTTCAGGCTTTTAAACTGGGCGCTCCGATGGTGCTGGTCTCCGGATGTCATTTTACCGATTGCCATTATATCAGCGCTGTCCACTGGACTCAGAAGCGTATGGACCGGTTGTGGAATAAGCTGGATAAACTTGGCATCCGTCCCGAACGTCTTCAACTGGAATGGATTTCAGCCGCTGAGGGTCAGAAGTTTGCCAAAGTCATGCGCAACATGGAAGAAAAACTGGCCACGGTAACCCAGGAAGAAATCGAATACACAATGAAAGCGCTGGCCGAAGATGAAGAAAAGGAAAAAGTCAAAAAGCAAAAAAAGGATAAAGCTGTGGAGGTGAGTTCCTGATGGCGCCAAGAGAAGTACTGTTTAAATGCTTAAACTGTATGCATGAATATCCCGGCATGTTCGATATGGACAATGTAACCGAGCGGGTTTGTCCCAAGTGCCGTTCAAACAGTGTCCGGCGTTTACCGAAACCGAAACCGGATAAGAAATAAAAAAGCGGTTAAATTTAATTTAAATAACGCGTAGGGGCGAATTGCCATTCGCCCTCATGGCGCAAGGTGGTTATCTGGTCTGCTTGTACAGTTGGGGCACACGAGGACGTGTGCCGCCCACGGAGCTTGTAGGGTTTGATTGATCAAACCCTATAATTACACACAAAACAATAGAGTAGGTCAGAAGCTGCAGCTTCTGACATCCCTTTTCCAATGAAGATTCGAATCGCTATTTGGAGGAATTATCGGAAATCGTCAGGAGCCACGGCTCCTGACCTGCTATCTGCTCGCAGTAGGGACAGAACACTGTTATGTCCCTACAGATAACTGCCCCAAATGCCCCTCAAACAGCGTCCGGCGTCTGCCCAAACCCGAGCCGGTGAAGAAATAGATAGGCGGTAGGGATTTGATTAATCAAATCCCTGCTACTACATATCATGACCGGGAACCTCACCCGGATGCCCCATCCATCTCGTTCCCAAAATCTATTTGGGAACGCAATGATAACAGAAACTCCGTTTAACTTAACTAAATGAGCAATCTGCTTCTGATTCGGGTCGATCTGAGTTCGACCGCTACTGATATGATTTTTGTTAGCTGTATATATTAGGATTTGTCCGTAGGGCGCAGGTCTCAAACCTGCCCGAATAACTGCATTGTTGGCAGACTGTGACGTCTGCTGGGTGCCCTATAGCTTGCTATCCCGCATTATTCACAAATCTTAAAATGTGCCGGCATCCGCCACAGGCAGATTCTTCTGCCGGAGCTGTCGGAAGTTGCCTCCGACAGCACAAAATGCAGATTTTTGCATAAACCTTTAGTGTTATGATTTTTTTAATACGAAATTAACAACAGCATTATTATATTAGAAAATTCTTAATGTTTCTTAAAGAGTTTAATGGATAATTACCATTTGAATATCCATGACATTTGTACCGGTAGGGCCGGTTTTTATAAGGTCGCCCAGGCGGTCAAAATATTCGTAGCTGTTGTTATTTTCAAGATATTCTCTGGCGTTCAAATCGATATCAATTCCTCGGGATACCGTTGTGCAATCGGCGAAGGCGCCGGCGGCATCGGTGAAACCATCGCTGCCATCCGTGCCGAATGAGGCGACTAATACATTTTCGAGATTATTCATTTCTAAAGCCGCCGCCAGGACCAGCTCCTGGTTTGGTCCTCCTTTACCATCGCCTTTCTGGGTAATATTCGTTCTGCCGCCAAATAATAATACTGCAGGGGGACTTCCAGGCTCTCTCCTCTTAAGAATATCCTTCGCTTTTTCAACCAATTGACGTCCTGCATCCCTGGCTTCGCCAGTAATACCGGTAGCTAATATCTTCGCCTCATAACCAAGATAGCTGGCTGTTTGCCGAGCCGATTCCAGCGCCTCCCGATTAGAGGCGACAATATATTTGATGTTTTTTTTGAATAGTGGATCACCCGGTTTGGGAGTTTCTTTGACTTCTCCCAAGATGCCCTTCAAGATATGGTTTCGCACCGATTTTGGAAGTATGGTTGAGAGTTCATATTTATCGATTACTTCCAGAGCGTCGGCATAAGTGGTAGTATCGGCGGTGGTAGGGCCTAATCCTATCATTGATAAATCATCGCCAACAACATCAGAGATTGCCAATGTTATAATTCTCGTTGGCTGAGCTGCCCTGGCTAACTGGCCACCCTTAATTCTCGATATATGCTTGCGTATTATGTTAATTTCATGACTATCCGCGCCGCAGCCAAGTAAGATTTCGAGGCTTCTCTGTTTATCTTGATGCGGTATTGGAGGATAAGGCAACGACCATATCGATGACGCTCCGTCGGAAAGCAGACAGATAATCAGGTCGTCAGGACCGGATTTTTTCATCATCTCGTATGTTTTTTTAGCCGCCAGAAAACTGTTTTCATCGGGAATTGGATGGCCGGCAATTGCCACATGGATTTTGTGAAGACGTACATCATACCCCTGCTTGATACATATCAGGCCGCTCTTTATGCGATGTACTAAAATATTTTCTATGGCTTTGGCCATATATGCCGATGCTTTTCCAGCGCCTATGACGTATATATTTTCATAATTGTCCAAGTAGATTATTTTGTCTTCAATATGAAGCTCCTCATATTTTAGCCTGATGTGTTTTCTTACAGCATCTTCAGCATCAATCGATTCTATAGTTTGCCAGATAATTCTAAAGGCATCTTTTCTGAACCTTGTCAATCTGGCATTTAATTCATCCACTATTTTACAGACTCCTTGTTTTCCATTAATGCTTAAACATTGGACTTGCGGCTTATCAAGATTCTTTCGTAGAGCCAAAGTTGATATATTATTAACACTTAAGAAATTATACCATTCTGTACAATGGCAATCAACAAATAAATCTGAAACTATTTGAAACGATCTATTTTGCTGTAAGCTATTTATTTATCCTGTTAATGTGTTTTCTTTTAAAATACATGTAAGCGCCGGCAGCGCCGATTCCAATAAGTACCATGCCAATAAATATGGTGGCTATACCGGTAATCTTTGAACTGCTGTCAAAATGCAATATCATGGTTATTCCCAGAAGACCTAAAAAAATAGAAATTATTAACTGAGTGGGTTTCAAACGTTGATCTCCGAAATTGATTATCACCTGTATAACTTAATATATATATCGGTAGAATTATAGTTATTTAAAACAAAAATTAATTTTTACCCGGGGCTGCAAACATCCGGATACATCTTCCGGCAAGTTGAATTTCGTATCATTGAAGAATCAGGCTATATTCCCTGAATCTGATATGCTTTAACAAGTTGTCATTTTGAAGCGGCATTATCTGCGTTTTCAATTGACTTTGGAATAATAATTAATAATATTTAAAATTATCTATGGATATTAAACCTGATTTTAGAGGGCAATGATGAAAGGACTTAAACCGGAAGATATAAAAGTCATTTTGGCAACCGATTGTGGTTCCACCACTACCAAGGCTATATTAATTGAATATCATGATGGTGAGTATCGTCTTATCGTGCGAGGCGAAGCGCCTACAACGGTGGAAGCGCCGTTTGAGGATGTAACAATGGGGGCGCTTAATGCCATTGGCGAGGTTGAGGAGCTTTCAGGCAGAAAGCTTTTAGATGAAAAAAACAGGATTATTTCGCCGACAAAAAGTAACGCGGGAACAGATATTTATATCTCGACCTCTTCTGCCGGTGGGGGTCTGCAGATGATGGTAACCGGCGTAGTCCGATCAATGACTGCCGAATCTGCGGAGAGGGCAGCCATGACCGCCGGCGCTATCGTAATGGACGTTATTGCCTCTAATGACAAGCGGCTGCCCCACGAGCAAATCGAGAGAATACGTCATCTTCGTCCCGATATGATTCTATTGTCTGGCGGTATCGATGGCGGCACAACCACACACGTAGTTGAACTGGCCGAATTAATTGCCGCGGCTGATCCCAAACCCCGCCTTGGTTCAGGCTACAATCTGCCGGTGATTTATGCCGGCAATGTCGATGCCCGTGAGGCTGTAAAGGAAACCCTTGAAAATAAAACCGCTCTCGATATCGTTGATAACTTACGGCCTGTGCTCGAACGGGAAAACCTGATACCGGCTCGGGAAAAAATACACGACCTATTTATGGAACACGTGATGGCGCAGGCGCCGGGTTATTCCAAACTGATGTCCTGGACCGACGCCCCGATAATGCCTACCCCAGCCGCAGTGGGATTGATTATCAAGACTATTGCCGACCTTGAAGATATTGAAGTCGTGGGCGTTGATATAGGCGGCGCCACGACAGATATTTTCAGTGTGTTCCGTCCGGAGGGCAGAGAAGGGATATTTAACAGAACGGTTTCGGCAAACCTCGGCATGAGTTATTCCGTATCAAATGTATTCGCCGAGGCGACCCTGCCCAATGTGATGCGCTGGGTTCCGTTTGATATGGATGAGCGCGATCTTAGGAACAGAATTAAAAACAAGATGATTCGTCCTACCACCATACCTCAGTCCCTGGAGGAATTGGTTCTTGAACAGGCTATCGCCAAGGAGGCTCTGCGGCTGGCATTTATACAGCATAAATCTTTTGCGACGGTACTCAAAGGCGTTCAGCAGCAGCGGACTATTGCCGACGCTTTTGAGCAGACAACCTCTGGAGCGACGCTGGTTAACCTGATGAGCTTGAACATGCTGGTTGGCTCCGGCGGCATATTATCGCATGCCCCTCGCCGTCAACAGGCCGCATTGATGGCAATTGACGCATTTCTGCCTGAGGGAGTTACCCGTCTGGCAGTCGATTCAATCTTCATGATGCCGCAGCTTGGCGTGCTTTCAAGCCTTCACAAGAAAGCCGCCACCGAGGTGTTCAACAAGGACTGCCTGATACATCTCGGTACCTGTATTGCCCCGGTTGGAGGGGGCAAAGAGGGTAAAGAAATAGTCAGCTATAAAATCGAGCTTCCTGACGGTAAGATTGAAGAGGGCAATATCATATTCGGCCAGATGAAACTGATTAAGCTGGGTATCGGTGAGGACGGTATTCCACTGAAAGCAAAAGCTGAGTTTACGCCGGCGCGTGGTTTTGATCTGGGACGCGGCAAAGGAACGAAAATTGAAGGTTCGGTTTCAGGCGGTGTAGTTGGTATTGTTATAGATGGCCGCGGCCGCCCGTTTAACCTTCCCATCGAGGCCAAAACCCGTGTTGCCAAGCTCAAAGAGTGGATGCTTGAACTGGATATCTATCCCGAAGATGGATTGGATAGTTTAATCAGTCAGTATTAAGTTATAGAAAGCCATGAACATTAGCCGTTATTTTGTTTTTACGGATGGCGGTTTTTTTACCAGAGCAAAACCAACTCGTTTTGTGATAATCAATTAGAGCGGGTCATGTTAATCGAACCCGGGGATATTTATTAAAAACCTCAAAATTCATGCGGTAATTCTATTTCTTGCTTGACTTATTTCTTGACTTTGGTTTCTTTAATCTTGTAAGTCTTTTCGGTGTGCGAATTTTTTATACAGCAATAAGAGTTACGATTGAGCACGTTTTTTGAATGTTGAAGTAATAAATGGATGAAAATAGCCGATTATAAAATATATTGCTATGAATAACTGTTTTGGTTTCTTTATGTGAATTGAATGCCAAGGAGGAATAAAAATGCCAAGAAAACAAACCACTAAAAAAGCAACCGCAAGAAAAACAACGAGCAGGAAAACAACTGCTAAAAAGGCTGCAACTAAAAAGATAATCATGAAGCATCCCGATGATTATACTACTAGAATCCGCCAGAAAGCCTATGAAAATTACCTTAATAAAGGCGGCTATCATGGGGATGATATGGCTGATTGGCTTAAGGCGGAAAAGGAGATTAAAGAAAAATACGCGGTTGGGTAAGCCGAACTCTTATATGAGTCAATTGCCATAGACAGCAGGCTGCGTCCAATATTATAAAGCATTGTTGTTGAAACAAGGTTTTAACATCATATGCATGTATAAGTGTGCCCGTTAAAATTCGAAAACCGGGTTGCCTCGTCTTATAATAATCCGGCTTTGCCTTTCTCTTAATAGCTTAAATGGCGTTCTATAATATCTGCAGTAATATTAAAGTATAAACAGATAATTCAAATGGTCAACACGAGTATAATACTAACCCCAATTATTTATAAAATCTATTTTATCATTAAAAATTAGCTTTTAATCCTTTGGATAATAATATGATAGAAATAATGTCAGGAATCCATTAAAAATACAGAGTGTCTTTGTGCTGTCGGAAGTTATTTCCGACAGTTCTGGCAGAAGTCCGCCTATGGCGGATGCCAGCACATGTTATCGTTTGTGAATAATGTAGCCTAAGACTATACGTATATATGGATGTGTATTCTAACAGGGACTGCCTCAATTGGGGTTACATAGGGCAGATCTTCGATTGCCGTCTATGTGAAGACCAGAACATTCCCCTTTTTCATCTCCTGAAAAAACAATAATCTGAATATTTACTCAAAAGCATCCCAAACGGGTCGTCGGCCACCCTCTAAAAAAAATCATTTTTTTTGTCTTATGGTTAAATTTTATTTGAATTTCTTGATAAATTACTCCTATAATTTTCATGGAGTTCGGGAATTTGCAATAATGAGCCAAAAGGGTAATCATTTAATCGAGGTTAGATTTTAAAAAAATTTAAAACATATTAAAACAACTGTTAACCCTTAACCAGGAGAGGGCGCATGCCAGCTAAGAAAAAGGCTAAGAAAAAAGCCACCAGGAAAAAAGCAACTAAGAGAAAAGTAGCTAAGAAAAAAGCTACCAGGAAAAAAGTTGCCAAAAAGAAAGTAACGAAAAAGAAAGTTACTAAGAAAAAGGCTAAGAAAAAAGCCAAACGTAAACCCAATCCCGCTTTCATGAGGCCCTGGAATATCAGCGCCGCCTTAGGGGATGTTATTGGCGGCAAGCCGATACCAAGAACTGAGGTTACCAAAAAGATCTGGGCTTACATCAAGAAAAACGGTCTGCAGGACAGAGTGAAAAGGACCATGATAAACGCTGACGCCAAACTGTTAAAAGTTTTCGGCGGCAAAAAGAAAGTCAGCATGTTTGAAATGACAAAGCTGATTTCAAAGCACCTTTCATAGGGCAGACCTATTTTTTCAGACGTATAAGGCTGGATTATTATACGATCCAGCCTTTTAATATTTGGCGTTGCCCATATGGAAATTTTAAGTGATGGTATTATGTTTGATTATTGTTAGGCGTCTATAATGTCTAATCTATGTCGTAATAATATTTCAATAAACAAATATCCTTATTTCGAATGGTTTGGCGTCGATAATGATCAGGAAATTCAAGTAATAAGACATTGGAGGGAATATGGCGACCGGACATATTGAAAGCTCGTTCGGGCTTGACAGCCATGGCATAATAAATATCCGTCAGGCACACTGGAACCTTAACACACCGGCTCTCTATGAAGAAATAATCAAACGAAGAGAAGGGTATGTAGCTCATCTTGGACCGATTTCTGTCCGGACGGGTCAGCATACCGGCCGGGCGGCTCATGATAAGTTCATTGTCGAGGAATCCTCAAGCAAAGACAAAGTCTGGTGGGGGAAAGTAAATAAACCATTCAGCCAGGAAAAATTTAATTTATTGTTTAATCGTCTGCTGGCATATCTTCAGGGAAAAGACCTTTATATTCAGGATTGCTATGCCGGAGCCAACAAAGAGTTCCAACTGCCGATCAGGGTTATTACAGAAACTGCCTGGCATAATCTTTTCGCCAGGACAATGTTTATTCAGGCCGAAATAGAGTCTTTAAAACATCATGTCCCTGAATTTACAATCCTGCATGTTCCCAATTTTATGGCGATGCCGGACCTTGATTGCACCAACTCTGAAGCCTTTGTGATATTGAACCTGGGTAAGAAGTTAGTCCTCATTGGCGGGACCAGCTATGGCGGGGAAATAAAAAAATCGATTTTCACTGTTTTAAATTATCTTCTTCCTCTGGACAATGTCCTGTCGATGCACTGTTCGGCAAATATTGGCGCCGATGATGATGTCGCTTTGTTTTTTGGTCTATCGGGAACCGGTAAGACTACTCTGTCGGCAGATCCTGAAAGACGTCTGATCGGCGATGATGAGCACGGTTGGAGTCAGAGCGGCATCTTCAATTTCGAGGGCGGCTGTTATGCCAAAGTAATAAGGCTTTCTCCTGAGGCAGAGCCGGAAATCTTCAATACTACTCGCAGGTTCGGGACTATTCTTGAAAATGTAGCTTTAGATATCTGGACAAGACGTCTCGACCTCGATGATGATACCCTTACTGAAAATACGCGCGCCGCTTATCCTTTAACTCATATTCCCGACATCTTCAAAGGAGCATCAGCCGGCCATCCGAAAAATATTATTATGCTTACCTGTGATGCTTTTGGCGTTATGCCGCCGGTTGCCCGTTTGACGCCGGTTCAGGCTATGTATCATTTTATGTCGGGCTATACCGCCAAAGTAGCCGGCACCGAGAAAGGTCTTGGCAGTGAGCCGCAGGCTGCGTTCTCCGCTTGTTTCGGAGCGCCATTTATGGTATTGCACCCCTTCAAATATGCCAGGCTCCTCGATGAAAAAATCAGGAAACACAATGTTAACTGCTGGCTGGTTAACACCGGCTGGACCGGCGGTCCTTATGGAACGGGCAAAAGGATTAAAATCGCTTTCACCAGGGCAATGGTTAAAGCCGTCTTAAACGGAACTTTGGCGCAAGCAAATATGTTTAAAGACCCAATCTATGGTTTCGATGTTCCGAAGACCTGCCCGGGGGCGCCATCCGAACTGCTGAATCAACGCAACACCTGGCAGGACAAAGGCAAATATGACAAAACCGCCCAAAAACTTGCCGGTATGTTTAAAGATAATTTCAAACAATTCGAGGATGAGGCTCCCGAGGAGGTCAAAAACGTTGGACCTCAATAGCAAAATTTGCCATCATGTTTCAAATAACCGAATTTAATTAGTGCTATGCTTCATTACTGTCGGGACTTCTGCGGGGATGACAGTTATGAGTTTATTATTTATGAAAAGGCCGGACAACAATGATAATATTTATATAGTCCGGCGATACCTTGGAAAAGTGTTTAAAAATATCGAAACCGGCGGTAACTAAAGTAATCAGCTTAAAAATACAAAGCAGATAAGCTTATTTGCCGATATAAATATAGATGATTTACATTTTAGCGATCGGATTGAAGATTTCGATGAGAAAACGGGCTTTTTTAGGGTAATGAATTTTTTCATAAATATGTTGAAATTATGAAAATATTTGTTAAACTATTATCATTATTTTCGTAAAATATTTTTATTCAGGAGTTTAAAATGGCAAAAGCATTCGACACATTTTTAATTAAGGCGGCTTTACCAGATGAATTGCTGCCCTTAAATGAATTGGCCTACAACCTGCGCTGGTCCTGGGACTTTGAGGCAATACAGCTTTTCCGACGGCTCGATCGCGATTTGTGGCTTGAAACCAATCATAACCCGGTGAGAATGCTTGGCAAAATTAAACAGGATAAGCTCAGCCAGGCGCTCAATGATGAAGGATTTATGGCTCAGCTTGATCGGGTATATAAAGATCTTCAAGATTACCTTGTGAGTCCGGGATGGTTTGAAAGTACCTATGGCAAATTTAATGATCCAAAAATTGCCTACTTCTCAATGGAATATGGGCTGACTGAATGCATGCCTATCTATTCCGGCGGTCTGGGTATTCTGGCAGGCGATCATCTAAAATCGGCCAGCGAACTTGGTCTTCCTCTGGTGGGCATAGGGCTTTTATATCAAAGAGGTTATTTTCAGCAATATCTTAACGCCGATGGCTGGCAGCAGGAAACATATCCCGATAACGATTTCTACAACATGCCCATAAAACTTGAACTTGACGATGATGATCTGCCTATATTGGTGAACATAGAATTTCCGGACCGGACTGTTTATTGCCGAATATGGCGAGCCCGGGTAGGGCGCATATCATTATATCTATTAGACACAAATACTCCAGAAAACAGTTATAATGATCGCAAGATTACCTACCAGTTGTATGGCGGCGATAATGAAACTCGCATCCAGCAGGAGTTAATCCTGGGTGTCGGCGGAATGAAAGCTTTAAGGAAACTCGATATTCATGTACATGTCTGCCATATGAACGAAGGGCATGCCGGTTTTATGCCTTTAGAAAGAATGAAACACAGGATTATCACCGACAATTTAACTCTGGATGAGGCAGCCCAGATTGTTAAGTGCGGAACAATATTCACCACTCATACGCCGGTGCCGGCAGGGATTGATAAGTTCCATCCAACCCTGGTTGAGATGTATTTAAGAAACATTTTTGATAAATCGGGAATGAAAAAAAGTGATTTTTTAAGTTTGGGTAGATTTAACCCTGATAACGACGGCGAAGCTTTTAATATGGCTCTTTTGGCTCTGCGAACAACGGCCTACGCTAATGGAGTGAGCAGGTTTCATGGCGAGGTATCGCGTCAGATGTGGCAATCGATATGGCCCAGAGTTCCTCTCAACGAAGTTCCGATAAGTCATGTCACCAATGGCATCCATACTCATTCCTGGATTTCACACGAGATGTCCGAATTGTACCTGAGATACCTGGGACCCGGCTGGCTGAAAAAACCGGGCGATCAGACTATCTGGCAGCGAGTTGAAAGAATCCCCGATGTCGAGCTGTGGCGTATCCATGAACGCCGCCGTGAACGTCTGGTAGCTTTCACTCGCAGAAGATTGGCCGAACAGTTAAAACGCCGGGGCGCCAGTTTCAAAGAAGTGAACAATGCATATGAAGCTTTAAACCCCGAGGCGCTCACTATTGGTTTTGCCCGAAGGTTTGCCACCTACAAAAGGGCGACTCTGGTATTAAGAGACATGGAACGATTGAAAAAGATAATGACTGACAGTGAACGGCCGGTTCAGATTATCTTTGCCGGTAAAGCGCACCCGCACGATAACGGCGGCAAAGACCTTATTAAGCAAATCGTGCACTATGGCCGTGATGAAAATGTCCGGAATCACATAGTTTTTTTGGAAAACTATGATATTAATGTCGCCCGATACCTGGTCCAGGGTGTGGACTTATGGTTGAATACGCCCAGGCGGCCTCTTGAGGCCAGCGGCACCAGCGGCATGAAGGTCATCCCGAATGGCGGTTTGAATTTAAGTATTCTCGATGGCTGGTGGTGCGAGGGATATGACACCGATACTGGCTGGGCAATTGGCGCCGGTGAATCGTATGACGATCCCAACTACCAGGATGAAGTGGAAAGTAAAGCGTTATACGATGTTCTTGAAAATGAGATTATCCCGCTCTTTTATCATGTAGGGACTGATGGCCTACCGCGGCAGTGGATAGCCAGGATGAAAAATTCCATTATGAAGCTTTCACCGATTTTCAATACCAACAGGATGGTAAAAGAGTACACCGATACATTCTATATGAAGGCTTATGATAACTGGAAAAACCTTTCAGCGGATGATTTCGCCAGAACAAAAGAACTGGTTAAATGGAAAAAGTTTGTTAAAGATCACTGGCATGAGGTTCAAATCATAAATGCCGGCGTTCAGAAAAAGGAAGTCGAGGTCGGGTTTGCTCTTAAAATTGAAGCCGAAATCAAACTGGGCAATCTAAAACCCGAGGACGTGACCGTTCAGATTTATAACGGACCGCTGGATAGCGACTACAATATAATCGAAAGCAATACCGATGCCATGAAATATGCTGGTCCGGTTCAGGATAATCTTTATAAATATGAGGGTTTCATCCCCTGTGATGAAAGCGGGTTGTTCGGCTATTCTGTTAGAATAATGCCCAACCATCAAGACCTTATCGACCAGTTCGGCCTGGAAAATATACGATGGATCGGCGATACAATTGTAAAGCCTGAAACTGAAAAAGTTGCCATCAAATCGGATTTGTAATAATATACCGCTAAGAACGATACTCGCCTGGAATTCTTTTAACCTATAATTCACTAAGGGCTTGACATATTAGCTGGTTAATATATATTGCCGCAATCCGGCGCTATCGTCTAGTGGACTAGGACGGGTGGTTCTCAGCCATCAAACCGGGGTTCGATTCCCCGTAGCGCTACCAGTTAACTCGTTAATATATTATATCTTATAAAGATATTCAGCCATGTATTCTTTTACATCATATTCTCAAGATTTTTATCAATAAGATAAAATATATATTGCATTTTGTGTAATCTTTATTATTATATTTACAAGGATTATTAATATGCATTCTGATAAAAACAGTTTGCATTTATAGAGGATACCATGAAAAAATTTATATTTTTCGCCATGATTTCGATATTATTACTTTTATCTGGTACTGTTTCAGATCTATCGGCAGATACCATTATCCCCGGTGGATATGTCTCAGGTACCTGGACAGCGACCGGCTCGCCGTACCTGATACAGGGAGATATCACAATTCATACCGATTCAACACTAACTATCGAACCGGACGTGCATGTAAATTTCCAGGGACATTATATATTTATTGTGAATGGAGAGCTTCAAGCGGTCGGGACGGAAGCCGATTCGATCTGTTTTTTCGCCGCCGATACCGTTATTGGCTGGAAAGGGATTTCTTTTGGTGAGCCCGGAATCGGTCAAATCGCATTCGCCACCGTGCAGTATGTTCGCAGCAACGAATGGGGTGTTTCGGCCATTTATTGTGGAACTTCGGGACATATGACAATTGCCCATAGCGAAATCAAGAATAACACCGGATATTACGGTGGTGGTATATGGCTGGACCCCACATGGGGAGCCAATTTCACCATCTCGCATTGTAACATATCCCACAATGAAGCAAGCCAGTATGGCGGAGGAATCTACGGCGGGGGAACCGGCATCATCGAATATTGTGTTATCAGCGATAATATCTGTCTTGGAGGGTATAATTCGGGTGGTGCCGCGTATATATATTCACCTATAAACATTGTAATATTCGATCACTGTACCTTTTCAAGAAATGATGGAGTAATATCGGATGGAATACGTCTTGATCCTCAAAGCCTTATGACTTGCAGGAACTGCATTTTTGAAGGACATCGGACTTGGGCTATTTTCGGCTCGGCGGACAGCATTGTCATGTATAGTGATTTTTATAACCAGGGGTTTGATATTAATCCTCCCCCGCCCGGTTTCGGCGATCTCGTCGAGATCAATGTCAACGGTGACTCCTGCGATATCTACGGCGACATTTTTTTTGACCCGTTGTTCGAAAATCCCGATAATTGCGATTATCATCTTCTTGAAGACTCTCCCTGCATAGATGCCGGCAATCCGGACTCACCCTGTGATCCCGATAGCACGATCTGTGATATGGGAGCATTCTATTATGATCAGCATATTGGAATAGATGATTTACTTGATGTTGTACCGTTAAGCTTCAACCTTTCGCAAAACTACCCAAATCCTTTCAATGCTTCGACTATGATTAATTATGAATTACCGCAACAATCTCAGGTCATAATTAATATCTATAATATACTTGGTAGGCGAGTTAGCATTATTCAAGATGGTATAAAACAACCAGGTTACTATCAGGTGGCCTGGCAACCTAGTGATTTATCATCTGGTATTTACTTTTATAAGCTACAAGCCGGGGATTATACAGAAATCAAGAAGATGATATTGCTTAAATAGTAAATGCTGCTCAATTGTATAGCTGTATAGTTTATTAGTCACTTTTAATTAATTTTTAAGATGCTTTATAACTTTTTGTTTTCCAGCGAGTTCCATTAACATACTTAGACCCATCTTCTACAGTTGTGCGGCTCGATTTCTCGTAAGTCGTTGATAGATAATGGGCGGTTTCCCAAAAACACAGGAGTG
>CBFDEC010000061.1:0-14174 GCA_965603725.1 uncultured bacterium | reverse complement strand
AAGCTTTTGAACATTACCACCTTCAAAGAAGGTGGTTTATCAAGTTTCAATCAATAAAAGTCTTCCTTTTTTGTCTTCCCAAGACTTATTTGTTGATAAACTGTTGAAGACATTATGTAAAATATCTTGAAAAATGTTGAATAAATATCCAAGCAAACCTAATTTCCCATACAGTCGCCAAGATGTGAATAGCTATCAACCATAAATATAAAGATTATCCATTTTAATCTCTAATCAATGAAACGAGTTACAAACATCCATTTGATATTTATACATTTCAACAGACTTATTATTATTATGATATTTAATTTATAAGAATAATTATAAGAATTAATGCTCTTTGGCATTTTATACGGATATCCATTCAGGATTCAAGCGATAATTGAAGAATTTCTTGGGGATAAGCTTATAGGTTTTGGCTTGACATAAAACTGCTGACAGCTATAGGCATCTATTTCGCCAGAGCAGGAACGCCCCAGGGTTTACGAACCTTAAAACTCGTTTACCTTAAGTAACAGTTTTGTCATTCCCATGAAAATGATAATCCAGAGAAATCATAATGGATACCTGCTTTCGCGGGTACGACAAGCATTATGTGGGCGGCACACGTCCCCGTGTGCCCCTTGACGGGCAGACAAGTCTGCCTATAGCGGATGCCGCGCACGAAGATTTTCGGAAAATGCTCAATTATTCCGGTTGACAATGAAACAAACAAATATATATTGGTAATGGGTCGATAAAGTGTACATGATCCGTAAACATTTTAACTTCTGGGACGTACATATTAAATAATGAAAAAGTTCCTTCTGACAGCGCTAATTGCATCGGTTTTACTCATAGATGGCGATGCTCAATTTAAAGTTACAGGCTCGGACCCTTCCGCTTTGACTGTCGCCCGTTTGCGATATGGCGGCGGCGGCGACTGGTACTGGGGGCGGTCGGCTATCCCCAACCTGCACGAGTTCTTAATCGAAAACACCAATATCGCGGTGGCTGATAAGGAAGTAAATATCCTGGCTGACGATCCGGAACTTTACAGTTATCCGTTTCTGTTTTTAACCGGGCATGGCAACATAAAACTGACCGATCAGGAGGTGGCGGCTCTCCGTGAATACCTTACCTCCGGCGGTTTCCTTTTCGCCAACGACAGCTACGGTCTGGCCACCGCTTTTAGGCGGGAGATGAAGCGGGTCTTCCCGGAAAAGGAACTTGTCGAACTGCCGTTTAATCATGAGATTTACCATTGCCGGTATGAATTCCCATATGGTTTGCCAAAGATCCACGAGCACGATAAAAAACTGCCGCAGGGATTCGGTATAATATGGGAGGATGAACTGGCGGTATTTTTTGCTTATGAGAGCGATATCGGCGACGGCTGGGAGGACTACGAAGTCCATCAGGACTCGCCGGAAAAACGTCAGGCCGCATTGAAAATGGGCGCCAATATCATAACCTATGCCATGACCCACTGAGTGATTTATGAATAAGAAAAGTTACAGATCGATAATAAGCAGGCTTATATCAACCAGGAATTCAATCAGTCGATGCCTGGCTGTTGAGGGTTTTGTTGACCTACTGACCTTCATCGGCGGTTTTATCTTCATCGTCTGGTTTATAACGGGGCTTTTCTGGCCGGGCCCGACTTATCGCGTTATCCTGCTGATTGCCGGTATAATAGGTATACTGACGTTAACCGGCCTGGGAATATTCAGACCGATATTGAAAGGTCAGCCGCTTGCAAATATAGCCCTGAGGCTGGAAAAATTTTACGGCAAACTGCAGTCGCGGCTTATTGCCTCGCTTCAGCTTTACGATAAGCTGTCAGCCAACAAGGAAAACTACTCGGTCGAGTTAATCGAAAAGACTATTGAGGAAGCCGGACAGGAGATAAAAGACCTTGATTTCAACGTAGCCGTTCAGAAAAGGAAACGACCATACCAGAGGTTGGCGCTCTCGGTATTATCGGTCATTTTAGCGTTTGCAATTTCAGGCCAGACTTTATCTCATGTAAAAACACTTTATGCTCAGCCGCTCGCCAATATTCCCCGCCCCACCAGCCTGAAGCTGTTTATTACGCCTCTTTCCTATCAAGCGGTTAAAAATGATGATGTAACCGTTAAAATTACAGCCTCAGGTGAAAAGACAAGGCGGGTTGATTTGAATTTCCGGTTTGATGACGGTAAATGGGTTACGGTTCTGGCTGAGAAACTGTCTGATGACGAAGGTCAGAGTGACAGCGTTTTTACATATACTTTCCGGAAGGTCAAGCGGAATATTGAATATTTCGCCCAGGTAAAAAATGTCAGATCAGAGCCTGGGAAGATAACAGTAATCGATCCGCCCGCTCTGGTTGATGTTTCGATCACGCTTGATTTTCCTGAGTATACAGGTCTGCAGACACAGCGTTTGCCCAACAACGATGGCTCTGTTATGGCGATTAAGGGCACCGGCGTCAGGTTTGAGGGGCGGTTGAATAAAGCGGTAAAAAGCGCATATCTGGCGTTTGATAACGGTGAACGCAAGCAATTAACCATTGATGACAGAAAAATCAGCGGTCGATTTACAATTACTCAAAACGGCAGCTACTCTGTCGAGGTCGCTGATTCAGCCGGCTTGAAAAACCTTAACCCGATAGAGTACGACCTTGTATGTCTGGAGGATTATGCTCCCCAGGTTAAGATCACTTTTCCCGCGGTGGATGTTGACCTGGACGAAAGCATGCTGGTGCCGATAGAGGCGGTTTTATATGATGATTTTGGATTTTCCAAACTGGAGCTGGTATACTGGACGTTTTCTGATGGGCTTGAATCCAGCAAATCACGGCAGGTGTTGCGTAAAGATTTCGGGATGGCAAACGATATTTTATTCATCTATGAATGGTTTTTAGAAAGATTATACATGATGCCCGGCGACCTTGCTTATTATTACCTTGAAGTGTTTGATAACGATGCCATTTCCAGTCCCAAGTCGTCGGTTAGCAAAACATACAGCGCTCGTCTTCCCAGCCTGGATGAGATTATGGCCGATATAACCGGTTCACAGGATGAGATGTTTGAGGATTTTGGCAAGGCCGTTCAAAGCCAGAAAGAGCTTAAAGATGAGCTTGAACAGCTTTCCCGTGAGATGCTTAAGCTTTCCGAAGTAGACTGGGAGAAAAAACAGCAAATTCAAAGCACCCTCGACCGTCAAAAAGAAATCTCCGAAAAGCTGGATCAAATCGCCGAGCAGATGGATAAGGCGATTGAAAAATTCGAAAAGAACCAGATGGCCACGGTAGAAATGCTTGAAAAAATGGAGGAACTTCGCGATCTGTTCGAGGAGGTCGCCACCCCGGAACTGAAAGAGGCGATGAAAAAACTTCAGGATGCCCTGAAAGAAATGGACCTGGATAAGCTTAAAGAAGCTATGAAAAATTTCGAGCTTTCCGTCGAGCAAATCAACAAAAACCTTGACCGCATGCTGGCGCTGTTGAAGAAATATCAACTCGAACAAAAACTCGATACCATGGCTAAAATGGCTGAAAAACTGGCTGAACAACAGGATCAGATTAACAAACAGCTGGGACAGTGCCAGGGCAAGAAAGATTTCTCAGATCTTCAGAAACCACAACAGCAGCAAGAACAGGGACTGGAAAACCTTCGAGACCAGTTTGACGAGGCACAGCAGTTGAATCAGGAACTGAATATGATTCCGCAACAACAGATGCAGCAGGCCGGTCAAAAAGTCAATTCGAAAAAGACAGATCAGGCTATGTCGCAGATGATGCAAAGTATGGGGATGTGCAATGGCAAGCAGTGTTCGAAATCGGGCGATCAGCTTCAGCAGGATTTCCAGAATATGGCTCAGATGTTTCAGGAGATGCTTGAGCAGATGCAATCAGAACAACTGGAGATGGTAACTGAAATGCTGAAGAAGGCGATTGCCGATGTTTTATATCTATCTCACAGCCAGGAAAATGTAATCGATTCAACACAAAAGGCTGTCAGCCGGCTGGAAAGCCGTCGCGAAATAGCCAGCCAGCAGAAAGATATCGAAACCGCAACCGAGCGAACCGCCCAGTGCGTTTCGGACATAACCAAGGAAACCCTTTTCCTTAATTCGGCTGTAATGAGTAAATTGGGAACGGCTCTTAACGGCATGCAGGAGGCCATCGGAAAACTTAATGGACGTCAACCCTCCAGGGCAAAAAGTAACCAGGTAGACGCTATGACCGCTCTAAATCAGGCAATCGAAATGCTAATGAGCGCCCTGAGCCAGGCCAGCCAGTGTCAGTCATCGTGTTCGGGCATGCAGTCATTAATGAAGAAACTCAGCCAGATGGCACAACAGCAACAGTGTTTAAACCAGCAGTGCCAGGGTATGATGCCCATGCCGATGCCCGGTCAGGTGTTAGGTATGTCACAACAGCAGGCGATGCAGAGGCTTGCCGCTCAGCAAGAGGCGTTGAGCAAGAGCCTCCAGGAACTGCATGAGGAATACAGTGAGGGCGGCGATAACAATGTTCTGGGGCGGCTGGATAAGCTCGCCGAGGAGATGAAAAAGGTTGCCGATCAATTACAAAACAAAAGCTTTAACCGAAACACGATATTCAGGCAGGAAAGAATCTTATCGAGGCTTCTGGATGCCCAGAAATCCGTGCATCGCCGCGATTATTCCCGGAGACGTCAGGCCAGGGCCGCCGAGGATATCATCAGGCGCGGTCCATCGGCGTTATTCACCGGCGATTCGAATAATGAAAAACTGGCCGAGGATATCAGGAAAGCTCTGGCAGAGAAATATCCAAGACGGTATGAAAACCAGATTAAAGAGTATTTTAAAGCGTTAGCCGAGGATGAGGCAGTTGAGCAATAGATATAGACAAATAATATTATTATCGGTTTTCCTTTATTTTTGTTATGGAACGGACCTCCCTGCGCAAATATCGGTTTCTCCTGTTTCTCCTAAGGACGATATCAGCGCCGCTGATAATTACCTTAAACGCAATCTCAAAACCGTCAGGAGCCTTAGAAGGGTAGGCAATTTTGAGCGGGCTAAAAGTCTTCTACTGTCTCTTGAAAAAACTTACGGTCAAATCCCTGTAATCATGAAAGAGTTGAAAGATGTTTACCGGGGGCAAAAGGATTATGTCTCGTTAAAGTCGTTTATCCTGCAGGAATTGGATGCCGCCCCGGACAGTTTTAATTTAGTCTGCCAGCTTGGCGAGGTTTACTTCTTCGCCGACAGCCTTGATATGGCCAATTCAACATGGGAACGCGCCTTCAGGTTAGCCGGCCAGTCCGAACGTAATTACATTTTACTTGCGGCTTATTATCGCAGCTGCGGGTTTTATGATGAAGCCGCAGATGTTTACCGTCGCGCAAGAATAGCGCTTGGCAAACCGGAGCTTTTCTCAAAAGAGCTCTCTGATATTTATATAACTCAACGAAATTATAAAGAAGCTGTTGCGGAATACCTGAATCTTTTGAAATTCAAGACAGAAAAAACCAGGTATATATCCCGCGAGATTATTGAAATGGTTTCCGAATCTGATTATCCCGAGGAAATCGAGACGATACTAACCCAGGCTCTCAGAACCGACCCCGACAATCCCGAACTGTACTTAATATTGGGCGATATCAACGTTTATAATAAAAACCTGATCGCCGCTTTTGAAAGCTACAAACACGCCGACCGGTTGTCTGATTCAAAAGGCATGTACATCAATGTGTTTATTTCGCTTTGTTATAACAGCAATGAATACGAGATGACGGTACAGGCGGTAAATTATTATCTGGAAAATATTCGCGGGAAAAATACAGCGGAAATTGAATTGTTGAAAGCCCGAAGCCTTGCCGAAATGGGAATATATCAACCGGCTTTTAATATTTTAAGCAGGATTTCCGAAAGTTCAAAAAATTATAAATTGAAAATGGAAGCGGTATATATTGCCGGAGAGATATATGCTGATAAGCTAAATGATATCGAGTCAGCGAAGGAGCAGTTTAGCAGGATCGCCGATAGCAAACGACGCTCCGGATTCACCTATCCAGCCATGATTCGGCTGGCGGAACTGAATATCATGGAAGGTGATTTTACCTCCGCTTCCGGGCTTTTGGATAAGCTTATAACTGTCCAGAAAGATAACGACATTGTCGAAACAGCCCGTTTTCTGCAGGCTGAGATCGCTTTTTTCTCTTATGATTTCAAAAAGGCAAAAAAAGAATACACTAACCTCATTAAGCGTCATCCAGCCGGCTTCTTTGTAAATGATTGTCTTGACCGTCAGATATTACTCACAGATATAGAAGAGGATACAGCGCTGTTTGATATCGCCGATGCAGAACGCTGCGCCCGTTCCGGCGATTATGAGGGAGCGATTATCGCTTTAAGGTTTGCGGCAGAACGTAATAATCCAAAAGCTTCTGAGTATATATCATTCAACCTTGCTTACCACTATTCAAAAGCCGGCCTGTGGGATATGGCAGTAACAACTTATGAGAATTATATTTCAAACTTCCCCGAGGGGCAACATACCGACAGAGCGCTTTATAATCTGGCCGAGATATGTAACGAAAAGAACAGTCAGCCCGGTAAAGCCAACGAATTACTTGAAAAACTCATTGCCGATTTTCCGGCCTCGCCCTTAATTGAAAAGGCGAGACTTTATCTTAACACTATCAAATCGAGCTAATAAGTCGGCTGTTTGGTCTGTTTTGATTCGACCGAACTCCGGGACGGGTTTCTTCCGGACATTGTCTCCAGCTCTCTCACCCTTTCGGTAAGACCTTCAATATAGCGGAGCTTGATTTTCATGCTGGTCCTGACCAACAATCCCAGAGATGTGAGCAGAAATAAAACAGAATTAATCCTTCTGAATATCTCGCCATAGTTGAACAGGGAGTCTAAGAACGCAACTATCCCCAGACAAAACAAAATGGCACACCATGTAAGCATATTCCCTCCTTGATAATTTTAGTTTTATTTACATAAGATTATTTTCATAAGTCATTATCGGTTAATAAACACGTAAGTTAACGGATAAATTGAAAAATACATGTATATAAATACCCCTATTTCATTATGCAACATAGTGGATTATTGGAAAAAACTTATTTGCCATTATGAATAAGAAGCGCCCGCAAGCTCATACAGGCCGCAAGGGATTTATTTTGGCGTTTCGAATAAATTAATGAGCTATCAACTAACGGCTGATTTTGCCAGCAGGCTTTCGATATCTTTGACATTTTCAATTTGGTAACCAAATATACGGGCGAAATTGTCAATAAGCATCTTACGGACGTCCTCTGTTTTTACATTTTTGCCCAGCATCGATGATATCGAACCGAACGCAAACCTGGCGATTCCATCTGGATCGATTAGCTTATAGTATTCAAGGTCTACATCGACATTCAAAGCCAGCCCGTGATAGCTGATCCATCTTGACACTGCCATCGAAATGGATGCCAGCTTGTGATTGTTAACCCAGATATCGGTTATTCCTTTTCGGGTTGTTGCATTTAGACCCATTTCTTTTAGGGTAGATATTACCACATTTTCTAAACTTCGCAAGTATTGGTGGAGGTCTTTTCCCCGGGTGGTAAGGTCGATTATTGGATAAGCGACAACCTGTCCCGGGACATAAATGGTAATATTTCCGCCGTATTCAATTTTAAAAATGTCAATTTTCTTTTCAAGAAGATCCTTGTTAGAAACCAGTAGCTTATTTTTCCTGACGCCCCGTCCTATTGTAATTATCGGTTCGTGTTCGGTGATAATCAGGCTGTCGGGAATCTTGGATTGAAAACGGAGATTAACCAGTTTCTTCTGGAGGTCCCAGGTGTCCTGAAATTTAGTCAGTCCGAGATCAATGACATAAAGTTTTTTAGTACTGCTGTTCATAGCATGTTTTCCTTATAGTTCTTTCGGGAATTATCGGTTCTATCTATTAAACGCTGATAATCGTTAAATTGTTTCAGTATAATTATAATAATCTTTTAACTTTAAATAATTAATTAAGTCTCTAATTAAGTCTCTTTATAAGCCAAATGACTGCAACTAATTATTATGGGCGTCGGGCTAAATAACAAGCCAATCTGTAGGACGTCCGTATTTTAATATACGGACACTTTCTTTCTTGTCAAGCATATTTTAATGATATTATATCCGAAACTTTTTAAACAGGCAGTTAGTTTATTGCATGTGATATGTTAATAGTACAGAAAATAAAGGCTGCGATGGGAAACGTAAGGGAATTTGGTCCAATAAGCTTTTGAAATAGATTGTCGGGTTGACATCCCGGGTTTTGCATTATTAATCCCGACAGAAAGCCCCGGTTTCGGCCGGGGTTTTTTAATTTTGGTTCTGTTGGGATGTAAGACAACGTGCTGTCGAATCTATTTATTCGGTTGATCGACAATTTGCTCGCCCGCTGGGTGAGATGCCTTGTTTTTAAATTTCTTGTATGTTGGCTACTTAGTAGATATATTATATTTAGTTGTGAAATCGAAGATATTAATACATTGCTCGGAGCAGGGAGTTCCCACCCTGCGAGAATAAATTCATGGACAGAATAGAAAAAGCGATAAAATATTTGGACCGAGGTATTACGAATTTCCAAAATTTCGAAACATTGAAAATGGCGAAAGACGGCTATTTTGAAAGTGTAACCAATTTTAAGAATTTGATTATTCCCGATTTAGAGAGACTTAGCATTTTCAGTAATGAGCAACTTACGTCACTTAAGGAATCGCTAGATAATGTGTTATTAAATAGAAATAAAGGTGGCGGTGATCCGCAGGTTTATAATCCAACTTGGCCTAAACATGGAATGGTTATTGCCAAACTTACTGAATTAAAGGCAATTGCATCAAATATTCAGCTTTCTTGTTTAGAGAATTTTATTGACTTTTTCCGATTTAACAAGAAAGATTTAATTCTTATTTTAATAGGTGCTATTTTAGGCGGAATTATTACTCTTATTATGACGGGGCTATCCGAATAAAGGGAAACTCAGCAGTAGGGTGCCCAATTTTTATTATTGTAGCGTGTTTCAATTCACTCACCCGCTGGGTGAGGTACCCCCTTTATTTCAAATTTAACTAATATTTGGCTCAAATTAGCATTCTAAAAATCGTCATTGACTATATTTAATTGTTCTGTAAGATATATACGTTCCGCTTTTTTATAAGCAAGTAAAAGCGGGGGCAATTTAGGCGTTTTCCCCTCAAATAATTCTTCTATGGTTATTATTTGAATTCTTGAATACGATCCTTTAAATGTTGTCGGTCTATAAATACCCTTGGATAGTGCTTCCTTTAACATCGGTTTTGTCGGCTTTTCTAAAGTCAAAAAAACACCTATTTCTGCATTTTCTCTTTCCGTTACATGACATAAATCTCTTATATCTTTTACAGAAACCTTACCACTTTTCACAGACACAACACCTTTGCAATATTTAATTTTTTTATCTTTTATTTCGCCCCGGAAATATATTATTCCATCTATACCGGTATCTGAACCCTTTTTTTTATCTTTATATGGACGTGCGTTGATAAGCGATAAAGCCCACCATTGAAATTGATATCTATTTTGGGAGGCCAGTTCTTTTGCACCTTCGAAATCATTAGGTTCTCCAATTACCTTATAATTTTTTAAGGGTTCCAAACCAAACATATTCTTTAAACGACCTTTTATTAGATTTATGGCAAGGTGAGTTATATCAATTCCAATCCATTGCCTGTTAAGCTTGTAAGCAACAGCAATTGCGGTGCCGCATCCACAGAACGGATCAAGTATAATATCATTTTCATTAGATGATGCTTTCAATATTAATTCTAACAGCTTTTCGGGTTTCTGAGTTGGATAGCCAAGACGCTCTTTTGCAGCCCTATTTATTACTGGAATATGGAACCAATCACGTGGGGGTACACCAGGTGATTTATCAAGATAATCTCTGTATACATAATCAGGATTTGTTTTTTCTAGCTCAATGCTTAATCCATGTTTTCCAATATAAGGACCCGCTTTACCCCTTATTTGAAATTTCCTGCCATTATTATCCGTATAATTAAATTTTTTAATAGTGCCCGGGCTATATGGAAGTGCAACATCCTGCCAATTGAATGTATGCGAATCATTTGAAACTTTAGTGTAAAACAGTATTATATCATGTTTCTTATTCCAATATTTCTTTGATATTTCTCTCTCTGTATAGCACCATACTAATTCATTTTTAAAATTTTCTTTTCCAAAAACTGCATCCATCAATACCTTAAGATAATGGCTTGCTGTAGGATCACAATGTAAATATATTGAACCTTTAGGCTTAAGAATTCTTCTGAGCTCAACCAATCTTATACACATCATTGTCAAGTATGCCATCATGTCATTTTGCCCGATAAACGATCTCATTGCGCGCATCATTTCAACAATATTAGCAGAAGCAGTTTCAATTATTTCTCTATATGCATACTCTGTTTCTTTCGTCCAATGCCATGTATCTTCAAAGGCTGTTATCTGGGCTTCTGAAGAAATTCCTGACGGCTCTTTAAATAATATGTTGTATGTAGCTTTTGAATTAAATGGAGGGTCAAGATAAATCAAATTAACCGATTCATCTTTTATGTGATTTCTTAGTATTTTTAGGTTGTCTCCAAAATATAATTCATTTTTCATATTTCTTCGCTCTTCTGTTAACTAGCTTAATTTGCTTTTATAATTTTAGATTCCTTTGTCAATTTCGCAAGTGATTTATTAAATTTATTACCTCTCTAGTTTTCCGCCTCGCCCGTAAATCGTTTCCGTACTTTTGAGTCTCCGTACTCGACAGAGACTATTATCTTTACATCCCCTAAGGGAAACTCAGCAGTAGGGTGCCCAATTTTTATTATTGTAGCGCGTTTCAATTATACTCACCCTTCAGGTGAGGTACCGAGTGCGGTCATACGACTCTTCGAAAAATCTATCGGCACACGGATCATCCCTTCCCCCGAACGTTCACTTTCGATTGCAGGTAGTCTATTATCTCGCTCTTGCCGGAAAACTGTTTGATGTCAACACCGGCGAGTTCCGCCATCTTCATGGTCGCTTTCCTGTGCTCATCCCAGTCGTCGCCGGCAAGATCGTTTAGATATACAACCGTTTTGATGCCTGTTTGTATCACCGCCTTCATACATTCCGAGCAGGGAAACACTGTGGCATAAAGCGTGCAGTCGTGAAGCTCTCTTTCGGCGTGAAGAATGGCATTCAGCTCGGCATGGACAACATACAGGTATTTCTCAGGACGGGTTTGCGGAATTTTATTGTCGTCAAGGTAGCGCGGAAAGCCGTTGTAGCCGGAGCTGATTACTTTCTTTGATTTGTTATCGACTATTACCGCTCCCACCTGTGTGCTGGAGTCTTTCGATTTCAACGAAGCCACCAGGGCCAGCGTCATGAAATACTCTTCCCAGGTCAGCGAACTTTGCATATTAGGACGCCCTCTTTGATTGCGTTAAATTTCCGGTTCAATAATAGTTATGCTTCAGCTCAATTATAGCGGTTTATTACCGATACAACAACAGAAATTATGATGAAAGATTTGCCGGTATTTCAAAATTACTTTACTATGGGGCAGTTTGTAATTATTATCACTGATGATAGAAATCGGGTTCTTGCAATACAGCGGGAACTGTAATGGCCTAACTGGTGTTTGTCGATGTCGTTTACTGTTGATTTTCATGTTCATACAATATACTCCTATGATTCATTAAACAGGCCCAAGACCATAATTAAAAAAGCCGGGCAAAAAGGCCTTGATGCCGTTGTGGTTCTCGATCATAATACGATAAAAGGCGGGGTACAGACCGTGGCGTTAAACGAAAGCGAGGTCCTGGTCATTCCCGCTGTTGAGGTCAGGACAGATATCGGCCATATTATCGGGCTGTTTGTCCGTAAAGAGATCGAGGCCACTGAATATCATGCTGTCATAGACCAAATCCATAAGCAGGGCGGGCTGGTGATGCTGCCGCATCCCTATCATAAACACGATCTTAAAGAAGGCACTTGCGAATTGCTTGATCTAATCGAAATTAATAATGCCCGAACGACAGTGAAAAACAATCAACTGGCTGAAAAGCTTGCGAAGCGGTATAATGTTGCCGGGGTCTCCGGCAGTGACGCCCATTTTCCATGGGAAATCGGCAGGTGCGTAACGATTTTCGATGAGACCCCATCCACAAGAGAAGAACTTGTCAATATAATACTTAACGGAAAAAGAACTCATAGAAATCAATTGACAGGTAAAATCAACATTGTCATCAGCCAGTTGATAAAATATATGCGGAAGCCGACAAGTATTTTACGGCGTCTTGGGCTGAAGTAGGTTTATAATTAATGTTATGTTTAATATATTGATTAATACATTTTTGTCATTTCGAGCGTCTGACCCGGGAGGTGGGATATTTGAAAAAGAAGCGAAACAATAATGTAGGCTCTGCAGTAGGACAGGTTTTCAACCTGTCCGGACAGACTGAAAGTCTGTCCTACTTAACCCTGCAATCTATATATCTGCAGGTTGGCTCACAAATGTTTATTTGCTTCTTAATAACCCGCCAGCGCGAACTCGTAATGACTTTTTGTTGTCAAGTAACTTTAAGAACGCAGCACTGAAAAAGGGACCATGAAGATATTTCTTACAGACGGCGACGCTCTTCATTGTTTGGCCATTGCCCGTTTGCTTGGCCGCAAAGGACATGATCTCACGATTGGTTCGCAACGTAAATTCGGTTCAGTTGCTTTCGCCTCGAAATATTGTCATCGCAAAGTTGTCTATCCCGACCCCGGCAAATATCCTGAACGGTTTGGAGATTTCCTGTTTGAGTATCTAAGCAAAAACAAGCATGATGTCCTGTTGCCGCTTCGCTCCACAGTTGTGCCGGTCATCTCTGATAACCGTGAGGAGTTGTCCAAGCTTGCCGCCTTCGTCCTGCCAGATAAAGAGGCGCTTGATACAGCCTTAAGCAAATCGGAGACTTTTCGGGCGGCGGCGAAATGCGGCTTAGCCATGCCGGCAACCTGCCATCCAGCAACAATTGACCAGGTAAGACAGTTTATACAAGACTGTGAGTTCCCGGTTGTCAGCAAGACCTCATTTGGCGCCGGCTCAAGGGGCGTGTTATATCACCACAGCAATGAAAGCCTTCTGAAATATTGCCAGAACTACCTGTCAAGCCCGGATTTTGGAAATAATCCGTTGATACTTCAGGAGTTTATTACCGGTCCGGGATGCGGTTTTTTCGGCCTGTTCGATCATGGAAAACTGGCCGCATATTTTATGCACCGGCGGTTACGGGAATACCCGATCACCGGCGGACCATCGGTGCTGGCTGAGAGTTTCTATAATGAGACTTTAAAATCGGAGTCGCTCAGGCTTTTAAACCATCTCGACTGGCATGGAATCGTCATGGTTGAATACAAATATTATCCCCATAAGGATAAGTTTGTACTTATGGAGATCAATCCCAAGTTCTGGGGGTCATCCGATCTTGCCATCCATTCGGGCGTGGAATTCGCTGATCTGTGGATTAAATTAGCTTGCGGCGAACCGCTGCCGGAGTTTAAGGGCTATGAAATTGGCAAGCGGTTTCGCTGGCTGATTCCGGGCGATTTAATGTATCTTCTGGCTAATTTCGGCCTTTCTCCAAAGTGGTACGGCGACTTTTTCGATAGAAATATTGGCACAGATATTAAGCTCTATGATATTAAACCGCTATTTATAGAGATATTGCTGGTAGCCGGTTATTTTTACCTTTATGGGCCAAATATCCGGTATCCTTTCGGCAAGATTCCCATTTCAAAATCCATTGCTATCCCATCTGATAGACCTCCATGGATGTAAAATATATTTATCCCAAGTTTTTCAAGTGAATAATCAGATATAATAGGTAACTTGTTATGATTCAACGCAGGGTGCCCCACTCCCGCCCAAAGCGGGAGTGGGTTACCTCATTATGGGCCAAATATCCGATATCCTTTCGGCAAGATTCCCATTTCAAAATCCGTCGCTATCCCCTCTGATAGACCTCCATGGATGTAAAATATATTTATCCCAAGTTTTTCAAGTGAATAATCAGATATAATAGGTAACTTGTTATGATTCAACGCAGGGTGCCCCACTCCCGCCCAAAGCGGGAGTGGGTTACCTCATTATGGGCCAA
>CBFDEC010000060.1:0-14593 GCA_965603725.1 uncultured bacterium | reverse complement strand
TTCGGGAATCATAGTTCCCGAAACACAGAAACGGACTTTTGGCACAGCCTCTCTGCGGTCGACACAATGGCCTGCATAAAAAGCCGTCGACTGCGGCCATACGGCTCGTAGAGAGAGTCGACAGCACAAGAAAACCGGATCACTGTTCCGCTATTTCACTATATTGTAGGGCAGGAGTCTCTGACTCCTGCCCCTTTAGCCTCATTTGTGCTGCATCTGCCAGAGCTGTCGGAGGTAACTTCCGACAGCACAAATTCAGGCTTACGCCACCGAGCTGACCTGTTGTCTAAGCCGGTAGCGTTTGTACAATTTGTAGTACTGGCCTTCTTTCAGCATCAGCTCGAAATGCGTACCCGATTCTACCAGACGGCCGTCAGCAAGCACAAAGATCATGTCGGCGTTTTCCAGCGTATCCGGCCGATGTGTAATCATGATAACGGTCATGCCGGGCATTACTTCCTCCAGACGTTCCCATAAGGCCGCTTCGGTGTTAGAATCAAGCGCCGAGGTGCAGTCATCGAGGATCAGCGCTTTCGGTTTGCCGACCAGCGCCCTGGCCAGCGCCAGGCGTTGTTTCTGGCCGCCGGAGATCGATACGCCGCGGGCGCCAATTTCTGTATCGAGCCCTTTCGGGAAATTGTCGATGTCGGTCTTTAGCTGAGAGACCTCCACCGACCAGTCGATATCCGAATCGGTTATGCCATCACGACCGAACAGAATATTGTTGCGCACCGTATCTGAAAAAAGCGCCGGTTCCTGGGGAACATAGCTTACAACCTTACGAAGGTCCTCAAGTCGGTATTCACGCAGATCATGACCATCAAGCTGGATACTTCCATCCGTAGGATCGACCAGCCGCGGTATCATGTTAACCAGCCAGCTTTTTCCCGAACCGACCCTGCCGACCAGCGCCACAGTCTGCCCGGGCTTAATTTCAAACGAAACGTTATCAATGATTTTTCTGCCGGGATTATCGAAACCAAACACCACGTCCGAAAAGACCAGATGGCCTTTGATATTACCGTTGCATGGTATGGTTCCGCAATCGGTCACCATAGGCAGTACTTTTTCAAGCTCCACTAAGCGATCAACCGAAACCGCCGATTGACGTGATTTCACCAGGAATTGCCCGATATCAAACATCGGGTACATCAGGAATATGACGTAATAAATAAAAGCCACCAGCTTGCCCAGCGAGAGGTTGGCGTTTATCACCATGTAGCCGCCCGCCATAAGGACAATTATCACGCCAAACTGCCAGACATACATGTAAAGCGAATCGACAACTGTGGTCGCCTTTACAGCGGAAATCTCGGCCTCCCGACGGTCCAAATTAGCGTTGTTAAACTTGTTTTTCTGGGCTTTACCCCGGGCGTATGCTTTAACAACCCTGATCCCCGAAAAGCAAGCTTCCATAATCGCATTAAGTTTTGAAATCCGGGTCTGAAGATGATCATACCGTTTATCGAGAACGGCAGCGCTTTTAGAGAATATGAAAATCAAAAACGGCATCGGTATGATTGTCCAAAGCGTTAATATCGGGTCGATTGAGATCATCATGATAATCGTGAAGATGACCGTCAAAACCGCTTCGTATAGCCGAAATATCCCGGAACAGGCAAACCACGACAGTTTTTCGGCTACATCATCGGTCATCCTTGTAACTAAGTCGCCGGTGCGGAACCTATTAAAAAAGTCTGGTCCCTTGTCGGTGATCTTATTAAAGGCATCCTGACGGAACAGCCATTCAAGCTTAATATTCATCCAGGCCCGATGTGACTGAACAAAAGCATAGCTAATCGCAAAGACAGCGCCCAGGGCAATAAAGGTCAGCGAATAAGTTGTCACTGATGAAAAGCCCAGGCTGTTTCCGATATTATTCAGCCAGATTGCAGCGCTATTAGACGGAGCCTTGCCGATTTTTGCAAAATCAATGGCGAACTCTATCAACCGCGGCGTAACAACATGCATAGCCGTTATAACCGGCGTTAAAAATAACAACACTATCAGGACATATGGATAATCTTTATAAAATCGCCAGAACCATTTTATTTTATCCAGCATTTGCTATCACTCCATTCTTAAACTGCAAATGAAAGAGTTTTGAATAATACCCTTTACTCAGTATTAGTTTCGTATGATTGCCTCGCTCGATAATCTCTCCCTGCCTGATAACCAGGATGTTGTCGGCATCGAGAATGGTTGACAGCCGGTGAGCGATTATAAGCGAGGTCCTCCCAACCATCAGCTTTTTCAACGAGGCTTGAATTGTTCTTTCGGTTTCGGGATCGACCGAACTGGTTGCCTCATCCAGAATCAAAACCTCCGGATCGACTGCCAGCGCCCTGGCAAATGACAGCAGTTGTCTTTCACCGCGGCTGAAATTGGCTCCCTTTTCCGAAACCCTGGTATCATATCTTTTCGGCAGCCTCTGGATGAATCTGTCGGCATCTACAGTGCGAGCGGCGGTTTCAATTCTCTTGTTTGTAATTTCATCAGCGTCAAGAGATATATTTGATTTAACATCGCCGGGAAACAGGAATATATCCTGAAGCACCAGGGCAAAACGTGGACGAAGCTCATCTTTGGCAATATCCCTGATGTCTATCCCATCAACGGTGATCTCTCCTCTCTGAGGATCATACAGGCGCAAAAGCAGTGATATGATAGTCGACTTACCGCCGCCCGTAACTCCTGCCAGAGCTACCCGGCCGCCTTTGGGAATCTCGAAATTAATGTCCTTTAAAACATAATTCTCATCATCTGTGTAGGAAAACCAGACATTCTCAAAACAGATTCCCTTTTCAAGTTTATTCCAGACTGCCGGTTTAACCGGATCGGGTAAAACCTGGTTGTCAGACAGCAGAGCAAATATCCGTTTGGCTCCGGCAATCGCCTTCTGAATATTGGACAACTGCCCGGAAGCCCTGTAAATCGGATCGAATGAACGCCAGACAAGTATGATGAACATGCTGATAGTTCCCACGGTCAGAGCGCCGGAATATATCCATCGCACGCCAAAGTATAATATCAGGCCGACCATCAAATACTCAAAAAAGCGAATAGCATTCCAGAACGTAACCACTATCATTTCCGCAGATGATTCTTCTTTGAATTTCAGTCTGTTAGCCCTATAAAATCTTTTTTTAACATAGCTTCCCCGATGGAATATCTGGATAATTGACATGCCATGCAAAAATTCCGTAAGAGCCGCAGTAATTTCAGCCATCCTTTTGCGAACAGCCAGAAAACGATGAGTGGTCAGTTTCTCAAATAGATAAGTAAGCCCGAACATGATCGGCATCATGACTGACAGGATTAAAGTCAATCGCCAGCTGTAATAAAACATAACGCAGAATATTCCAACTACAAGGATCAGGTCGCCTACAATCATAACGACCGTTTGAGTAAAGAGCTTCCGCAGCGATTCGGTATCCGACTCGATTCGAGCCATCAGGCGACCAACCGGGTTTTTATCAAAGAACGCTACATTCAGCGAAAGGATATGGTCGTAAAGCTTTTGTTTGAGCTCGACCATAACATCCTGACCGATAATCTCAAGTTTGATAGTCTGTATATACTGAAGCAGCAGGGTGACGCTCTGAATCAGCCCGATAGCCAGCACGGTCCACAAAAGACCACGGTAATCTTTATTGGCGATATCAACATCAACCGCCTTTTTCAACAATATTGGCCAGTAGAGCGAAAGAACCGTTGCCGCTGACAATATTATCAGACAGATTACAAGCCTGCCGGTATGTTTTTTCAAATACGGCAGAAGCCGGGTAAAAGCCTCTTTCGAACTCAGGTTCTGCTCGGTGGAGGTCATTTTTTCATCTTCATAAAATTCAGTGGTCATTTTCTTATCCTTTTTAATTTAAAAGCTGTCGGCTCAAGCTGGCAACAAAAAACCCGCCGAACCTGTTGATGCGGCGGGTTAAAATTCGAAAAAAATTTGCTACATAATAGGCGCACTAATCCCGCCGCGGAATTTGCCAATTTGTGCAAGAAAGTTTCTGGTTTTAGAATAAATCATTCGTTTTTTTTCACTCCGTTGCGGTTAAGAGTTTCAATTCACTTAAATCCCTTACGAGCCTTCCTTAAAAAGGTTTCAAGAATATATGTCCATTTTCGGCTATGTCAAGAAATATTTTACTATTTTTTGGAAAAAATATTAATCAGATGAAATTTCAGCAGGCTGGCTCGGTTCCCTTCAATGCCCCTATGATGATTGTCGTGGCACAGCCCACACCGGCATCGACGAAAAGAGCTTCCTCGGGGCAGTTCATGGCGCAGGCGCCGCATTCCATACAGGCGTCGCGATTCACTATCCTTGCTTTTTTATTTTCAATTGTAAATACACCATGCGGACATACTTTTTCACATTCCTTCCATAAACTAACAAGTCATACCGCCAAGGTCCTTCGGACGACCCGTCTGGGGGGATACCATCTCCCTTCCCGTTTCCAGTCCGCTATGTTGAAATCATTTGCGCATTAGAAGATAATTTACTATATTTAACCGGTAATTGGACCATTTGGGTAAGCAACTATGAGTAACATGGAAAAACATTCAATTTACAATTTAGATTTACTAAAAAAATCGGCCAGTCGAGTTCTGAGAGCAGTTTCCAATGTCTCCCACCTCGAGGTTGCTCGAGAACGTCTGTACCAAAGGATAAACAGGTACAAGTTTGACACTTTTACTGAAGACAGTTCCCTTTACGAGGGCGGGATTATTAGAGTCCGAGACTGTGTCAGAGCCTTAACCAGCATGATAAAACAGAGATCGGATAAGCTGGCTGGTTTTAGTGTAATCCAGGCTTTGTATGATATTGCCAGGGATGTTCCACGTCCCGACCTTCAACCCGGCTTTTTTGCCGAGATGTATCATTTGCTCATGGCGATTCAGGGAAAAGGGCCTGGAGAGGATCCAGGCGATTTCTACATAAGTAAAGATTTACAGGATCGTGAAGCTGCCATAGCCAGATCGAATGAGCTCGATAAACTCTGGACACATGTTGAAGAGCAAATGTCGATTTATTTGCATGGTCTGGATGACGTCGTGATCGATTATCGAAAAGAACGCCGCAAAAAAGTATTATCTCAACTGGGCGGCAACGCAGCCAATTGGCGTGACTGGCGCTGGCATTTGCGCAATGTCATCAGGAAGCCGACCCAGCTTTTCGATTTAATACCGCTTTCAGAATTAGAAAAAAAAGGCTTAAAACTCACTGAAGTGACCCATCTGCCTTTCGGTATAACGCCGTATTATCTGTCGCTCATGGATGAGGACCTCGAGGGACACGACCGGGCTGTTCGCGCCCAGGTGATGCCGCCAATTTCGTATGTGGAATTTATGGCCGCCAACAAGCATGATCCGAATTGTGCTTTCGACTTTATGCTGGAGAGAGATACCAGTCCGCTTGAATTAATAACCCGCCGATATCCGGCTATTGTTATATTAAAGCCGTACAATACCTGCCCGCAAATCTGCGTTTATTGCCAGCGCAACTGGGAGGTCGATAATGTGTTGGCTAAGGGCGCTTTGGCATCTAAAAAAATAATAAAAGAAGCCATTGCCTGGATCAAAGACCATCCTGCTATTCACGATGTTTTGGTTACCGGCGGCGACCCGCTTGCCTTAAGCGATAAGAAGCTTTTCTGGATATTGGATGAATTAGCCGCTATCCCAACGGTTGAAAGAATCAGAATTGGAACCCGCACGCCGGTTACGATGCCAATGCGTATTACAAGTAAGATTGCTAAATACCTGGGTAAGCTTCGTCGTCCCATGGAACTTGAGGTCTCTATAATTACACATATCGAACATCCTTATGAGGTCACACCGGAGATGTTTAAGGCAGTCGAGCTTTTGCGGTCGAACAAAATCAATGTCTATAACCAGAATGTTTTTACATTTTTTATTTCCCGTCGTTTCGAGGCGGCATTTCTGCGACGTTTGTTAAAGCGCATTGGTATTGAACCGTACTATACTTTTAGTACTAAAGGTAAAGACGAAACCTACGAATATCGTGTACCGATTGCCCGACTGCTGCAGGAACAGAAAGAGGAAGCCCGGCTCTTACCCGGCCTCGCTCGTACTGATGAAGCGGTTTACAATGTTCCGGCTCTGGGTAAAAACTATCTAAGAGCTTACCAGCACCGCGATGTGATTTCGGTACTGCCTGACGGTTCCCGTGTTTACGAGTTTCATCCCTGGGAGAAGAATATCAGGTTGCAGGATACTTATGTGGGAATAGACGTTCCTATTCTCGATTACCTTCAAAGGCTTGAAAATATCGGCGAGGAGATATCACGGTATGAAACCATCTGGTATTATTTTTAAATTGATGAAGCTGGTTAGCGTTTAAATATTTCATTTCATATTTCAACATTGGAATCCTATCATTTCTAACCATAGCCCCTCAGATGGCGTTATTTAATACTACATGTGGCGTCATGTCTCCGCACATGACGCCCACGTCGGTCGAGTACGGGCAAACATCTTGCAGAGAAACTAGACCGCACTTTCTCAGCGCTCTGTTTAATTGAACGAATTTTTTTGACACTTATTTCAAATAATGGTATGATGATATCGTGGTCTCAGAGGAAATAATTAAAAGAATCAAACAGCTTCGCGAACAGATCGAGTATCACAATTACCGATATTATGTGCTCGATCAACCGGAAATATCCGATGCAGAGTATGACCGGTTGTTTGATGAGCTTACCGGGCTTGAGAACCGCTATCCCGAGCTAATCTCTCCTGATTCGCCTACTCAGAGAGTCGGCGCCCCGCCGCTGGAAAAATTCGAGAGGGTTCGTCATGCCCTTCCGATGTTGTCGCTAAATAAGGTTGCCGCTACTGAAGAGTTCTATAATTTTGATCGTCGGATAAAAGAGCTTTTAGCGGGAGAGGGCGGTCAGGTCGAGTATGTTGTCGATTTAAAATTCGACGGTTTAGCGGTTGAACTTATCTATGAAAAAGGTTTGCTGGTAACCGGTTCAACGCGCGGCGACGGTGTGACCGGCGAGAATATAACCGCCAACCTCAGGACTGTTAAATCAATTCCTTTAAAGCTTAATGATGAATCCTTTCCGGATCTGTTTGAGGTTCGCGGTGAGGTCATAATTTTCAAATCGCTGTTTGAAAAACTAAACGAAAAACGTCTTGCAAACGCCGAAGAGCTGTTTGCCAATCCCCGTAATGCAGCCGCCGGAAGCTTACGACAGCTTAATTCGAAAATCACCGCCTCCCGCCCGCTTAACTTTTTTGCCTATGGAATCGGACGATTGTCCGGGAAAAGTTTTGACAGCCATTATGAGTCCATGATCTACCTCAAACAACTCGGATTTCCGGTAAGCGAACAATTGAAGAAATTTGACAAGCCCGGTGATGTTGAACGCTGCTTTAATGAAATCTCACTACGCCGCAACGACTTCGATTACGATATCGATGGCATTGTAATTAAAGTGGATAATTTATATCAACAGCAGATTTTGGGCGAACTCTCACGGTCGCCGCGCTGGGCGGTGGCCTGGAAATTCCCGCCTCAGGAAGAGGTTACTCGTATTGAAAATATTGAGGTTCAAGTTGGGCGCACCGGCATTTTAACACCGATAGCACATCTTGAACCAGTGAGAATTGGAGGCGTAACAGTTACAAGAGCGTCCCTTCACAACGTTGATGAAATGTCTCGCAAAAATATTGAAAAAGGTGATAGAGTTATTGTAAGGCGGGCTGGAGATGTTATTCCACAAGTAGTTAAAGTCCTGGATCTTAAGCGCTCAATTAGTGATCCAATTTCTATATCAGAAGATGAAATTAAAGCTAAAATTGTAGAGAAATATTTTAAAAAATGCCCGGCCTGCGGTTCAAAGACTGAAAAGCTCGAGGGTGAGGTTGCCATACGCTGTCCCAATCCCTATTGCCCGGCACAGCTTGTTGAGCGAATTTCTCATTTCGCCTCGAAAGGGGGAATGGATATCGATGGCCTGGGTTATAAAACAGTGGAAATGCTGGTCGAGAAGGGCTTTGTTGAGGATATATCCGACCTCTTTAAAATTCTCGAACACAAGGACGAAATTTTAAAATTGGAAAGAACCGGCGAAAAATGGTTTTCCAACCTGGTTACTGCCCTGGAAGATTCAAAGCATCGACCGCTTGAAAATATTATCTATGCTCTTGGCATAAGAAATATCGGCGAACATCTGGCAACTGTTATAGCTTCTAAATTTGGTTCGATAGATAATCTTTCCAAACAGGCTAAAGACGATCTCACCCGGATTAATGAAATCGGCCCGATAGTGGCAGATTCATTAGTCGCCTATTTTAATGACAAAAGAAATATCGAAATATTGAATAAATTAAAAAGATATGGAGTTGTATTTCCCGAGGGAAAAGCAGAGTCAACATCCGGCAAGCTTGAGGGCAAAACTTTTGTTCTGACCGGAACGCTCGAGGGATATTCCCGCAATGAAGCAAAAAAACAGATTGAAAAGAGAGGTGGACGGGTTGTTTCATCGGTGTCGAGTAAGACAGATTATGTTGTTGTCGGCTCCGATCCGGGAAGTAAATATGATAAAGCGCTTAAACTGGGCGTTGTCATAATAACTGAAGACGACTTTATGAAGCTGTTAACCGAAAATGAATAATTCTGAAGCCGCTGAATTGTTTTTAGAATTAGCCGACCTGATCGATTTAGCCGGCGAACTGCCTTTTAAAGCGTCCTCATACAGGAAAGTTGCAGTCAGCCTGCAGAATCTCGATGAACCGTTTGAGACTGTTGTTAAAGAAAACAGGTTCGATAAAATTGCAGGCGCCGGCAGAGCGATAAAGGAAAAGCTGAAAACGATAGCCGAAACAGGCATGCTCCCCTCGCTTGAAAAATGGCGGAAACATGAAATGTATTCGTTTTATCCATGGCTGTCGGTATATAATGTTAACCCCCGACAGTTGGGTATGCTTGCCAGAAAACTTGAGGCGACCGATATTAAAGACCTTCAGCAAAAACTAAAGGGATATGATTTGCAGAAACTGGTCGGTAAATCAAAACAGACCGCCAGAGCGCTGCTTAATAACGTTTGATGTAAACTGACTAACATGGGAGAACCCTATGAATAAGGAAAGTATTTCGACAATTACTTTAAGCTCGGTGGCATTGCCGGTACTGGCTGTATCTGCCGCGGCAGCTATATTTTATTACGCTTCCGCCATTCTCATACCAATGACAATCGCGGCCGCCACCGCCTATGCCTTAACGCCAGTGGTAGCTTTTTTAAAAAAGATGAAGTTTCCTCATTTTTTGGCGGTAATGGCAGTGATGTTATTTCTGCTGGGGATAGGAGTGGTCATTACAGCAATCATAATCTCACAGGTTGCCGATCTCGCCCGAGATTTGCCTCAATATCAGCAGGCCGCCCTTGATTTTTTCAACAAGGTTAAAAACTGGGCGGGTTCATATCTTAATCAATTTCCAGGATTATTCCCGGATATAAAAGATTTTAAATTTGACCCCTCGTATTTTTCCGGCGCCGGTAAGATATTTTTCAAAAGCATCGGTTCGGTAACTTCGCTGGCTTTTTCAGGTTTCCTGTTGTTTTTTCTCACTTATTTCATGCTCTCCGATTATGAGATGTTTGTCGAGAAATTTAAGCTTTTGTTCGGGACTGATAAACGTGATACTACCTCGGCAATCCTCAACCAGATAAATAAACAGTTGCGTGGCTTTATCACAGTCAAAGCAGGTGTTACCGTTGGCATGTCGATTATTTTCACTCTGGGGCTTCTGATATTGAAGGTACCGTATGCCTATATCTGGGGACCGCTGGCCGGAGTGCTTAACCTGATCCCTTATGTCGGGGCTATAATCGGCGCTATCCCGCCTATTGCAGTTGCCGGCATAACCAAAGGCTCATTCGAGGCGATGATACCGGTTGCTCTGCTGTTTGTGGTGGTACAGATACTCGAATCGAACATTATTACCCCAAAACTGACTTCCAATTCTGTAGACTTAAGTCCTCTTGCGGTACTGGTCTCCTCGATTATCTGGGGTTATCTCTGGGGCGCAATCGGAGTGATAATTGCCGTGCCCATTACCGCCGCCGTGAAAGTCGTGTGTGATAACATCGAACCGTTAAATCCGATCGGCATTTTGCTGGGTGGAAGACAGCGATAGCACAGAAATTACAATTGCAGATATGGTACCGCATTCAAATCAAGCGGTGAGTACTTCCCCATTTCAAGGTAGAACGCTCCGGCGGCGGCTATCATGGCGGCGTTATCGGTACATAAACCAGGGCCGGGAAAAAACACCTGAAGGCTATCAGATTTTTCGTTAATCATCTCCCGCAGACGTTTATTCATTGCTACGCCGCCCGATACCGACAGTTTATACACCCGAAAGCGGCTGCAGGCGGCAATCGCCTTCGATGCCAGCGCCTCGCAAACAGATTCTTGAAACGAGGCGCAGATATCGGCCAGGTTATTACTTATAAACTCCTTGCTCTTATCACGCAGATATACCGCCACTGCCGTTTTAAGACCCGAAAACGAAAACTCATAAGACTCTTTTCCCGTATACGCCCGCGGGAATTTGAAGAAGTTTCTGTCTCCGTTTTCAGAGGCTTTTTCGATTGCCGGTCCGCCGGGGTAAGCCAATCCTAAAAGCCTGGCCACCTTGTCGAACGCCTCACCCGGGGCATCATCACGGGTTTTGCCCAGCAGTTTGTAATCGCCCCAGTCTTTAACATGCGCTAAGTTGGCATGACCGCCGGAAACTATAAGGGCGATAAAAGGCGGCTGACAATTATCATCAAAAAGCCAGTTTGAAAAGATATGCCCTTCTAAGTGGTTTACCCCGATAAATGGCTTGCCTGACGCCTGCGCCAGTGATTTTACAAATGACAATCCAACCAGGAGCGCTCCAACCAATCCCGGGCCGTAGGTGACTGAAAAACCATCGATATCGTTCAAAGAATGACCGCTTTGAACTAAAGCCTCATCGACTATACCGACCAGTCTTTTAATATGTTCACGTGAGGCCAGCTCGGGCACTACTCCGCCATATTTCTCATGAATAAGCTGTGAATAGATTACGTTCGAAAGCAGTTTGCGCGGAGCCTGCAAAACCGCCGCGGCAGTTTCATCGCATGATGTTTCAACGCCAAGTACCAGCATTACTTTACAGTTGCTGGATTAATTCAAAGTCACAGGCTAAAGGAGCGATAAAACTGATATACACGCTGGTTAGTCCGGATGAGCTTGTTACCTGGTCAGGAGTGAATTTAATAGAATAACTTCCGGGAGAGGTAAAGTCACCGAGATCAACGTCTATATTAACATCTTCAAAATACAGCAGTTTAAATAATTTCTTGCCGCTGGTGGTGAATTTTACAATGGCGGATTTCTGACTTTCCGATGACATGATAAAGCCGTTGGGAATATTTATATAGTCAATGTCAACTGTAATTTCCTTATTAAACTGCTGCTCTGTCGTAAGGTGAAACCATAACGCAAAAGCTAATAATAAGCCGCCAAGTTTCCAGCTAAAATTTTTAAAGATTTTTTTTTTCACGTCTGAAACTTAACTACTTACCGGAAAATTTTAGAATTCGGCCGAATGAAACCTCGCCATTATCTATTCGGATCGAAAAGCCGCATTCGTGATTGGTACAAACCCAAGCCTTATAACGTATTTCCGAGCCGTCACGGCCATAATCCGACAGGGGAATCAATACCCCTTTATCACACTTCAGGCAGTCTGGATATTTTTCCAACTTTGCCTCCCGCCAAAAAGGTTAACGTTAACATAAATAGTATAGCGCCGCAATTCTGTCAAGGCTTTTTACAAGTTGAGACAGGGGATTATGAACAGGACTTTATGAAAACAGGCGTCAATCCCCACGCCCCGGTGAATTCCATAAAAACCGTATCAGCCCCATTTGGCTGCCAAGCCAGAGATAGTCGCCATCGCCCACCAGCGAATTAATGTAATTTGTCGGAAGACCGTCAGCCACAGTGTATAGACGGGTTGTTTCATCGCTTTTTCGATACCGCCATAACCCAATCGATGTAGCCGCCCAGATATATTTCTTATCGCTGTATAATTCAAGGATTCTCCATCTATCCGAAAGCGATGGGTCGGTGGCAACGCTGGCGATATCCGTTTCGCTGTCGATTATAACAACTCCGAACCGGGCGGCAAAATACAGGTTTTTGCCATCGGTAAATATGTCATTTGCCCCGTACGATAAATCACCGGCTGGCGTATCGAGGTCTTTAAACTGCGAACTGTCGGAATTGAACATGAAAACGCCATCGCTGGTTGCGATATACAGGTTGTTTTTGAAAACAAGAAGATCATTGATACGAAATCCGCGTAATAAAAACTTATCGGGTAAAGGGGACTTGAATAAGGAATCCGGAACAATGCCGCTGGAATGCATTATACCCAGGCCGTTGTCTGTGCCGATATAAATAAACCCGCCATACTCAGCCAGCGACAGGATATGTTCGGAAGGTAAGCCTGAGAATTGATTATATGTTTTAAACGAGTTATTGCGGTCCAGCTTTAGCAAACCATCCCTGGTGCCGAGCCAGGTGAAATCGCCGATTATCATGCCTGAGGTCACCTCGGCACTGTTTAGCCCCCAGGTGAATTGAGGCTCGTAATATTCCCATTGACTGGTATTCAAATTAAACCGCGTTATTCCGCGATCGCTCAAAGAATAATCATTACCCATCCAGAGTTGACCGTCGATATTTATCACCGCAGAGATATTGTAGTTGTAAGGTCCGTAAGTAATAGGTTCAAAATTGAGGTAACGGGTGTTGATTATAGCCGGTCCCATGCCCCAGGTCCCGACATACATGAGATCGTCAATATCCTCGAAGCCGACCGTGATCGGGTATTTCCGCATATTGTTATCGACGATATAACCATCCATATAATCATATTCGAAGGGCGTAATAAGAATCGGAAAGCGCGCCTGATTCCAGCTATTTTTAACCAGGTGGGATGGAAAATCAAATTCCGGATACCATGTTTCGAAAGTGATGTTATATTTGGCCACACCCCGGTCAGTCAGCGCCCACAGCTCGTTATAGCTTGGCTCATAAGCGAGTTTCTTGATATAGTTAGACGGCAGGCCGCCGGCTTTAGTCAGCGGATAAAGCCAGCTTTCGCTGAAACGGTCATAGCGGATAATACCGCCGGTAGTGCCAAAATAGACCACTCTCTGATCGGCGGCGATCGAGGTAATATGCTTAAATTCGGTATATTCCACCCAGTCGCCCTGCTCGTAGTCTATTGCCCTGGAATCTGACGGATACAATAAAAACGACGTGATGATTGCCAGAAATAGCGCCAGGTTGTGAATCTTCATGATATTTAAAAGATTTGCCATCATGCTATAATATATAAACTTCTGAAATTATTAAAAGTTTAAAATTGAAAAATGTTGCCAAAGGGGCACAGCCTCGGGATGTGTGCCGATTAAAAAATGTTACCAGAAAAACCCTTGACTATGCCTGAAACAGGGGTATTGTATCTGAGTTAATTAGCTGGTCTTAGCATCTATGCGCAGGCAACACGTTAAGGGTAATTGGATTGGTCAATCTCTTTAGCCAATCAAGGATTTTGTGAAAGACTGTTTCCTTAAATATTGAGAAAGTAAACTTGTCATTCCCCGCCGAGGCGGGGAATCCATAAAATATTTTCAGCACAATGATTTTTTTGCCTAATATAGATTCCTGCTTTCACAGGGATGACACACGCCTTCCCACCCATAAAGGTTGTAAGGCAAGAATTGATGTCTATGAAACAGTATTATGTTTACATTGCGGCAAGTAAAAGAAATGGCACTTTGTATATAGGCGTAACCAGCAATTTACTTAAAAGAGTTTACGAACATAAAAACGATCTTGCATCAGGCTTTACAAAGAAATATCAGATTCATCGGTTAGTTTATTACGAAGTACATACTGATATTCGTCAAGCTGTAACCAGAGAAAAACAGATGAAGAAATGGAAGCGGCAATGGAAGATTGAATTAATCGAAAAAGCTAACTCGGGTTGGAAAGATTTGTATAATGGTCTAGTCAGTTAAGATGGATCCCTGCTTTCGCAGGGATGACAAACGCTTAATATGCGGTATCCGCCCGGGTGTACCGGTCTGGCCGTAAATGGGGCACACGAGGACGTGTGCCGCCTAAAAAATACATTACCAGAAAAACCCTTGACTATACCTGAAACGGAGAGCTATGTAGGTCGAAACCTCTAAAGGTCCCTGACGGGTCTCCGACCTTGACGGCCTGTGGTTTCGACAATCAAAGCGTCAAGACCGCAGCGGTCTTAACTTACTAACTATATTGAATATGCCCAGTTAAATAAATTTAAACAGCATGCTAATATTATAAAATCAAAACATGATTAAAACAGGACTATGGTGCCCCACTCCCGCTTTAGGCGGGAGTGGGTTACTACCGAACCAGAAAATGCTTGCCAAATAATGTATGCCCTCATATGTTATCAACATGCCTAAGTTAAAACATCTTGACAACTATCACACTGTAAGGTTTATAACATTTA
>CBFDEC010000059.1:0-14727 GCA_965603725.1 uncultured bacterium | reverse complement strand
AAAAAATTAAAGCCCGGGCAGATTTACGGCTCGAACGATACGGTTTTGCATGCCATGCTGGCCTATGATCGCTGTCGGTTTTCTGGACAGAGACGATTGTCACCCGACGATCTTGACGTTCTCCGTGAGACAATCAGGGAATGTCTTGAAGACCATGACCTGGTTATATCTACCGGCGGCGTTTCCATGGGAGACTTTGATCTTATTCCGGAAGCGGTCAGGAAACTTGGCGGTAATGTGTTGTTTCATAAGGCGGCGGTAAAGCCGGGCAAACCGATTTTTGTAGCCGCTTTTGACGGTCGCTGGTTTGTAGGTTTGCCGGGCAACCCGGTCAGCGTTGTGGTCAGTTATCATTTATATGTCAGGCGAATTATATCCCGTTTGACAGGCGTTGAATCTAAACCGCGAAGCGCATCGGCGATTTTAACAGATGATATAACCGTGGAGGACGATCGCTTTTACTTCGTCGGCGCCCGGCTGGAGGAAACCGCAAACGGCATAGCGGCTGTTCCGGCAGTGCGTCAGATGTCCGGCAGGCTATCATCTATATGCGGAATCAACGGGCTTATAATGGTCGAGGGAGGCGTTCGGACGATTGGCAAAAACGCCAGAGTCAATGTTGAATGGATAATCTAATTAACAATTAATGCGATTTCCGATTAAATGGTGCGGTCGAGTCTCTCTACAAGCTGTATGGCCGCACTCGACCGAAGTTGGCGTCAGGTACGGGCAGGCTGTGCCAAAACTCCTTTTTCCTATTTGGTGCTGCGGGAACTGCGATTCCCGCAGCTTGTAAGCCTAAATACATTATCAAATTAAAAAAATATATTTTTTGGCCATCAAGGACCTACGGTGAATCATAGTTCCCAAAACACCAATGCTGCTTTTGGCACAGCCTGCGGGGACCTGTCGACACGGCAATAACACAATTAATTGATAAAAAAACAGTTGATATCCCCCTTTCATAGATAGGGAAGCTCCTTTACAAGAAAAACATTGACAAGCTGAGGATAATATTTATATTAATAGTAATTAAATATAAGCTTCAGTGTCAGCTTTACCTAAAGGAGGCATTACATGACGAAGTTGCAGTCAATAACCAGAGGATTTGCGGTCTTATTGGTAGCATTCTTAGTTGCTGAAGTCGGGGCACAATGGCCGGGTGATGCCGGCGTCAATATGGTGATATGCGACCGGGCGGGTGAACAAACACTGCCAAGGATGGCAGCAACATCGGACGGTGGCTGCTATGTTTGCTGGTATGATAACACCTCGGGAAACTACGACCTGTACTTGCAGAGACTCAATGGAGATGGAGAGATTCAATGGCAGTATAATGGACTGCTTATCAGCAATCACCCCCAGGAAGCCTGGTTTACTGATTACGATATGACAGTCGATGGTGATGACCATGCGATCATTGTTTTTAACGACATCCGCAACGGGCCCGACTGGGATATCTATGCTTACCGCATCAGTCCGGAAGGTAATTTTGCTTGGGGCAGTGATGGGCTAACTATCTCGAATAACGATGGATTCGAACCGGATCCCCGGGTTACAATCACCTCGAACGGCAATATTGTGATTGCCTGGATGGAAGAAACCATCGGGCTAGACCAAATTGTTCATCTGCGTAAGCTGACCTCAGCAGGAGATGACTTCTGGAGCGATCCCTCAACTATTACTCTGACATCAACCCACGGTCTGTCTGTACCCCGGATTGCTCGTTCGGATAATGACGGAGTGATCCTCCAGGTGCTTGTGGCGACTGGTCCGGACTTCTGGGATCCCAAGGATCTTTATATGCACAAGTTCGATAGTAACGGTGATGCTTTATGGGGTGCGAGTGGCATAGCTGTTTCGACTGCCGGTGGTTTTCTTCCGCAGATGAGGCCGGATATTGCCGCCGATGATGCTGGTGGCGTATTTTCGTACTGGTACGATGCTCGCAACACTTACCATCATGTCTATGTCCAGCACATTCAATCTGATGGCACCGTTTGCTGGACACCAAACGGCGTGCTGGCCTCCACTGCTGTCGGTGAAATGCAAATGAACCCGTCGCTTGTTTATCTGCCCTCTTCCGAGGCTGTCATGGTATTCTACAAAGCCTCTAATCTGAGCCAAAGTGTTTTCGGTGTTCAGGGGCAGAAACTGAATATGAACGGAGAGCGCCAGTGGAGTAATAACGGAGTTGTGCTCGTGCCATTGAGCGGTAAGGAGAATAGTTGGGTTACCGCACTGTTGCAGGTTGATGGTGCAATTGTTACCTATTTCGAAAACCCCATAGATGATTCTATCAATTCCCTGGTGAAAGCAATCCGGGTCGATGGTAATGGGACTCCTGTATGGGATACCTCACCGGTAGTGATGACTACTACGGTGAGTAAAAAGTTGTATCTCAGGGCGGATGTTAACGGAGCAGGACAGGTAATCACTGTCTGGAGAGACCTGCGAGTCAGCGAAAATGGCGATATGTATCTGCAGAATATCAACCGCGATGGTTCCCTGGGAGCGCTTTCTACTGAAATACCCACGCTCTCCGAGTGGGGTATGATTATCCTGGCATTGCTGCTGTTAGCCTTTTCAACGATAGCTGTTATTCGCCGGCGCCAAAAGATTAGCCAACAGCAGGCATGCTAAGGGTAAAATGTAGGTTTAATTTATACAAGATTTCAGCTTATTTCAGTAGCGACATTTTCCTTGTTTTGATAAAATCACCGGCCTGAATACGGTAGAAGTATATGCCGGTTGCAGTAAAATTATTGTAAGAGTTCTTGCCATGCCAGAGTTTTGAATAATAACCTGCGGGCAACCGGTCATCAATAAGCGTTACAACTTTCTGACCCAGGGTGTTGTATATATCCAGCCTGACATTCGATTCCTCCGGCAGGCTGAAATCGATTTTAGTTGACGGATTAAATGGGTTGGGATAGTTCTGGGCAAGACCAAACTCGGTCGGTAGTGCAGCATGTTGATCGTCGATATCGGAACCGAATTGAAACATAGCCGACGCTGAATCGACATTGGATAAGCCGGAAATGTTTGAAAAATCATCCACTGTTTTAATAGCCACATAATAAAGCTGAGCCGGTACCAGACCGGTGACAATCATGGTCTGTTCTTCTCCTGACTCAAGGGGTGTTGGCGGGTCGGATATCGTTGCGGCAGAATCCCAGTTTGATTCGGTTATCAATTCGGTTGATGCCTTAATAATATAGGCGCTGGCCATTCCGGTAAGACTGTCATCGCCCGGAGCGGTCCAGAGCAGGTTCAGCTCGCCAGGATCTATACCGGTACTTGCCAGAATATCGTTAATTGGCGCCGGCGGAATGATATCAAGCGTGGAGAAGCTAATGACATTCGACATATTCGACCAGTTAGGCACCTCATCGGCCGCTTTGATTGCAAGGTAATACAAGGTAGAGGGCTCTAATCCGGTCACTGTGAACGATTCCTGGCTGCCGGCCGGCTGTGGTGATGGTTCATCTGCAACCTGAATTGCAGAACTCCAGTTGGCTTCAGTGATCATCGAGGTCGAGTACCTGATATCATATTGACTGGCGGTGCCCACATCGGCGTCATCACCAGGGGCCGTCCATGAAAAAGTAATAGTGGAGCAGGTGGGTTCTGAAGTTATCAGACCTGCAAAAGAGTTAACTGAGAGCAAAATTATGACACAACTGCTTATAAATAACAGTGAAATTCTATTGGCAAAAACCCTGCCATTATAACCTTGATCAGATATTTTCTCAGGCATCGATTATCCTCCTTTTTCCGCTATCGGGTATCAGGTGCAAATAGCGAACCTGATCGCCAGACTTTCTGCAACGGACATTATATCAACAGGATACGTATGCAGGAGGTCTCCGTTTTCAGGCCGTTTAAGACATTATTCTGTATTTATTTTGACCTGTGGTCACTATTTCAACATGAAACAATGGTTTCATTTGAAACAATTTCATTAGGTCATATTTTTCGGTAAATAATCTGGAAACTTGAAATAATAGGATGGTCATTTAATAATTGTAGAAAAAAGGCATGATAAAACTGATTTTCTTGTAACCTTTTTACAGTTTTTTATATATAATGCCATATGGCTGAGGATTACCGCAAATACCTCGATCCGGCAACTGTCAGCAAGCTGGCGGGAATGGAACTGAAAGCGCGGTTAGTCGTTGAGGGTTTCATTGTCGGTTTGCATAAATCTCCATATCACGGTTTTTCGGTTGAGTTTGCCGAACACCGTCAGTATATGCCCGGGGACGATGTCAAGCATATCGATTGGAAGGTTTATGGCAAATCGGATCGATTTTATATCAAGCAGTTCGAGGAGGAAACCAACCTTCGCGGCTACATCCTTCTTGATGCTTCAGCCTCAATGGGCTACAAATCGAACAGCATCAGCAAACTGGAGTACGGTTCATACTTGGCGGCGGCGCTGTCATATCTGATGCTTCGTCAACAGGATGCACCCGGACTGCTGGTATACGACCAGAAGATACGCTCGTATATTCCGCCCCGGGGGGCGAGGTCTCATATTAACAACATACTAAAAGAGCTCAGTAATATCGAACCGGCCGAAAAAACCGATGCCGCCTCATCGTTCCACGAACTGGCCGACCGAACAAAACGGCGGGGATTGATTATAGTCATCTCCGATCTCTTTGACGATCCCGAAAAGATGCTTGCCGGTTTGAAACATTTCCGTCACCGCAAACATGAGGTGATAGTCTTCCAGGTATTAGATCCGTTCGAACGTGATTTCAGCTACAAAGCCGAAGCCCGTTTCCGGGACATGGAAAGCGGGCAGATGTTATTGACCAACCCTCACCAGATACGTCAGGAGTATATCGAGCGGTTAAACCAGTTTGTTGAGTATTTCTCGCGTGCCTGCCGTGATTCGCTTATCGATTATCATCTGCTGGATACCTCGGTGCCGTTCGACCGGGCGCTGTTTGGCTACTTAGCCAAGCGGAGCAGGCTGGGGTGAGAAAAATATAAGCTTATATTTCTAAAACAAATTCATAGAATAAGGGTTTTATCATAGTTTAATCATGGTATATGTGATATGATTAAAAAGCCAAATTGATAGGAAACATTGCAGCAAATCCCGATTTTTTGCTTGGCAATACGAACATAGAAATATAATATTGCTATTGAGTTGATGAAAATTTAAAATTCGGGAGGTTTATGTGAGTTTTCAAATAAAAAATATTTTTATAGAAATATTTATAGTCATTTTTACTGTTTCTTTATTTGTTTATTCCTGCGGCGACAACCCTACTGATATCGGCATACCGCCGGTACCTGAAAAAATCTGGTCTGATTACCATTCTGTCTGGTCAGGAGTACATGACCTTATAGCCTATATTCACGTTCAGGAGACGGGTTCTGATGATCCTGATTCCTCCGGCATATATGTAATCAAACCGGATGGCACAGAAAAAAAGCTGTTGTTCAGACATCAACTTGCCATAGGTCTTGACTGGTCGCCTGATGGAACCAAGCTGATTGCAAACGTGATTACAAACGTGATTACAAACGTAGAGTATATATTAATGACTATATCATATCCGGATGGAGATGTTGACACATTGACTCCAGCCGGACAATATTTCGATCCGGTATGGTCGCCTAACGGCAGTATGATCGCTTTTGCAAGTCATTGGGGTGATGAAAGAGGAATATACTTTATAGATAATGATGGCAGTAACTGCAGAAAAATTATTAGCTATGGACATAAGCCATGCTTAGTTTATAATGACTCATTATTGTATATTAATTTTGATACTGTGCTTACTAGTGGCTCAATTTGCATGTCTGATACAACCGGTAATTTCAAAAGAGAGATTTTGGCTCCGGCAAATAACGTAGTAAGATCTACAACCAGACCAAGAATGCACAGAAATACAGGCAGAATTACCTTTCATGCACAAGAAAGCGGCAAATTTTATCAAAACATATGGATTCTGGAAAACGGATATTCAGAGACAACCAAATTATTAAGCATGGCCGGCTATCCGGCTTTTTCACCAAATGGCGATAAAATTGTTTTCTCAAAAAGAGAGGACAAGTATGACAGATTATGGATAATCAACTGGGACGGCACAGGATTAAGACAACTTACTTATTAATTGTAATTAAGGATTGGAGGTAAAAAACAGGTTTTTAAAAAAGTAACAGACATTTATAAATGCCATAAAATCAAAAAGGAGATCATAATGAAGTCTAAAATTCTCTTAACAACAATTGCAATTTGTATCTGTTTCTACAATGCATATGCGGGGGATTTCGACAATGAAGTTATTACAATGTTCGATAAGGATGTTGTAATAATGCCGGAAGGCTTTTTATCTGCTCCGGTTAACGATGTATTTTTTAGTAAGAAAGAAATCAAAACAATACTTCTTAATCACACTGCCGAGTTAATTACTGTAGCTTTTCCTGATTATAATCCAGCGGATAGCTTATTGGAATCTCCAAAATTTCCGGGAGTTTTTGCGAAACAACCGGCATTAGATAGAATATACAAAATCACCTTGACTGATTCAGGACAAAGAGATAATCTGAATATTGAATTGGAATCTTTCGATGAGGTTTTCTTTTCTGAGAAAAACGGTGAAGGAGAATTTCATTTTATTCCAGATGACGATGATTTCTATCGTCAATGGGGGATGCATAAAGAAGATACTGACATGGATATCAATGCGCCTGAAGCCTGGGATTTAACGCAGGGCAATGGATATGCTGTTATTGGAATTATCGATACAGGAGTTGATCAAAATCATATAGAATTTCAAGGAAGAATCAGTGGTGATCACTATATAGATGATGAGGATCATGGCACACATGTTGCTGGTATAGCGGCTGCACGCGGAAACAATGAAGTAGGGGTTGCGGGTGTTACATGGAACTCCCAAATCTATTCAAAAAATATTACTGGTTTTGACGAGGTTGACATTTACAATGCTGTAATTGACGCGGTTACAAACGGCGGCGCAGATGTATTAAACAATAGTTGGAGCGGTTATGAATTTAATAACTTAATACATATGGCTTTAGCAATTGCACATGATCTAGGCGTAATGGTTGTTGCCGCACGTGGTAATTATGGTAACGATGTCCCAAGGTACCCTGCTTCATATTATGAGGACTGGGTTCTTGCGGTTGGCGCTTTTAATTACCATGGCGCAAAAAGTGATTTTTCAAGTTACGGTAATGGTCTCGATATAATGGCCCCGGGCGGAAACATGCAGGGCCCTAACGAAGAGGATATTTACTCAACTACACTTTCACAGGGTTATTGTTATTATTGGGGAACATCAATGGCCACGCCGCATGTTAGCGGCATGGTGGGTTTGTTAGATTTTTTCAACCAGCTTCCGGCTTTTGGCAGTAATTTTAGGAACGTATTAATTAATACAGCTATTGACATGTATGATCCAGGTTATGATGATCTCTCAGGTTACGGGAGTTTAAACGCCAGGGCGGCACTGGACTATATAAACAGACCAAACACTATTTACACCTGCGAAACCGATACATATGGACCTTATCTTTACAGTGTATCTGATATTCAATTATGGGGCTTTTTGGGATCACGAGTGCTTGGTAATGGTCCATATAGGGTCAGACGATATGAAGTTCGAGAGAACGTATTATTTACTGATTGTGAACAAATCGACTACCAATTTAATGAAACTCCGACTATATGGGGAATTGACTGCCTGACTCTTGGTTGGTCAGGTGATGATCCAAATGGCGGCGTTCGTAGATGTTATGTGGCTGATAACAGCAATCCATATACTGCAACTTTTGCCACCTTTGTATATGAGGTATGGTACCTTGATTGGGAATATTTAGGATTCTATCCCTGCCATTATTCTGAAGTTGATTTTGGTTACACTGTTATAGCTAATGAGACGCCAGACCGGCCACGACAGCTTTCCGTATCAGCATCTGATGATCATCACCCGCTTATTGAGTGGATACCGCCAAGCAATACTATAAATGTTTCTGCATATAAAGTTTATCGTATGGTACATGGTATAGAAGATGACTGGGTGCATATAGGTACAGTTCCTCATAGTGAAGGAACACACCAATATTTAGACACTGAATATTCTACACCTCATCTTGGTCCTATTGCCTTTTGGTCAGATGATGCTGACTATACTGTTGTTTCAGTAAATAGCTATGGAGATGAATCCGATATGCCGCCATTTGTGACAATTGTAGTAGTTGTGCCGGAACGACCTGAAAAACCGATTACAAAATCACATACTATGGATATTGCGCTTCCCGATAGATTTGAATTGTCATCCGCATATCCTAATCCTTTTAATGCTCAAACCAAAATTAAATATGCTTTGCCAGAAGATTCCTACGTTATTCTGGAAGTACTAAATCTTTCCGGCCAGAAAGTTACAACCCTTGTTAATGGCTACCAACAAGCAGGATTCAAAGAAGCTATCTGGGATGCTTCAAGTTATTCATCTGGTGTTTATTTCTATAGAATTCAAGCCGGTGAATTCACTGACACAAAAAGGATGTCTTTATTAAAGTAGAATTGTTTTAGAGAAATGTAATTGATTTAAGTTTTATTCAAAAAGGGCAGGTTTCTGTGAAGCCTGCCCTGCTTTTATTTTTGTCATATCTTGTTTTGTTGCTGTCTGCTGCAGAAGAGAACCAACCGAACTATGGGCTTTTGTTAATCAACAATCCCACTAAACTTTCTTTTCCGTCCAGGCTAAAACAGAGGAGGGAAGCGTATGAGCTAAATATAACAGGCCGGCAAAGATTAATATTAGGTTTGAGTCGTATCTGCCCGCTATCAATGCTATGCATAATAAAACTAACAGACTGATTACAGTGAATATGCTGTAGGAATATCTTAAAGATTCATGCGTGATTTGAATTTGCCTCTCATCGAGTTTGTCGGCTTTGGCGTGAACCAGCTTCCATAAATGAGTTCTAATATGAAGATATATGAAACTTACAAATGCCGCTGCTAATACAACAATTGCGGCAATGACAATCGGAGCGCTCCAGCTGTCATGCTTGCCTATGTAAAAAAAAGCAAGGAACAGTAAAATACACCCATAATTGATTATAACCATAATCCTTCTGCTCGACTTTGATATCCCCGGTTTCATTTTATTCTCCTCTCTTTTTTATAAGATCAAATATTTCCTGACTTAACGGTTTTAATGGTTCAGTCGAAAAAATAAAGTCAATCGGCATATCAAAATACTCGCTTATTCTAAATGCCAGATCCAGACTCGGGTTGTATTCACCTCTTTCCAAATATCCCACAGTTTGAAAGTTAACCCCGATTTTTTCAGCCAGCTCCTTTCGGGAAATGCCTTTTTCCTCTCTCAAAATTGAAATCCTGTTGTAAATCTTTCTAGCTTTCATACGGTTAATATAGCATATTGTTGCAAATACACAACACTTTTTTGTAAAAATTTTATCTTATCATATACTAACAAGTCTTTGTTATTCGGCTAAATATTGCAGTTAACATATTTATATACTAAGCCCATCAAGAATAACTCCCTTTCAAATGCATTGAATAACATTTCTACGGAATAAAACGCTGAAGCGATTGTATATAGTATAAGATATGGTTGGTCGCCCGAATGTTTTATACGTCAGGATGGAAATTACATGGCATCCTGACGATAAGCTCCAATAATAATGATATGACTAAAAATAGTATTAGTCACCCATTTAAAAAATGAATATGTCCAATAAGTACCTCTTGATTAATTATGAGTTTCATATTTAAAATACTTTCATCTAAAAAATGTCTTTTAGAAATTGGCTGAGAAATCAGCCAGTTGCTTTGTCTAAAATTTTTACTTAAATCGTTATCTCCAAATTTTTATTTTGTAAATCAATTTGTTGCAAAACTTAACGTTTTAGCTCTTGCGCTTCCTTCAATGCTTTTTGTCTTTGTTCCTCAAGTATTCTATCCATTTCCTTCTGAATTTCTTCTTTACTCATATCATGACCGGCGGATTATCCTGGCGTATTTTAAGTTTCTTCTGGTTCATTATCTATTATTCCAGATCCGATTCGAGGTATTCGGTGGTAAGTTTACGTCGGGCAAGTTCCTCGGAGAGTCTCTGGACAAACTTCTCGGCGGCGTTTTCGCCGGTGACTTTCAACATGTGGTTCATGCTGATTACCTCGGAGATGACAGTTATATTCTTGCCTGGGGAAACAGGAATGGTAACGACCGGTATCTCCACCCCCAGAAGGGTTGTATACCTGTCCTCGATGCCTAAACGGTCATACTCCTTACTTTCATCCCACAGTTCGAGATTAACCTCCACCTCGATCCTTTTCTGTATCCTGACCGAGCGAACGCCGAACAGCTTTTCAACATTGACTATACCGACGCCTCTTATTTCCATATGATGACCGATACGTTCGTCAGCCTGCCCGACAATGACATCCGGGGCCTTCTTTATAACATTGACCACATCATCTGCCACCAGCCGATGACCGCGTTCGACCAGATCGAGCGTGCACTCCGATTTGCCAATCCCCGATTTGCCGGTATAAAGAAGCCCGACACCGTAAACGTCAACCAGAGTGCCATGAATGGAAGTGCGAGGGGCGAAGATGTTATCAAGGTAGGCGGATAACCTGATCAGAATTTCTGTAGTGTTTAAACTGGTCTGCAATACCGGCACATCATGAGCCGCCGCCTCAACAAGAAACTGGTCGGGGGGCGCTAAAAACTTGGTGATTATTATCAGGGGAATATCGAAGGAAAAAAACTGCTTTAAGCAGACCTCGAGCTCGGATTGGGAAAGACTCTTTAAAAAGGATATCTCTGTTTGACCCATAATCAGGGTACGGGAATAGGGAAACCTCTCGGTGAAGCCGGCCAGAGCTAATCCCGGCCGGAACACCTGATTGCTGGGAATTTTCTTTTTTAAACAGGCTCCGCCATTTAGGATATTCAGCTCTAAAAAGTCTCTTTTATTTGCATAAAGATGTTCTACAGTTAATTCTGGCATGGTTAAAATTCGTTCTCTTCGTTTTCCGCTGTTTCCGGAATTGGACGTGTTTTGGGCGGTTCTTTGCGGGCGCCCTTTTTATCCTTAAGCTTGGCTTTGTACTTTTTTATCTGGGTCTCCATCTTGGAAATAACCTGCTCAATAGAAAGATACATATCATATGTTTTCGCCTTGCTGGTCAGGGTAGAGCCATAAACTTTTAGCATAAGCTCCGCTATCTGGCGATTCTTCTCTATTGTCATTGTCAATTGAGCGTCGATTATATGGTCGTAATATTTTTCCAGTCTTTTAATTTCATCGACCGCATAACTGTTTAAATTATCAGTTAGATCAAAATGCCGCGCCGTAACCTTTACCTGCATCACTTACTCCTTTCGCAAAGGGTATTTTTTTGGAGTAACAAATAATACAAAATAAAATTTGGAATTCTATCCCTCCTTTATGAAAGTTCGAGTATTATGTATCCGGTTAAAGATCTAATCATTTTATGTGCTCGGGTTAGATTGTCTTTTCAACCTTCTCATTCTGCAAAACCAAACCGACCTGATATAATATACTATCAGTAACCGAAAAGGTTACCGATTAAAACCAATAATCAAAAATCATCTGTTGATAAATAGTATTTGTTAGATAACGTAAATTACGTTTCATGGCGTATTAATAAATATTGGTTAATTTAACCATGCTGATTATAATTGCATTTTTTTCAGAGATAAACCTGATCGGTACAAATAATTTAATATTAATCATACTCAACGCTTAAATATAGATTTTATGGCTGAGATTATCAAGCTAAATTTATCCCTCGGGATAAGTTCATTAAGTTCGTGCAACCTGTTTACGGTACCTGGCGGCTTTGATGCTAAGCTCTTCACGGTATTTGGTAACTGTCCGCCGAGCCAGTTTAATTCCCCGGCTGTCTAAGAGCCGGGCGATTTCCTGGTCTGAATAAGGTGTGGCGGGGTTTTCATTTTTGATGATTTCGCTTATCTTGGTTTTTACCACCCGCTTGGGCAAGTCCTCGCCATTATCTGTGGAAACCCCGGTATTGAAAAAGTATTTAATTTCAAACATGCCCAGAGGCGTTTGTACATATTTGCCATTAGAAACACGTGAAATAGTGGCCACATTCATTCCCACTTTATCGGCGATATGTTCCATGGTTAATGGCTTGAGATGGGATTCGCCATGTTCAAAGAAATCAAGCTGTTCGTCAATAACCGCATTCATGACGTTTATCATTGTATTGCGGCGCTGATTTATCGCATTTATCAGCCACCGGGCCTGTTCAAGTTTCTCCCGGATATATTTTTTTGTAGTATCGGACGAGTTATTGCCCCGTTTTATCAGGCTTTTATATGACTGGTTTATTCTAAGATGCGGTAAGTTTTTATCATTGTGAAAAACTACATATTCATCACCGATTTTTTCCACAATCAAATCCGGCACAATATGAACTGCAGGCTTTATGAAAACCCCGGTTGCAGGAGTTGGGGACAGGGTTTTAATAACTTCCATTGCCGACTGGACTCTCTCAGGAGACGTGCTCAGGATTTTTGCCAGTTGCATCTGGCTTTTTTTCTCGAGCCCATCTATATGCTGATCAACAATAATCCAGGCTAATGACCCCTCTAATCCCTGTTCGGCAAGCTGGGCTAACAGGCATTCCCGAAGATTAAACGAGCCGACACCGGTGGGATCAAAGTTTTTAATAACAGCAAGCACTTCTTCGATTTTCTCTGGCTCAATCTGTAATTCCTCCGCCATATCCTCAACCGAAACCCGTAGAAAACCGGATTCATCAATATTACCTATTATATAGCTGCCAATCTCTTTTTGTTCATCTGAAAGTCTGGTAAAGCCAAGTTGTTCTATTAAATGGTCAAAAATTGACTTTTCGGCGACCGAAACCGTTTCAGTGAATTCGTTATCAGTATTTCGTGAAAAATCACGGTAATTACCGGTAAAATTGTATTCATGATCCTCACCCAGGAACTCCTGCCAATCGATTCGGTCGAGATTCTTTTCATTATTTCTATCCGGCTCATCGGCAACAGCAGCAACGGTCTCCTCAGCCGATTCTGTCTGGTCAACCTCCTCCTCAAGTAAAGGATTGTCAGATAAGCGTTGACGAAGTATCTGTTCAAGGTTTAACACAGGCTCCATCAACAACTTCAGTGACTGAATAAGGTCTGGCCTGACTGTCAGCGTCTGCTTTAAACCAAGCTGTGGTACGAGTTTTAGTTCTGGCATAACATTAAATATTGTAACAGTTTATGTTTCTCCTTCAATAATTCTATCGGCTGTTAATAAGCGGGTCTTGAATATTCATTTACCCGCTGAAGCCGTTATATTTATTATACGACAAAAAACGAAAATTACAAGCAAAAAATGAACCATTTGAAAAAATTTTTAACGATAATAAGATATTTTATAGCAATAAGATGAGCTTAAAACCCGGAATATTTCTATATACAACAACCGACAACTTCAAAATACTGAATTACGAAAGCAGGTTATCGTCAATTCCAGAATGAAACATTAAAACTGTAGGCGGCCGGCACGCAGTGTCCAATGGATTTATCCGGCCACAATGATGTTGGGGGACGAGCCCCCAACCTACTGGTTTATTCGAAATAAGATATTAATTGTGGGCGGCATACGTCTTTGTTGGTGCATGGGGACATACACCAACCACTGAATGAATATGAATTGTAAATTTGGTTGACGATATGAAGGTAACCCACCCCGCTCTTGAGGCCGCGGGATGGGGCACCCCGGCATACGTCTTTGTTGGTGCATGGGGACATACACCAACCACTGAATGAATATGAATTGTAAATTTGGTTGACGATATGAAGGTAACCCACCCCGCTCTTGAGGCCGCGGGATGGGGCACCCCGGCACCTATGAGATTTGTATGGCCCAAATCGTAATCGCTTAAATCCCTTTTTTCAAGACATTCATTATGAAATACATATTTACCATACTTTTTAACAAGTACTTTTGGATGTCTATAAGCTAAGCGGGCATTTCTGGCATCACTATAAAAATCATTGGGGGTATCTTCAAGATCAGTTAATATTGCCCATTGAAAGTTTGCATTATTAGTCAGCGTATTTTTTACATTTGCCATAGTTAAATCAGCACCTATCAAACTTGCGTTCTCTAAATCAGCGTTGATAAGGATTGCTTCATTTAAGAACGCACTATCTAAAACCGCATTTTTGAAATTTACTCCTTTGAGATTTGAGCCTCTAAGATCAGCGTATTTCAAATTCGAATTTTTTAAATTTGATCCGTGTAAATTAGCGCCTTTAAGTATAGCTCCCTGCAAATTCTTATTACTCAAATCTATCCATTCCATTTTTGCATTTACAAGATTGACTTTAAAGTAAGGATTATCAAAAAAAACGGTTTTGAATATAATCTCATGAAAGACAAAAAAACTCAATAGTGTAATAAGCAGAGCGATTGAAACACGAGATGTTTTAGCGAAGAGTAAATTAAAATTTACGCATTTTGCGTGAATGAATGCCATTTTTGAATACATGAATGAAAACATGCTTATAAGTATGCTTAACACAAAGAGAAAAAGTATTAAATATATACCGATTATATCACCCCGTTTGCAGTAGAGTTAATTACAAAAGGTGTGGAAATTTATAAAAAAGTAGCGTAACCTTTCTTA
>CBFDEC010000058.1:0-18166 GCA_965603725.1 uncultured bacterium | reverse complement strand
GTCGGCTTGCAGCCGAACCTAAAAGCTACCGCCTTCAGGCGGTAGTAGTTTACTTACACTCTATTTCATCGATTTTATTTTCTCTGTTAATGCCGGCACGAACTCAAACAGGTCGCCGACAATTCCAAAAGTAGCAACTTTGAATATCGGGGCTTCCTCGTCACGGTTAATGGCGACAATTACTTTGGATGACTGCATGCCCACAAGATGCTGGATGGCTCCGGAAATACCGCAAGCGACATACAGCTTGGGATTGACCGTCTTGCCTGTCTGGCCTACCTGATGAGAGTAGGGAATCCAATCGGCGTCGACTGTAGCCCGTGAGGCTCCTACTGCGGCGCCGAAAGCATCTGCAAGCTCGCGAATCAGTTTGAAGTTGTCACTTTCTTTTAGACCTCTGCCGCCTGAAACAATTATATCGGCATCAGTCAGGCTGATACTCTGTCCGCCCTCGGCAATCTTCTCTAAAACTCTGGCGCGGCTTCCGTGTTTTGCTGAATCAAATGCGAACTGTTCTGTATTGCCGGATCTGCTGTCATCGGCAACCGCATCCGCAAAAGCCTTCGGACGCATTGTAGCCATCTGAGGACCGGGACCGGTTGGCGAAACTTTTAAGATCGCCTTACCTCCATATGCAGGCCGAGTGGCCAGGATATTATCCCCATCCCATTCTAACCCTGTTATATCGGGCGCTAAACCTGAATTTAAAATCGCCGCTAAGCGCGGGAATAACTCTTTGCCAAAAAAACTGGCCCCGCCGAGAATTACCCTGGGGGAATCTTTCGCGGCAATATCAGCTATAATCTTAGCATAGCTTTCATCAACGAAATTTTCCACTTCCGGTGAATCACATATATATACAGTATCCGCACCGAGTTTTATAAGCACATCCGCTGCGCTGCCGATATCCTTGCCTATCGCAACTGCAGACACATTTATATTTTTTTCATCAGCCATTTTCCGAGCTGTGCCAACAGCCTGTCTTGTTACGGGCGCTATTTCGGTTCCCTTTAATTCCGCCGCCACCAGAATTCCGCCTGCCATCTATGACTCCTTTCTAAGCTGACTGATTATTTCGAAATAAACTTCGTCAAAACTCTTTTTGGCCTGCCTTGCGGCTTTAGCTACATATTCATACTCGGGGAAATATAATATTTTTTCTTCATAATATGCAAGTTTTACCGGTATATCGCCAAATGTTGTTCTGGCAATCTTCTCCTTACGGGGCAGCTTCCACCGTTCAACCCGACTGCGCCGTAAACCTAAAGTAGCGCCGGCAGAAAAAATAATTCCGGTCATTTTTGGCTCATCCTCAATACGGCAGAGTGCCGAAAGCATCTGGCCGGGACGGCTTTTTTTCATCTGGATCGGAGTAATGAAAACATCAAGCGCCCCTGCAGAAAACAAATTATCCATAATATAACCGATTTGCTCCGGGGATGTGCGGTCGAGGTTGGCCTCCAGCCGGATGATTTCATCGGTTAGCAGTTCAGACCGGGTTTCACCTGTAAATAGCCGCAGTAAGTTTGGTCGTGCCCGGTGATCTTCTGTGCCCGCTCCATAACCGACAGCCTCGGGAATAAATTGCGCCGGTTTTTCCGGCGAACAGAGCGTTGTCAGGACAGCGGCGCCGGTAGGGGTTAAAATCTCATGTTGAATATCAGTTTGTATTACCGGAAAGCCAGCAATCAGCTCGGCTGTGGCCGGAGAGGGGACCGGCATTGTGCCGTGCTGAGTTCCCACAAGACCACTGCCAACTGTAAGAGCGGAACAATAAACTTTTTCAATGCCCAGCAGATCAAGCCCTATAACCGCACCGCAGATATCGATGATAGCGTCTGCCATGCCCACCTCATGGAAATGGACATTCTCGATAGTCTCACCATGGACTTTCGCCTCGGCGGCTGCCAGTCTTTGAAATATTTTGATGGATTTTACTTTTAAATCGTCTTTAAAGCTGGACCGGTTGATTATCTCCTCGATATCGCTCAGTCGGCGATGCGAGTGTGTTTCCTCGATTTCGACATTGAATTTAGTTGCGGAGATATGATGCCTTGAGACTTTTTCAATATATAAACTGTAGCCGCTTAATGGTAATTTTGCCAGTTCTGCTTTAAGCTTTTCAAAATCGAGGCCGCAATCGAGCATGGAGGCGATAATCATATCGCCGGCGGCGCCGCAGATTATGTCGAAAAAGGCTGTTTTCATAATTTATTAAACCTACACTACCGCTTTTTCCTTTTTATCATCAAACTTGCCGCACAGGCGGCGCCGAAACCGTTGTCGATATTAACCACAACAACTCCCGGCACGCATGAATTGAGCATTCCCAATAAAGCAGCCAGGCCGTTAAATGAAGCGCCGTAACCTATCGATGTCGGCACAGCAATAACCGGCACATCAACCAGCCCTCCGACCACCGAAGCCAGGGCGCCTTCCATGCCGGCAACGACTATAATCACACCTGCTTTTCTTAGCGTCTTCTTATGGGCAAAAAGCCTGTGGATACCGGCCACGCCAACATCGAATATCCGGCTTACATTATGCCCCATTATTTCAAGAGTGGCGGCCGCTTCCTCGGCAACCGGGATGTCGGAAGTGCCGGCGGAAATTACCGCTATAATGTCATCGAATATGATCTTTTTTTTGCGACATGGTATCTGAACTATCCGGGCATCCGGGTTAAATATTGCAGACCGAAACTTAGCTTTCACCTGTTTGAAGATATTTTTATCGGTGCGAGTAATCATAACGTCAATTCCGGTCTTTTTCAGACTCGTTGCCAGTTTCACAATTTGTGCGGATGTTTTTCCGGGCGCAAATATTACCTCCGGCACACCTGTTCGCATGGCGCGATGATGATCTAAATTGGCAAAACCGAGATCCTCAAAAGGCAGATTTTTCAGTTTTTTATAGGCGGAGCCGGGATCAATTTTGCCGGACTTCAAATCCTGTAGAATCTTTTTTATGTTCTGTGGGTCCATATCCTGCTCTATTAAGTTCCATTTTATAACTTTCAAACAGATTTATAACATCTTTTTCAGCAGTCAGCAACACAAGTTTTGCCCGGACTGATGATGCCTCGGGAAATCCTTTTATATACCAGCAAAGCTTGCTTCTCATACGGATCAAGCCATGCCAGGAACCATATCGTTGTACTGATAATCGCAGATGTTCTAAGGCCGCGGCAATACGAGTATTGATATCGGGCTCCGGCAAAAGCTCTCCGGTTTGAAGATAATATTTTGTTTTTTTGAAAATCCAGGGATTGCCGAACGAGGCGCGGCAGATCATTACAGCATCACAACCGGTCTGGGCAAACATCAGTTTGGCTTTTTCCGGGCTGTTAATATCACCCGAACCGATAACCGGGATGTTTACAGCCTGTTTAACTTTGGCGATATGCGACCAATCTGCTGTGCCGGTAAACCCCGATATCCTGGTTCGCGGATGCAGGCACACCGCGCTGACTCCATTAGCCTCAGCAATTCTGGCGACCTCAACAGCCACGATATTTGCATTATCCCAACCTGAACGGTATTTTATGGTTACCGGAAGGTTTATGGCCCTGACGACTTTTCTTATAATTTTTTCAAGCAGGGGAAGGTCTAAAAGCAGGGAAGCTCCGCCGTTTTTGGCTACCACTTTCCTGGCCGGACAGCCAAAATTAAGATCGATGAAATCAGGTTTTGCGGATGAGGCGATTCTGGCGGCCTCGGCCATATGGTCGGGCTCAGCGCCAAAAAGCTGAATGCCGATTGGCCTTTCCGATTGTTCGAAACTCATCATGGCCATGGTTTTTTTGCAGTTGCGAATTAATCCTTCAGATGAGATCAGTTCCGTTAAAATGGCATCAGCACCCCATGTTCTGGCGATTCTGCGAGTGATCGAATCAGAAATGCCGGCTGCCGGAGCCAGCATAATCCATCGATATATCTTAAAGTTTGCAGGCATGTTACCGAAAATATATACGAATGGGTCTAAAGGCAAGTTAAATTGATTCATTTGACCGGTTCATTAAAGGCTTTAAAAAAATTGGAGAATCTATTGTTACATTCCCTAAATATTATAATTAAGGGGGAGTTATGCCCGAAATAATTGTTAAGTACCAGGACAAAATCATCGAAAAATTTATTACCGAGAAAAGAAGAGTGACAGTGGGACGTACTCCGGATAACGACATTGTACTCGATAACCGGGGAGTTTCTCGCCGTCATTCCATAATCGAGTTTGGCGATAAGCAGGTAATAATAATCGATAACGAGTCCTTAAATGGTACATTCGTTAATTCCCGTAAAGTTAACGAGGAAGTGTTAAAAAATAATGACGTAATAACGATCGGGAAATACAACCTGATTTACCATGACCAGGAACAAAAGGATGATAATGTATTTGGTATGGACGGCACCATGGTCTTAAAGACCAAGAAGCAAAAAGAGCTCCTGGCCAAAGACAAAATGGCAAAACAGTTGACAACTGAAGCCGGGTGTTCTATTTTATTGGGAGAAGCAGGCGCTGACCAGGATAAATATTCCCTGGCTCATGCTGTGGTGACTATTGGCCGTTCCAAACTGGCCAATATCAAGGCAAAAGGCTGGTTCGTTTCCGGTGTCCAGGCCAAGATAGTTCTGGATGGATCCGATTACTGGGTGGTGAATTTGGGACGAAAAGGAAAAACAATGGTTAACGGCGAGTCTATCGATCGTTATATGTTAAGAAATGACGACTTAGTTCAAGTTGGAAAAACTGTTTTTCGTTATATTGAAAATAAATCTTAAATGAAATTTGCATTTTTCTCTGATGTTCATGCCAATCTTGCGGCATTAAAAGCGGTTATTCTTGATTTCCAAACCGAGAAAGTTGATCGCATATTTTTTTTGGGCGATGCCGTTGGTTACGGTCCCAATCCTAATGAGTGTGTTGAATTAATTGATCAAATTTCAGAGATCAAACTTATGGGCAACCATGATTATGCCGCTCTGGGATTGATGGTAACTGATTATTTCAACCAGTATGCCGCCGAATCGATGAACTGGACCAGGAATTCATTAAGCAAAAAGACGATAGAAATTTTAAGCGATTTCGAGTTAATGGCGGAACTCGATGATTTTGTAATTGTTCATGCCTCGCCCAAAGAACCGAAAGAGTGGCATTATATTCTTGACATGGATGATGTTGAAGAGAGTTTTAAATATTTCGACAAGCGAATGTGTCTTGTCGGTCATACTCATCGACCCTTTATCATCTCACAGAATGACGATGGCAACTGTATAATTTCACATAAGACCGAAGAAAAAATTTATGATAACCGCCGGTATCTGATTAACATCGGCTCGGTCGGGCAGCCGCGTGACAGCGATCCAAGAAGCGGTTATGTTATCTATGATGAAGATGAAAAAGTGATAAGATTTAAAAGAGTGGATTACGATCTCAGTGAAACCCAACAGCAAATGGCTGAACTTGGATTGCCTGAATATCTAATTGAAAGATTAGCTGTGGGGCGTTAAGCATGGGCCGGAATTGATATGAAGTATCGTCTTATTATATTTATTGGGGCGCTGGTTGTGATGATACTGGCGGCAGGTTTACTTATTTCAAATGACGAGGGCACAGTTACTGTCACAAATAGCAACAGTATAAGCCACTTGCTTGAATAGCAATTTGTTATAGCCAGCTATAGTCCCGTCTTTATTATATTAGTGTAAAGGTAATAATTGTGTTTAGTTAAATTGATTATTTATATCCGCTTGAATCACGGTTGATTCGGTATTCAACTATAATGCCGTTTATGAAAAAAAGAGTGAATTAACAAAAGGTCGCTGAGGGTATGTAAAGTATTACCTTAATGATGCCGATTTAATTAAAGATAAGCGGTAATAAGGGTTAGTAATTAACCGGTATTCTGTCAGGAAATCGTATGCTGAAAAAATTTTCCGGTCTTATATTATATCTTCTAATTACATTGTTTGTCATAACTATTTACCTTGACCAGCCGGAAATACTGGGGAAATGGGAAATGACGGTTTATGATAAGTATTTTCAGCTAAAAGGCAAGACGGAAGTTCCTGATGATATCCAGATAATCTCTATAGATGATATTTCCATTCGTTTGGTTGGTAAATGGCCCTGGCATCGCAATCTTGTTGCTCAACTGGTTGAAAAAATCTCACAGCAAAATCCAAGAGTTGTTTATCTGAACCTATTTTTTGGAGATGATCCCCTTGAGGATTCACTTGGCTATACGGATTCTCTGGCTTTTCAGATAAAAGAGGCTGGCAACGTTGTTCTTCCGTACAGGTATACGCCTGCCGATTATACTACGGGCGGCTTGACGCTTCCGGGTTATGTTCGGCGTAATACTTATGTTCAATTTGATAACAAGCCGATGTTTGATAGATGGCCCCCGATTAAAGCCGGCAGTATTCATCTTCCAACAAAACAGCTTGCAGAGGCCGCTTCAAATCTCGGTTTTGAGGGGGTGAGTTTTGATCCCGATCGTTATATAAGGTCAAGTCCATTGATACTGGAATATGCCGGTGAATATTTGCCGTCAGCCGCATTTGTTGTTGCCCAGAATTATTTTAATTCCTTTCGTGAAGAGATTAAAGTAAAAGTTGGCGAGTCTATCCGGGTGGGGCCGCGAACGATTCCAATAGACCGTCAGAGCCGGGTGAAGATTAATTTTAATGGGCCGCAGGGCGTCTTTAAAAATATACCCGCACATGATGTTCTAAACGAAACAATCGGCAAACGGGAGTTGTCCGGAAAAGTTGTCATTGTTGCCTATACCGCCGCCGGGTCTGTCGATATCTTTTCGACCCCTGTCTATCAGACTATGCATGGCGTGGAGATAACCGCCAACACAATTGAAAATATTATCCATAACCATTTCCTTAAAGGCATCGGCGATTCGGAAATGATAAACCTGTTATTAATCCTTGCTATTGGTATTTTATCGGCAATCATATTACCGCGGATTTCGCTTTTATATCGTATAATTGTACTGTCTATTTTCCTTATTGTTATGGCTAATTTAAGCTTTGTTTTATTTACCAGTTTCGATATGGTCACTCAGGTTTTTTATCCTATGATAATGATAATATTCTTCATAATTGCCGCTCCCACTATGAAAATCTTACGTTATGCCGGGGAAGGCGATGTTGAGGACGAGGATGAGATAAACTATGATGCCCTGATAGCCGGAACGCCTGTAGCGGGCATTGATGTTGAAACTAACACTGACGGCGGTTCTGTTGCCGGCGCGGGTGTTACTCAACCGCAAAGAGTCCAAAGTCAGAGCGGTCGAGTCCGAAATCAAACGGCTGTAGCGACTGTGCCGATTGCCGCAGACTCAAATGGGTTGCCATCGGGAACCGAGAATTTCGGCAGGTATAAGGTTATTGAATCGATCGGGCAGGGAGCTATGGGGATGGTTTATAAAGGGCTGGATCCTGCAATCGACAGACTTGTAGCTTTAAAAACAATTCGTCTGGATAATATAATCGACGCTAAAGAGGTTGAGGAACTGAAAGAGAGACTGACCCGTGAAGCCAAGGCGGCTGGCAATCTATCCCATCCCAATATAGTTACAATATACGATGTTGGCGAGGAACAATCTTTACAGTATATCGCCATGGAGTATTTAGAGGGCAAAACGCTTGAAGAAATTTTGGCATCTGATTTTAGTTGGGATTACAAGACGCTCTGCAAAATCATGATTCAGATATGCGAGGCGCTCGATTTTGCCCATGAACATGGGGTCGTGCATCGTGATGTCAAGCCTGCTAATATTATGGTTTTGGCGGACGACCGGATTAAAGTTATGGATTTTGGTATCGCCAGGCTCGACCAGTCGAATATGACCCAGTCGGGGGTTGCCCTTGGAACGCCGAATTATATTTCTCCGGAACAATTGAAAGGTCAGGCTGTCAGCCGCCGCAGCGATATATTCAGCCTGGGTGTCGTATTCTACGAAATGTTGACCAAGAACAAGCCGTTTAAAGGCGACACCATTTCGGCGCTGATATATTCGATACTGCATACAACACCGCCGCCGCCGTCGGAGATAAACCTCGATGTGCCGCGTATATTCGATAAGATAATCGCCAAAGCCCTGTCGAAAGACCCCGACCTGCGGTTCCAGACCGCTCGCGAGATGGCTGATATCCTGCGAAAATTGATTTAATTCAATCTAAATAGATTTCAATAATAACCGGGCAATCATCTATTCCTAAAATATGGGATTTCGAGGTTAAGCTCTTTGCTGCTCAAATAGCCGGTCAAACTCTCAATGAAGACAATCCTGTACCTGCAGCGGATTTATTCCGTCGCTATCTTATCCACTGCTGCAAGACTCAAACATCCAATACATATCTAAAAGACAAAGGGAGATTTGACGCCATAAGAGATTTCCTTTACAGAAAGAACGTCAAAACTCAGGATGTAAGATGAAATTCAGAAACCTAACTTACACCTTTGCTGCTTAAAGTCTCTTTAATCAGGGGAAAGCTCAACATCTTAACAATTTCTTCTTCATCGAATTGGACGCCAAATTCCTCTTCCAAAGCGATAACCAAACTCATATGTTTTAAAGAGTCCCATTGTTCGAGCGTATCGGGAGTGGTCGTATTATCTATTTGAGCGCTGCCGATATCCAAAATAGCGCTCATAACGCTTTTAATTTTATTATCCGTGTTCAACTCCTATGTAGGAAATATTTTTAAGTTTATATTGGGAACATTGGAGCTTGTACAGCTTTTCATTATCTGTCTTTTTAGTGATTTGAAAACCAAGCCTGTCATAAAAATCCTCAACCTGATTGTTTTTAATTGTTTTATAATACCCGGCTTCAATTTGTTCAATGCCCATATTTTTTATGGTTTCCACAACACAATCGAAGAACGAAAACTCGAGGTTTCTGCCGATTACACGGCAACTCATGAGAAATGTATCGATGAGACATTTTTTATTCTCACTTAATCTAACAATGCATAGTCCCGTTACACCGGAACTGCCGAATTTATCAGAGGCATCGAAAGCAAACACTCTATAACTATCAGCGCCTACGAATTTATCGATATCTGCCTCAGTATATCGACGTGTGGTTAAATTGAACTGATTCGTCTTCTGGGTCATCTGTGACATTCGCGGTATCAATTTTTTATTATCAACATAGATTGTCAGTTTAAGATCGAGTGATTTCAAATAATCATCGAGATTACTGAATTTACCTTTTTCCTGTTCCCGTTTTTCCCGCTGTTTATACATCTGGCTTCTTTTAATGTCCTCCTGAGACTCTGAAAGAGTATAAAACAGTTCCATGTTCTCTCTTAATATTGACGGGTACTTATGAAGTTGATTCGGCACCTGAAACACTGCCACCTGCGGCAACTGTTCTTTGATATAGTTTACCTCAAAACTCGAATCATCGATAAAAACCAGGCTATCTAAACCGATATTTAATTCATTAGCAATTTCTCTAAGATTTGTGACCTTATCCTGCCAGTTGACTTTTTTAATTGTTAGATGTTCGTTTCTTATCAGCATATCGGGATGGTTTTGCAGAACTTCTTCAACATCCCCGGGGTTGTTCTTGCTGCATAGCCCGATAAGGATGCCTTTTTTGTTCAACTCAAGCGCCAGATTTTGAACCTCCTCGAAAATAGCGCCTGTTCCGGTCTTGCTCGACATTTCTATTTTGTCGAATCCATCCTCGCCGATTATCCCTTTCCACAATGCGTTGTCGCAGTCGAAGATTAACGCTTTTTTAGTCTTACCGGTTGCCGAAAGAATTATCGGTTTGGCATATTGGACATACCGCTTATAAAAATCAACTGTGTACAGCGCTTTTGATGAGTAAAAATATCTTGTATCGATGCTTTTGGGAACTGACACATCAGCTATTATTTTATCGATATCTACAATTTTGATATTCGATTGTGCTTTCTGTTTTAAATGCTCGTTTAATGTATAACACAGGTCGTCAAACTTGTTGGGCTTTATGGTTTGACTGTTGAATATCATTGATGAAAATTTGTTGAACAACACAAGGGCATTATCTTTTAAATTAGATATGACAAAATCGATTTCAGATTTTGTCTTTGACATCAAGGCGTCATATTCAGGCTGAGCCATCACATTTGCTTTATACTGCAATCCCTCGATGAGATTAGCCGCTTCCCAGAAGATGATTACAAGGTTATGCTCTTTGCAGTTTGAAGAGTCCTGAACGATATTGTCGTAATTACCGCTTTTAGCGCAGGCATTGATCTTTTCCTTACGTAAATAGTATTCCAGTATCTCGTTCAACTGTGGTGCAACTATATTCGAAAGGATTGATATTTTATATTTACTGCTTTCTAAACTTTCGCCAAGCTGTCTGTTTTCTTTTAGGATTTCCGTGTATTTCAATATTATTCCTTTGATTATGTATAATCATATAACAGTCACGCTTATCGAATTTCAATTACCTCAAGATTTTTTTAACATTGTGCAATAGTTGATAGTGATTTTCTTATCGACAATTTCATTCATTGGCAAATTTTCAACGGGTGAAACCAACTCGTCCTCTATATCTAATCCGCATCTGAATATCATATTACGTATATCATTTATTGTCTTAAAATGGTAAACATGGTCAATAGCGGGACAATTAACGCATGTCGAAACGTAAGCTCTGCCGTTATCGGAGAGTAAGCTTTTTAATTTTTTCAATAATTTCTCCGGAAAATCCACATGTTCAAGTACCTCTCCCATAGTAATAAAATCATATCTGGCAGAATCATCGAAATGAGAAATATCAACATTGTGGTATTCGACATTAGCATCACCGGGTTTAAAATGATTGATTATTGATTTCGTTATTGCTATTGAGGTATCGCTTATATCAACAACGGTAACTTTTGTCTTGTTGTGCAGATTTTTAAGAGCCTTGATTAAAAACAAACCGTGACCCGGTCCTATTTCAATATAAGAATTAATATTCTGACTATAGTTTTTAATAATTTTACTGAAAAAATTAAAATTATCATAATGGGTATCCCATAGAAATTGAGATAACGCAACTCCGATCATGTAAGATTTCATGGTTTTTTGATTATTGTAAACACCGGCGAAAGCTTCACTGGATGTCCTCACTGTATATTCTCCTGTCTTCATAAACTCAATCTGACTTTTCATCATATCCGAGCACAGTTTCAAGTAAGCGTCAACAAGTTCATCTATGGATATACCCTGACTTTCAAGATAGCCGGTATAATCGACAATGAACTTTTCCGCATCATCGAAAAACTGTTTATCTCGTTTCGCTAAATGTTTTTCAATCTTCTTTTTCTGAAAAGGAGACTTTTTATAGATTAATTCAAGAACCCGATTTAAGTTTTGCACAGTACTCATCTCTAAGGAGACCAATCAGGTAAACATCATAATATTCGCCATTTTTATATATTTCGCTTTTCTTAATGCCTTCCTCTGTAAATCCAAGCGCCCGGCAATACATAAGCGATATTTCCTTAATGAGTGTCCCGCCATAAATTTTGTGTATGTTCAGGTTATCAAACGCATGTTTTATAATAAGCTTATTGGCCTCGGTGTACAACTCGAAATTCTGATATTCTTTTTCGCCGATAAATCCGGAGATTTCGCATTTGCGGTTTAAGTAATCAATATCGTTTAATGAGATTACGCCTATCAGTTTACTGTCTTTTTTATGAACTATTCCCAGTTGAATTTTTGATTTGTTGTTTTCGATTTCAGTTTTAAAAAAATGCATCTGCATTGATTTAGTATTGGGGAAGTAATGCTTCTGCATCATTTTCATGTTATCTTCATCATTAAACCATTTATACCAGTTAGAATTTTCTACTGTCTGTTCATCAAGGACGATCAGATCGATCGCCTTCCCTTTTATAAAAACATCAAACATGACCTCTCCTGTTTTTTTTAAACTTCCTTAATGATAATGTGTGCCCCGATATTTGTCCATTAAAATTACAAACAGCTCTCCTAAAATTAAACCGAGTATTTTACAAAAATAGCTGGCAACTAAGATGTTTATAGTTGGATAGGTTATAGGTGCGCGTGAATCGACCCGGCTTTAAACAGTGGCAAGATGTTGTTGTCAGCATCTGGAAACTTCTCGAAATCGTCTAAGGCCTTATGCATCTATAAAGACGGTGAAGGCATAAAGCTGACATTTGATGCCGAAGCGCCGCCAATTCGATTCTGGCTTTTCCGAAATTCGCCAGGGTCAGAAAAATGCGATGTCCGCGCCCCTTTCATTAGTTCTTTATGCAGTTCCCGGATAAAGCGAAGGCTCACGGGGAACTCTTCAAGTCAAGTCGGCCCATGGCTAAAGGTCTGGCGTAATGTATTTTTGACTATGACCAAATTCTGGCCATTTTTATCCCAAATAGTCCCAATTCAGCATTTTTGCTAATATTATTTTGGCTATATCAACGATTGCAATTTGTTGTGAGACATAAACTTACAACGGAGAGACTGGGATTCGAACCCTGGAAGGAGTTTCCCCCATAACTGCTTAGCAGGCAGCTTCACCACTTTTCGAACACGTTGACACGCATAATGATACGGCAATGTGAAAATCTACTATGCCAATTTTATGTCAATAATTAATCCCAGATAATCCTAATTAATCCAGATTTGCGTTAGTTAGAAGGGACTTTTATGGTTCCTCTTTCTCCAGAAACTACCACGTTGTAGCCACCAAGTGTGGATTTATTGTGGACTTGGGATTGGATTGCGTGGGAGGGGTAGTTCATCAAACATGGCAGCCATCCCGTTTGTATTAACACACTCCCCGAGCGGCCTTATCTTATTATCGTATTGTTGTCGCGGCTACCCGGCGCCCCAGGATGTGCCTCCCTCACCTGAATCCATCCAACCACAAACAAACTTGACTTTCGCTATGGCAGGATCAAATTAGGATGCGGGCCAATAATCGGAGGCAGGACATACGAATGATCTATTTCACACCCAACCGATCAAACACAAAAGATATGATGTCGGCCTTCTGAGCAAGGCTGGCACTGAGGGAACTACCCATTCCATGGCCAGACCCTGTGCTCATCCTGAGCAGCACCATAGTGTGCGTATCTGCCACCGCTTGAAGACGCGCCGCCATCTTACGCGAGTTGCCGGCGCCAACACGATTATCATTAATATCGGCCGTGAATATCACATCCGGATAGCGAATTCCTTCTTTGACATTATGATACGGGGAGTAGGCAAGTAAGGCTTCGAATTGATCCGGATTACTTACCGAGCCAAACTCGGTAACATTGAAAGCACCGTTGGGTTCGCTTTCAAAGCGAAGCATATCCAATACACCCTTCATACACACTACAGCCTTGAAAAGCTCGGGATGCTGAGCCATAGTAGCACCTACTAGAAGACCACCATTGCTTCCTCCCATGATGGTTAATCGCGATGAATTAGTGTAACCGGTATCAATAAGGTACTGCGCGCAAGCAGCGAAATCGTCGAAAACATTCTGCTTTTTAGTGAGATTACCAGCTAGATGCCATTCTTCGCCAAACTCACCGCCGCCACGGATGTTGGCTACCACAAAAACGACGCCATTATCCAGATAGATACTACGAGCTCGATCAAACCAAGGCGTTTGACTCGATCCGTAACCGCCATAGCCATAGAGAATTGTAGGGTTCTTTCCGTCGAGTATAATTCCTTTACGACGCAAGATATTTATAGGCACTTGAGTTCCATCTTTTGATTTTGCAAATTCACGCACAACTTCAACGTCACTAAAATCAGCTAACGATGTTGTAAACATGGCTGTTTTCTGTAATAATTCCTCAGCGGGATCAAACTGGTAAATCGCCGAAGGTTCTGTATAACTGGAATTATTAAAAAGTATTTTATCTCCATCCATTTTAGTCATATCCCATACCGATGATACCGGTAATAATTGCAACTGCATAATGAAATGCCCCTTTATATCTAGGACACGTATTTGCGAAGGTCCTCCAAGCATTTCGCGCACGTAAAGTCTAGTTTGAGTAGGCAGAAAAGACCGGATCACGGCGCTGCCCTCAGCCACAAGCATTTTGGCTTGAGAAAGATTGGTTTGACCTGGTGCCAAATAAAGAATCTTTCCGTGTGACGCATCCTTATTCGATAGCAAGTACAATGAGTTGTCCGGGCCGAAGAGAATATCGGGTATTTTATCTTCAAATCGGGTGATTTGCGTCCATTTGCCCGAAGGATCGAGGAGGTAGTGAGCGTACTCGCCGCCATCTCCATTGGCAACGCCTGCAATTATGTAGTGGAAATCATCCGAGGATTCAAAATATACTTCTGCAATCTTGGGGAATTCTTCGCCGATGACGTATGTATCCTCCTCAGTTGACTGACCCAACTCGTGGTAATACACCTGCTGATAAAATCGCATTTCATCAGAGGGACGCTCCCCTTCACGCGGGTAATGGGTATAGAAAAATCCGCTACCATCGGCTTTCCAGGCCACATCGCCTCCAGCAGTTGGCCCATTTACGCGCGGAACAAAATCAGATAATTTCTCCCCAGTCTCCACTTCATAAACGTAAACATCTCCATCCTCAGTTCCGCCTTTAGAAAGTGATGCCGCCACCAACTTCGCATCAGGAGAGACTTCATAAAAATCGATCGAAGTTAATCCCGTTGTATCCAGCTCATTAGGATCTAGAATCACCTTCTCAGTTAAAAGGTCAAATGGTGTTGATAATGTCACCAGCATTGGCTGCTCTCTCGGTGGTTGTTCCTTGATAGCAAAAAGCTTACCGCTTTGATAGTGGAGACGAAAATAATCCGGTGATGATTCCATATACAACTCCTGCAAACGTTGAGCGATAGCATCGCGAAATGGCAACTTATCCAAATACCAGCGGGTATAAGCGGTCTGTGCTTCGTCCCAGTGCATAACTTCCGGAACACTGCCGTCTTCCAACCACCGGTAATTATCAACTACTTCGACTCCATGGTACGTGTCTGTAACAGGGATACTCGCTGTCATAGGAAGCTCTGGTGCTCCTCCGGAACACTCTATCATTATTAAACAGGCACCAACTGCAAGAACAATTGCACCTACTTCTACCCTTGAATAATCCTTGATATTCATTGGATGTCTCCTGGATTCTTGATTTCAGGTTATAATCGCTTTATATGACATTTCATACTTCGACACAGTAGTCGGCTCTTCATTTTGTCTTCCTACTGGATTCAACTTAGTTCAAAAATACTAAAAACACAATATATATTAACAAAGAAGCAGCCTTTCTCCCAATCGCTTCTTTAGACCGTTTTACCATTTATTGGCAAGTATTCCTGATATGGCCAGTAATTATCCCGCCCGTTCCTGAAGCTATAAAACCTCAAACAAACTTGACTTTTGCTGTGGCAGGACTAACTCAAAATGTGGTACAACTATTGGGGGCGGAACAGTTGAGGTTCATATGTGTGAACCCTTTCTCCAGCGGATTAGATTTATCAACTGGATCGGCTCACGCTGGATTGCCTCTCCGGAAATCAGAAAAGAGGCATAGAGGGGTGAAGTAGCAAAAAAGGCCAGCTTATAATAATCAAGAGCTGGTCTTTTGAAGCCAAGCCGCCAAAAAGGCTGTGGTCAGGCTGTAAGGCTGTCCATCAGCTCGGGCGTGCGCCGTCCGTCAATGTTGAGCTTGCCTACCTTGGATGGATACTGAGTCTCTGTGATACCCTGAAAAGACCTGAAGTGTAATCGCCGGACCAAAAGTGTACCAGGTGGCGGTTGAAAGGTGTACCATCTCAGAAATCCATCAACCTCGGGCTCGCTGCTAATCCAAGATAAATCCAAATAAGTATTAACTCCTTTTTAGGCATAAGTAAAATAACAATCAAACCAAGCTCCCTTCCCACGGGGATTTTTCATTTCAAACCAAAGGAGTATCCATAAAAGTCAAAGTGTTAAAACTTGGCGAGGCCGCCAGAGAAGTCGAAGTCCAGGAAGGTGCAACGGTGGAACATGTCATTCAAAGCTCAGGGTTCAACAGCTTCGAAAAGGTCAAACAGCCCGTTAAGACTGATTTCTTGTCTAATAATCATAATGCCATCCACCGGTTTTCAGTGCAAACGCTTTCTAATTATAGTTCTATTTTCCTGCCTGTTCCGCCCTGAATATATTTATCAGGATAAAGCGATTTTATTTCAGACTTAAACTGGGTACAATGTGTGGGGCAAATATACTCAAGTTCCTTTAGAAGATCGAAATCTTTAAATCCATGCAAGCCGCCAACAATTGCATACGGTGTTCCAAGTTGGGCAGCCGCATTCAGGATAACGTCGACACCCGGATGAGAGCAGCCGACAATAATAACCAGTCCCTTCTCCGTCTCAATCATAAGCGATTGTTCTATATTGTTCAGCAGGCCTGTAGAATAAAAGCGCTCATGCATTTGCCTAAACTCATCTACATAAACAACCTCTCTGGCACGGTTAATTCCACTTAATGAGGAAGGAGCATAAACATCAACATTACTGTTTTCATCAAGAAACACTGACAACCCGCCGGAATGATCAAAATGAGTATGGGAAATAAATACTTCGTCAATAGACGATGGGGCTATATTAAGGACACTCATATTATGTAAAAGGATAGGACCGCTTTCCCCGGTATCAAACAAAATTCTCTTACCGTATGCTTCCACAAGGCAGGAGAAACCCCAGTCGGCTTTAAGATGTTCTTTATAAGCTTTGTTATCATATATAATAGTGATTTTCACTCATCGCTCCTTTCTATTAAAAGCCCCTGGCTAAAATTAAATTATGGAAGTATTCTGAAACCTCACCACATAATATAACATTAATGCGGCGCTTTTTGAAATATTCAGCTTTATCAGAAAGCGATTTTTCACCAAGGTTGATATTCACATCTTTAATCCGCCTGCCGTTTTGAACATCAACAATCAGGAAATTCTCAGCTGTATCTAAAACGGGTGAAATTCTGTTATACCAATACGGTACTGTAATCTTCAAATCTATTTCCTCCGACATATGTTATGTCAAAAATCATGCCGAAAACAGACAAACACACTATCTGGTTGTTATTATTATAGTTATATGTGGCTTTAAGCTAAATTTATAATCCAAATGTCGATATATACAGTAGCGGAAATAGTATTACAAGCCTGTTATAGCAGCATATATGCAACGCTATCGTGAATTGAGTTGAATAACTGTTAATTGAAGGTAGAGACCTTGTCAATAGGTGAGTAAATTTATTTTTAGCTTTCGTTCTTCGATTCAAGCAGCGACCCTCCTTCTTTTTCTGTTGTTGATTATTAGCTCCTTTTCGTTTTCGAACTTAACACCGTCGAGGATTTTCTCCATCAGCTCCAGGGCGTTGATTCGGCGCCGCCTGTTTTGTGCCATTGTTATCAACGGAAGATCAAATACAATGCCGCCAAGGTACTGTACATTCTCCCGGGAGTAGGAGTAGCAAGTTAGATAGGTCTCTTTATCCTTCATAAGACATTCCACCGCCCTAGCGCAAGTTTAATAACTCTCAAAAAACAAGCTCTGTTTTTTCAAAGTATAAAAAAAACGTCTCGGTGATGGCGCTATCATAGCAGTCACCGTAGCCGTGTTTGGCATTGATTCTGGCGTCGCTTTCGCAGCGGTGATTGGTCCTTTAGTTGAAGTGCCCATGCTCATCAGTTTGGTAAATGTGGCGCTGTTTTTTAGGAGGCGCTTTTTTGGAACAGGGAAAATTGAGTTGCGACCTTGCGAAAAGTAATATGATGGTCATGGAGTCTCTAATTTAACAGGAAACCGATTTGTTTTTGAGAAGATAAATGACTTATCTAAGCTCAAGATCAAATAAAAAGCATACCCATTGTCTTTCTGCCGGAAGCCGGAATCGAACCGGCACGGATGTAATCATCCGAGGGATTTTAAGTCCCTTGCGTCTACCTATTCCGCCATTCCGGCAAGTTATAGTCTTTAACTAAAGTACAACAATTACTGGCAATATGCAAGGGACTTTTAATCCATTGCTTGTGAATCAATAACTTCATGTTATTTAATTGGGTATAAAATGCTCTTAGGCTCGCTTTTGAGATTTTGATTATATTCAAATCAAATATTAATTGAAACTTGATAAACCACCTTCTTTGAA
>CBFDEC010000057.1:0-18235 GCA_965603725.1 uncultured bacterium | reverse complement strand
TAAAAACAAAATCTATAATCTTTGAAAACAATCATACATAACGCCAGAACTCTATTGCCTTGAAACATAAAGGAATAATTTCTGTTAATATTTTATAATCTTCAAATCATTCATCCTGCTTTTAAAAAAGCCCGGACACTAATCTGGTTTTACAATTAGTTAATAACGCAATAAAGAGCCCTTACCTGGCAGTTAGCGAGCTTTTTATAAGCCATAGGCGCCTGACGATATAAAATTTCTGCCAGGACAAAGTAAACTACTGTAACTTTATAAACAACTTGCCTTTTATGACGATATTATATATACTTTTGGCGGAAGTTATGTTTATTTCTGAACCGATTGAGGTTGAAAAAGATCCTGTTAAAAACGAACCATCGAAATTTATCTGGAGGGAAGAGCAAAAAAGAATAACCAGAATACTCTCATCCTGGCAGGATTGGGGATTTCCCTCAGGAGTTTCCAGGGCTAACTGGCGTCAGCGGCGTCATCGGAATTACTACCAGGTTGAATGTGATGACAATAGCATTTGCGAGATTTACAATGATAGAAAATCGGTTGCTAAGCAGGAATGGTTTTTATATCGTATCATAGAGAAAAGCAATATTGCAGGAAATAAGTAATACTATGCCGACTTGACGGTTTAGAGGAGGTTTTGTTATCAAAAGAAGAGTCATTATTAATAAAGGTGTGAAATCCCGGGCTGCCCGGCGATACTGTTTGCTGGTTACAGCCATTTGTTTATCTTCATCGCTGGCTTATGCCCAGGAGACGGATGAAACAGGTACTGTAATAAATTCCAATCCGCCGGGAGTTGCAATCAGCCTTGAAGGTGATTATACTATTAACGCTACAACTCCCTGCCGATTGCCAGACAACTTAAGCGGAATGTATAAACTCAGAGCTTCGATGCCGGGCTATGAATCATGGAGCGGGGACATAATGATAGCACCCGGAAAGAATAATTATTTCTCTTTTTCTTTAGCCTCAAAAAACCGGTATAAGGCAGCCTTGCGTTCATTGTTTTTCCCTGGCTGGGGCCAGTATTATGCGGGACAGCGCACCCGGGCATATATATTAAATGCGGCCACTCTTTGTTTCGGGATATTTGCAGTTAAAACTGATAGTGATTTCCGTAAGAAAAGAGATGAGTATTTCAGAGCCCAGGTCGATCTTGCAAATGCGACATTCTATGAGGATGTTGCCCGATTACGCAGCGTGCAGCTGGACAAGCAGCGCGCCGCCTATGACGCTGAAACGACCAGAAATGCACTGATCGGCGTTGTTGTCGGTATGTATGTTTACAATATTCTTGATGCTATAATCTTTTTCCCGGAAAGGAAATTGATATACCAGGGAATTTTACCAAAGGAGTTGCCCAAGGTTGAGGCCGGTTTTAATGGTGAAGAAATTAGTGTGAAATTAACAGCGTCATTTTAGAGGAATACGATGAAAAAGTTAATATTAGTAGTAATTCTGGCTTTTTTTATTGGCTGTGACCGTGAAATCCCAAATCCGGTAGCTAACCCGGTTGCTCCCGATATACCGGCGACTCCAACCAGCCTTATTGTAACCGTTGGCGACAGGACATTGCATCTGTCCTGGCAGATAACAGATTCATCACTAATAGCCGGATATAGAATATACCGAGCTGAATTCCGAGCCGATAGTCTTGATGAGGAGTATGTTTTCATAGACAGTTCGGCTGTTACAGAATACATCGATTCAAACCTTCAAAACAGACAATTATACTATTATAAAGTCTCAGCAATCAATCAGAACAGGTTGGAAGGACGTCTGTCATCACGGGCCGGCGGCATGCCCAACCTTTATTCTGTGATTATTAATGATGGGAGCGCCGCCACTAACAGCAGGAGCGTTATTCTAACCCTGGCAGCGTATCAGAATACCACGCTTATGCAGATTGCCAACAGTTCCGATTTTGCAGGTTCTCAGTGGGAGCCATTCAGCGGTACGAAGCCCTGGGTTCTCTCCGAGGGCGTCGGTTTGAAAATGGTGTATGCGATGTTTCGCAACAGCGAGGGGAATACCACCGAAGATTATGTCTCTGACGACATCACCTATGAAGTACTGCCATATCAATATACTATAGCTGTCAACAATAACGCCCGGCATACTTACTCTCGTGATGTTGAACTGACAGTTAGCGCGCCATCCGGAACATTATATATGATGATTTCAAATTCCGCTGATTACAGCGACGCTGATTGGGAAAGCTATTCCATTGTTAAACCATGGTTTATTTCACCAGAAACCGCAGTTAATAGCGATACAGTTATGTTTTATGCGCTCTTTCGTGATGAGAACAACGACAGCGTGTCGGTTGAAGCCATAAATTCTATAGTCCTGATCTCGAGCGACCCGGTGGACTTATTGCCGGTATACCAGGAACCTGACTATTACCAGTCGATCGATTTACAATGGTCAAGGTCGCTATCAGAGGATTTCTATTCGTACCGTCTTTTCCGATCGAAAAACGCCGGTTCGGTTGATACCATAGTTACAACAATCGATAATATAACTCATACCAGCTATACTGATAATATTGATATTTCTGATTTGTCTTCCGGGACTATTGATTCGGTTTATTACATGGTAAGATTTTACAGCGTCTACGATGATTCTTCCGATTCGGATACTATCCTTGTTATGCTGGAAAACATACTGCCTCCGGTTGTTTCCTGTTTTATTGGCGAGGTAACTTATGATTCCAACGATGCAGGAGGTTTTGATCTTCAGGCGGTCTTAGGATGGTCGCGAAGCGAGATACCGGATTTCCAGTACTATGTAGTTTACGAAAATACAATGGCGGACACGATCACTGCCAGCCCGGTTTCCTATTTATATGATATTGAAGACCTAATGTTCAGCATCAACAAGAGTATTGATTCATTGGACGCAAGCTATGCTTATTACTACTGGCTGAAAGTGTTCGATCAGGGAGGGTTGAACTCGGAATTTTCCTTGCCCGATTCAATTACTAACTAACCTGCGGAGGGTTTTTCTTGGGTATTCTGGATCGGCTGAACCTTTTTATTGAGATCCATCTTCTACAGTTCTAACCCGAATTATTCATGAAATCTATTTTATCATTAAAAATTAGCTTTTAATCCTTTGGCTAATAATATGATAGAAATAATATCAGGAATCCATTAAAAATACAGTGTGTTTTTGTGCTGTCGGAAGTTACTTCCGACAGCTCTGGCTGAAAAATCCGCCTATGGCGGATGCCAGCACATGTTAAGATTTGTGAATAATGCAGGCTAATACTTAAGCGCTTTTCAAGTTTCGTCAGATCGTGCAAGAATGGCGTGACCTGACCGAACGTTTAATATGACGCTACCCTTCCAATTCCTTTTTAAATTTCTCCAGAGTTTTAGGCCATTGTTTATATTCAGGGTCTTCCGCAATAGCTTGTTCCATGAATTTAATGGCTTCCTCGATATTTCCCCTCGCTTTGAGAATATGCGCCACAGTATCTAAAATCATAGCTTTGGAATGCCCGGGTTCGGATAGCTCGGCGCCTTTACGGGCTAATGTTTCCGCCTCCTCGAGGTTGACCATGTTTTCATAGCACCACCAGGCGAAGCTATTAAGGCTGACGGCGTCTTCGGTCCAGCCGGATTTCATGGTAGACTTTTTATGGTCGATTGCGCTCATAGTATCACCGGTGATATATAAGTTGTAGTCTACCTGCATAAGTATATGAGTTCGCTGGATGCCGGGATCATCATTATCTGCAGAGGCTTCCAGGCCAAGCTTAAGGAATTTCTCCATATCTTTCGGCCTATCATTTTGCCTGGCGATCCGGCTCATTGTGTTGGCCATTGAGATGATGCTATTGCTATTCCCTGAAGCGATAACCGCTTCAGCGACAGTAAAGACATCATCATAAGTAAACTGATCGCTTCTGAACCCGCGGGAGGCAGCCTCGAAAATATTGCCGGTATAGTCTTTAGACTTGTCTTTGTTAAGAGTTTGAGCCTGATTATAATAATCGACTGCGGTTTTGTATTCACTCATAGCTGAATAGTAGCGACCGAGAGATACAGCATCATTTACATTGGGTTCGGCTGTGAAGCGGGCAGTTTTTTCATCAATCGTGGATAGATCGGATAATACCTCAGACATGGTTTCAAGAAAATAGTCTTTAGTGTAGCCCATCCACCTGTCAATCGGTTTTTCCTCGCTGTTTACCAGCACAAATGTAGGATAGCCGGTTACCTGATATTTTTTTGCCAGCTCGATTCCATCGCCCTTTTCACAATCTATCCTAAAGAGTATTACATCCTCAAGGGCGTCAGCAATCTCTGCATCTTCATGAGTTGCCTTAATAAAGTTTTTACATGGACCGCACCAGGCTGCGAAGAAATCTAAAAGCGCTGGTTTCCCAGTACTGGCAGATAAAGCAAGCGCCTCCTCAAGCGTTGCTGACTTTTTATCACAGGTTAAGCCGATTAAACAAATGAGCGCCGCCAGAAATGGTACTGTAATCTTTTTCGTGTTAATGTCCTTTCGTTTTGTTTAATCTTTAAAGTTATTATTATCTTTTAGAGCATATTGTATTTATTTTCATAACTAAACCGGCGTATTATATCTTTATTCTAAGTTCCGCCACATAAATAAGCAGGCGGTCACGGTTTTTCACAAAGTTATTCAGGATAAAATTAAGATCAGGAGATATCTTCTCATTATGTATTACATCCCCGTTGACACGAATAACGAGATTCTGATCCAGATGTACCATATCCGGATGTATCAATATTCGAAATGCGCCAACACGTGAGGCATCGATATCAATGCGGTTGGAGGCAAAACCTACTTTCACAAGCGCTGATGGTTTTTTTCTGAAAAACAGGTTATAATTTTCAGGCTCCGGAATCTGACCTTTAAGCGTTACTTTTTTATCATTCCGTTTAACAACCAGTTCAACATAATCTCCTCGCTTTAAGCCGGCCTTATATTGAGATAGGTCGTTTAAGGCTGTAATTGCCATACCATCGGCTTGGATTATAATATCGCCTGCCTGAAGGCCTATCCGATGAGCTAAGTAATTACCATCAGCCAAACGATCAACCTTAACACCGATGCTGTCTTCATAATCAGCAGGCATGAAACCAACTGTTATATGGTCATCTATTAAAGCGACATTGTGATCTGTATGCCATATTTCTGGCTGGTCGATTGTGACTTTATCGATAGCGAACCAGCGGCACTGACCATATTTCTTTTCGGCTGTTTCCCAGATGATTTTGTTCGGAAACGGATTGCGCGGATGTCGATCGAGAAAGCGGCTAATAAGAGGAATTTCAGAGTCGATATCATCGATATTGTGCTGTCCCTCGAGTTCGCGATAGAATATTTCACCGCCTGCCTTACGAGCCATATCGATAGTCGCCCGCATTATATTTGAGGCATAAAGCTGGTCTCTATCAGTAGTGGTTGCATAAACCGGAGTATTATAAAAGTTGGGAGCGAATGTAGGCAAATCGCCATCCTCACTGCCAACACCCATGTGACCGTTGAGCGCTATAAATGCGCCATAATCGGAGGGAGCAACCATGGCATGCAGGAAGGCGGCCGATGCACCATCGGAAAAGCCGCCCAGCCAGACACGGTCATCATCGATATTGAACTCGCTCTTAACCGTACGCACCAAATTAGCGATATTCGCCATGCCGATCTCATCCCACCAGGTTGCGCCTGCCTGCCCCATCGGATAGATAATAAACCAGCCATGTTTCTCTGCCATCTTATAAAACAGGCTTTCCTGCGCATATCTTAACGGTTCATCATAAATGTCACTGCGGCTGACTCCGCCATGTAAGTATACAAAAAGCGGAGTGGAACTGGATGGTTCATAATCGGGCGGCACATAGATAACCCATGGCCGTTCAACATCATCGATGCAGGTTGTTGTCCTCAATATCAGGCCGGTTTGTTCAACAGGGGGGAAGGTTTTATTCTCAAGATATATTACAACATCACGCCAATCCGGTTTAGCTTTCACTATTTTTGTAATGAGCTTGTTTTGAGCGACGCTGTCTGTTTCGGCAAGTAATTTGTCGATATCTTCCTGCCAGCCGGCTATTGCGGTTGATGATAAGGCTAATAAAATAAGTATGACGATAATGGTGCGGCAAAAATTCATTTTGTTTTCTCCTTGTTTATTTTAATATCAATAATTTCAAATTTATATCAAAAGAAATAAAAATGAAAGATAAAAAACAAATTTTGGCATTTTTTTTAATCAGGCTAAACCAATCCTTTTGGTAAGATGATACAACTTACACGGTTATAGGCAGTTATTGATAATTTCAGACAATTTTCTTGATTGATTTTTATATAGACGAGCATATTGAAATATAATATGTTATAGCCGGTATCCGATATGTTTAAACCGCGGCTGTTATTTTGTGTCTAATGTATGACGAATAGAAAGATGATAGACAGGCTGCAACGATTCATAGACGGCGACGACAGAGTTTTCGGACAGCTTGTCAACGAGTACAAAGAAAGGATTTACACTGTAGTTTTGCGGGTAGTTAAGAATAAAGAAGAGGCGAAGGACCTGGCGCAGGAGGCGTTCGTGAAGGCATACCGCAATCGGCAATCTTTCAGGGCTGAATCCGGTTTTTATACCTGGGTTTACCGTATTGCGGTTAATTTAGCCCTTAACTATGTCAAGCGCAACCGTGACCGTCAGGCCGAGTCTATCGAAGATATAACGCCGACAAGAATAGCCACAGCGCCGACTGACAGACTGGAAAAAGCAGAATTGAAAACGGCTATTTCAAATGCAGTCGGCAAATTGCCGCCTCGTCAAAAGACCGTGTTTGTACTTCGTCATTACGAGGAAAAGCCCTACTCGGAAATCGCCTCTTTAATGTCGATAACCGAGGGCGCCGCTAAAGCAAATTATCATCAGGCTGTACAAAAACTGAAGGTGTCTCTGGGCTTATATCTTAAAGAGGGGAGGTTGACAGCATGAAATGTGCAAAATGCAGAGACCTGCTGGATGATTATATACGGGGCTGGCTCGATCAACAACATGCCCGCGAGATGGCCGATCACCTTGCTGTCTGCAGTGATTGTGCCGCCGGCTATGAATCGCATAAGAGCCTGCTCTCCGTTCTTGGGGCAGAGCCTGAACTGGTGATCGAAAAAGCTGAACTGGCTGATTTTGTTCCAGGTATCTGGGAAAAAATTGAAAAGGAAAACAGAATACCATTGACCGGCTGGTTATTTAAGATTGTGCCTGCGCTGATGATTGCGGGGGCGCTTTCATTTTTTATCCTGAAACCGCCTGTTGATGATATTCCTGATATGGTTGAAAGCCTGGTTGAGGATGAAATCTACAGCGAAGCAAGCTATAACACGCTTGTCTATATAATGTTCAGCGACGTCGAACCGGAAGCGCTGGAATTAATCGAAAACGAGCTGTATGCAAATGGCTATATATTTTCCGATGAGGGTTACAGGCAATATTTTGAGGAATTAGATGAAGAGGCATATAAATTGTTAGAGAATAAATTAAATGAACTCTTAGACACTGCGGGGTGATCGATGAGAGCAATAAAAATAATAACGTTGGTTTTATTTCTGGGGCTGGCATCGGCGGCATTTAGCCAGCCATTATTTGATCCGCCGTTTGGCGATCAGGAAGGAGGTCCGCGTCGAGAACGGATTAGAGAACGGATCAAAACAATCAAAATCTGGAAGCTCACCGAAGATTTAAACTTAAGCGAAAAGCAATCAGAACAGTTTTTTCCGGTTTATAATAAATTTCAGATTGAGAGAGAGGAAATCGAAAATCGACGCCAGGAAATCTTTACGGAACTTGATAATTTAACCATTAAGGAAAATGCTTCTGAGGAAGAAATCAACAGCCTGTTGGATCGGCTTGATGATATCAATCAGGAGATGAATACTAAGCGGGTCGAATTCAGAAAAAAGCTGGCAAATATCCTGACAACTCGTCAAATTGGAAGATTATATGTGTTCGAAGTGCAATTTAGGCGACAGATTCAGGATATTATCAAAGATGCCCGAATGGGGATGAAAAATAAAATGCAGCAAAGAAAACATAGATAATTAACAATTTAACCAGGAGGATGAAATGAAATCTTTAATTGCAGTATTAGCGGTGATGTTCATGATCGTTCCGGTAGTTGCCCAGGCTCAACAGTGCCATATTCTGGAGATGGCCGATGAGTTGAAACTCACCGATGAACAGATTGAGCAGTTAAGAGCTAACATGTTTGCTAATCAAAAAGAGATGATTCAGCTCAAGGCTGACCTCAAAAAAGCCAAGCTTGAGCAAAGAGAAATCATGATGGCTGAGGAAATTGATAAGAAAGCCGCCCTTAAAAAAGTCGAGGCTATTTCAGCATTCAAGGCCAGCATGGCCAAGAAACGAATGTCTGCCCGGATCGACCAGTTGAATATACTGGATGCGAAACAGCGTGCAAAAATTCGCCGGAATATGATGCTTTATGGCGGCAAGGGTAAAGGCCGAGGTCATGGTATGGGACCAGGTATGGGAACCGATATGGGTCATGGCAAAGGCATGTTTCGCGAGCGAGGAATGGGCGGTCGTAAGAATATCGAAGTCATCATCGAAAAGGAAATCATTGAGGATGATGAATAAATTGAGCGCATAAAAAATCGCCGCTGCAAACGTTTAAAGATTCTATATCGCTGGTTAAAGAAAAGATGCACGAATGTGTCTCGGGACTGAATAGTACCTTACAGACAGAAGAAGCGTGTCTGTCAGATTAAGCAGTGGCTATTACATTTTATTCCTTTTCTAATTTGATGCCATAATTTGCCGCCTGGCGTTTGATAAGGTCGAGTTCACCCAGTTTGTTATTAATAAGGGCTTCTAATATTGATTTGATTTTGTTCCTCACCTGTGCCCGTTCATAAATCGATTGCACTGAAAGAAGATTATCGAATTCGTGATCATCCATTATCTTTTTGGCGATCTCTCTATTCCTGGCAAATCCCGCTTCCTCAGCCATTCGTCGGTTATTTTCGATGATTTCAGTCAGGTCGGCTTCCTTTTTGGCCAGTTCACCAAGTTCTTTTAAAAGTTCCAACTGGTCCATGGAAAGATTTATTATTGTCTCCGGTGTAAGTTTCATCATTTTCTCCTGAACGTTATTTATTGCATTATCAATAGCCTGCCGAGGGACGTTTATAATATACCCAGCAGATTTGCTTAGACCATATTACTTTCCTTTAACCACTACCAGGGTCATGTCATCGACTTCCATGGTATCTGAAGCGAACTGGCGAATGTTTTTAATTAAGTGTCCGCATAAGAACTGGGCGGATTTCGTTCGTGCCTCCCGCACTAAATTAACGAGCCTTTCCTCGCCGAATTCCTCATCCTGCTCGTTTAATGCTTCAGTAAGGCCATCAGTGAAGATAACCAGTATATCGTCTTTTTGAAGATTCAGCGCCGACTTCTGATACTCGACCCCGGCAAATGCGCCGAGTATAAGGCCGCCATCTTTGAGAAACATGATATCGTTGTTGCTTTTTAGCACAAATGGGTAGTTGTGTCCGGCATTGCAAAAACAGAAACTTCCATTATCACAATCGAGCTCGCTATAGAACATTGTGACAAACTTGTCGGCAGTAGTCGATTCGACAAGGAAATCGTTTATGCCTGAAAGCATCAGTTCCATTGGCTGATTCCGCCGGCTCTCGGTTTGCAGAACTGCCTGGAGACGAGCTCCCAGCAGCGCCGCTCCAACTCCCTTGCCGGAAACATCAGCAACAACAATGCTGACACGCCTGTCGATCGGATTTATAAAATCGTAATAATCACCGCCCACCTGCCTCGAGGGATGGTTGAAAGCGGCAAACTCAAATTTATCATGAACGGGAACAGATTTTGGCAATAGATTTATCTGAATCTGTCGGGCGACTGCCAGTTCCTCCTCGAGCCGCTGTTTATCCAGCGACTCGGCATAAAGCTGAGCGTTATTAACAGCCACCACAACCTGGTTCGCCAGCACCGACAACAGTGTGATATCCTCATAAGTATACCTAAAACCAGCCACCTTCGATGAAGTGGCGATAGCTCCTATAAGTTTTCCTTTGTCGGTTAATGGTAAAAGCAGATGGCATTCCAGTTCGGCCAGGCGGCCGACAAGGAAACCCTCACGAGCCAGCCTTTTTAGACTATGCATAAATACAGGTTTTTGCTTCTCCAGCATTAAATCCAGTATCTCTTTCTCGAATGAAAACTCCCTTGATTCACCTAATATCTTGTAGGCATCGCTGTCCTCTTGTTTTAATGCGAAATGGGTTCTCTCTATAAACATCTCTCTGCTTAAGGTGTCGCTCACAATGGACGACAGACGATTCACTTCGAAAACGGTGATTAGCTCTTTAGAAAACTCTTCCATAAGGCGACGGTAATCGCTTCGGCTGCGGATGAAAAGCCGGCGTACGAAATCATCGACCTGAGTATATATGGGCTGAAAGAACAAAAGCAGAATGATTACCACAAGTATTTCGAGTATTTTCGATTGAAAGCCGAAAGTCGAAAAGAACAGGGAGGAAAGCTGTGTGATAATCAGAAGATAACCTCCCACTACAATAGCTGTTGTGATTGTGTAGACAAGACTTTGACGGGCGATCAGGCCGATGTCAAGAAACCGGTGCTTAATTATCGCCCAGCCGATTGAACCCGGTCCGACAACCAGAGCGATTACTATTAATATCTCTTTGACCCCCTGAGGTAATTTCAGCGCCAGAATAGTCGGAATGATCATCCCGATTACATATAAGCCTACAGCTGCAATAATCCCCAATATCACAACTTTCACCTGGACCTTTAAAGCAGGATTGCTAATCCGTCTGAAACCGATTGCCAGAAAATATACCGATGACATCACGTAGGCCAGATTTATCAGAGAAAAGAAGCGAGTATGAAAAGAAAATAAAAATCCTAAAAAAGCGGCAACAAGTTTTAATAAAGAACTAATAATGCCAACGAAAATACTGATTATAGGCAGCGATGTATCGAAATCAACAAGGCTAATCACTTTTTCGGGTTCATTAAGGAAGATAACGAGAATAATATGGAATATGTGGGGGATAAAGGCCAGCTGAAAAAGGCGTTTATGTCGGTTATAAATGGGCAGTGATTCCGGGAAAAGGACTGCAAACAGTAAGAGCGTTGGGAAAAACAGCTCCCAGACATATATAATATTAGCAATCGACAGCGGCAATTGTCCGGGGTCAATAATTACGGTTCGGTAGATTGCTACAAGAAAAGGAGCAATACCCGCCAAAAAAAGCATGGCGGCTACAACGCGATTTTTACTCGATCTGACGTTTTCTTTGAGAATAATTCCGGCTGTCAGAAATAAAACAAGTGCAGAGACAAGGTAGACAAGAGATATTAAAAATGGAAGACTCATCATGTACCCAGTCGGTTGCTTGAAGCGTTATTCTTTGTTTAAGTTCTTTCTTAAAATGACCTCGGTACCATCGCCGGCAAAATTGAAATCAATCGAATCAACCAGCGATCGAATAATAAAAATCCCTCTACCGACTTTTTTCAGTAGATTTTCCTTATCTGTTGGATTCGGGACAGAGCCAGGATCGAAACCCTTTCCCTGGTCCTTGATAGAAATATAGAGATCATTTTCTTTGAATTCAATTTTCACCGTGATTTTTTTATTTTGATCGCCAGCGTTACCATGTTCGATGGCGTTATTCACCGCTTCAGATACGGATATGGCTATATCAGCAATAGCTGAACTCGAAACACCTGCTTCAGCAAGTTTGTTTGATATAAAATCATCGATTGTGGCCAGATGAATAGTATCGGATGGAATAATTATAACATTCTCTGAAATGACAGGTTTGTCCATACAAGTTCTCCCGGCATCAATTTTCGGCAGACAGTTAAGAAGATAAAGCCATCCAGCGGCGCCGACGAATATCTTGAGAAATTATGCAGATGCCGCCCTGGTTGTCAGTAATCTTCTATTTAAAGCTTTCAATCGACGTTTCGACAGAATCGTAGTTTTCAAATACAGTGATAAGCTTGGTTATGGTAAGCAGAGATTGAATTTTAGAGGTAACAGAGGCAAGTTTCAACTCGCCGCCGTTGTTTTTCATCGTAGTCAGTCCGGAAATCAAAATGCCCAAGCCAGTCGAGTTCATCCATTCTACCTTAGAAAGATCGATAATAACCTTCTTCTTGTTCTTGTCGATGAAATCATGCAGTTTGTCATGCAAAAGGGTCGCATCAGGACCGCCAATTATTTTGCCTTTAGGCTCAAGTATGATAATATCATCAACCTCACGATGAGTCAGCTTCATGTTTTTTGCTCCTTTCTCAAGAAATAATTGCTGGATTATTTTTCAATTTTTATTCTCATTATTAACGGACTTCGATAGCAATTTATACTCGCAAAAAGCCAAAAAGTCTCCTAACATTGTTTTATGCAAATAAATAACCCATTTTTTTTCATATTTGTCAAGCTTAAACATCGGCGTTGAAGTTAATGCTGGCTTTACGATTAAGTGAATAATGAAAAATCGTCATGAATAAACGCCTGTTAATTCTGACAAACAAAAAATACAGCCGATATGGCTGTAAATAAAAAAAAATTATCACGCATAAAAGCGCTGTTTATTTAAAAAGAGCTTTTATCTTTCCCCAGGTATCAAGCCTGATGTCAAGAGTACTGACAATCAGGTCTTTTCTAACCCTTCCCATCTGCGCAGCGAACGAGGGATTAGCCTCGACGCCATTGACATGTATTACTATGATGTCGCCATCAGACCAACCTTCTTTTTCGGGAGTCTCAGGATCATCCTGAATAATATATAGCGAGTACTGGCCGCCGCTTGTCATACAGCGCGCCATTTCCTGACCATTTATATATGCTATAACCGGAAGGTTATCGACAGCCGGCTCATCTTTAATCGAAATTGAACCATAAGGCTCACAGGCGGTGCCCAATAACTGACCATATGATAAAATGGCGCTGATTAAAATGAATAACAAAACCTGAACGAATATTTTAAATTGAGTGTTGCACATATCTTTCCCTCGAATGCATAAAATATTTTTAATAGTTGCCCATGTCAAGATTTTTTTTAAAAAAATCGCCTTTCCCCATAATAATTTATACTTGCTCATAAATTAATAGTTTCAGCATTAAATGTATTATCGTCACTACTTTAAATAAATGAAGAATATTGTTTAATAATGAAACAGTTATTTTACATTGTTGCATTTCAAAGAATTTAGAAAAAGAGGGCTTAAAATCAACTTTTGCGGTTGGTGAGAGCGAACGAGAGATGCTCTAACTCTATGCACATGTTTTGGTTGCGCAGAATTATATCGTCCGGGAGTCTTAGGTTTACAGGTACAAAATTCATTATAGCCTTGATACCGGTCTCAACGACCTCATCGGCAATGACCTGGGCCGCCGAAATGGGAACTGCCAGAATAACCATATCAATCTTTTCAGAAATGGCGAGTTTTTTAAAATCCTTAATATCGGAAACCACGGTCCCTTTGTGATTTGAGCCGATCTTTCTCTGGTCATTATCGAAAATGAGCTTGATATTGAAGCCCTGTTTGGCAAATTCCTTATAGGAAACCAAAGCTGAGCCGACATTTCCGATCCCCATGACGGCTACATTCCAAAGCCGGTTTAATCCCAGGATTTCGGCGATCCTAGTTTTTAGCTCGCTTACCGGATATCCTAAACCCCTGGTACCGAAACTACCGAAAAAGGACAGATCTTTCCGTACCTGAGCCGGCGTCAGCTTTTCACGTTTGGCCAGTTCTTTTGAGGAGATAGTCCTAAAATTTTCTTTTTCCAAAGACACCAGTGCGCGGTAATATATTGATAACCGATGTATTGTTGATTCTGAAATCTTTTTATTTACCAGGCCGTTCATAAATCAACTTTCCATATTAATTGTGAACTGTTTCACAAGTTAAAAATAGATGACTTATTATTTAATGTCAAGAAAAAATTGGCTCGTTTTAAACATTTTTACAATTCATAATACTTCTATGCTATTCAACTTATACTTATCAATATAAATAATGAAATAAATGCTGCTTTCTATGATTTTAAATCTGGATAACATCTCTAAACTTATCAGTCGGGATATCCGAAATCCCTTATGAGTATGCGATTATTAGCATTGAAAATCGATTATTAAACATTAAGAACTCTTGACAAGCCCGGCAATTTTCATTTTCGTAATCTCAGGCAGGTGATTATGACTGAAATCAGAGCGGAACAGTTAAAACAAATGTTAAAGGAACGGATTTTCGTTCTTGATGGCGCCATGGGAACTTTGATTCAGTCTTATGGTTTAACCGAAAATGATTTCCGCGGGCCCCGATATGCCGACCATCCGGTTAGTTTACAGGGGAATAACGATATACTTTCTCTAACCCGACCGGATATCATCGAAGAAATACATAATGCCTACCTTAAAGCGGGGACTGATATAATCGAAACGAATACCCTAAATGCCAACGCCGTTTCGCAAATGGATTATCATACGGAGCAAGATGTTTATGATATGAACTTTGCCGCGGCCAGGTTAGCTTCCAAAATGGCGGATAAATTCACAGCCAGCCAGCCGTCTAAACCAAGATTTGTAGCCGGCATCCTGGGGCCGACCAACCGAACCGGTTCGATATCGCCCGACATTAATGACCCCGGCTTTCGTAACATTACTTTTGATCAATTACGGGATGCTTACTCGGTACAGGCTGAGGGTCTGATCGATGGCGGGGTCGATTTTTTGATGGTTGAAACAGTTTTCGATACTCTGAACGCCAGGGCCGCCCTGTTTGCAATAATGGACCTGCTGGCTAGACGCAGCCTTGATATACCGGCATGGGTCTCAGGGACCGTCGCCGATGCCAGCGGGCGCAATCTTTCCGGTCAGACTATTGAGGCGTTCTGGATTTCAATCAGTCATGCTGGCTTATTCTGTGTGGGACTTAATTGCGCTTTTGGCGCCGAAGCTCTTCGTCCGCACGTGGAGGAACTGTCCGGAATCGCAGACGTTCCGGTATCCGTTCATCCAAATGCGGGTATGCCTGATGAATTCGGCAAGTATAATGAAACGCCGGAGCGTATGGCAAATCAGCTCAGGGAGTTTGCAGAAAGCGGTTTTGTCAATATAGTTGGGGGCTGTTGTGGTACTACACCGGATCATATTAAAGCCATAGCGCAAGCGGTTGAGGGAATTGCGCCAAGAAAGATACCGAAGGTTGAACCATATTGCCGTCTAAGCGGTCTTGAGCCTTTGATAATTCGACCTGACTCGCTATTTGTTAATATCGGTGAACGAACCAATGTTATGGGTTCAGCCAGGTTCGCCAGACTTATCAAACAGGAAGACTATGAGGGTGCTATTAAGGTTGCCCTGCAGCAGGTCCAAAACGGCGCTCAGGTTATTGATGTGAATATGGATGAGGCAATGCTCGACTCGAAAAAGGCAATGATTGAATTTTTAAACCATGTTGCCTCTGAACCGGAAATAAGTCGGGTGCCAGTTATGCTTGATTCCTCGAAATGGGAGGTAATTGAAGCCGGCCTGAAATGCCTTCAGGGCAAGGGGATCGTCAATTCCATCAGCCTAAAAGACGGCGAAGACGAGTTCAGAAAAAAAGCCGCCTTGATAAAACAGTATGGCGCCGCCGCAATAGTTATGGCGTTTGATGAAAACGGTCAGGCGGAAACTTATGAACGTAAAGTGGAAATTTGCAGCAGGTCATACCGCATCCTTACAGAACAAGTTGGTTTTCGCCCGCAGGATATCATTTTTGACCCCAATATTTTTGCTGTAGCGACGGGTATTGCCGAACACAATAATTATGCCGTTGACTTTATAAAAGCCTGCCGAACTATCAAGGAAACATTGCCGCATTCCTTAGTCAGCGGCGGTATCAGCAACCTGTCGTTTGCTTTTCGCGGGAACGATTATATCCGTGAGATAATGCACTCGGTGTTTTTATATCATGCCGTCGGCGGCGGTATGGATATGGGGATTGTTAATGCGGGTCAACTGACAGTATACGATGAAATCCCGGACAACCTGCGTACGGCGGCTGAGGATGTGATCTTAAACCGTCGAAAAGACGCTACCACTCGTTTGACCGAACTTGCAGCTAAAACTAAAGGCATGGTCTCAAAAAAAATCCAAACTCTCGAATGGCGTACTGAGCAGGTCGAGAAGCGGCTTAATTATGCGCTGGTTCATGGTATCAGCGACTATATCGAATCGGATACGAAAGAAGCCCTTGAGAAATACAAAAACCCGGTTAAAGTTGTCGAGGGTCCGTTAATGGATAGCATAAACATGGTTGGCGATCGATTCGGTTCAGGGAAAATGTTTCTGCCGCAGGTGGTCAAGAGCGCCCGGGTGATGAAAAAAGCGGTCTCCGTTCTCGAACCGTTTTTAGAGGCAAAGAAACTTTCGGGAGTCAGTCAATCAAACGGGAAAATCCTTCTGGCTACCGTGAAAGGCGATGTTCACGACATAGGGAAAAATATTGTAGGAGTTATGCTTAGCTGCAGCAATTATGAAGTAATAGATATGGGCGTTATGACGCCGGCTGAAAAGCTTCTTGAAACTGCCCGCAAAGAAAATGTCGACTTGATCGGACTCAGCGGTTTAATCACCCCATCGCTGGATGAAATGATTCATATTGCTTCCGAAATGGAGCGGCAGGATTTTACGATGCCGCTTTTAATCGGCGGCGCGACTACCTCACGAGTGCACACGGCTGTTAAAATTGCTCCGGTTTATCACGGAGCGACTGTGTATGTTCCTGACGCTTCCCGTTCTGTGCAGGTTGTAAATAATCTCTTAAATAGAGATAACAAGCTTGAATTTATTACTCGTATGAAACAGGAATATGAAGAAATCCGGCGAAAGCGCGAGAGTGAACAGGCAAAGAAAAACCTACTACCGCTTTATGAGGCGCGTAAATGTAAAACGCCGATAGATTGGAAAGGTTATAATCCGAAACGCCCCGGAATGACAGGCATTAAGATATTTGAAGATTATAAAATTGATGAACTGATACCTTACATTAACTGGCAAATGTTTTTCCTGGCCTGGAACTTACCGGGACAGTATCCGGCTGTCTTTGAACACAAAAAATATGGCAAACAGGCAAAGGAGCTGTTTTCCGATGCCAACAAGATGCTTCAATATATTGTCGATGATAAAATGCTAACTGTGAAAGCGGTATTCGGGCTATTTCCTGCAAACGCAATCGGAGATGATATCGAAATATATACAGATGATAACAGGTCTGACAGTCTTGGTATAATTCATAACCTTCGCCAGCAAGTTGAAAAAAACCAGGGCAAAACCTATAGCTGCCTAACCGATTTTATAACTCCGGAGGACAGCGGTATTAAAGACTATATCGGGGCTTTTGCAGTCACCGCCGGTTTTGGGGTGGAAAAATTCACCGCTGATTTTATGAGCACAAAAGACGACTATAAGAGCATCATGATTAAACTTCTTGCCGACCGGCTGGCAGAGGCATTTGCAGAGAGACTGCATGAGAGAATACGCACAGAATTCTGGGGATATGCTAAAGATGAAAATTTGAGCAAAGAAGAGCTGATTTCAGGAAAATATATCGGGATTAGACCAGCTCCCGGCTACCCATCCTGCCCGGATCATACCGAGAAACGGATATTATTTGACCTGCTTGATGTTGAAAAGAATATAGGCGTGGAATTGACAGAATATTTCGCTATGAAACCGGCAGCCTCTGTGAGCGGGTGGTATTTCTCGCATCCTGAGTCGCATTATTTCAGCCTGGGGCAAATCGGCAAAGATCAGGTCATCGATTACGCTCGCCGCAAAGGGATGTCAGTTGCTGAGGTTGAACGATGGCTTACGCCGAACCTGTTTTATAAAACACTAAATAATACAGTAAAATTATAGTATAAATCAGGCAGGAAGGGGTTCCTGCCTGCGCTGGTAAATTAATAGAATAAGTCTGGCAGGAAAGGGTTCTTGTCTCAGCAAGAATAAAGCCATTATAGATAAATTATTAACAATTACAGATTAGTGTGCAAAATGTGAACCAAATAGATAATATAATACGATTAAATAAGAAAAGATGAAATATGATAAAATATAATAATTTCAAATTAGTGGATTTTAGAAAATATTA
>CBFDEC010000056.1:0-18402 GCA_965603725.1 uncultured bacterium | reverse complement strand
ATGTATAGCCGGCAGTGATACGGTTTACACCGATACGATAACAGTGCTGCCGGGTTCGGCCGAGGTGTTGAGTCTAACAAATTATCCGAACACGATTACGGTTGGTGAGACTTTTCCGTTAGATCCGAATGTGACGGTCACCGACCTGTATGGCAATATCAAAATTGATTACACCGATACAGTGGCATTTTCTGGCGCCGATTCGGTGCATGCACCGTATCAATTTGATTTGGCTGATGCGGGCAGTCATGATTTCCCCGGGACGGCTTTTATGTTTGAGATAGCCGGTTCCCGCAATTTGATTGCATTCGATCAGGAAGATGCTGATCTTGTTGACACCTCCTCGGTAATTCAAGTTTATGCCGCTGGAATAAACACCTTTGCTGTGGCAGTTGATGACACGGTTACCGCCGGTTCTGCTTTCAATTTAACGGTCAGCGCGGCTGTTGATACGTTTGGCAACCCGGCCAGCGGAACTGTGATTGTTGACGCTTCGTACGGAGGAGGCGACTCTCCGGGGGGAGTTCCGCCTTCATTTAATGATATTATAGTCATTGATGGCAGCGGTCAAGCAAGTCAAATATTAACTCTGGCTGATAGTACGGTATTAAGATGTATAGCCGGCAGTGATACGGTTTACACCGATACGATAACAGTGCTGCCGGGTAACCAACTTGGTGAGCTTGAAATGGTAATAGCCTCACCACTGGTTTCGGGCAACCCTTTTGGTGCAGTTTCGGCTATTACTGCTAAGGATAACCTGGGTAATATTAAAACCGATTTCGATGCCGCTGTCGATTCGATTGTTATCGGCTCATCTACAGGCGGGCCTATAAGCCCGGATGTTTTAAGACAGACCTCGGATTTTATCGATGGCGTGGCTGATCTTAACAGCTTGAATGTTACCTATTCGGGGCAGGGCGGTCAGGTTGTGTTTAATGCAGCCTCCCAATCCGGAGTCTATGGTGAATCTAATGCTGTCAATGTGATTTCGCTGTACGCTGAGAACCTTAATCTTGATATTAATGAGGTCGCCTGCGAGGATACGGCAAGGGGAACTGTTTCTTTTTCCAATTTCGGAAACGTTGCTGTCGAGATAGTAGATATTAACATTTTCGATGAGAATTCCGATTTGATAATATCGCCGGTTTTCCCATCGATGCCGGATTCGATACTGGGAGGAAGCGATACTACAACTACGTTCTGGTTCATAGTGCCGACCAATTCTGAACCCGGCGAATACCCGTTATCAATGTGGATCTCGGGAAGCTATTCCGGGCAGGTGACATATGACACTCTCAATGTTTTCAGTGACACGCTTATAGTTGTTACCGAATCATATCTGGTTTATGTCGACAGCTCTTTATCGCCAACTACGGTTTCAACCGGTTATGAATACAGCTTCAGTATTAGCGTTCATAATGATGGCGGCTCAGCAGTCAGCCTTAACAATGACTCAACTTATATTTATTTCACCGATGGTTCCAGTCATTACCGAGCTGATCTGATTCAGAGCAGCGTTATCGAACCTGATTCTCTTGGGCTTTTGACTTTCGAGCAGGTTGAGATATCTTCGTCATTTGACGGCGGTTTGTACCCGGTCATGTTTTATATATACGGCTCCGATCTGGGTGGGGTAGTGTATGATTCACTTGATCTTTCCGACAGCGTGCTTGTCCAGACCGCGGCTGATGTTTCTTATGGACCGGGAAGCTTATCGCCTGATACAATCTTGACCGGGGATGAAGCTCAATTTTCCGTGCAGGTCTGTAAATCCGGACAGGCCTCACTGCGGCTTAACCATAATCTGACAAGGATATCATTTTCCGATGGGACTAACCAGTTTGTCGCCCTGTCAGATACCGCCTCAGAAGTTAGAATAGACACTATCTCAACAGATACGACTTTGACATTTACTTCCACTGCATTACCGACAGGATTTATCTCCGGGAATTATCAGCCAGTAATTCATATATCGGGGATGCAAAATCAACAGGAATATTCTATCGATTTAAATACCGACTCTGTGAGCGTCTTAAGCCCCGGTCGAGTGAGGATTGATTCTTTATTTACGGTGAGCATGAACAGCCCCCGGGTAAATGTGAATCAGCCCTTCACAATTCATGGCTTTATCAGTAATCTGGGCGCTGAACCGGTAGATTCGGTGACCCTGTTTTTGGATTCTGACGCTGACAGCAGTTCAACCTTTGCCGAGACTCTCTATGTAGGGACAATAGATAATCTGTCGGGTACAGCCTTCGATTATGACATCATAGCCGCATCAACAGCAAACCCCACGGAGATATTTCAATGTTTTGTCATTCGCGCTATAAATAGAATATCAGGTGATTCGACGGTAATTGTTACGCCGCTGGATAATACTACATCGGCAATAATTGAAGATTCGGCGTCATTCTGGATAGATACCCTGTATTTATCGGATGATTCTATTTCCACCGGACAGGAATTCTCAGTATTTGCAGTAGTTATGCATTCCGGAAGCGATAGTTATACAGGCTCCGGCCAGGTTGCGCTTGATTTTGAAGGCGACTCGGGTTTCCAGGTTGTTGATTCTTTGCGGCGCAATTTTATTTCCAATCAACTGCTGTCATGGGCAGTCACTGCGCCTGATTCCTCAAGAGATTCAGCATTAGTAAGAGTTTCATTCATTGGACCATTTATAGACTTGAACGATTCCACTTCCGCGCTTATGGCCGATTCTATAGTTACAGCAGTAGTAACTGTCACGGACAGCGCTTCAATCACTCATCGGGCATCGATAACATCTCCCTCAGGCGCAGCGGATGGCATCCTTTCCACCGGCCAATCTTTTACCGTTACCGATTCATTGCTCCCAGCTGGGAATGCCGGTGAAAGTTTTGCCCGGGTAGTTTTGCCAGATGGGTTCAGCAGTGTCGATCCGCTGATGCAGCCTTTATCCGGCCAGGCTGTGGACTGGCGGATTGTTGCAAGTAATAGTGAAACTGTGGATTCAATTCGTTTTGACTGCTGGTGTTTTGATTCAAACACCGGCGATTCAGTATATGACGCTAAAATCTGGGCGGCTGTTGAAGTAGTGGAAAGAGCAACGCTTTCTTTAAGTCTGAATATCACTAACCCGCCTTCGGCAATCGACAGGATAGTCACACCGGGTGGTTATTTTACGCTTGAGGCAGAGGTTACAAATTCCGGAGATGCTGAAACCGGTGAGGGCGAGCTTACACTTTTACTCGAAAATGGCGGTTTTGCTGTTGAGGAACCTGCAGTAAGAATATTTACACCCGGAATACCGGTTCAGTGGCATGTTACTGCGCCCGATACACAAATTCTCAGCGGCATTCCGATTACTGCTTTTATAAATACTATACCGTTGGATCTTAATACAGGTGATAACGCAAATGTAATAAATGATTCTGCCGGTATAGAGCTGATTCTCAGGGATGAACTTCCCGAACTTGTGTTGCAGAATCCCGAGTCGCAGGGGGGAGTGGCGGTTTGCGGTCAGCCTGTTGACGTTTACGGCTTTACTCTGGCAAACTCATCAGAGATCGCCGATGTCCAGATAGCGTTGATTTCCTTGAGCTATCGGCTTATGTCCGGTGATAATTCAATTGCTCCGGATGAGATTGTATCAGCGTCGGTTCTTAGAATAGATGATCAGCCTTTTGAAGGTGTTATCGGTGATTCGTTGGTAAGTTTTAATTTTGAACAAGCCTCGTTGTCGGCGCGGATAATAGAGCCGGATTCCTCGGCGGAAATTATCATAAATATTACTCTGACCAGAGCCCCGGCAGTTAATTCGTTCAGGATTAATCTGGGGTCTGGAGATATTGTTGCCAGAGCTGTCATAGGGGGAATATATGACCAGTTTGTAGAGATTGTCCTTCCTGATGGCGAGGAATTCACGTTGGAAACCTTGCCGTTTGCGGTAATGCAGACCGAGTTTATAAGTTCGGTTGTTATAAACAACAATCCATACTTGGCCTCCGAGGGCAATCTTGAAATCGGCTACAATCTCAACGATGATGCGGTTATCGACGTTGCAATTTTCAGTATCGATGGAGAAAAGGCCTGGGATTATCAAGCGACGCCCTCTAATGGTGGAGGTTTGACCGGTCCTCACTACGATAATAACGCTGTTTTATGGAATGGCCGAAATGTGTCAGACAATCGGGTGTTAAGCGGTGTTTATTATATATTTGTAACCAATAACTCAAGCGGCCAGACTGCTAAGATTAAAGCGGCGGTAATATGGTAAGAAGATTGACTGTAATAGCAATCATGATTTTTTGCCTGAGCATTAATCTGTTGGCCTCCGGTAATGGCGGTTATCGATCGCCGTTTACTGTGGGTCTTGGCGCCAGCCAGCTTGGAATGGGCGGAGCGTCTACAGCCTATTGCAGCAATTCAATTTCTGTATACTGGAACCCGGCTGGTCTGGCATTTTTAAATCGACCGGAGCTTGAGCTGTTTTATATGAGTCTTTTCATGGATACCCGTTATGAATGCTTGACCTTTGCCTATCCGACATTATCTGCCGGAGTTTTTGGCGCCGGCATCGGCGATTTATCAAGCGGTGAATTTATTGGCAGAAAAGACAACCACCCTGACGGCACATTTTCCACTCGTCAGGATCTGTTTCTCGTTGGTTATGGTTTTACTCCATTTAGCAGTTTGGCGGCAGGTATAACTATCAAGGGCGTTTATTACGATCTGGCCGGTTATAAAGATACCGGTTTCGGATTCGACCTGGGAACGATTTATTCGGTTGGCTTTATTAATGGATTATCGGCAGGTTTAAAAGCCTCAAATGTCTACAGCCCGCGGATAAAGCTTCACAGCTTAGAACAGCGTTATCCTCTGGCAGTCAGGGGCGGGCTTGCCTATAAACGAATGATTTCCGGCGGATACAGCCTCGTTATCAGCGCCGATGTTGAAAACACCGAAAACGCCGGCGCCGATGTTTATGCGGGAGGCGAATTCGGAATTAATGATAAGATATTCGCCCGCCTGGGTTATATGCGGGATAAACTCACTCTTGGCGGAGGAATAGCGCTTTATGATATTCGGTTTGACTATGCTTACACGTCGCTTCCTGTGCTTGATATCTCACACAGGTTCTCGTTAGGCTATTCCTTTGGCGCGCCGGTGGACGTTAAACGAGCCCAAAAAGATGAAATGAGGATACGGCAACGGTTTGAGGCGCTAAAACAACAGGAGCAACAGAAGCTGCTAAATAAAATTGAACAGGAACTCGACCGTGCCCGAAAATTTGAAGAGGATGGAGAAATTTACAAGTCTGTGGAGGCATATTATAAGGCGCTGGGGATGGATGATCAAAACGAGGACGCCCGTAATAAAGTCATTATCTTGTTTGAGCGAATTAAACAGGATGTTGCGCATCAGGCCAGCCAGGGCTATATAAATAATCTGATTGTCAGACAGCTTGAAATAGGCAATGGCTATTTTGATAAAAAACAATATGATAAAGCCGCCGAACAATATAAGCTGGCCTTAATCCTTGCCCCGGATAACCGGCAGGCCAAAGACAGTCTGGCGGCAATTGAAAAAATCGAAAACAATAAAATTAAAGAGCTGAAAACCCAGGCTGATCGATTTATAATGAGCGGCGATTATGAGCAGGCGTTGTCAAGATTAAATCTTGTCTTACAGGCTGATCCTGACGATAGAGACGCCCGGGCTAAAAAGGATGAGATATATAATAAGTTTAAAGCCGCCGGTTATCTCGATGAGGCCCTAAGATATTTTGATCAGGCAGATTATGCTCAGGCTGGCATCATGGTCGATTCGGCGCTAACTCTAAATCCTCAGTCGGAGGGAGCCAGAAGTCTGAAACGTCAGATGGCCCGCTTTACCGCCGATATTACAACTCTGGAAGATATCAAGAAAAATGATACCCACTGGCAGATTTATATTCAGGGAATGGAAAAGTACCAGGCGAGTGAATATAATGAGGCCCTGGAGATGTGGCGTTCGCTGTTGGATTATTATCCCAACAATCCAAATCTTAATCGAAATATTGAACAAGCGGCGGAACGGTCTGCGAAAAGATAAAAATTAATGTAACAAATTTGCACAGATAATAGTAAAATCGTTTATCATTATAATATCATAATCCAGCTTTCGATAAAGATGTCCGATGTTATTATTAGAGGAAGGCCTGTTGGGTCTAATTCGGCTTTACTTTAAGCGCAATTTGGGTTATAATTTTATATACAATATGTGAGGCAGGTTAATTGTATTGAGGAAACCAACAGAAATATTTATGAGTTTTGCCGCCGATGAGAGTATGCTGGAGGATATCCGGCGTTCTGTCAGTGATGGGATAACCGATGTCAATCTTGGCAGCAAGGAGAAAAACGGCATTCTTCTGGCAATCGAGGAAGCCTGCACCAATGTTATTCGTCATGCATATCTCTATGGCCCGGGAACAATCCGCATCAAGGTAAAAATCTTACCAACCAGGGTTGTCTTTTCTATTTTTGACAAAGGACGGCGGTTCGATTTTAACCGCACGGATACTCCCGACCTTGAACGTTATATCAAGACCGGCCGAAAAGGCGGCCTGGGATTATTTCTCATTCGCAAGATGATGGATAGTGTTGATTACTATTCTCATGATGGCGAAAATGAGCTCCGGATGGTTAAAAATGTTGTACCCAGGAAAAAAATCGCCGTTATGCCCAGGGGATTGTCAATACGTTTGAAGTTTGCCATGTGGGCTTCTCTGGTAGTTTTATTGATAGCGGCCGCAATTTCATATTATTTTGATTTTAGATACTCCAACAGTATCCGGGAGCGCTTTTTCAGCGAGGCGATAAATTTTACTCAAACTACCGCCTTAAATGCGCTGGATAAAATCGTGGTAGGCAATGAACTCGAGCTTTCCGGTCTGGTTAAGTCGGCGCTTGATGGAAACCCTCATCTTAAGTATGTAACTATCGTCGATACAAATAATTTAATCTGGGCTGATGTCTTAAATCCGCAAAATCTGCTGTCTGAATATTCCTATCCAGCCCCGGTGGGTTCCAGTCAGGTTGGCGTCTTCCAGCATTATTATAATGAAGACCATGGCTTTGTTTATCATCTGATAACCGAGGTGGCGCTTGATGATCAAAAACTGGGGGCTATTCATTTCGGGTTTTCGCAGGAGGAATTAACGCGGCAGTTGGCCCAATCGAGGAAAGGTATTTTAATATTCGCCGTATTGGGAATATTTGTCGGTCTTTGCGCCGTATATCTTCTCTCATACTATTTTGTCAAGCCAATCCAGAAATTAACCGAGGGTGTTCTGAAAATCGGTCAGGGCAACCTTGAGGAGACTCTTCCTGTCGAGGGGACCGATGAATTTTCCGAAATTGCCAGGGCATTTAACGAAATAACAAGCAAATTTAAAAAAGCCCAGGACAGCGTTATTGAAAAAGAACTTTTGCAAAAAGAGATGCAGGTCGCCCAGGAGATTCAGCATGCTCTTTTACCAAACAGGTTCCCGGAAATCGATGGCTACGAATTGGCGGCGGTTTATCGTGCGGCCAGGGATGTCGGCGGTGATTATTTTGATTTTGTCTGGATTGATGATGATACTCTTGGTATTGTGGTAGCCGATGTGTCCGGCAAGGGGGTCCCCGGCTCACTGGTTATGACAATGATTCGGACCGCTATAAGACTTGAAGCCCGGGGGAACAGTTCCCCCAGTGAAATATTGGCAAAAGTCAACAATTTCGTCGCTGATGATGTCAAAAAAGGAATGTTCATCACCATATTTTTTATCATTCTCGATTCTGAAAACCGTCAGATATCGTTTGCCTCGGCTGGCCATAATCCGATGATTCTGTATCGCAAGGACACCGACAAATGTTATTTCTTGAATCCAAAAGGCATTCCTTTAGGTTTAACATTACCTGATGATATTTCTTTTGGAGGCGCTCTGCAGGCCGACAAACTTAAGCTTAAAAAAGATGACATGCTGGTTGTCTACACCGATGGTATAACCGAGGCGATGAACAATCGATCCGAGCAATATGGCAACGACCGGCTGATCAACTTTATTAAGGCCAATTCATATCTTTCACCGGAAGAATTTGCCCAGGCGCTGGATAAAGATTTGACTCAGTTTACCGGCAACGCTCTCCAGAATGATGATATAACCCTGGTAGTTATCAAAGAGAAAATAATGGCCGATGAATTAATCCTTGAAAAACGCAAACGTTTGCTGGCGCTAGTTGAGGATGAGGAAATGTCGATTGAAGAGGCCTGTATAACTATGGGTGTGTCGGTGGCGACATATTACAAGTATCGCAAGAGGTATAAAGACCAGGGCGATTCGGGACTGTTAAATAGAAGGCTGAGAGCCCAGGCGGTAATAAAGCAAATCCCCTACAATACCCGTAAGAAAATACTTGAAATTATCCGTGAAAATCCCGAATTTGGCACAGCCAGGATTCGTAAAAAGCTGGCTGAAATGGGCGAAGATTTTACCGATAAGAACATTTATGATGAACTGGTTGGAATGAGGCTCAATACCCGGCGTCTTAGATTAGCTTTCGTCGAAAGAGTAGGCCAGTTAAAGCCGGAACAGAAACAGCTTCTTGAAAAAGAAATGCTGCGCGAGGAAAAAAGGGAATTCGACAGGGCGCAGTATACCGAAGATTTAAAAAAGAGTATCGAGAAACGGCAGGTCGAACAGATTTCCAGTGAAACGGGCAGAGTCATTTCCCAGTTAAAAAGACTTGGTCCAACTGCGGGCAGTGAAAATATCTATAATGAAATAGCCAGAGAACTCGAAAAATTAGACGGCGGTCTGGAAGTTTCGCGAATGTTTACTTCAATGATCTCTAAAATGAAAGGGGGGGCGTCTGACGAGAGCGGGTATCCTGCAAAACCTGATATCGAAGAAGTCGAAGAAGAAGAGAAGACAAAAGCTGATCCGACTGACCAACAGCCGATTAAACCGGTAATAGTTGCGCCGTCAAGCGACGAAGCTATTGTAATCGATAAAAAAGCTGTAAAGCAGAACAACGACAGCAAGTCGCCGGGCGATATAGCTGAATATGAAAAGAAATTAATGAAGAGATTTCAAAAATAATGAATAAGATCGCCATAATAGCATCAAAGGGCGGAACCGGCAAAACGACCACCGCTATCAATTTTGCCCATGCCGCAGCTATGATGGGTAAGAAGGTATTGTTGATCGACAGCGATTCACAGGGATCGGCGTCGCTTGCTTTTAATCTAAATGGCGCCCAGGGGCTTTCCGATTTGCTGCTTTGTGACAAAGTTGATATTTATGATATCAGACCCAATCTTTACTTAGTTGGTTCAGGCAACAGTGATATCTTTATGGTAGAACGCTACTTAACTCAACAGCCCGAAAACGAGTACCCGTTGGCAAAAGCCCTTGATAGATTTACCGGCGTCGATATCATAATTTTAGATTGCTCTCCGTCGATAAATATAATAAATTCAAATATCTTAGGTTATGTTGAAACGGTTTTGATACCGGTCTCTATGGACTATTTTGCTCTGGAGGGAGCCGCATTGACACTTAGACTTGTCAGAGATACAGAAAGGAATCTTCAAAAAGACATACGCTTGCTTGGTATTTTACCGACTTTTTTTGATGTCAGGACCAGGATTTCGAAAAAGATACTTAGTGAGCTCAAAGAGAAATATAAAGATAAGGTTTTTAATTCAGTTATTCGGATTAACACCCAGATTAAAGAATCGCAGATGAATAAAAAAACTATATTTGAATTCTCGCCTTATTCGCATGGGGCTTATGATTATTATTGTTTTGGAAAAGAGGCTTTAACTAGATTAGGCAGGTAAAAAGTTATGAGTGATATTAAGATTTCAGTGGAGACTTCCCAGACTCCAGAGGTTGAGGGCGAAATTACCATTATCCGCGTTGACGGCGTAATAGACACCATAACCGCTTCCGAGCTGGAGAAAGTCACTAACTCGCTTTTAGAACAACAAAGGTACAGGATTATTGTCGATCTTGGCGGAGTTGATTATATCTCCTCGGCAGGCTGGGGTATATTTATTTCAAACATCAGAGAAATCCGATTAAACGACGGTGATATAAAGCTTGCCCGGATGATTCCCAATGTTTACGAGATTTTTGAATTGCTTGAATTTGACAGTATACTTAAAGCCTTTGATAATGTCGCTAAAGCTAAAAACGACTTTATGACCGCCATCTCTGTGGCTGACGATAAATCAGGGGATAAGGAGACGACAAAGATAGCGGTAACAGAAAAAGTTCCTGTTGATGCCGGTAAAATTGAATTTGCCCAAAAACCCTCAATATCAATGGCGGAAATTTCTTCCCCTGAGAAGACAAAGGTCGAAATCGAAACAATAAAAGGACCTCAACCCTCTGATCAGCCCGCTGAACCTGAACCGGTTAAGCCTCAGGAAAAAGTATACAGCAAAGAAAAGCGTTTAAAACAGGTAATAACAGACCTGGTTGGCAAAGACCCGTTTCTCAGCGTAGGCGAAATAAGGAAGGCGATCTCTAAAAAATTTCCCGGGACCGGGTTTTTGAAAACCTGGTGGCTGTTAAAAAAAATGGGCCTTGGTTCAAAAAAGAAAAGGTTTTATTTTGCCAGAACCCGAAGGACGACCAGGTAGAGAAGTAAAAATCAAGCTTAGACGGCTTTATGTTTGTTTTTAATTTAATTCTATTGCCTATATTGATTTTGGCCGGGGCGGTAATAGTAATATCATTTATAAAAATTCGCAGCTATCGCCAGAAAACCAGATCAACTACCACCGATTTGTATAAATTGCGTTCGGATTTTTCAATTAAGAAAGAAATAGTAGACCTGTATAAATCGGTTTTTGGATCTTATCATACAACTATGCGGAAAAGCCCGGTTCTAACGGCAGCCGAGGAATTCCAGAATAAATTTAAACTTGGCAAGTTTATCATATTCTGTGCCGTCCATAATATGTTTTTACCGCTAATGGGGATTGGCTTTAAATTGAGATCGATAAAACCGATTAAGACTGATAGGGTAAGGCAAATAATTGCCAATGTCAGCGCTGGTGCAAGTTTAAAAGATGGTGAAAATTTTGGTGTATCTCTTGGGAGAAATAGTTATAAGTCCATTGCCGGGCTGGCTAATTTATCGGTTGAATTGAATGATCCTTTTATTTTCCACTATAACTTCAATAGTCAACGGATATTGTTTATAGGAGAAGATACTGAAAATGAACTGGCCAGGAACTGTACCATTGCTGATTTTAACAAGGCCGTCTGGCCATTGATTGTTGAAATATGCCGCAGCAACAGCACTGTCAAGAAGCAGATGGACAAGAGTAGATCGCTTCAGAGCGAACTCCAGAAGGCGAATAATGAGCTGATAAACTTGACTCGAAGATTGAAAGATAAAATGGTTGATCTTCATTCCTTCTTTGAAATATCTAACAGGATGTTTACGATCTATGATGAAAGCCGTCTTATTGAATTATTCGTTGACTCAGTAAAGGCTTTACTGGCGCCCATTTCAATTGTAGTCATGACTAAAAGTGAAAAAGATGAGAATGCTTACAACGTGACCGTTGCTGAAGGCGGGTATTCTTCTGAGAACCAGGAGCTGAATCTTTTTTCTGACTCGGAAATATATAAACTGCTTGTTTCGAATAATCAGGCAGTATCATTGCCATTGTTGAGTTCTGGTTTGCCGGAGACGGACGCTTTTGTTGAAACGGCTTTATCTAATCGCCTATCCGTACTGGAAAAGCTTCAAGCCGGTGAGAAGGTGCACGGTTTTGTTTTGATAGGACAAAAACAAGGCCAGGGTTCATACAGCGAGGTTGATCTGGAGATATTCTCGACTCTATCCAATATGGCCTCGTTAGCGCTTGGGAATATTCATCAGTATTTATTAATAGAAAAGATGTCATACACCGATAGTATGACTGAATTGTATAATTATCGATATTTCTATAAACGGCTTAATGAAGAGATATTCAGAGGCAAACGGTTCAACCGGATGCTGGCTTTGGTGATTTTTGATATTGACAATTTTAAAACATTTAATGACACTTACGGTCATCAAGCCGGCGATGAGGTGCTTAAAAACCTGGCGGCTTTAGTCACCAACAGCGTTCGGGCGATTGATATTGTAAGCCGCTATGGCGGAGAGGAATTTTGCGTGATTATGCCTGATACAGGTTTTGCAAATTGCCTGATATTTATCGAGAGATTGCGCAAGAAAATTGAAGGTTATACATTTTTAAGCAAATTTGTTGAGGGAGGATACAGCATAACAATTTCAATTGGCGGGGCAGTTTATCCTATTGACGCCCAGTCAGCCGACCGCTTGATATATTGCGCTGATATGGCTTTGCTAAAAGCCAAAGCCGACGGACGGAATCAGTCGATAATGTTTAATAGTACGATGTTGGAAGATGAAGAGTTAAAGAAAAACTCCCAACAGCAGTTAACAGATCTGGGGATATATGAGGATTTATAGTTTTATTCTGTTTTTAATCCTGGCGTTTCAGGTTAATGGGTCTTGTCAGGAAGATCAATACAGAATCGGTATTGACGACATACTCAGTATCAGCTTTTGGCCGGAAGAACAAGTGGCTGATCTTAATACTGTAGTCAGGGTAACAGAAGATGGTATGATAACTCTGCCAGTTATCGGAAACATCAAGGCTGAGGGTTACACAACCTCGGAGCTGGCAAAAATAATTGTCGAGGAAATATCGATTTTTAATACCGGGTGTTCCCAGGTTACAGTAATTGTTACCGAGTATAACAGTCAGACAGTGGTCTTAACCGGCGCCGTCAATAATCCGGATGAGTATCATTTTGAGCGGATACCCAATCTGCTGGAGGTAATCAGGCAGGCCGGTGGAGCGGCTCCAACAGCCGATCTTTCCGATGTGACAATTGTTCGTCAGGTAGACGGTAAGGTTGAGGTTATAAACGTTGATCTTTTGAAACATCTTCGCGACGGTGATTTATCAGATATTCCTGTTCTTAAGGCCAAGGATTTGATAAACGTTCCTGAATCTCCGTATGGTTTAACCTCGGAGGTTCTCAGGGGTAAAATCTTTAAGGGGAAAAATATATATTATATTTATGGCGCCGTTAATGCACCGGGAATAAAAACTCTTTCAGAAGACATAGAACTGGTTGATGCCATCGCCGATGCCGGCGGCGTTACCGCAGGCGCTGATCTTGAAAACGTGCGAGTTGTTTTGAAAGATGTCAGGTATTCTTCGGTTCTGAATTTTGATCTTAAAAAATATTCTGAAACCGGTCGGCCTGCCAGGTACCGTCTTCACCCAGAGGATACGATCATAGTTCCGTACCGCCCCGACCAGACCTTCTGGTCTAGAATGCCTGAAATAATTGTTCCGGCTTTGGTGACGGCAGTCATTACAACAATCGCAACAGCAATAATAGTAGACGCAACAAATTGAATAAGTGATGAATGAATCAACAAATTCAACACAGACATTAAATATTCGAGAAATCTGGCAGCTGCTTATTAGAAATAGGTGGTACTTGATTATGCCGGTTATGATTGTACCGCTTACGGCTATACTGGCTACATTTTTTCTATCTCCCGTCTATGAATCTTCAACCTCTATACTGATGAATGAAGCCAGCATTCTGCCGCCAGCGATAGACCGCGGCCTGGAAACCAGGCAAGGCTACAGAAGGCAATCGGTTAGTGACTTAAGAAATTTGCTGTCAAATCAGATTAAATCTACAAAATATATAAAAAGCCTCGTAGCCAAACTCGATATTCCATTGCCTGAAGGCATAAAAACAAAGGTTGCAGAAAAAGCGATTACCCTGCCGAACGTTTCTGAAGCGGAACTTTCTGAAAATTTACTGGTTGAATCAATCCGTAAATTAATCGATGTTCAGATGTCGGGTTCCAACCTTATTATACTTTCAGCAAGATCATCATCGCCAACCATGGCGCGCAGTATGACCTTGACATTGGCAGAGATATTTCTTGAGGAATCACTGGCTCAGGAATTGGCCGGTATCCAGGGCAGCATATCTTTCACTGAGGAACAACTGGCGGTTTATCGCGAAAAGCTGTATAATGCTCAGAACAGGCTCAAACAGTTCAGACAGAATTTGATCGTTTCATCAATTGATGAGGACACTACTACTTTGAATTATAATTTAAATTCCATTATTTCCATAGTCGAGGCTTTAGACATCGATATTAGCGAGGCTGAACGGCTTAAAACCGATATAACCCTGTCCCTTCAACCATATCAGATAGAGCCCTCGTTAATTAGCATTCCCGATAATATCAAAAAACTGAAGAATGATCTAATGAACACCATCCCCAGGCTGGCCGAACTTTTAGGCCGTTATAGCTGGCGGGATGCCAAAGTCATGGATTTGAATCAAGAAGCAAAAAATATTACCACCAATCTTAATAATGAAATTGAATTATTTATCGTCAAAGCATATCCCGGCCTGTCGCCTGAAGTTCAAACCGGTCTGTCACGTTTTCTTATTGTCGATATCAACATACAATTTATGCAGACTAAAATCATGTCGCTGGAGAAAAGTATAGGAAAGATTAAATCCCGGCTGACCCGTGATCCGGATGTTGAGGTTACCCTGGAGAGACTTCAATCCGAGGTGAGCCGATACCGGGATCTTTATAATACGTTAGTACAGTATTCTCAATATGCGGCAATCAATCAGAGCGCCATGGATGTGGAGGCTAAGCGAAAATATATGATAGTAAAACCGGCGGCCATGCCGTTTGCTCCGATAAGCCCTAACCGTATGAAAATGGCTGTCATGGGACTGATTTTGGGTTTGATGATAGGCGGCGGCGTGATATTAATCCTGGTTATGCTGGATGATTCTTTTAAAAAGGTGGAAGAGGTTGAAGACTATCTCAAGCTTTCTGTAATGGCGACTATTCCACGAATCATATCCCCCTTTTCAAATACTAAAAAGGACAGGGGGTTGGTATATGCCGGTACATCGATATGTATTATTTTAATAGCCGCCATTTTGTATATGAAGTTTAGAAACGGTTAAAGGTTAATGGAGAAGTTGATGTTGACAAGCAAGCTGGAAGGAATGGGTAAGGAGTTCTTCCTTCAGACCTCCGGCGATCCTCAGAATGGAAAAGGTACATGCGTTTTATTTGAGAACGGTAATCCTATAGATATGATTGAATTCAGGCTGCCGGAAAACAGCAAGCAGGCGGCGGGCGTTATCGATGAATTTCATAAGAACAGATTTGAAAAATTTGTTGAGCTTGATGAGCTTTATGTTGAGCTAATTGAGGAGACTGACGCCTCGATACTGGAGAAACTGGCATTATCGCTTATTGATCAAAAATTGTTCGAAGAGGCAGCCAGGATTTTTAAGCGCGGCTCTGAAAATGCCCCGCAAAATTCGCGGCTTCTAAATTATTTAGGCTTAACTTACATGGAACTCGAAGATTACCAAAAAGCCGAGAACTACTTTATCGAGGCAATTAACATAAGCCCCGATTTTCCCGATTACCAGAACAACCTTGGAAAAGCGCTATTAAAACAGGGAAAATGTTCTCGGGCATCTAAAAGCTTCGAAAAGGCAACCGAACTGAATGTGTATTATGCCGAGGCCTATTACAACCTGGCTCTGGCTGTTGTTCTTAACGGCATCAAAAAGGAAGATTACAGTCTTGCTCAAAATTTAGAAGACAATGTCGCTAATTTACTGTCAAAAGCGGTTGGCTTCGATCCGGCGTTTAAAAATGAATATCTGCAGCAAGCTCTGGACGCCCTTAAAAACAAAGATCTTGATATAACTTTCATTGAGCTCAGTAAAGGTTATGATGCCGCCACCAGCGGGAAGTTTCCTAAAAAAACATATCATTTTCATCTTGAATACCTGTTCAGAAATGATCTGCTGCGCGAGGAAACTGTGATTAAACACATAAAGAAGCTGAAAAAACTTCTCGAAACCCATCCCAATTATCCGGACCTGCACAACGAATTAGGAATGGCTTACACCGTGCTGACCCAATTTCACAGCGACCGGGCTATTGAGGCTTATCAAAAAGCTTTGAAGCTGAATCCGGAATACAAAACAGCCATGAAAAATATGAAGCTTATTCAGAACGAGCTGAAAGGTATGAAAACGCTGTTGAGGGCGATATTAAAATGAAGACAGAATCTATAATAAACTTTTATGATAGAGAATCAATTGAGGCTACCGAGTTCAGGCGGCTATATTCAAATATTAGAAATTCAAATGACGAAAAGCTAAAATCTGTGATGGTTACTTCATCGGTCATTGAGGAAGGCAAATCGACTGTGTCGTCATATCTTGCCTTATCGATTGCCGAGAATTCCGATGATAAGATTCTGCTTCTGGATGCCGATCTGCGCAGACCAATGATCAATGTATTTTTCAGACTGCCGCTTGAGACCGGGCTGGCAGATATTCTGCAGAAGAAATGTTCGATAAAGCAAGCCGTAAAGTCAACCCCCGTGACTGGGTTAAGTATCATTACCGCCGGCAAATTAACAAGCGATCCGGCAGCGATATTGAGTCAACAGCCGCTTAAAGAGATGTTTGAGGAACTCAAGTTTTATTTCGATTTCATTATAATTGATGTTCCACCAATAATTCCCGTATCAGACCCGCTGATAATTGCCAATGAGGTCGATGGAGTAGTAATTGTGGTGCGAGCAGGTAAAACACCCAGAGAAGTAGTAAAAAGAGCGGTTAATTTTCTTAATAACTCAAATATAAACGTTCTGGGAACAGTCCTTAATAATCTCGAAGAAGTGTTGCCATATTATTATAGTTCAAAGTATTACTCTTATAAATATTATCATAAATCAAGTCAGAAAACTAAAAAGTAGTGCACATATTATGCAATCATCTGCATAAACTGCTTATATAGATGCCTGCATCCTGAAAAACACTCATCAAATCGTAATATAATTCATAATTCATATTTTTCATGTATTTATTTAACTCGTTGGTATATAAAATATAAAGCCAACGGCGATTCAAAGATATTCTAATCATATTATAATTGGTTACTTGCAAATTATTATTAGCTTAATGGCAAATTATTTGCAACTAATGGTTTAATAAAATTGGGGTTAATTGTTAACCTGGAGAATGAATGCGATACCAGAGTCCTATTTCAAATCCACTTTCTCAATACTGGGAAGAGGAATTTGTTTTTGGCAGTCCTAATAAGTTCTGGAAGGACTTTTTAACAAGACTTAAATACCTTGGCGGCGAGTATATTATAGCCAATGGCATATTGACGTATAGTGTCTGCAACAATGCCCTGACAATTAAGCCTTTGTTGAATTCGATTTCATTATTATATCGTATTTATGGATTTAAGTGGGGGATAAAACGTGCAATCGATATTGTCGGAGCTTTCATTGGTATTATTTTATTATTGCCGGTATTTGCGGTAGTATCAATTGCCATTAAACTGGACTCGCCCGGTCCCGTATTTTTCCGTCAGGAACGCATCGGCAAAAACCGTCGTCGGACCAGTCGTCGTATTATGAGCATCAGGGGCATTCAAGACCAGCGTTCAGAAGACCGTCGGAAAACTCCCAGGTTTGGTAAACCATTTACAATTTTCAAGTTTCGGACAATGTATCAGGATGCTGAAAAACATACCGGACCTGTTTGGGCCAGTAAGAATGATCCTCGGATTACCCGCGTCGGCGCCCTTTTACGCGCCACCCGTATTGATGAATTTCCCCAGTTGTTCAATATACTAAAGGGCGAAATGAGCGTGGTTGGTCCGCGTCCCGAAAGAGAGTTTTTTATAACGGCTCTTAGAAATAATATTGGCAGCTATGATGACAGGCTGCTGGTGCGGCCGGGATTAACTGGTTTAGCCCAGGTGAATCACAAATATGATGAATCTGAGACGGATACCCAGGTAAAAGTCGGTTATGATCTCGATTATATAAAGAAATTAACGATCTTCAATGACCTGAGAATTATCATAAAAACCGTATTTGTAGTTTTGGCGGCAAAAGGAATGTAGTTAATTCCTATTTTTTTCTTTTTATAAAATCAGTGAAATCTCGAAAGGCTCCAGCCTTTATTTTTTTCAAATCAAGAATCCTTTCACGGTAATTAATCTGAGTTTATCATTAATGTCCGGCCTTTCCATAAATAATAAATTAACAATTGTCATTCCCCGCCAAGGCGGGGAATCCATATTGTGATATATCTTGTTCAATAACCGTTACTTATAACTAACAGATAAAGCATCAATATATCATGGATTCCTGTCGCCAAGATCCTTTGGACTTCCGCAGGAATGACACTTTTCGTATCTAAAAACAAAATCTATAATCTTTGAAAACAATCATACATAACGCCAGAAC
>CBFDEC010000055.1:0-21292 GCA_965603725.1 uncultured bacterium | reverse complement strand
CAGATATATCCGGCTTACTTGCGGCAACGCTCGACACCTGCTTTTCAAGGCCATTCAGACGGCTCTCAAGACTGGAAATATCCCGACTGCTTTGGGAATCCTCATTAATCCGCTGTTCAAGATTGTTAATCTTCGACTCGAGTTTATCGAGCTTTTCCAGTATCAATGAAAATCCCTGGGCATTTATTGTCGAAGCCCCTAAGAAAACAAGTAGTACAGCTGCAATAATTACTTGTTGTAAAATAAATTTGTTCACTTCTCCTCCTTTCGTTTAGAATTGATTTTTTTATTCCATTAAAACTATGTTAGTCTTAATGTCTTCTGATTCGGTATATTAAGATGGTGATATTAAAAACGTATCGACATTGTAACACCTTGCAATGCAACACATAACAGTGATATTGCTGGGGTAAAATAAAGCGTATATCGGGTATGATTAAATAAAACTACCTATTAATTTAAAGGTCTTTACTGAGTGGAAAATTTATATCTTTTCAGACTATTTTGAAAGGGCAACGTTTGTATCGATTAATTTATGTTCGATCGCAAGTTTGACAAAATCTGCCGATGATTTTAATTTCAGCTTTTTCTTAATATTGGCGCGATGGCAGTCTACTGTCTTCGAAGAGATTTTTAAATCCTCAGCAATTATTCTTGTAGTTTTACCCTGACCGATCAGGCCGACTATTTCTGTTTCTCGCTTTGACAGGTTTAAAATTTGAGTTTTAAGATTCGCTGTTTCCGATTCTTCTTTTATTCTGTAATCAATGAAACCGTCAAAAACGTTTCTAATTGCCTGTTTAAATACGGCTGGAGCGTCTTCCTTAATAAGATAACCTTCGACTCCTATCTCTTTTGCCTTAGCGATATAATCTCGATTATCATACATCGTAATAAATATGACTTTAACTTCCGGTTTGGTTTTTTTAATCAATTCCGCGGTATCCAGCCCATTCAAACCCGGCATAGATATATCCATAACCACAACGTCAACATCTTTTGACTCCAATATTGTTAAAGCTCCATTCCCGTTTATGGCCTTGCCGACAACTTCCATATCGTCTTCCAGGCTGATTAGATGTTCCAGACCTAATACGATAACAGGATGATCGTCCACCAGAACAATTTTAATTTTTTTATTCATAACAATTTCCTAAATATATGGCAATTGAACTTCTATTGTAGTGCCGCTCGTGGGTTTCGAACCTATTTTAAAACTACCACCCAGGTTTTCAACCCTGCTGCGAATTCCTTTAAGTCCATATTTATCCTTTTTAGTTGTGCTCATATCAAATCCAATTCCATTATCGGTAATTTTTAAATTTATATCATTTTTTCTTTTAGTAATTGAAAGCGTCAGGTTTTTAGCATTTGAATGACGGATAACATTAGTTACAGCTTCCTGGATAGTTCTATATAACGTGGTTTTTATTACTATATCGCTGTTTTCAATTTCCCTTGATATTTTTGAATCTATTTCCAATTTGGCATAAGTTTTTATTTTTTCCAGATAGTCGCTGATTGCATATATGATGCCGTCCTGTTTAATATTGGCTGGAGCTAAGTTATAACATACTTTTCGAAGTTCTGAGGATAAATTTTTACTTGTATCTATAATCGAATCGATGAACGGTTCAATTTCGTCGTACCTTTTGAGTGAAATAAGCTCTTTAATCATATGGCAATTGAGCTGCAGCGAGGTAATTGTCACGCCCGCTTCATCATGGATTTCAGCGCTGATTTTTCTTCGCTCATCCTCCTGGCTTTCCAACAATTCTTTTGAAAGTTTTTTTATTCTTTTCCTACTGTTTTCGATCAGGGTTAGATCCTCGGCCTCTATGATAAAACCTGAAAGTATGTTATTAGATTGATATAGGGGAACAATTTTTAATTGCGTGGGTATTATCCGCCCGTTTTTGTGAATCAGATCAACGTATTCATCGTAAATACCCTGCTTTAATGTGCGACTGAAAATATCTGCTGTTTTTTCAGGTTCTTTGACTAATTTATCTAAGGTAAGATCCTTTATCGCTTCATCCGAGGAATAACCAAGCATATCTTCTGAGTAATCGTTCCAGATAATATATTTCCCCTCGGGATTAGTTACACCAAGATGTAAGGGCAAAAACTTGATAGTGTTTTTATACATCCCTTCAGATTTCTTCAACTTTTTTTCTGTTTTGGCAATCTGTTCACTTAAAAAAGCAACCACGCAGGCAATAACTATTAGCAGAATTGACCGAAAAAAATCATTGACAATTGTTACATCCTCTCTAAGGAAAACATGGCCGAATATAAGTAATGCCGCCAAAAATAATGCAACCATCAAACCTTTTCTTTTCCACCAAAGCGAGGACAGGATAATCGGTATGTAAAAAAAGTGGCTGAAAACTGCGCCGATTCCATGGACACTATGGAAATAGTATATGAGAAAACAGGAGACGGCTAAAAGAATAGACATAATCGCAATTCTATATTTTGGGCCGGGACCTGACGATTTTAATTTTTTCATATTCCTTATTTCCAGACCTCTGTTTTCACAGACACTTCAAAGCCTGGTTAATCCATATAACTTAGATATTTAATCGTCATTTCCAATGAATAAATTACATAGATTCAAAAGGGTTTTTTATTTTTAGGCAAAGAATAAGTAAGTTATGATTTTGCAAACAGCAGTAAAACAGCGCTTAAAATTTTACTATATTATCATAATTAGCATATTTTAGCATATGTTATTATTTCTAAGTTTGGCCAAAAAATATTTATAATATCTTGTATTGCTAAATAAAATACCCCGCGCTTAAAAGAATTACACAGGGCGTGAAAAACTGGTGGGGGGAGGATTCGAACCTCCGAAGGCTGAGCCGACAGATTTACAGTCTGTTCCCTTTGGCCGCTCGGGAACCCCACCCTTAATACTGACAATCAATGTTGAGTCAGACAATCGTGCTGCCAACTTGCAAGCTATCCAATTAAACCGGTGTAAGAACTTGATTAACTAATCGGTAGAAAAACAGCATACTTAAAAACCACATCCGGTCTTATACTGCATTGCCTTTCAACAATATTACCATTTCAAAGAACAAAACCAGCGCCAAAGCGACTTGCCTATAATACTTGAAATAAGTTAAAAATCAAGATTTTTATTTATTCATGTCGGTTAAAGCTGAAAACTCAATTATCAATTAAATATTACAATGAACTCAAATTCGGTATCAACATGTACCATACGGTTTAACGGGTCTTGAAAATATCAGTGATATTCTTCGGCAATTTTCATTGACTTTCATATATTGAGAAATTAAAATTATAGGTTTATAATGAATAAATGGATGATAATAAAAGTTGTCCGAATTGAAAAGACGCTGACGAAGAAATATGGCATAAAACCCTTTGATAACAAAAAAGACCCGCTTTCCGAGTTGATATTCACGGTACTTTCGCAAAACACTACCGATATCAACAGGGATCGGGCATTCAGATCTTTGAAAAAGAGGTTCTCAACCTGGGAGGATGTCGCCAAAACCACGCCGGCAAAGCTGGCAGCAGCCATTAAAGCAGGAGGGTTGGCGAAAATAAAAGCGGTCAGGATATTGAAAATGCTAAGGGATATAAAAAATACGCACAGCCATTTGAACCTCGATTTTTTACATAACTGGAATGATGACCGGATCAGAGGCTATCTATTGAAAATTGATGGCGTCGGTCCCAAAACCGCAGCCTGTGTGCTGGCATTTTCTCTTGGCCGTAATATCATGCCGGTGGATACTCATGTTAGACGCGTTTCTTCAAGGCTTGGCATTTTGCCGGCGAAGATGTCCGACCGAACCGCCCATGAGTATTTTTGCCAGTTTATAGAGTTTGTCAGTTTGTACCAGTTTCATCTTAACCTTATCGAACACGGCAGGAAAGTTTGCCGGGCAAGGAAGCCGCTTTGCGTTAAATGCTTCCTGAAACGGTCGTGCAGTTATTATTCTAAAAGGAATGACAGCAGGAGAACTGAGATTTGATCAGAACACTAAAATATAATGCTGAATCGGGCTTTCAGGTTTTTGAGGGTGTTTTACCCTTCATTGAATTGATCGATTCTCAGGACAGCTCCTTCTGGATAGATTTTGAAAATCCCACCGAGGAAGAATCTTATATCCTGTATTCCGATTTCAAATTTCACCCACTGATTATTGAGGATACTATCGAAGCCTCCTACCCCAAGCTGGATGTTTTTAAAAACTACCTTTACATGGTCTTTCGCACAACAGATTATTTAAAAAAGGGAGAACTCGGCTCCAGAGAGATAGATTTTTTCCTGGGTAAAAACTATGTCGTCACTTACCACCGGGAAAAATTTCCCATCCTTGACCGTCTGGCCGAAAAATGTCAACGAGATGACAGAATTTTATCACGGGGAGCCGATTTCATATTTCATACAATTGTTGACAACCTGGTGGATAACTTTATCGATACGCTCAAACTGGTGGCAAAAACCATAGATTCTTTTGAGGCGGAGGTATTCAGCGGTAACCCCGACAAGGAGATATTAAAAAAGATATTCGAATTGAAAGAGGATATCGCCGAATTGAAAAGGACCGCCCTGGCTCAAAGAGATATAATGTGGCGTTTTTCGCGAGGGGAGTATAAGCTTACCAGCCCCGAGTCGCTGATATACTTTAGAGATATATACGATCACCTCTCGCATGTCAACGATATGGCCGATCATTTCCGCGACCTTTTAACCTCTGTGATGGAAGCATACTTCTCAGTTTCCTCGGATAAAACCAACAAGATCATGAAGACTCTTACAGTATTTACAGCAATGTTGCTGCCGCTGTCGGTTATCGCCGGTATCTATGGAATGAACTTTGTCAATATGCCGGAACTGCATTGGGATTTAGGTTATTATTTTACTTTATCTTTGATGGTTGCAGTCATGGGCGTAACATTATTAATATTCAGGATTAAAGGCTGGTTATGATTGCCAATGATGAGCCAGAACGCCTGAAGCTCACCAAGCTTGAGAACCTGAGCAAACAGAAAGCGAATTCATGGAGGGATTATGGATAATATAAATTTAATAAGAGTAGGGTTTTTGGCCCCCGAGTTTAAAATCTTAGACGCTGATGGTGAGATTGACGATCCGGTAAAACGGTCGAGCAATACCTATACTTGCCTTGTATTTATCAACCCTGATGATACTGGAGCCAAATTAATTTCCGAATTAGAACAGGATTTGCCGAATATCTCAAGCGGTATAGAGCTTTCTTTATCCGTCATTGTGCCCGCCAAGCTTAAACAGGCAAAAAGGTTTAAAGATGAAGCCGGTTTTATTTCCCGTCTCTTTTGTGACAGCGATCTGCGTATCGGAAGGCAATTCAGTATCATTGATTCATCTCTGGCTCGCCCGTCATACCACCCTATGATATTTATTATCGGCAATGACAACAACGTTCGATACAGACAGGTCCTCGACCCTAAGATTTTTGATATAAAAAAGTTTCGAACTTCCGTAAGTGAATTAATTTAAAATAAATCGAGTTAATGAATTAAAAAAATGAATTTGAAACTATTGCCCTGTTATAGAAATATTGTTATGGCAACCTGTCATTGTGAATCCACCCCTGGCGGATTATGCAATCTAAACGCTTTATAGGTCAAAAGATTGTACCAACGTGTTATGAAATTGAATTGCTTCGCTCCGTATATGACAGGTTTAGATAACATTATTTACAGGACATGAGATTATTTATGGTGAATATCGTTTTTTGACTGGAGCAAAACTCACCGAAAGGATACGGAGTGACATTAAAAATCCTGCTTACTCTAACATTAACAGTTATTATATTAATAACTAATTCATATACACATGCCCAAACCGGCATCACCGTTGAAGACGCTATTGAAATGGCTTTAGAGAATAATGAATCGTACCTGAAAGCCAAAAATGAACTTGAAAAAGCCCAAAACTCGGTAACAGAAGTCAAGGCATCAGCTTTTCCTCAACTTACTACCGGATTGAACCTTATACACAATTGGGAGCTTCCCACTATTATAATCCCCGAATATGGGGAAATTACGATGGGCACAGTTAATAATTTAATGGCCAACTTGACGATTACCCAGCCTATCTATAATGGCGGGCGGGTATTCACTGCCTGGAGCATCGCCCGATCGTATAAGAAATTTTCACGTCACCAGCTGGAGATGAGCAAAAAGCAGTTAGAGCTTGGTGTAATCAACGCTTTCTGGATAGCGGTAATGACTGATGAGCTGTCAAGGGTAACAGGACAATCCCTCGAACTGGCCGAAGAGGGGCTTGATGTTGTAAAAAAGATGGAAGCCCAGGGAACTGTTTCGGAATTTGATGTGCTGATGGCGGAAGTCAGAGCGGCTAATATAAGGCCCAAACATATTGAAGCACAGGCGGCCTCGGAAATCAGCCTGAAAGCTCTTAACAATATCATCGGCCTACCGGAGGATGAGAAAACCAACCTTATTTTCGATATGGACAGCGCCCTTTATTCAATGCCTGACCTTGATCTTGATTCTATAAAGACTGCTTGTATCGAAAGAAGACCGGAAATCAACATGATGAGGCTTCAAACCAGCATCATGAAAAAGGCGGTCTCAATTGCCAAAGCCGGATACAGACCATCGATAAATTTCATGTCCTCCCTGCAATTCCAGGCACAATATGACGCAAATAGATGGCCGAATTTCAATGATTGGATACGAAGTTCTTATTCGGCAATTACTATTTCAATTCCGATATTCGACTCTTGGCGGACTCCGGCAAAAGTTAAACAGGCTAAGTTAGATTTGGCCCAGGCAAAATTGACCGAAAAGGAATTCGAGGAAAATATAAGGCTTGAGATAGAACAAAGCTGGTGGAATTACCAAAAGGCTCGCGAGAGTTTAGCCTCCCAGGGACAGGCTGTCGAAATGGCTAAACGCGGGTTGGATATCGCCCGGGTCAGATACGAAAACGGGGTGGGTACCCAACTTGAATTATTCGAATCGGAAGTAGCCCTGGCTATGTCTGAAACAAACCGGGTTCAAGCCTTTTATAATTTAGTTACCGGTTATGCGGCTTTACAAAAAGCTTTAGGCGAGGAAGATCTAATCAAATAATTGGAGTTATTATGAAAAGATATAAATATTTATTTATCGGTTTTTTGAGTGTCGCTTTCATCGCCGGATGCGGTTCAGATGAAAAAAAGAATGCTTATATTCAGAAAGTATTTGTAGAAGTCGATCGGGTTGACTATGGCGATATAACCGTTACCAAAACATATTCAGGAACCCTTGAGGGAGCCGAACAATCGATAATCTATGCCTCCATTCCCGAAAGAGTTGTCGAAATACCCATATCAGAAGGACAATATGTTAAAAAAGGACAACCCGTAATCAAACTCGATAAAAGCGGACCGGCGTCTCAGTATAATCAGGCATTCGCTGTATATCAAAATGCCCGAGACAATTACGAGAAGATGCAAAAACTATACGATCAAAAGGCGATATCTGAATTGAGCTACAAAGGCGCTAAAACATCCTATGAGGTCGCCAGGGCTAATTTTAACGCCGCCAAAGCTACCGTCGAATTATCCTCGCCGATAAATGGTATAGTCACTGATATCGCCGTCAACCTCGGTCAGCAGGCTCCTCTGGGAGCTCCCATAGCCACGGTCGCCAATACTGATAAAATGAGGTTGACGCTTTTTGTCGGGCTAAAAGAGGTTAATAAGCTGACTGGCAGCAAATTGGCGGAGGTTTTCATCGATTCGAACGAGCCAATTCCGGCGATGATTGTGGAAAGCTCGCGTTCGGCGGATCCTGAGACAAGGCTGTTCCGGATCGAATTGGAGATGAATAATCCCGGTGATTTGCTCAAACCCGGTATGTATGCCCGCGCCAGGGTCGTGGTCGATGATTTAAGTAATGTTCTCACTATCAGCAACAGCGCCATCTTCTCAGAAGAAGGAATCACCAAAACATATTTTGTCAAAAACGATACGGCCTTTGTTCGCACAATCGAAATCGGGGCTACCGATGGCGAAAGATCTGAGATCATATCGGGAATTAAGGCCGGCCAGCAGGTCGTGACAGTCGGCAAAAGCAGCCTGCGCGACGCTACGCCGGTAATTATTTCAGAAAAGGATGCGGAAAATGTATCTGGCTAATACGGCTATTAAGAGACCGGTTTTCACTGTCATGGTGATAGTCGCCATGATTGTTCTGGGGTTAGCTTCCTTTACCCAGATGAATACCGAGTTGATGCCGGATATTGAATTTCCCTTTGTAATTATATCTACGGTATATGTTGGCGCAAGCCCCGAGTCGGTAGAATCTGATGTTACAAAAAGGATCGAGGATGCAGTAAATACAATCGCCGGAATAAAAAGAACCCAATCATTTTCGCGTGAATCATATTCTATAGTATTCATAGAATTTACGCTTGAGACCGATGTCGATATCGCCGCTCAGGATGTTCGTGACAAAATCGCCGGCATAACTCAAGATTTGCCAACTGATATCGAGCCGCCGGTTATTCAAAAATTCGATTTCGCCTCACGTCCGGTAATAACGCTTTCCATCTCCGGTGAACGCTCCCAGAAAGAGCTGACTGGTTTTGCCAAAAACTTCTTAAAAAGGCGATTGGAAACTGTTTCGGGAGTCGGTTCGGTTGAAATCATAGGCGGCAGCGCCCGTGAAATACAGGTGCTTCTTGATCTCGATAAAATAAATGCTCTCAGTATAGTTCCCAATCAGATCAGCGCCGCCATCCTATCCTCCAACCTGGAAGTTCCCGGTGGAAAACTCAGCCAGGGCAACCGTGATTTGATGATTAGAGTAATGGGGCGCGCCGCCTCAGTAGATGACTTAGCTCAAATAATCGTTTACAACTCAGATGGTAAAATTATCCGGCTTGGAGATATAGCTCAGGTTATCGATGGTGTTGAGGAAAGAAAAAGCCTGTCCAGATTTAATGGCAAAGAATCCGTAGCCCTGGGGCTGATCAGGCAATCCGGAGCAAATATTGTCAATGTTGCTGACGGCATTTTCAAACGCCTGGAAAGTTTAAAAACCGAAATTCCCGATGACATTAATGTTGTAGTGGCGGAAGATGATTCGGAATTTATTAAAGCCTCTATTCATGAAATGCTTTTCGACCTTATTTATGGCGGCTTACTGGCGGTGCTGGTTATATTTCTATTCCTGGCAAACCTGCGGTCTACTTTAATCTCGGCGATAGCGATTCCCACATCGATAATAGCTACTTTCTTTTTAATGAGGCTTTTTGGTTTTACAATAAACATGATGACACTGGTGAGTCTTTCGCTGTCGGTTGGACTGCTTATCGATGATGCAATTGTAGTTATCGAGAACATCTACCGTCACCTCGATGAGGGTGAATCGCCCTGGACGGCGGCTCGCAATGCAACTGCCGAGATCGGTCTGGCGGTGATGGCTACTACTTTCTCAATTGTGGTGGTGTTTCTGCCGGTAGCTTTCATGTCGGGAATCATCGGCAAATTTTTCTATCAGTTCGGTATAACGGTCGCGGGGGCGGTTGTAATCTCGTTATTTGTGGCTTTTACTTTAACGCCGATGCTGTCTTCTCGTTATCTTAAAAAAGAGGAGCAAATTGGACAGGGCAAGCCGGGATTAATTAATGCACCAATCAACGCCATCAGGTGGGTACTCCGCAATTGGAATAACTTTTTCAACGGCTTAAATGCTCGTTATAGAACAACTTTAAAGTGGGTGTTAAACCATCGCTTTATAACCCTGGCCATCGCCGCAATTCTGTTTCTGGGTTCGTTATCAATGGTTGCCGGCGGTTTGATCGGCAGTGAATTTATGCCTCAATCCGATGAAAGCCGGTTTTACGTTATGTTTAAGGCCGGTCCCGATGCCTCGTTGGAAAGAACCAGTGAGCTGGCAAAGAAAATCGAAACCAGGCTTGGAAAATATCCTGAAGTTGAATTCCTCTTAACCCAGGTAGGCGGTGAGCAAACCCCTGTTAATGAAGGACAGGTGTTTGCAAAGTTAAAACTAATTAGTGAACGTGACAAGAGCGTTAATGAATTGATCGCCCTTGTCAGAAATGATCTGGCTGATATCGCCGGATTGACCATTCATGTAAGCGCCAGTCCCGGTGAGGGCGGCGGTGAACAGGCTGTTGAGTTTTCAGTCAGGGGTCCTGATATAAGAGTTATAAAAGACCTTGCCGATCAACTGGAAGATATTATGCGGCAGGCGCCGGGTGGAGTCGATTTCGAGAATACAGAGAAACTGGCCCGTCCCGAAATTCAAGTGCATATAGACCGTGATCTGGCCAACGACCTGGGCATATCGATCGCCGGCATTGCCATGACAGTAAGGAACTTAATTGACGGTTTTGTAGTTTCCCGTCTTAAAGACAACGATGAGGAATACGATATCCGCGTACAATTAGCCCCTAAATTTCGCAATCGGCTCGATGATTTGGCGCGACTGAAAATTCCATCAAATAAAAAACTCAACAATGGCGACTATCTTCAAGTGGAACTAGGCAATGTTGCCGACCTGATATCTTCGGCGAGCCCAACTGAAATCAGACGGTATAACCGTCAGAAAGAAGTTAAAGTCGGCTGTAACCTTCGGGAGGGTTATGTTGCCAGTGATGTGGTCCAATATGTTTATTCGAAATTGTCGGAGCTGAATACTCCACCCGGTTATGAAATATCACCGGTGGGATTAGTCCAAATTCAGGAGGAATCTTTCGCCAATATAGGTATGGCGCTTATCCTGGCAATTATCTTTATTTACCTGCTTCTGGCATCCCAGTTCGAATCTTTCGTCGACCCGCTGGCTATTATGCTCTCATTGCCTTTAGCTATTATCGGCGCTTTTTTGGCTCTTTTCGTCTGGCAGTCGACTCTTAATATCATTTCGTTAATTGGCGTAGTTATGCTAATGGGTCTGGTAACCAAAAACGCAATTTTACTTGTTGATTTCACCAAGCAGCTTCGACATAGAGGCTTATCTCGAATGGAGGCTTTGTTGAAAGCCGGTCCGATCAGACTTCGACCGATTTTAATGACGACTTTCGCTATGATTTTCGGCATGATACCGGTAGCATTAGGGCTCGGTGAAGGAGCCGGATTCAAAGCGCCAATGGGACGAGCGGTCATTGGCGGATTGATCTCCTCGACAGTTTTGACTCTTGTCGTTGTCCCTGTTGTATATACAATATTAGATGACATCGTTGCCTTTTTACTTGGCCGGGAAACAGTCAGGACAGAATCGCAACAGAAGGATGCGGCAGGGGGCAATAAACCGATAGAAGCTTAATGAATAGTTATACATTAGATTTCGATCAATTATTCAATACAACAAAGCTGTATTCGGATTACCTTGCCGGCGATCTTCGTGATTATTACCGGTACAATTTTCAAGATAAAGACAACATCTCAAAGGCTGCAAATATCGTTAATAATAATAATTATGATCGTGAAAGAATATATCAAATTGTGCTTGAAAACAACAAACGATTAGGAACCTCTGGTTCAACAATAAAAAATATTGAACTCCTGAAAAACCCTGAAACCGTATGTGTTTTTTCAGGGCAGCAGGTTGCGTTTTGCAGCAGCCCTATGTACACAATCTACAAGGCAATGACCTCTGTCAAGCTGGCTGATCGATACCGGCGTTACCTTAGCGGGCCGGTTGTGCCATGTTTCTGGATGGCTACCGATGATCATGATTTTGAGGAAGTCAGAAGCGCAAATTTCCTATTAAGGTCGGGCAAGCTTAAAACTGTCACTTACCAGCCCCGAGTGGATCCCTCAGGCTCTCCTGTTGCCGATATGGTTCTGGATGATGGCGTTCTTGATTTTTACGATTCAGTAAACGAGGCTTTAATAGATACGGAATTTAAAAGCTCCCTTTTAGAGATTTTCAGACAATTCTATTCATCGGGCAGTAAATTATCAGAGGCATTTGGCAGGGTCTTTAATCACTTTCTGGGTGATCTGGGAATTATTCTCATCGATCCAAACTTTGCCGGGCTTAAGGAATTCTTCAAACCGGTTTTTATTAAAGAGGCGCTTGAGCATAATCAAACACAGAAACTCTTCGAGCAGAGAACCAGGCTTTTGCTGAAAAACGGATTTCATGCACAGGTTCATAAAGCCGGTGAAAACCTGAATATTTTTTATCATGATAAAAAACGGCTGAACATGACAGCCTGCGGCGATGAATATTGCCCTGATGGATCAACGGAAAGATTCTCGCCGCAATCTCTTTGTGAGATTATAAATAAGTCGCCGAATCGTTTTTCATCCAATGTCCTTTTACGTCCGATAGCTCAATGCACCGCTTTTCCGGTTGTATGCCAGGTGGTCGGTCCATCCGAACTGGCTTATTTTGCTCAGATCGAACCGCTTTTTGAGTATTTCGACGTTCCCTTTCCGATTATCTATCCGCGTTCAGGAATGACCATAGTTGAACCGCATATTAATAAGATATTACATAAATACCGAATCAATTTACCAGACCTGCGCGGCAGACTCGAACCTTTGATTGGCGAAGTGGTGGAAAAGCTTTTCCCCTCGGAGGCGGCAGAGTTGGCAATGTCGTTAAGCGCTTGTATCAAAGACGATCTTGACAAATTTTCAAAAGAGCTGAAAGATTCCGATCCTGAAGGTTATCAGCATATTCTTAATTTCAGAAAATATATCGATTTCGAACTGAAACAACTTCAGAAAAAGCTTAAGACCTCAAACAAAAAACGCCACGATGAGTTAACATCACAGATCAGGAAAACATGCTCGTTTTTATTTCCTGACGGCAGGCTTCAGGAGCGTGTGTTGTCGCCATTTTATTTTGCCAACAAATATGGCAAGGATATATTTAAAAGCATCTATGAACATCTTAATGTTGATAGACCCGCTCATTCGGTTTTAGAGCTATGAAGATTGCGATTGTTTGTTACCCGGTAAAAGGGGGTTCGGGAGTAGTCGCCTCCGAGCTTGGCATTGGCCTATCGCGGCGGGGCTGTGAGATTCATTTTTTTTCTTATGAATTACCGTTCAGGTTGAGCGGTTATGAAGCCAACTTTATTTTTCACGAGGTGGATGTCTCTCATTATCCGCTTTTTAAATATTCACCATATACAATCACCCTGGCGGCCAAGCTTGCCGACGAGGCGTTAAATCATCGATTCGATATAATCAACGCACATTATGCCATACCGCACGCGGCGGCGGCTTACCTTGCAGTGCAAACACTGGGTGATAAGGCGCCGAAAATAATAACCACCCTTCACGGCACTGATATAACGTTAATCGGCCAGGACCGCTCGTTTTACTCTGTTACAAAATTCTGTATTGAGGCTTCCGATGGCTTAACCACTGTATCACAATACCTCGAGGCAAAAACCAGGGAAACATTTGGCATAAACAAAGAGATAAGAATAATCCCTAATTTTGTGGACACCGATCGGTTTAATCCTGATGGAGCTAAGTGTGCACGCCGAAACCTGGCCGATCCGGAACAAAAAATAATCATGCACATGTCAAATTTCCGGCCGTTGAAAAATGTCCCTGATGTTATCAGGATATTTAATATTATTCAGAAAAATATCCCATCAAAGCTGCTTTTGGTCGGCGATGGTCCGGATGCCGGCAATGTAAAAAACCTGGCCCGTGATCTTGGAATTGCAGATAAAGTAATGTCCTTGGGAAATCAGGACAGGGTCAATCATATTCTGCCGCAGGCGGATCTCTTCCTTTTACCGTCGGCATCTGAGGCGTTTGGTCTGGCTGCGCTTGAAGCGTTAAGCTGTGGTGTGCCGGTTGTCGCGAGTATTGCTGGCGGTCTGCCCGAGCTTATCACTGATGGCCTGAACGGCTATCTGTGTCCCATAGGTGATATAGAACAGATGGCCCAGAGATCGATTGAAATCTTAACCGATGAATCTCTGAGTAAAAAGTTGTCCACATCAGCTCGGCAGTTAGTTTTGAAAAAATATAAAATCGATGAAATCATCGACCGTTATTTAGACTATTATAAGGAAGTGCGGAATGGTTGATTTTCTTAAACTTAATGTGCTGGCTGTTGCGGCTCACCGTGATGATGCCGAAATAGTCTCAGGCGGCACAATTATCAAAATGGTTCATCTCGGTTACCAGGCTGGAATACTCGATTTGACCGCCGGCGAATCGGGCAGTCGGGGCGATGAAAATGACCGGGAAAAAGAAGCCCAATGTGCCGCGGAAATAATGGGGCTAAGTTTCAGACATAACCTTTACATGCCGGATGCCGGTTTGTTCTTAACACAGGAAAATGCTTTGTCGGTGGCGGAAGTCATACGTAAGACCAGACCGGAAATAGTAATACTGCCGTCCGGTAAACAGCGTCATCCCGACCATTCGACCGCCGGCGAAATCGGCTATCGGGGATGTTTTCTGGCTGGCCTGGGTAAGATGCCGATCGATGGCGAACCGTACAGACCGCGTAAGATATTTTACTCATGCAGCTTCCAGGATATTAAGCCAACATTTGTAGTCGATATAACCGACCAGTTCAAAAAGAAATGCGAGGCGGTCGCCTGTTACAAAAGCCAGTTTAAAGAAAGACCCGATAAACGGGAGGTTTATCCTCCCGCCAGAAACATTTTTGACTTTATGGAGATACAAAACCGCCGCTACGGTTACATGATCGGCTCAAGATACGCTGAAGCATTCATTCAAAAGGAAATGATGTCGGTTGAAGACCCGTTTAAACTGCCGGGAAAGTCGATATAGTTTATCGGGGTCGGTAATTTATCTTTTTAGCTTGCCTGATTTTGAGATTCCGATTATTATAAATATGGAAGCGGATAGAGTCTGGTGGCTCTCGCGGTCTTCAAAACCGTAGGTGGCCGGCGATCCCGGCCATGGCAGGTTCGATTCCTGTCCCTTCCGCTTTGTTATTTTGCACCTAACCTGTTGAACCACATAGCATAACGTCAGCAATGGCAGGCCTTTGGTAAAACGGAAATGTCAAGTATCCTTTGGTAATTCTTGGTAACTTACGGCGAGTTTGGTCACAATTTGGTCACGGAAAATAAACTTTACATTCATGTTGTGACAATATTTTACGGACAGGGTTATACTTTGATAAACCTCTTTTGGGTTAAAAAAGGTGTTTGGGAATCACCTTTTTTACTATAGATATTTTAAAGTGTTTCTATAGCTTCATGGTTTTGGGTGGGGTGAAGGTGAACATAAATCATTGTTGATTCGATGTCAGCATGCCCCATGAGTGATTGCACAACCGGTAAAGGCACTGCCATTTTAACTAACCTGGTTCCAAAGGAATGCCTCAGAAAGTGATGGCTTCCTTTAATGCCAGTAAGTTTGAGCAACTGCCTAAACTCATTGGAAGGACCATTCCTGCCGCATTTTAGTCCGCGACCGTCATTTCTTGGGAATACATATATGCCAGCGTCTTTACTCTTGTAGGCTTTCAATGTTTCAATCAGTCGGTCGTGCATTGGTACAGATCGAGGGCGCTTCCCTTTTGGCGTTACTTCATCATCAGACCTGACTTCTAAAATATTATTCTTAAAATCAATATCACGCCATTTGAGATTCACCATTTCGGCATTTCTTAAACCGGCATAAGCACCAAGTGCAATGATTACTTTCTGGCGAGGCAAAGCCTCAGACCATAACTCTTCAAGCTCGTCATCAGTAAAGTATTTCAGCTTCTTGGGGATTTTAGCTTTTTTAAATCCACGAGTAGGGTTTTTATCAAGCATTCCCCAGTCAATCGCTCTGTTGAATACAGTTCTTAATAGCGTTAATGCATTATTGAAACTTCTGGGAGTTATTTCAGTTTCTATTTGAAAATCAGTTATCAAAGAATGATTGATCTGTTCAGCGTACTTTATTCTTTTTCTAGCGAAAAATTCCTGCCAGATTTTAAGGAACACCCTTTCAATTTTCCAGGTAGTCTTGGCTTTAGATTTTTCGGAATGAATTAAAAACCGGTGGAACATGTCAAATATTGTTGCTCTCTTAGCCCTCGGTTCATCATGAATCGGGTTACTATCTTTGAACAGTTTGATTTCATACTCTTGTCGCTTCTTTTCAGCAAGTTTCCTATCTTTTGTTCCGGTTGATACACGATACCTTTCACCTTTATATCTATAGTTCAGCCACCAAACATTCCTTTTAATAAAGAGCGTTACCATAAAATGATAATTGTTCTCCTTTCGAATTATTTTTCTTTGAATGATACATAGCGAAAATACGCCAGTACGACTTTTTTCTCAGCCATAAACTCACCGTTAATCACATACCCTTTGAGCCGTTTTTTAGGATCAGAATGATTGATGTATTTGTCGATAGTCCGAGGATCCCTACGGAATAACCGACAGATATCCCGTCTAGTCCAGAAAGCCTCCTCCATCAGTTCATCAGGTGTTTTACGGCGAGGTCTTGGCATATTAGTTAATTGTCGTGCAAGGCAATTGCCTTACATACTTCTTATTCCATAAATGATGCTGGTTTTTTTCCCCGTTAAATAGCATGAGATAATGAGTTTAAATCTAGAAGACAGTAGGATCTAATCCAAATCTCCTTTATTTTTTTCTCATCAGTGCCCTCGATTTTCCCACATATCTCATACATACCATCGCTAAAATCGGCTAATGCTAAAACGGATGCCCATTCATTTAGAGGATTAATTGGCTTGCAATTTAATATTTCGGAAATATCTTTATTAGTATCGCTTATTGTTATGACCGGTCCTTCCTTGATGACTGTTGCAACCAGTATCCAACTATCTTGCATAAAAATTACTCCTTTTACTTACAGTTTATTAAAGCGACTATTATGTTATCTCCCGGCCGCTTATGAAGAAAACGACCGGGAGAAACGGCTGATAACTACTTATCAGCCTTAACATTCTTTGGCGAACCTGTTTCTTTGGGAGTTATGCAAACAAGTTTGAACAACAGTTTATTGGCAGAGGCATTATGTTTGGATATGGCAATGTGCTGCTCCAGAATCTTATCAAACACCTGCTGAAGCTTGGTCATAGGTGGACTACTCTTTGAATCGGGAATAGAATCAATGAATATTTTAGTTAAAAAGATCCATTCAAAGAGCATGTCCCGTGATACGTCTGAATAAAACTCTAAAACGTGAAAATCATCCGAGGTAAGGGCTTTTGTCCCTATATGATCAAGGTGTTCCATTCTGCCATCAGTATACCTAGTCAGCGAAAAATACTGTTTATTGCCAACCTTGATGATTGCGTCAAAAGATTTCAATGTTTTGCGTCTGGATCGACGTTTATCTCCACTAAGATCTAATGCTTTAAAATAAGAGTCCAGTAGGATTTTGTAATCCAAGTTATCTTCCATAATTTACTCCTGTTTAAAATGTTAACTTCTCCGGTCACTGCATAGAAGCGGTGACCGGAAAGATCTGAGAAACCAACCTATCCAACACAAATCTCTGAGTCATTATTGTCGCCGGTCAAACCGCCGACAATAGCCCCAATAATCGCGCCAGGTATAGTGTCAACAATTGCGCCTCCCGGTCCTCCTGCAATGCCATAATCTGCACCGACTTTCGCACCTGTTATAGCCCCAGAAATAATTCCACTTACAGTGCCCCCTGCTTCAAATATTCTTCCAAATAAGTACATTATTCATGCTCCTTATTAAAACCCGGCGCCGCCTTTCGGCACCGGGGTTAAGGTTTAACAGCTAATATTTAGCTGGTTCTACGACGGCCAGATGCTCTTTTGGCTTTTGAATCCGACTTTATCGGTTTCAGATCGAGCCGCAGTTCACAAGCAAGGACAAAGCGTTCGGCTATTTCCCTAAATTTGGGAGAGACGACTTTGAACTGACGTCTCAACTCCACTAAATCAGCATCCTTGTCACATAGAAATTTATGTCGAAGCTGATAGATAAAATTATGACGATCAGAGAAGAAACCATAAGCCACAGCCCAGTACCAAAATGCAGAATCTTTATCCTGAATTTGTTCTTTTTCTTTGTCGAGGAACTTCAGGATAAAATCGTTATATTTTGGGAAGATCACGTGTTTTTCACCGTCGACCCTCTTTAGCGCCCCGGCCTCTTCCATCCAATATACAACGACATCAAAGCGGTCGCGATCTAGGAAATCGTCGCAATAAACCTTCAGTAAAATTGAATTATTTATTTTCATTCTTACCTCCATTTGAAATTAAATTTAGTTTCTTTGTAACAGTAGCAACTGGAAAATCCCTGGGCAAAATTACAAATAAATGTTGGCGATTCATCTTCTCTGTGCAAACTCTGTGATGAGCAGGATGAGCTTGTTGTCAGCGAAAGCGACTTTATTGGATCGCTATTCGAAAAATTAGATGATGAGGAAAGCCAGGTTAATATCCTTATCGGTTCTAAGAAATTTTCTGAGGGTTGGAGTAGTTGGCGAGTTAGCACAATGGGACTGATGAATGTTGGTAGAGGCGAAGGTTCTCAGATTATTCAGTTATTCGGGTGAGGTGTCCGCCTTAAAGGTTTTAATTTTTGCCTTAAGCGTTCAAAAGCCATTTCCGGCGTAAATGCCCCGGCAGACCTTGAGACATTAGAAACTCTAAATATCTTTGGTATCCGTGCTGACTATATGAAGCAGTTTAAAGAGTATCTTGAGGAAGAAGATTTGCCAACCGAAGATAACAGACTTGAATTCGTTTTGCCGACTATCAAGAGTCTGGGGTCAACGAAATTGAAAATAGTCCGCCTTAAGGAAGGTTTGGATTTCAAGAAGCAAGGCCCGAAGCCGGCTTTGGAGCATCCGCCTGACCATATAGTAAGACATCCTGTCATATTGGACTGGTATCCCAAAATACAAGCCCTGACCAGTAAGAAAGCTTCTGTTGGAACTGATTTTGTGGAGCCGGAACAGAATAGCCTTACTCCGCAGCACATAGCCTTTATGAATTTCGATACCATCTATTTTAGCCTTCAGAGATTCAAGAACGAACGCGCCTGGTATAATCTGAATCTATCTAAAGAGGAGATGGAACAGCTTCTGCTACGAAACGATTGGTATCGACTTTATATTCCCTCAGATGAATTACGATTTCGTTCTTTTGAACAGGTACGAAGGTGGCAGGAAATAGCCACCGCATTGTTGACGAAGTATTGTGACCGTTTCTACAAATACAAAAAAGCTGAATGGGAAAACGAGCATCTTGAATACCATGAGCTCTCTGAAGATGACCCGAACTTTGTAGATGAGTATCAATTGTATATAGATAAATCGAGCGAAGATATCATAGCGAAGCTTGAAACAATCAACGCTTTTATCACCGCCGGAAATCTTAGAGATGCTGAAGCTCAAAAACTTCGAACTTTGTGGCCAATCTGCTTTGGACAGCACTTTTATCAGCCATTGGTATATGTAAACAGCGCATTTATTGAGGTCAAACCAATTGTCCTGCAGAACGATAGTGAAAGAGATTTTGTGACTGATTTAAGAACGTTTTATGAAGAGAACTCCGGATACTTCCATGGTAAGGAGCTATATCTTCTGCGAAATATGAGCAAAGGTCGTGGTATTGGCTTCTTCGAAGCTGGCAATTTCTACCCTGATTTTATTCTCTGGCTAGTGACTAACAACAAACAGAATGTAGCTTTCATTGACCCCAAGGGGATTATGAATCTGCGAGGGCTTGATGATCCGAAGATTCAATTTTGCATTACTATAAAGAGCTTAGAACATAAACTGAGTGATCCCGAGATTAGCCTATATTCATTTATCCTATCGAATACTTCCTTCGAAGTAGTAAAATGGTGGACCACGGATTTATCTAAAACGGATTTTGAAAAGAACAACGTGTTGTTTCAATATGACGATAGGGAAACATATATAAACAATTTGCTAGATAGGATTTTAATTTAAGTGAATTGCTTTTCCCGCTCTATTAAATCCGTAAATATCGCTCCAGTGTTTTCCCTTTCACGGCCTAATGCTTGGACTTCTCTACATTAACTTACTATCCGAAAACCGGCCATTCATCGAATAAAACAATACTCCCATAATCATTTCCGAATATGGTATAAGCATTATGGTAGCCGACTATCATAACGAAACAGGGGGAAGCATTGGTCAACACTTCCCCCGATGAATCATCAAACAACCACAGCATCTCGACACTGAAAAAACTCGGCGAACTTGATGCCGATCTGCTTTAACCGCTCTTTCACATCATTGTAATCAAGCAGCATTACGCGCGATATCTCTGTGGGGTTATAACCTACGACAAGCCAATCAAGCAGTTCCCGTTCGATGCTGTTCAACCGCTTACGGAATTTCGTGAAGTCTATATTGAATAGGATATTATTTTCACACGAAGGAACTCGGGTCTGATAAGATAAAGAACCGTGATCACCTTCATCAATATCGCCGTCTTCATAGTCAAACGACAGCCGTTCAACCTGACCATCCAGATAGGCAAGCTTGAAGTAAACATCATTCGTCCTCTTATTTGATTTATTACCAAAATGCGGGCGTGTACCGTTATTCAACTCCGTCGCGCGGTACTTGATAAAATTGGTCAGCTCTCCGATCGACAGCTGACGGTTTTTCCTGTTAAGACAGCTTGTGTAATTCAAGTAAGCCATTCCCAACGTATCCTGCATCGAGTCTTTATCCCCATTGAAAATTCGTGATGCCTGGCTTTGTAAAGTCGGCAGCATTTGATTGAAATCCATATCTTCTCCTGGTTAGAATGTTTTCGTTACATTCTTATTCCAGGAAATGGAGATGGAATTGATAATCTATGCAGTTTGATTCAACTTAGGATTAGTAATTTCCGTAATATTTTACTTTCACAATTCAAATTATTTGATATATTATTACAAAATAAAATGTATTGAGGGGTAGATTAATGAGCCGATTTTACGCATTTTTTGAACAGATACTGACTGTTGTCCAACGTCAACTATTATTTCACCTCAACGACAATTATTATTCCCTTTTTATTATTAACAAGCAGGGGTTGACGGAAGGAGCCCGTAGGGCGACTGGAGTTAACCCCTGCTGCGCCCTTAAATTACACCTTTCAAATAATTCCTTTCATCCCTCTATTCGCTTGATGTTCTTTGCTTTAGATTGCTCTAACCTATAACTGGACAAATTCAACTCCAGAATAATACTGTGATGCACCAACCGGTCAATGGCGGCTGCCGTAGTCATCGGATCCTTAACCCATCTTCTACAGTTCGATTTCTCAAGTGTTTTACTTTGAACAACTTACA
>CBFDEC010000054.1:0-21299 GCA_965603725.1 uncultured bacterium | reverse complement strand
TAGGTCATATTTAAGTTTTCCCGGTTGACAACTTGGTTTGGGTTATTTTAGGCGGGGAATCCGGTCCCAAATCAAGACCTATACAGGTAAGCTGGGTAATAGAAATCAGAAATCGATGTCTTAAACACAACATACCGTTTTTCTTCAAGCAATGGGGCGGCGTTAACAAAAAGAAAAGCGGCCGGCTTTTGGACGGTAAATACTGGGATGAAATACCTTCAACAAAAGATCTGGATTTAAAGTTAAGTTTATAATCTTCTAAACCAGCCCAATTATAACACCTGCTAAAGCGATAGTCCAGAAAATCCATCCAGTGCCCATAAACCTATCCAATAGCCAGAAATAAAGCGCCGCTAACGCTCCGGCAATTAATGCGTAAAAAAACATATCGCCGATTGAAGCGCCCATAAAGAAATTCCAGATGAGAATCACCGCCATATAGATGCCGGCGCACATGAAAGGCTTCTCGGTTTCGCGCAACAGCATAATTAGACCATACAATAACAAAAGCTTAATTAAAATACCCATTTTGATTATCCCTTTTAAAGCAATAAAAGAAGCCGCCGGGATATTTTCTCCGACGGCAGTTTATTGTTAATTATGTTCTATCCTTTACGTATTTTTGTATCGCCTCCCACTGGGCGGGACCGTCTAAGCCGACCTCCTGCATGACCATATCGGCTTTACCGCTGCCGGGATAAATCCCCCGTGAAAACGAGGACAGCGAATGTTTGATCCCATAATCAGAAGTAATCCAGCGATACATGGTGGGTATGGTGAAACCGGTTATGCCCATCGCTTCCCGCTTTCTTGCCTCGGGCAATATCGTCTGTTGTTTTTCCTCGGGCAGCATCGAGAATAACTCCGCGCTGCTGACATAATAGATATTTATGTTGAAATTGTTTTCATCGAGGCGAGGCAATATATAGGTGATAAAATCATTAGTTACCGCGCTCCCCTGAAGGATAATTGTACCATGATACGGCTGTTTATCCGGGTCGCCTTTGCGCAACTGGTAAACTCCGTCAACCGCGGCCGTTGCCGGCGGAATATTGTATTTTTTACGATCGATTACCGTTTCGTTTGGCCGGGTGACGAATGGCGCCAGCACTGCCGGTCGTTTTTTCAACCCCTCGATAACCAGCGGCCACAATTCCTGCGGATCCCATGGCACCATTGTGATAGCTTTACCATGCGGGAAATTCTCCTGCAATAACTGAAGCGCTTGCGGGTCGGCATGGGTCGGACCATCCTCACCGGTTTTGAGCCCGGCGTGTCCGCAAATCATGATGTATGTCTTAAACGGATCGCCAAAATACGTATGCCTGGCCTGCTGACTGATACAGTGAATCCTGGCGGCGATATGCTGAAGCGCCGCAATAAAGGCCGCATAAGAGGCGGTTACCCCTATGTTATAGCCAAATGACGACAGACCGGTCATGAAGGCGCCCTGGGCATCCTCGCAAATACCGCCGATTGTAATCAGCCTGGCATCGGGATTGTTGATGAAATTATAAAACCCTTCGGGGAAATCAGCATTAAGCTTATTTACAGAGGTCGAGCCGAGAAGATCGGCGGCGACGCCGATGAAAGCGCCTTTGGTTTTTTTATTGAGATAACCCAGAGTTTTGCCAAGCTCGCCTCGAAGAGTGGTACTGGCGCCCGGCTTGAGCGTTAACTCGTCGGGAATCTTTTGTGAATCAATTTCGTTGTCGTTATAGAGTATGTTCAATTCGGGGCTTTTAAGACGCGGTTTACGATTAAGCTTTTCAAGGCGATTTTTGCTCTCGACAATTTTCCCGCCGATATAATCGGACATATCCTGCTCGCGCTCGGCGATATCCCGTAAAACCATCAGGTTGTCATAATAAAGCCGTTCGATCTCTTCAGTGGTCTTCTGGCTTTTATGACGGGGCAACTGTATGTTAAACGCTTTTTCAAATTCGGCCACCGATTCATAGTAACCCTCCGAACAGAACTTATGACCGGCGCCATGAGAGATTCTCCCCTCCATACCGTATTTCCAGCCTTTGATCGTTTTATAAACTATAGCCGTCGGCTGGTCATTTATTCCCTCCTTGGCAATTTGCTGGGCCAGAATTATCGCCCTGAAATCAAAGCCATCAGGAACCCAGATAACGTTCCAATCATGAAGGTAGAAGAATTCCAGTGGATTCCATTGAACATATTCGCCCGGCTGGTCACCCTCACGGCAAACACGATTGGAATCAATTGAAGCCTGGTTCCAGTCGATATGCATGATCAGGTTTTTTATCTGGGCGGTGGCGGCAGCGGCTAATGATTCGGAGACTCGACCGGGCGTCATGCCGCCCTCACCCTCTATTACATGTACTTTGGGAGCGTCTTTGCCGAACCTGTCAAGCGCGCCCAATGCCAGCCCAAATGAGGAGGGCACACCCACTCCTGAGGCGCCTGTGGCAAGCTTTAAAAATGGCGTCATAGGTGTCGGATGACCATCCAGCGGTTTGGCATTGTACTTTTTGAATAGCGGAGTATTATGAGTCGGGTTTCTGCGAAAACCAAGCATGTCCTCAAGCCGAAGCTGTTTGGCTGGATCGGGAAGCAGTTCCGGTTTGCTGATACGGACCATTTCATTGCGGGACGCCCACATTGCATAAAGCCCCAGCGCCTTATGACCGGCGGCATAACTGATTAAATCTGCCTCAGGCTGATCCGGATCGCTGAAATTGTAATCCATGGTTTCGATAATCACCGAGGCCACCATATGACCCGAGGATATACTTCCACCCGGGTGGCCGCTTGACGCGAAATTATAAAGCATCGAGCATAATGTTCGATACCAGAGATCGAATTTCTCCAAAGCCTTTATTGTTTCATCGTTAATTACAGCTTGTTGGTCAGAATAACTGGAAATGTCGATATAAACTCCCCGTCGAGACCCCAGGCTCAGCTTCTGGCCGCTAATTTTATTAAAAGACATCTTTCCTCCAGGTTGTTTTAATTTATTGTCAATAGACTATAATATAAATTTTGCTTAATGAGTCAAGCGACATTTTTCACAAGCTCTGGCGTATATTTTCACTGGCTTATAATCATTCAAATTACGACCTTGAATTGTCGCTATTACTTTGAACTGTTGTCAGGTTAGTTTTCTATAGATATTATTTTCAACAAATTAGGAGGAATGATAGCTATTATTGGGAGTCATTGAAGGTTTTCAATTTTACTATTGTTCCACGCTAACAGGAACACCTTCCTGACAGGATTATTTTGTTCTGACAGATAGACTCATCTGATAGTAATATAAATTATAAAACATCAATGAATTCATGCGCTTTTATGGGTCAGCAAGGTATTAGATTATACTATTTTTTCAAAGTTATCTTACGTCTTGCTTTCTTTTTCCCCATTTTTCTGAAGCGTTTCTCGCCAAATGCTATAAGCTTAAATGGGTCTGTGAAAACTTTATCAGCCACATAATCCGAATCGAACTCGCAGTTTTCGTCGGTATGATCACGACATGCCTCAAAGCGCTTTTCATAGATGATGCATCGGTTATTTTCATCGAGATAGCGGCATTTGGTATTGACCGCCAGATACCATTTCTTCTCGTCATAATATATAGTTGTAGCCTCATGGGCTAAGTACCAGGCATAATTGTTAAAATCAAGCCTGCTTCTGGGAGTCGGCAAATCGACTAACGTGTAGCGACAGCACTTGCCGGTACAGGCGTCACACTTATCCGAGCTTATTTCGATTGTTTTATTTTTTGTCTTTGTTATACTCATGGAGGTATAATATATATTTTTGCTATTATGATGTCAAACGCAACTATAGAAAGTTAATATCATTGGACACGCAGGTTATTTTTAATGCTGTCGGGTGCCCCTCCCGACAGCTAATTTGGAGCGCCGTCAAATATTCATGCGCTCGACAATTTTTCCATTTCAGATAAAAATGTCTGATAGCCCAACTGATCAAATAGAACAAAACCGACTTTTTTCAGACTTGATGATATTTTCAAAAAATTAAGGGTCTCGTTAATCATCAAATTAGCGCACTTTTTAAGTGAGAAGCCGCCTACTCCGGTGCCCAGAGCGGGGAAATCGACAGATTCCAGATTAAGGTCTTCGGCTTGCTTCAGGCTGTTGCGTGTCGCCTTTTTGATATACTCCTCGCTGGTAACAAGGTCCTGCCCCATGGCGGCGGCATGGATTACATACTTTGCTTTCAACTTGCCGGCTTTCGTGACCGCCGCCTCGCCTATCTGAATCGGCCCCTTCTTGACAGCTTCATCCTCTATCGACTGTCCGCCTTTACGTTTGATAGCGCCGGCGACTCCCGAACCCATCCAGAGATGATTGTTGGCGGCGTTAACTATCGAGTCGGCATCCGAGTCGGTTATATCTCCCTGACAGCAATGTATCGTCTTGCCATCGATTGTTATTTCTGACCGGTCTTCCATCTTAAAGCTCCATGAAATTCATTTCTATATTTTTCAAGATATCTATCTTGACATAATTTCCATAGGATTTTTTTGGTTATGTACACAATCAGAAAGGCCGCCGCTATTCCCCAAACAGCCCCCGCGAAAACATCGGTGGGGTAATGCTTGCCAAGATATACCCGGGAAAAGCTGATCAATATTGCCATCGCCGCGAAAATCACCGTGTAACGGCGAAAAAACAAAGATAAAACTGCCGCCGCCGCAAACGAATTAGCGGCATGGTTGGAGGGGAAACCGTAAAGACCGCCGCAACCGATTATCATACGCAAATCATCAAGCGTATGACACGGTCGTAACCGGCCAAACAGCTTTTTTAAAATATAGTGGGTGGATGGATCTATAACAGCAATACATATTATGACAAGAATCACTGCCAGAATCGCTCTTGTTCCGCCTTTCCAGAGAAGAATAAATATCACAACAACCAGGGGCCATAAAAAGACGCTGGAATTGGAAAACGATACGAACAAAAAATCGAAAACCGGGTTTACCAGGTTGCGGTTGCAGAAATAAAGAACCGACAGATCAAGGCTTTCAAGCACAGTATCCTCCTTATCAAAATTACAGGATACTATGAGCGGGCAGCATTTTCAAGGTATAAAGGTTAGATATAATTTATAGTGGCTGGTGTACGTCCTCGTGCCCCAGCTTTTTTATCTAATCTATATGATGGCAGACAAGACGTCCCTGGCCGGGCAGGCCGCCATCCACAAAACTCTATTTTAATAGCAACATTCTCTTTGTCTGCACAAACTCACCGGCTTCAATCTTATAAAAATACATTCCTGATGAAAATTCCTCTGCATCCCAGACAAGTGAATGTATTCCGGCAGGCTGATTGACATCTATAAGCGTTTCTATTTTGCGGCCGAGAAGGTTATAAATATTAATAATTACATCCGATTCTTTTGGCAGAGTATATTTGATTGTTGTTACCGCATTAAACGGATTAGGATAGTTCTGAGATAAAATAAATTTTTCGGGCATTGAAGGAATATTCTCAATACCCAAGCTTTCATCATAGTGTAATATCCATAAGCCCCCGCTACAGGCCGCAACATAGACTGTATCGTTTTTGGCATAGACTTCGTTGCAATAATCCTCGTCATCATAAAAACCGACCAATTGAACAGAATAGGGATTTGTTATATCATACGCCTTGATTCCGGATTCTCTATCGGCAACGTAGGCAATGTTCCCATCCACCCATATTCCAAACGCCTCATTGCATGCACCCAGCCCCATGAAAACCGGATTAGATGGATTTGATATATCGAGGGTTAAAAGCCCATTCCCCCAATCGGCTACATATAGAATGTTATCCCTGATGTAGAAGTCGTGCGGATAATTCGCCTCATCATAACATGTGACCAGCGCAGGATTAGAGGGGTCGGTTATGTCATAAACACACACGCCTTCGTATCTTTCCGCAGTATAGACATAGTTATCACGCGCAATAATAGACATGTAAAAATTGTTGTGGTTATCTGAAGGATAATGTGCGACTATTATTGGATTGGCAGGATCAGAGATATCGACAATTCTGAAACCATCACTATTGACTATATAAAGTAAATTCCCTGAAGCGTACATATCACTAACATTTGATGCGGTGAAGACGGATGATAAATATTCCGGATTTAAGGGGTCGTCGAGAGAAAAGATTAAAACACCGGCATAATTATCAGCTATAAAAAGCAAACCCTCATCAATAAAAACATTGTGCGTTTGCTCTGAGGAGTAAAAGTAATTAACTCCAACCGGGTCGCTTGGATCGCTGACATCTACAACCCGGAACCCACCATAAGATGCAGCCAGGTAAACATAGTTTTCCCACTTTGTCACACCCCAGGTGTTTGTACCAGGTATATATCTTCCGTCAAGTATCGGGGAATCTGGATTGCTTATATCAAGAAATGTTATGTCACCGGCATTTGTAGAAAAATAAAGGTTATCCTCTGATACACGTAAATTACGTGGATATGATTGCGTTGGGTACTCATTAGTAATAACAGGAATTGCAGGTTCAGAAACGTCTATAGTCAATAAATGATTATCAAATGTTCCGGCAAAAAGATGGTTATTGTGTATTTCAATATCCTTAATAAAACATTCTTCAAAAGTCACGTCAACCAATTGAGGTTCGGATGGATCGGTAATGTCATAGATTTGTATGCCATTGACACTACCATATAAATAGAAGTAATTGTCAATTACTTTGAGTTGGAAGAAAAAATTGAACGTTGAATCAAGGCAGGCGCTATAAACCTGAATGGGATTGGAAAAATCGGAAATATCATAGACCTCTAAGTAACTACCATAAAATGGTGGATAGTTAGCTTCAGTTAACAATAAATAGTTTCCGTAAAAATCAAAGTCGCAAATAGAAGTAGGGTAGCTGGTACTGATTTCACAGACTACTTCAGGATTAAAAGGATTCTGGATATCTATAATGTTGATTGAGGCATAGCTTGATGCAATATAGTTATTATATCTTTTCATTATGCCAAAACCGCGGTTCTCTTCAAATCTTACTATTTCCATTGGTGACGATGGTTCTTGAACATTATAAATGACAACTCCACCTCCGGATGTTGCCATGTAAAGCAGACTGTCTATAACCAAAAAATCTCTGATACTATTATCCTCATAGACTGTACTTATCCTGTGAGGATGCCCTGGTTCCAAAATGTCAACAACTGTAAAAAGACCCCTCTGCGGATTACTCCTAGAAGTTGCAATATATAGACAGTTATTGTGTGTGTAGTAATTTGCTAGGCGCCCGTCGTACATCGCCTCGCCGACCATCTCCAAATCCCAGCTATCCTGACACAAGCAGGGATTATGCAATAAAATCGCAAATAGCAAAGAACTTGCCGCCAAAATTGAACGCATCCTATACCTCCATTTATTAAACTTAATAAAATATACCTATATTAGTTGGGTGAGTCAAGCAAAATCTGCAGGTGGCTGTATCCCTTTACATAGCATGGCGAAAGGGGACACTCTATCTTAATAACAGCATCTTCTTTGTCAGCACAGACTTACCGGCTTCAATCTTATAAAAATACATCCCTGATGAAAATTCCTCTGCATCCCAGACAAGTGAATGTTTGCCAAGCTGCTTCAATGCTGAGACCAATGTTTCAATTTTTCGGCCAAGTAAGTCATAGATATTAATAATTACATCCGAGTCTTTTGGCAGAGTATATTTGATTGTAGTTAACGCGTTGAACGGGTTGGGGTAGTTCTGGGCAAGTAAGATACGGTTCGGCTTAACTATCCGGTTATCAGCAATATCTGTTAGATGTTCAGGTCCAAGGAACATAACCGAACATGTGCAGCTTAGATCCCAGTCAATAAAAGGATCATATATGTACGTGAGATAAGGGAATCCGCCATCAGGAGTTAATCCTGCATCCTCCTCGGCGCTGGGGAATATCTCACTTTCACAATTGCAATGCGTACAACCCGGCGATCGGGTGTAAGTAATATTTTCCGGCCATGACCATGTTGAACCTCCATTAAAAGAGTGGCTTAGAAACAGGTCGCCATTGTAGCCGCCCATGAAATTGGTATCGCTCTCAGCATACTGACACCACAAAGCAATTAATATTTGCGGGTATTCCAACCTGCTTAGTGAAACTTGATTCATCGAGAGCCCTATAGTATCGGGATTATTGGCAATGAGGGAGATTGTTTCAGAGTTCTCGTCATAATGCCATAACCAGGTTATGCTATCGGCAATAGTGGTCCAGGCCACATGCAAGTTATCATCATAATCGAAAATCGCCTCCACTCCACCGACTGCACGATGGTCAGAGCCGGAGTTCTCGTAATCGGTAATTTGAATTCGGCCGTATATCCAATCCCAGGTCAAACCATCCTCGGCAATATAGCAACAAACCTCGTTATTAGATTGGCTCATAGTATCATTCGGGATAAGATGGCATACAGCCGCCCTGTCTGATACGGGAGAGGATACTACTATTGCAGTAGGATACATAACCGTATCTATTAAAGCAACCTCAGACCAGGAACTGCCGCCATCAGTTGAGTTGGTATAGCACAGTCTACAAGGTCGACGATCGGTGAGTTCGGTCATCACGATATGCATGTTATCATTGCGGTCAACGTTAATATCGGGCCAGTAACATCGCCCCGGACTGTCGGGATTCTGAGGGAATATTTCATCAGGGGGATTATAGTGATCAAAAAAGCCATCACCAGGAGGGTCATAATCTACAGATACCGTTACATAGGTTGGATATGAACCGCCGGCAGAATGGTAGACTATAGCGCCGCGGTTGCCGTAGATAACATCCATTTTAGCGTAACCTGACGGTGAATCACTACTGACCTGGCCTTCAAAACCATTCGGATTCCAAACGCCCTCAGGGTTTCGCCAGTTGATATAAATATGACGAGGCGCCGGCGGATACGGCCAGCCCAACAGGTTCGTCCAGCACACATGAATTGAGCTGTCATCACACACTGCGATACGATGCCCCGCAGAGGCGAGAGTTTGCTGAGGATAATAGGTTGTGCCAACTACCTCGCCCAGCGGCTGGGCAAAAGCCGCACCGGTTAAAAGAGATAAAAAAACTATTCCTGTAATAATCGGCTTCATTTACAACTCTCCTTATTTTTACGTTTTATTTTTAAAACAGCTCTTTATCTCCAACTGCTCTCAATAATGAAAATATCATCCTCCCTATGAGCACTCCTATTAAAGCTTAAAAATTAACACTTTTTGAAAATCTATTCAATAAAAATCGGTTTACATCGATACTGGCTGTAGCTATAATTATTTCATGCTTTTCGAAAAATTTGCCGATGATTATGCTCGCTATCGGCCTGGTTATCCAGAAGATTTGCTGTCTCTGTTAATAAAGAAATTTGGCCTCGATAACAAAAGCCTGGTATTAGACTTAGCCTGCGGTACCGGCAACCTTGGACGGCAGATTCAAAAACTGACAAATGCAATTGTCTTTGGCCTTGACTATTCTCTTGTGATGCTTAAGCATTGCAAAGGGCTGTTTACATCCTCCGGTAAAGCCGAGATTATGCCGTTTAAGACAGGGTCATTTGATGCGGTTTTTGCAGGTCAGGCTTTTCACTGGTTCGATTTTGAAAATGCTCTTTTTGAGATAAACAGAGTAATCAAACCTGGCGGTGGGCTGGCCATAGTCTGGTACTATCGCAAACGACCGCATACAGGTCATCAGTTGAAAATGGATGAACTGATTAAGAAGTATAATCCTGACCATGAATATGTTAATTTAAAATACAATTGGCAGAAAATTCTTGATCAACATGGCGGTTTCTGCAAATCAGATAGCTTTATAACAGATTGTGTACAAAAATATTCCATACCTGATTACCTTAAACTGCAGCGTTCCAAATCATATATCGGGGATGCTCTTTCTCCGGAGGTGCTGCCGAGGTTTTTAAAAGAGTATGAAGAGATTATTAAGAGAAACTATCCAGGCGGTGAAGTCCTCGAGAAAATGACTTATCAATATGTCAGTGCGGTCAAATCATAAAATCCTGCTTACCGGCCTTCCGGGGTGCGGCAAGACAACGCTCATCAGAAAGGTTGTCGACAGGCTTGATGTTCCAGTTTATGGATTTTTCACCAATGAGATCAGGGAAGCTGGACAAAGAGTCGGTTTCGAGATCGAGACCTTTTCTGAGCCATCCAAAAAAGAAATATTGTCTCATATCGATATCAAATCAAAGTACAGAGTAAGTAAATATGGCGTCAATATCGATGCTTTCGAAAGACTGGCTCTACCGGAACTGGAAACAGGCATAAGGCAAAACAACCTGATCGTAATTGATGAGATAGGCAAAATGGAGCTTTATTCTGCAAAATCTAAAGACATATTGATAGAGCTTTTCAACAGCCAAATAAACTTACTGGCAACGATTCTTTTCAAACCTCATCCGCTTTGCGACCGGCTGAAACGGTATGCGGGCGTTGAGGTTATAAATGTGAACAAGAATAATCGGGGCAGGCTTGTAGAGGATTTATTAATACACTTTGCTTAATATCATTATTTATCCAGTAAAAACTGCCCGTAATACTTGTTAATATTAACCTTCTTACTAACAATAAGTTAACTGGTCCTTTTTGGCGTTTTTCGGATTAAGATGTTAATAATTGTATCATTAGAGCTTATAGCCGTTTAATCCGCTTGCATTTAGCCGATAACATATGTATAATGAGGCTCAACTTTTTCAGATAATGTTTGATTTGTCATACAAGGAGCAGAAATGGCAGCAAAAAAGAAAAAAGCAAAAAAAGCGGTCAAAACTACGAAAAAGAAAGTTAACGGTAAAAAGACTGCCAAAAAAGCAATAGCGAAAACCATTAAAAAAGCTAAGTCCCCGGCCAAAAAAGTAGTTAAAAAAGCTGAGCGTGAAGCTTCCCCGGAAAAAGCTGAGGTTTCTGTAAAAGCAGGAAAGCTGGTTTATCTGTTTGGCGGCAAAAAGGCTGAAGGCCGAGGCGATATGAAAGACATCCTTGGCGGAAAAGGCGCCGGCCTGGCCGAGATGACCAATATTGGAATCCCGGTGCCGCCCGGCTTTACAATCAATACTGATACCTGCAATCTCTATTATCAGAATAATATGACGATACCGCAAGAGCTTAAGCCTCAAATGAAGAAAGGCCTTGAACATATAGAAAAACTTGCCGGCAAGAAATTCGGCAATCCAAAAAATCCGCTTTTGCTATCGGTGCGTTCCGGGGCAAAGTTCTCCATGCCCGGCATGATGGATACTGTGCTGAACCTTGGACTCAATAACGAAACCATGCAGGGACTTATCAAGAAAACCGATAACGAACGATTTGTATTCGACAGTTATCGCCGGTTTATCCAGATGTTCGGTAATGTTGTACTGGGGATTGATAAGAGTGAATTTGAGGATATCCTGGAAAAACGGAAGAAAAAGCAGAAGATTAAACTCGATACTGAATTAACAATCGACGATCTTAAATACATTATTAAAAAATACAAAGAAAAAGTTAAGAATAAAACCAGCGAGGATTTCCCTCAGGACGTTAATACTCAGCTTCAGATGTCTCGTGATGCCGTATTCCGATCGTGGAACAATCCTCGGGCTATTACCTATCGTAAGCTCAATGATATTCCCGGCGATCTCGGGACTGCGATCAATGTTCAGGCAATGGTTTTTGGCAACATGGGTGATAATTCAGCCACCGGTGTCGGTTTTACCCGTGACCCCTCCACCGGGCTGAAAGAGTTCTATGGCGAATACCTGACTAATGCGCAGGGCGAGGATGTAGTAGCCGGCATCAGAACGCCCCGTCATATCTTCGAACTGGCCAAAGAAATGTCTAAGGTTTATAAACAGCTTAAAGAAATAACAACGAAATTGGAAAATCATTATCGCGATATTCAGGATTTCGAATTCACTATTCAGGAGGGTAAACTCTACATGCTTCAGACTCGCACCGGCAAAAGAACCACCGCGGCGGCAGTCAAAATTGCGGTCGATATGGTCAAAGAGAAGCTTATTTCCAAGAAAGAGGCGTTGTTAAGAGTCGAACCGGATTCTCTTGAACAGCTTTTACATCCGCGTATTGATCCCAAGGCGAAGCCAACCATTATTGCTAAAGGGCTGGCCGCCTCACCGGGTGCCGCCTCCGGAATGGCGGTTTTTTCTGCTGATGATGCCGTTCGGTATGCCGAATCCGGCAAGAAGGTTATCCTTGTCCGGCAGGAGACCAATCCTGATGATATTCATGGCATGAACGTTGCCGAGGGCATTCTCACATCGCGCGGCGGGATGACCTCGCATGCGGCAGTAGTGGCCAGAGGCATGGGCAAATGCTGTATTGCCGGCGCTGAAGAAATCAAGGTTTATGAGGTCGACAGAAAGTTCATTACCGGCAAAAATGTTATCTCGGAAGGAGATATTATCACCCTTAACGGCGCGACCGGCGAGGTTATGACCGGCGAAGTAAATACAATCGAACCTGAACTTTCCGGAGAGTTCGCCACGTTCATGAGTTGGGCTGATGATGTTCGTTCTTTGAAAATACGTGCAAATGCAGACACTCCTCAAGATTCGAAAACAGCTATAGCGTTCGGAGCGGAGGGTATCGGGTTATGCCGGACAGAGCATATGTTTTTCGCACCCGATAGAATTCCTGTCGTTCAAAAAATGATACTTGCCGATAATGAACTCGAACGTCGAGAAGCATTGGATGCGCTTCTGCCGCTCCAGATAAAAGATTTTAAGGGAATATTCGAAGCCATGGGGGATCGGCCGGTTACGATCAGGACAATTGACCCGCCTTTACATGAGTTCTTACCCGATAAGCAGGAAGTTATTAAGGAGATCGAAAAGTTAAGGAACTCAGGGGCGTGGGAAGATGATGTCAAAGCTAAGGAAAAAATCCTCAGCCGGCTGGATGAACTTACTGAATTTAACCCGATGATGGGTCATCGAGGCTGCCGTTTGGGAATTACTTACCCGGAGATTACTGAAATGCAGGCTCGCGCGATTATCACAGCCGCCTGTGAGATTGCCAAAAATCCTAAAAAGAAGATTCCATTACCTGAAATTATGATACCGCTTGTAGGTACTATCGAAGAGTTGAAAAATCAGAAAAACATTGTCGTGCAGGTTGCCGAAGAAGTAATGAGACATTACAAGAATAAAATTAATTATACGGTTGGTACGATGATTGAGATACCACGCGGCGCAATTACTTCTGATAAGATAGCCGAGGTAGCCGATTTTTTCTCATTCGGCACCAATGACCTTACCCAGATGACATTCGGTTATTCACGCGATGATGCCGCCAAGTTCATCAAGGTATATCTCGAAAAAGGTATTCTCAAAAAAGATCCGTTTATCAGTATCGACATAAACGGCGTGGGAAGCCTGATGAAGATTTCAGTCGAAAAAGCTCGGTCAACCAATGAAAATATCAAACTCGGTATCTGCGGCGAACATGGCGGCGATCCCTCATCGATAGAGTTCTGCCATCAGCTTGGACTTGACTATGTCAGTTGTTCACCCTACCGAGTACCGATTGCTCGTCTGGCCGCCGCTCACGCCGCTCTGGGTAAAACAGACTACACAATGAAGTAATACACTGTCTGATTATTGACAAAATTGGCCCGACTGGAAAGTCCATAGGTCCCTGACGGGTCTCCGACGTTAACGCTCAGGGCTTTTAAGTTTATAAAATATTTCTGAATATCTCTATTTTGGTGCTGTATCTCTATTTTTGTGCTGTCGGAAGTTACTTCCGACAGATAATATCTTGTCGAAACCGCAGGGGTTTCGACCTACACTGCTGAGGGACAATAATGCCCGGTTAGTGGTTGGTGTATGTCCTCATGCACCAACAAGGATATGGAAAGCAGGCGGTTGGTTTTATCCGGCCGCAACCCTGTTTTGCGCTGTTGGAAGCAACTTCCGACAGCCCTGGCAGAAGAATCCGCCTATGGCGGATGCCAATACATGTTAAGATTTGTGAATAATATGGATTAAATCTTAAGTAAAACTCTTGCGATACAGCCGAGTATAAATATATTAAATGTGTTGTTTATGTTAACTTAAAATATTGGATTTTGATCTCTTTTTAATAAGTACGATCAATTTGACGATATTATCTGCAGGGAGATACTTATGAAAAAATCATTGTCAATTTTGCTGCTCGCGATGTTTCTATTTTTTCCGGCACAGCTATCGGCGCAGAAGCTTTTGATACCGATGGATTTTTCCCAGACTGACCATCTTAAAGCTTACGGTGTGGCATACTGGTGTTTAACATACGGTCAGAATGTCGAATGGCTTTTAAATTACCGCGGCGGTTCTTTTATGGCTGATAATTTACCCCAAATCGAAGAGCTGTGTCATCTTCGAGGGGTGAAATATGAAATTATCAGCGGCGGTCAGGAGGCGCAGATTAAAGCGACTATTGAGGAAAACAATATGGAAACGGTATTGTTGGAGAAAGCCCCGAAAATAGTCATTTACGCGCCGCCGTTTTCGAAGAACGAGCCCTGGGATGATGCAGTAAACCTGGCTCTGGAATATGCCGAGATACCATTCGATGTTCTCTGGGATGTCAAGGTTCTCCTGGGTCGATTAGCCGATTATGACTGGCTTCACCTTCACCATGAGGATTTCACCGGCCAGTATGGCAAGTTTTACGCCGCTTACCGCAACACCAAATGGTATAAACAGATCAAAGCGCTTTCCGAAACAACTGCCCGCGATCTCGGCTATAAGAAGGTCTCGTCGCTTAAATTAGCGGTTTCTTCAGAGATAAAAAAATATGTTAGTCGGGGCGGGTTTTTGTTTGCCATGTGTTCGGCAACCGACACCTATGATATCGCCCAGGCCGCTTATAATACCGATATTGTTCCGGCCGAGTTCGACACTGACCCTGTCGACCCTGATTGCCAGAACAAGCTTGATTATTCTCGGTGTTTCGCTTTTGAAAACTTCACAGTTATACTTAATCCGGTAATCTATGAACATTCCGATATCGATACCACCCCATTACGCGGCGGGCGGCGCATGACGCCCGAAGCCGATTATTTTACCCTGTTTGATTTTTCAGCCAAATACGACCCGGTACCGACAATGCTGGTTCAGAACCATGTTCCAGTCGTTAATGGTTTCTGGGGACAGTGTACCGGTTACAGGAAAGACCTGGTTAAAAAGCATGTGACAATATTAGCTGAAACCGAGGGATTAAATGAGGCGAAGTATATTCACGGCAATTATGGCCGAGGTACTTATACTTTCTTAGGCGGACACGATCCCGAGGACTACCAGCATTTTATCGGCGATCCTCTCACGGATCTTCGTCTTCATAAACACTCTCCCGGTTATCGTCTTATCCTGAATAATGTCTTGTTCCCGGCCGCCAAGAAACGGGAAAGGAAAACTTGATTAATCGCCAAGGTGAACAATCTGTCGGCAAAGTAGAAAACCTGATAGGCTTCAATGAATATCCCTCAATCTTATTTTGAAAGGTTTTATGATTCGGTTTCAAGACTGGCTGTATATGCAGCCCGGCGGATACATCTGCTTCTGGAAAATACTTATAACTTCAACGATCAGGTTATCAGTGTCATAGACAGGTTCTTGAAAATCCCTTTTACCGGTCTGGTTTGGGATATCGGCTATATGCGCTCCAGGGACCGTCATAATAAAACCGTCGAAAACCGTATGGCCAGCTTTATTAAGGACATACTTAAATTCATCAAGCTGGCTTACATTCACGATGTTAACGGCGGCAGAAGTCATTTACCGCTGGGCGCCGGCAGCCTTGATATTATATCCTTTATAGATATATTCAGTAGTCTGAATATCGAGATGATAATTGAGGTCTATTCCGAAAAGGACCTGAAGACATCGCTGGAATATATTAAACTGCTTAAAGTTAATAAACTGTCATGACTAAACGTCTGCTCATTTTTTCTCTAATATTGGCTCTTACAATCCCCGGTATTGTAAGAGCCGATTCGAAATGTTCGTTGTGCGGCAAATCGATCACCGGTCAATATGTCAAATTCGATGATGGTACAGTTTATTGCTTATCCTGCATGGATAATAATAGGAAATGCTCTATTTGCGGTAAGCCGTCAGTCTCGCTTGTAAAAATTGACGGTAAAAATATCTGCCGTAATTGTCTTATCAAGCTCGACAAATGCGATAACTGCAAGAAACCGATAGTTGGTCGAAGCACATATTTCCCTGAAATCGATTTGCGGTTATGTGAAAAGTGCTTAAAGACTATGCCGCTATGCGACATGTGCGGCCGTCCTGATAAAAACCTGATTAAAGCCGGCAATAAACTCATCTGCCAGAACTGTTATAATCAGGCCGCTTTTTGTTTTATCTGTGGTGTGCCAATCGAAGGAAGATACTCCTGGTTTGATGGCGACAATGCCAAGAAATATTGTCAGAATTGTGTCTCGCGTTACCCGAAATGCGCTGATTGCGGCGCTCCAACCGGGAAAAACAGTATGAGATTGGATGACAACCGCATTCTTTGCCAGGCCTGCTACAAAGAGGCTTATTTTAGCCCGCAAAAAGTCAGCTCGATAAAACATAAGATACTCACTCATCTGGAATCGGTGCTGGGGATGAAAATTAAACATAAGATAAAATACACTCTTCAGGGACAGGATTTTATCAAACAGAAATCCGAGGGGATCTCAGGAGATATAAACGGTCTATTTTACCGATTTAATGACACCTTCGAGATTTATATCCTGTATGGTTTGCGTAAGAAAGACCTATACCAGGTTATCCCTCATGAAATTGCCCATGCCTGGGCCGCCGAGAACTGCCCGAACAATATGTCGCTTGAGGATGCCGAGGGTTTTGCCCAGTGGGTGGCTTATCATACCTTGGGGAATTTTGGGTACCGCAATTTTCGTGAAACCCTACTGGTGGGAAACACTGTGTACGCAAGCGGCTTACGTAAGATGCTGAAAATCGAAAAGCGAAAGAGTATTCAGGGCGTTTTTGATTACATAACAAAAGATTAAATTTAATTGTAACATCCTCTCAACATTATTTTTTTCTTCTTAAAGCTATTTTCCCTTTCATCCGAAACATTAAATAAAGACCGGGAGTGTTTTTTGATAAAACTTGAAGAACTTCACAAAATTGAGGGTGTCAGCGAGGCATGCTGGCAGATTGGCGTCAGTCCAGATAGTGAATTCCTGGCTCTTTCTTTTCATTCCGAATCTAATATAGTGCAACTGTGCGACTTACAGGGTAATGTATTCAAAAAGCTTAAGGGGCATAAAGAAATGATTCACTCCATTGCTTTTGCTTCGGATGGCAGGACGATAGTTTCGGGTTCTGCGGATAAGACAGTCCGGATCTGGTCGCCAACCGGAAACCTTCTGGCGTTATTTGATCGGTTTGATCGGAGTGTCGAGTCGGTATGTTATGCGCCTGATGTGCCGATTTTGGCGGCTGGTCAGGATGATGGCCGGATATTTCTGTTTGATATAGCCTGCAACTATATCGCCACCCTGCAAAGCCCTAAAAACAGAATCTATTGTCTTGACTGGTCAGCCAACAATAATTTTCTCGCGGCCGCCTGTGCCGATAGAAAGCTGTATCTATTCAATATACCGATGCAGACTAAATTCGTCTATGATCATCCCGGTCCGGTCTATGGCGTTAGTTTTTCTAAGAATAATGGCAAACTGGTGTCATCATGTGAGGACGGCTCGCTGAGGTTTATCAATTTTAATGAAAACGAAACTAACGTTATCCATGGGCATAAAAAGCGGGCGGTTGGAATCTCATTCTCGCCTGATGATAAACTGGTGGCTACCTCATCGTTCGATAAAACTGTGAAATTTTTCGACTTTTATGGCAACCATAAGGGGGAACATCAGCTCAATTCCGAAGCCCTGGGCGCGACATTTTCAAAAGATGGCAAAAGGCTCTTTGTGAGTACCAAAGACAGGCATTTGATCGTATTTGAAATAAAAAATGATGGCTAAAAGCTCCTTTATCTGCTATCTGTAAAATAATCCGTAATAACTGCAATTTTCCTCTTGAAATTATTGCTGTATATCCGATAATATTAATATATGAAAAAGATTGCGATATTGGGATTTTGTGCAGGTGCGTTGTTTTTTACGTGCGACTCCGATGTAACAGAACCTCCGGATTCCTATCCAATAACCATCACGTCACCGGAACACCTTGCAGATGTTTCCGGCGTTGTTACAGTTACAACTGAAGTCGGCGCCGGTTACAGCCTTAACAGAGTTGACTTTTATGTGGATGGCGACTCTGTTTACTCAGACGCAACTTATCCTTTTACTTACGAGTGGGACACCTCAATTTATGCTGACGGTTCAGAACATACATTAATGGCGAAGGCTTTCGATGACACATCATCTTATGTTTCTGTCACCGTGAGAGTAACAGTAGTCAAACCAACCTTGAAAGACCCGATAACCATAAGCTCGCCGCTCGACAATTCATCGGTTTACGGGACTGTAAATGTCCGTACCATAGTTGGCGATGGCTTCACCTTTTTACGGGTTGATTTTTATGTCGATGGTGATTCGCTTTTTTCCGATTCAACTCTTCCCTATGAATACCTGTGGGATACCGATATCTACAGCGACAGTTCACAACATTTTCTGCAGGCAAAGGCTTATGACACGATCAAGGTTTATTCATCCGATACGGTTTTTGTAACGGTTATCAGGCCCTTGCCGATAACCATTACCTCACCGGCTGACAGCGCCATAGTCTCCGGCACAGTAACCGTTCAGGCTTCTGCGAGCGCCGGTTATACATTTGATCGGGTCGATTTTTATGTCGATGACGATTCGGTTTCCTCGGATGCATCATCGCCATATACGTATGAGTGGGATACATCCGTTTACAGCGACAACTCACAGCATCAGCTAAAAGCCGTTGCCCATGTCAATTCGACATCATATGTATCAAACACGGTAACCGTTACCGTTGTTGATGGTCAACCGGGTGAGTTTGTTTATATCTCCACTTTTTCACTTTCCAGCCCCGGGGTAAGGGTGGCCACGGAGGGAGGCCATCTTTATGTTGCTGTCGGCGGTGATGGCATGTATGTTATTGATGTTTCAAACCCGGGTTCGCCTTCGGAGATGTACAGATACTACTCGCCTGGAAATGCACAGGGGGTTGATTCAGATTCTCCTCACCTGGTACTGGCAGATGGCGACAACGGGGTTCAGCTCTTTGATGTTTCCGATCCCGATACTGTCATGGCGGAAGGCTCTTTTAATACCCCCGGACTCAGTTGGAATATCAAGGTGTCGGGCAGCATGGTTTATATCGCCGATTACGACGCTCTTCAGATTGCCTCGATATCAGGCGGCAACATCAACCCGATCTATCGTCTTCCTATCACCGACGGCCAGGTTAAGGATGTTGATGCAGTGGGTGATATAGTTTTTGTTCTTGATGTCAACGGTCTTACTGTGGTCGATGTATCTCAGCCGGCATCACCGTCCGTGCTGTCGCGCTATGCATCTTTTGATGGATCGTGCCAGTCGGTATCGGCAACCGCAGATTATGTCTTTGTCGGCACCTCCACTAAACTGGCTATGCTGTCAACTGCAAATCTCTCTAATCTGATAGAAGTAGCCGGGTATTCTATAGCCTCGGGTATTACAGGAGTATTTGCGATCAATTCGATTGTATTCATATCGAGGGGAGCCTCAAACGGCGGCGCGATGGCGCTCGATTATTCCAGCGGCAGTTCGCTTGATCTTGTTAGCAGTTATATAATCAACGAAACTACCAATGATATAACCGCCGCCGGTGGTTATGTTTATTTAGCCGGCCAGACCAAAGTCGATATACTGAGATTTTAATCATCATTTGATAATCGTTTAAAATATTTATATGGAGCATTCCACCCGCTTGTTTAATATCGTATTATCGTAGGGGCAGAGCTTGCCTCTGTCCGGGAGGATGGGTGTTCCAACTAAACAAAAATCCAAACAAAATTTATCTTAATTTAAAATATGCTTGTGCGGCAGACAGCTATAATATATATAGGGTTTTGTGATTGAAAATGAGGCTTGAATTTTAAACTGATTTGAAGGAGTGTTTAATGACATCTTATGCCTACGCTGATATTCTTCGACCTGCCGTTAAAAAACATGCTCTGCTTTACGATGTAGTCTTGATCTTGGCCGGTTCCGCAGTGATAGCGTTAGCCTCGCAACTGGCGGTGTATCTGCCGATAAGCCCGGTTCCGATTACCGGACAGACTCTGGCGGTGCTGTTAGTCGGCGCTATGCTGGGCAGACGACGGGGAAGCCTTAGCGTGCTGACATACTTAGCCCAGGGAGCGATGGGACTGCCGGTATTTGCAGCAGGCACCGCCGGATTTGCCCATCTTGCCGGACCTACCGGCGGTTACCTTCTGGGATTTGTGGCGGCCGCTTATATCGTTGGGTTGCTGGCTGAAAAAGGCTGGGACCGCTATGTGGTCTCAACTGTTCTGGCGATGGTTCTCGGCACGATTGCCATCTACCTGGCAGGGCTTGCCTGGCTTTCGGTTTATGTTGGAACCGATATGGTTCTGCAGTTCGGGTTGTATCCGTTTGCAGCAGGCGCAGTTATAAAGATAGCCGTTGCCTCGCTGGTTTTGCCCTCCGGCTGGAAACTGCTGGGCATGAAGCGCAAGATGAAATAGATTTTGCTGATATGATTTAATGAATCGAAAACCGGTCTATCACAGGCCGGTTTTTTTTATTGGTAGATCAAGACCCCTGTGATCTTGACGTTTTGATTTATCAGGTCAGTCGTTTAATCCCACCAGTTTGGTGGGGTACCAGTTTAGATATTTTTATTATTTTTCTTTAAGGCGCGTTATTTCTTTTATTATTTCTTCAATCACTTCGGTATTACATATTTTCTTCTTTTTCCCCGTGCTCTTTACAGAATATATGAAAAACACATTGCCGCCAAATTTACTTTTAAATTTTTTGTGACTTACACGATGCATTTCTATCCATTGATATTGATTAAGTGATTGACCAGAAGAAATTGGCTTAATCTGAAGCCCAACAAAATAATCCTTTACTCGTATGAAGAAATCAACACCATATGTTCTGTCCCATTTGTCAGGTGCGGGTTCTATTTTAATTTTGAGAATTGATTCAAGCTGGCCATAAATAGTATCGATTTCCGTTTTATAACCTTCATAAGTTCTATTTAGGGCTTGCTGAATAATTCATTTTCAGGATTTTTCATATTCAGATTACGGTAT
>CBFDEC010000053.1:0-21345 GCA_965603725.1 uncultured bacterium | reverse complement strand
TCTGGGATAGTACTGATAGAACAAAAAATAAAGTGTCATCCGGGGTTTATTTCGCCGTCTTGGAACATGGCAAAAATAAAACTGCCAGGCAGTTTATTCTGCTTAAATAATCAATACAATTGAAAGGAGGTTTAATAATTAACAATAAAAGGAGGTTTAATAATTAACAATAAAAGGAGGTTTAATAATTAACCACATTAGCAAGTTTACATAATCATTCCAAATTAAGGAGGGAAAGATGATTTTTAGACTAATTCTCAGTTCAATCATTATTTTTATTTTTTCATCAATAGTTTTTGCTGATCCTTTCGAAGGATTTAGTGAGTGCGGTACACCGGATTCTTTGCCCGGTTTAATTACCAATTTATCAGTTATAGATACTGCAAAAGTAATACATATCTTTGCCACATTTCCTGAAGATGTTGACAGCATGGGCTCAGATTCTTTATTTACTGATATGCTAAGTTTTGGTGATACCACTGGTTATGGACCGCCACAGATAATAAAGAAATCATCCTTTGGTTAGTTGCTTCTTCTTATGGATGTAAATCCAGGATTAGACAGCAGTTTCTTTGTTCTTCCCCATTCAAGAAGTTGGTATTACACTAATTTTGATACGACATATGATCCGGGCAATATTTATACTGATTATGTCAGACAAATGAATAAGGATGTCATTGACGGTCTGGATTCACTCATTGATTATTCATATTGGGATAGTGATACTGATGGTATAGTCGATTACATTGCCATTGATTACGATTCAGTGTATATTCCAAGGCCATACTGGGTTGGTTATGGAAGAATGTATCTACCAGATAGTCCTGCATATTATGCTACTCAAGACACTAATGCTGTAGGAGATACGGTTTGTATCAATGTTATGGGGGGACATGTTCAGAGGGTTCATAATATTCTGCGACCATACTTTGATATATCCGCAGGTATCTGGACACATGAGATGTGTCATAACATTCCGATTTTGAATTCAGTTATACATTGGTGGAGTTATAGATTTCCTAATGCCTATTCATATCATATCGGTCCTTTCCAGGCTTTCGAATATCCCCCCGGATCATGGAATAGAATACAAACATATTTTTCACCATACATGGCATACCATGTGGGTTGGCTAACTGATGATGATATGATAATATTGGATTCACCGGTTTATCAAGATACATTAGGCGATTACATAGAAACCGGTGACCTGTTTAAAGTGTATGCCGAGTCTAACGAATACTTTTTGATATCCAACAGGCAGGGATTAAATTACAGTGACAGCATTTGGCCAAGTCATGGTTTGTTTGTTCATCATATAGAGGGAGATGCAAATTCACAATTAGACGGGTATCATAAGCGTGAAGATATAGAAATAATGGACGGCTTATTTGTCATTGATGACGATACAACACAAATGATCGCTGCACCTGATAGCGGCCTTGACGAGATCGATTATATGCACGTATTCTATAGCGACCCTGAACTAAAAGAACTTACCGGCGCTAATTTTGGTGATTCAGGAGATGTCTTTGTGCCGGTTGATACAATCGTTTTCGATCATACAACTAATCCTAATTCTAATCTTTATTCGTATTCTAATGGAAAATGGTATCAAAACGTTCCCAGTCATTTCAGCATAAGAAATTTAATATCAGATTCAACAGATGTTTCATGCCGTCCTTGTTGGCATGATTCCCTCCTTATAATGTTTAGAAATTAACTTTAATATCAATCGCCGCCATTCTCTTGATATTGTTCCAACCGTTTGATATATGAAATATTGCCTGGGTCCTCATCTACAACCTGTTCCATAAGCGTGATTGCTTCATCTATTTTACCAGTGGTATAAGAAATTTCAGCCAGTGTATTTAGAACCTTTGCCCTGAATTTACCCGGCATGGCAAGCTGGATAGCCTTACGGGTGTACATTTCCGCTTCATCGAGATTGATTTTTCTTTCCAAACACCATTTGGCAAAATTGTAAAACTTTTCAGGATTATCCTGCCAGCCAGGCCCCAGACTTTCTTTCTTCATATCTATGGCTTTTGCAGTATCCAGACTAACGTATAGCGTTTGATCGGTTAATAAAGGATCATAAGATTCTTTAAGGTTCTTAATCTGGCTATTGGCTGCTGCGTCAATGCCGGCTTGAAGGTACTTTGCCAGTTGATGTGTTCTGTCTTTTTTCCTGGCTAACCGGCTCATTATTTTTGCGACCTTAACGATATCGTTGATATTCTTTTTATTCGAGTTTAAAACTGCATCAGCCGTTGGTAAAACATCATTAAAGGAAAGCATATCCTTCCAGGAAGCGTTGGCGGTATTCTCGAAAATTTTGTACGTGTAATCATAAACACCGCCTCCCAGACTTTGCGCCTGTTCGTAGTATTTTATGGCTTCCAAATACTCGCCTATATCCGCATGATAACCCGCCAGATATATTATGTCCTTTAAAACAGGTTTGTTTTTTGACTTTTCAATACGTTCATTGATAGTTGAAAGATCAGACATTGCCTCTCTTAATGATCTAATGAAACGGTTTGCTCCGGTATAACCGGTCCAGCGGAAAATCACATCGCCGTCGCTGTTGGTTAAAACGTAAACAGGGTAAAATACTCCAACCCTGTAATGTTCAGACAACTCTATCCCTTCATCCTTTTTGACATCAACAGGAAGATGCACTACTGAATTCAGGGCATTTTTAATAACGTCTTTAGTTTCCGCTTCACGAGCGGATTGTTCGCAGTGTTCTCAGTCGTCTCTGAAAAATTCCAATAGTATAGGTTTGCCCTGATTAGCGGATAATGTCTTTGCCTCTTCGTATGTTTCGGGCTTCTGAGCGCTTGAAATTCCGACATTAGCACTAATCAAAATAAAAGTAAAAAAGGCGATCCTTTTCATGTTTTTTCCTTTCGACTGCAATTTCGCCCGTTTCTGATGCAATAACCAGCTTAGCGTAATGATTCATTGAAAACCTTACAATAATCAGTCATTGGGGCTTCGTCGGACGCTTAAGAAACAAATAGGTCTTTGTAAATCAACCTGTAGACATATAGATCGCAAGGTTGAGTAGGACAGACTTTCAGTCTGTCCGGACAGGTTGAAAATCCACAAGACCTTGATGGCCTGTCCTACTGCCTGGCTTACATTACTATTTTGTTTCTTTTTCAATCCTCCCGTCACACGGGTCAGATGCTCGCAATGACTGATAAATGTGTAACTATTTTACTAATCATTGCATTAGCAATTAACCCGACCTGCAATTTCCAATTATTCTTTGAATAATTTAGGCTTCTCCTTATCGAATTTTTTTCAGGTAGCGAAAGTAATCCGAGTCGGTAGTAAGTATCAACCATGACTCCTTGCCAATTGTCTCCGGATAAGTATCCATAGCCTTCAAGAACGAATAGAATTCAGGGTCATTATTATATGCCCGGGCGTAAATCTTTGTCGATTGCCCGTCAGCCTTGCCTTTAATCTCCTCAGCCCTTTTGTAAGCCTGGGAGGTGATTTCCTGAAGGTCTTTTGACAGGTCGCCAAGTATTCTCGATCGTTCTCCCTGACCCTCAGAGCGGTACTGTTCGGCTATCCGCTCTCTTTCGGCAATCATTCTCGAAAATACTTTTTCCCGTACGCTCTGGACATAATTAATATGCTTAATCTCAATGTCAATGAGTTCGATACCGTACTGGGGAGTCATCTCGGAGGCTTTTTTAAGCATCATGCGTGTAATATTTTCTCTGCCAGTTTGAATTTCAATTATCTCCTTTTCGATTTCCTCTCCCTCTGATTGCACCAGCAGCCGATTTGAATTTCTTACTACTTCAATTAAAAGATGTTCCGTGATAAAGTCGCGTACCGCGGCATCGATTACATTGTCCAACCTTGTTTGTGCCCTGGCCTCATCCCCAACAGACTGGTAGAATTTAAGGGGGTCGTTGATTCGCCATCTGGCATAGGTATCCACCAGGATAAATTTCTTGTCTTTAGTCGGAATTTGAGTCGGCCGACCATCCCATTCTAATATCCGTTTTTCAAATGTATTGACTTGCTGAACCAATGGGGTTTTTAAATGCAATCCGGGTTCTATCACTACTCGAACCGGTTCGCCAAATTGGGTAATAACCACCTGTTCGCGCTGATCCACTGTATAAAGAGCGCCTGACAGGAGAATAAGAACTATAAAAACCACCCCCGCGCCTATGATTAATTTCAAATTTGGCATTACTTACCTCCCCTGCTTGATGAAATACTGCCTGGTTCCCCAAGGGGCAAAAGCCTTAAGATGCCTGTTTCGGCTTCATCCACGATATACTTATGTTCTATATTGGGGAGTACTTTTGCCATAGTTTCCATATAAAAACGCCGCCGGGTCACATCTTTAGCCCGTGAATACTGTTTCCAGAGATCGATAAACCGTGAGGCGTCGCCCTCAGCCCTGTTTACCCGCTTGATTGCGTATCCTTCCGCCTCCTTGATCATTCTCTCTGCTTCGCCCCTGGCTTTGGGGATGATGGTGTTGTATTCTTTCATCGCCTCGTTTATCATCTGCTCTTTTTCCTGTTTCGCCTCATTGACTGAATTAAACGCCGGTTTTACCTGGTCGGGCGGCGTTACATCCTGAAGTTTTACTGTTACAATCTGAATGCCGGTTCCGTATCTGTCTAAAAGTTCCTGCATTTTTTGCGAGGCTTCTTCGCCCACTTCAATACGCTCAATTGTCAGCACGCCATCGACGCTTCGGTCGCCAACAACCTGACGCATGGCCGCCTCGGAAACATCCCGGAGCGTTTCCTCGACGCGGTAGACATTAAAAAGAAATGCCTGCGGGTCTTTAATCTTGTATTGAACAATCCAGTCTAACACGACAACATTGAGATCGCCGGTTAACATTAAAGACTCCCCTAACAATACCTGGCTGCTCCGGACTGTCCTGACTCCGGGTTTGGCTGTCCTGAAACCAAACTCCTGGCTTAAGATGCGGGACACCGGCACTTTGGTTACTTTCTCGATCCCGACTGGCAGTTTCAGATGCAAGCCGGGTTTCGTTGTGCGGTTATACTTGCCGAAACGCTGAATTACTCCCACCGATTCAGCGCCCACCGAGTAGAAGATCGAAAACAGCAAAATGATGGCTACCAGCCCTGTTATTCCCAGGAGAATAGGGCGTCCCATCTTTTGCCGCGGAATCCTTCTCAGATAATCCTCTACGCTGTCTTTTTCAAAATCCATTCATTACCTCCTCTATGGTTTTAAGATGATAAAACTATGTCGATCTAATTCTAAATAAAAGACTGCGGATATTCAAGGAATATTTGCAATCAGATCCTTTCTTAACCAGAACTCGTCCAGGCCGGGAATATATATGTTTTCATAATCGTTCCAGATCTGCTCGTAAATCTCTTCGCTGGTGTGTTCTCCGAGGCCCGGTTTCCTTGTTCCATCCGGCAACACTGTAGAATGGCCGGCATAAATAATATGTGGTTTCTGATTTAACACATATTCTATATCCCATCGTTCATGACCCGGCGCTCCCATAAATTTTTTCCCGTGTTTTGCTATATGTCTGTTGGTCAACCCCATCATATCGATGATATAGGCTTCTGAATAATATCCTATCGCGCCAATAGGGCTTGAGGCTATTATCAAATCCGGGTGTTCAACTTTATACTTCCTGAAATCTTCGCACAGTGTGATCCACAACTTTATACGTTTTCTGTGTTTGATAACTAATTCCGTTGGCAGCGCCTTAAGGAACAAACCATTTTGAAACCCTGCAGCCATGAATGTTAATATTACAAGAACGGAGACAATTTTATTAGCCTTCAGCAAAGATAGAATTTTCATAATGCCAAAAGATGAGGCAATTACTATTAGAGGCAATACAGGCATCATAAATCTCGAGTACGAAGTCCAATCTCCGGAGGCATAGATATTGAAAAGGATATACAGAAATATAATTATCGCCATTGTTCTGACGTGTTTATTTTTAAAGAATTTAAATATGAAATATACAGCAGGAATAAAGTAGAGAAACCCTCCGCCATAGACAAAAAACTTCAAAAGATAATAAGCTCCTCGAACATATTTTATTAAATAAAAGCCGGAAGATTTAGCGTAGAAGGTGTTGGGCAGCAATTCGCCATAGTATGAATATCGCCATATTAAATGCAATATGAGGATAATAACTGCCGGCAATAAAAACAGGGAAATATTTTTCAGGCATCTTTTCAGACTGCCGTTCTTAATGCTTATCAACTCGCTGATTACAATTGCAGATAAAAACAATATCCCGTCCGGACGAATAAGCGGCAATAACCCGGCAACAATTCCTGTAATAAAAAGCGAGTATCTATGTTTTTGCAGGCATAAATAAAAACCCAGGGAAAGCATGAAGATATTAAACGATGTTTCCATTCCGGATTGAAAGTGAACTCCAAAATCAATCCTGAATGCTAAAAGAAGTGCAGCCAGTATGGCGGCCATCCTGTATCTTCTGTCAAACCCGCGAACGATAAAATATGTTATTATCAGCGACCCTAAACCGAAAAGTATGCATAATACTTTGCCTATGGTGGGAACCTCAAAGCCTGTCTTGCCGATCAACCCGACCAGGATCACCCATAGAAACGAGGTGTAGCCCTCAACATACTCACCCTGGTTATATACCAGGCCGTGATTTTCTACGAAATTCTTCGAATACCTGTAGGAAATATATGCATCATCCCATGTGTTATTGTAAAACATAACTTCCGACAGAAGAAATGCAAAGCAAAGAACCATGAGCAGGATAACCAGCTTTCTGGTAACATAAAAAGATTCGGGATAAAATGTATCTTCTTCTCTGCTGGAAATTGTCTTCTCTGGCTGGTTTATCACGTGGCCTCCATTATTTCGAATAAACACATTTTTCAAAACATGGTATATTTTGAACTCCCTGTAAATTCCGGTAAAATTGTTTTCAAGTCAAATGCTTTTTATCAGGGACTTCCTCTATTCAAACAAATAGCCATTATCATAATCAGTTTCACCCCGAATTAACAAACGAATCGATGGCTTTTTTAATCGTTCTGTATGTTTCCCTGACAGTGTAAAGATTGCCGTCGACGGGGTCGTCGATTATAACCGGCCCGGTACGAGATAATAACCCGAGGTAATAGATTTTTCCTCCTGTTCCGGGAAATTTTGCTGTCAGTATTCTGCGGTTTTCTTTATCGAAAGTAAGGATAATGTCTGCTTTATGAACCGCCTCTTCTGTGATTACTTTTGAACGGTGTTCTTTCATATCGATTTCGAATTCATCGGCGATATCAATCGCCCTTTGATGGCATCTGCGGCCGCTTTTTGGCAAGTAACCCGCCGAATATACGTCCTTAGAATCCGAGAGAGTTGATTGGATATATTTTTCAGCAAAAGGGCTTCTATAAATATTGCCGAAGCAAACAACGAGCGCCATTTTTGCCTGTCGCAGAGCGCGCCTGGCAAGGAATGTCCTTAGAAATCGAATTGGCGAATAACGCTCAAAGGCTTGTTTATTTTTATCTTTCATATTTATTATCAATCTCCACAGCTCGACAAAACCCGGTTTTAAATCATCAATTACAAAGGTGTCGTTTCTTTCGCGAAGAGTCAGGACATTGAATATCTCTTTTGCCGCCTGGCTGTTAGGCAGAGTATTGCGCGACGGGTCGGTCTTGTCCGCACAGGCATTCTGGATAATCCAGTTGAAATCTCTTATAGTGTTCCGAGAAAATAAATTCGTTTTATAAGTTTTGGGAAATTCTTTTTTCTTTTCCGTTTTAAGCCGGTAGAGAAAATATGGGAAATCAGCGCCGGCCGCAACCGCCAGCGGGAGAGAACCCCAGAAACGGCCGTTGATCTCGAGGAATATCCATTCGCCGGTGTCGAAATTGAATTTGAATTCCACCATGCCGACGCCGGTATAGTTCATCGCTTTCAGCAATTTTTTAACTGCATCACGCAGCTCCGGATGGAGAGGGGCGCTCTTACGGTAAGAACTTCCTCCGCCCATCAGCGGTTCATGTATCCGGACATGACAGAATGCACAAAGGAGTTCTCCACTGTCCGCCAAAAACGCAGCGCCGACCCCGGTACCTATGAAGTTTTCCTGCACTTGAACGTCGCCGCTTTTAAGCATATACCGGAGGCTGGTCTTCAGCTCTTTCGCGTTATATGCTTTATATACATAATTTTTTCTTTCTAAGCTTTCCAGATGGAAAGAAACGTGCGGTTTTAAAACGATTGGAAATTGAAACCCGTCCATGATTTCATCGATCTGCGAAAGATCAGTCGCTTTTATTTCTTTCGGCAGATTGATCCCCAGCGATTTTGCCAGTTGACCGGACTTGAATTTATCGAAAGCGATTTCGTAAGCCTCCTGGCTGAGAATGTATATCGAAGGATATTTCGTGAGATCTTTACGGTGCGCCTCAAGCGGCGCCGATGCCTGTTCGTTGCAGGGAACCACTAAATCAAACTGCTCTTTTTCTACAAGCTCAATCAGCTTTGTTTTCCAGAGATCGTTATCAGGCGAGTAATCCGGAATATCATGAACCCGGGCGACATATTTTGAACGGCGCACAATATCGCCGGTCGAGTTCCATCCTATGTGTACTTTTAGACTCTTTCGTCCAAGCGAGCGAACAATAGTCAAACAGCTTCTGTAGTTTTTAAAATCACTGCCAAGGACCAGAACCTTGCCTGTATGATGAAATTCGGTCAACTTTCTCCTTTAAAAAAATTTCAAGCGTTGAATTTTAATAGCTATACATGGAAAACGTGTCATTGTAAACGAGCATTGGCTTGATAACTCATGTCAGCCGGCTGTCTTGAAGTTTTGATACAACCCCTCCATCGTCATGATTACTATATTATTCCGGCAAACGAATTCGATCATGTCATTTAGAAATGTTTTCGGACCGGGTCCTTCAAAGGCGTTTTCGGCAATTTCAGCATAGCTTATTTTAATCCATTTATCGGGCGGAAATTTTCTTTTAAGCTGATTCCAGAATTCGGGAGTGGGTACATTAAGGGCGGTAATCATTGCGTGAGCGCTGATAACCTTGATTCCCGGCTGGCTGAAAATATCGGCATATTCCTTGAAATCCCAGCCTTGCCGCCGCTCGAAATGGGTGCCGTCCTCATAAAAAACCGGAAAACGCAAGAGCCCCGATTCATGATTTATAGGCGCCAGTTCCTGCTGCAGGTTGGTCGCCATGTTCGAGTCATATAAGATGCCGCGTCTGAATAGCTCATGGGTTATCGGCGTAACATCGAAACAACGGTGAGCGCGAAAACATCTGGCGTCGGGCGCAAATTTCATCACCGTATCGATTACCTCGTTAAACGAGTTACCGTGACTGCTGCCGGGAAGAAAATTCGGGTGAACACCGACCTGGATTTTCTTTTCTTTATGCCAGCTTTTTATCGACGGGCTGTCGTGGGTTACGAAATATGTTGCGGTTATATCGTAACGGTCGAAAATCTCCTGCTGGATTGCCAGCGCATCTTCGCTGGCCCAGTCGACGTCGGAGGTGAAGCAAAAAACGGGCTTATGTTTGTAAATTTGATGATCTGTCATATTAAATACGATCGCTTTCCATACCGCAATAAAACGAAGTCAAATATAATCCTGATTTAAGGGCTGAACAATAAAAAAGCGATTGTTTATAGAGAATTTTTCGATATTTTGATAAATCGGTAATGTTTAAATCCGGATTTTGTAATTTAACAATCAGATATAATAAGTAATTTATTGTAGTTCTGCGCGTAGGGGCGTATTGCCATACGCCCCCTGTAGTTTGGCTTTTTACTATACACAATAAATTTTTTTGATTTTTCCATCATTTAATCACTTTTTTTCTTGCATTTTGTCATAATTTGTGATAACTAGGTATATGGCTAGTGATATACATTTTCAAGGAGGTAGTTATGGGTTACCCAACTAAAGTTCAAAGAATAAAACGTCAAAATAGCGAACAGTGGTATGTCTTTCTTCCCTCGGCTGTCGCTCAGGCTATGCAGTTTGTGCCCAGCGAGGTTGTGGAATGGATCATCGAGGATAAAAGCCAACTTACATTAAAACGGACTATGCCGCCACCATCAGTAAAAAAAAAGCGTCCCAGACGCTAAGTGCGCAATTCGAAAGCTTATGGGAACAATGCCGCAACGCCTTCGGACAGAAAAGAGTATGGCAAAGGGCTAAAGCTCTTGCCTATAGTTCACTGGTCTGTATGGGACGCCATACCCTGACAGGTTTAGTCACAACCAGTGGTCGACAGTTTAGAGACTGGTCTGCCGATTACCGACTCTTTGCCGAGGAACGTTTCGAAGCTAAACATCTGTTCGGCGTTGTCCGGCGAAATGTGCTTAAAATTTTACCAAAAGATGTTCCTTTAGTTGTGGCCATGGATGACTCACTGCTTAGGAAAAGAGGAACCAAGACTGCCGGCGTTGCCTACCGACGTGATCCGTTGGGACCGCCTTTCCACACCAACTTCGTTCGCAGTCAACGCGTGCTGCAGTTGTCGGCGGCCCTGCCCTCGGGGCCGATGCCAGCCAGCGCTCGTATGATCCCGATCGATTTCAAACACACTCCCACACCTAAAAAACCACGAAAGGATGCGTCAAAAACAGCTTGGCAACAATATCGACAAACACAAAAAAAAATGACTATCAGTCGCAAAGGAGTCGAATGCTTATCGGCTTTGCGAAACAGCTTAGATGATGAGCCTGAAGGAAGACAAAAATCTTTGTGGGCTGTGGTGGATGGACGTTTTACCAACGGCCCAGTGTTGAAAAACTTACCCAAACGTACTACGCTCATTGGTCGAATACGCAAAGATACTAAGCTTTATTACTTGCCCAAACATGACGACCAACCTGCAAAAGGACGTAAATATCTTTACGGCAAGCTTGCTCCCACACCAGAACAGTTAAGACAAGATCCAGACGTGCCTTGGGAGAAGGTAGATGTCTGGGCGGCCGGGAAAGTACATTCTTTCAAAGTAAAGACCATTACCCCGTTACGATGGCGCATAGCTGGCGCTGACATTAACCTGCGTTTGATTGTTATAGCCCCCTTGGCTTATCGCCTGCGTAAAGACTCACGTCTGCTTTATCGCAAACCAGCTTATCTGATCTGCACCAACCCGGATATCTCCCTGCCGCAAGTCCTGCAAGCGTATGTCTGGCGGTGGGACATCGAGGTCAACTTCCGCGATGAAAAAACTCTCCTCGGTGTAGGACAAGCTCAAGTCCGTAAAGAAACATCAGTTGAAAAAGTGCCGCAGTTTATGGTGGCGACTTATGCTATGATGCTCCTAGCAGCCTATCAAACTTTCGGCGGTAATGGAATACCTGATACTCTGCCGCCCCCCAAGTGGCGAAAAAAAGAAAAACCCCAGCGCGCTTCAACACAAAAAATCATTAATCTCTTACGAGCCGAACTATGGAGCAAGGCGATGGGTTTTTCTTATTTCTCAGGCTTTAATAAAAGTAGATACTCTAACATGAACCCGCATAAATTCAAACCGCACCTCCACTCGGCTGTATTATATGCTAATGCTTGAATAAATTGCCAATCTGAGCACAGTGAAATAAAGAATAGGAAAAGCCAAAGTCGAGGGGGCGTATTGCCATACGCCCCTACGACTTAAAAACGCCGGAAATGACGTTTGAGACCTATGGCGATGAAGACTAATAGAATTAACAGAGTAATTGTATTTAGAATTGACCAGGTAATGCCAAATGGATTGATAGGATTTAAATTGGATATTTTATAAGGTATATAATTCTTAGGAATAGCCTGCGAAAGAGAATAGCCAAATGCGCTTGCAAATTCTCTTAAAAAATTGCCAACACTGAAATCAGAAAGGAAACAAAAAAATTTATACTCGGTTGTGACTACACCTCCCGGAAAAGATTTCAAACCAAACACCATATGACCAAAAGCAAAAATTGCTGTAAAAGCCCAGAACCACAAAAAACTCCACATCGGCTTTTCACCATAGCCCGCGAATGTTCTGTAGCAAAAATAAAGCAAATATTTACTGAAAATCTTTTTTCTCGTCTGGCGAATTTTCACGAATGGTTTCCACTGAAATATATTCCATTTCGGTTTACTGCTTTCAATCTTTTCCTCCAATGCGCAACGTTTCATCTCGAATTCATTAAAATAAAACCAGCTTGCCTGCTGATAGTCTTTGGTGTTGTCCAAGGCTGTCTTCATGCGGCGATAAAGGGAGGCGATAATTTCATGATCGTTTAGATCTTTTATTTTGTATTCATTGCGAAGTTCCTTTATCTTTTTTTCATCATCTTTATTTTGGGATATTTCATCAAGGAATCTTTCTTCTGGAATGACATTGTGCCTTTTAAAGGGAAAGAATAAAATTCTATCTTTTTCAATTCCCCAATCACTTGAAGAAAACCGCGCCTCATCAAACGAGCTTTTGTAGAATGAGAATAATGACATATCGTTGTCAGTAAAATAGACATCCTTAAGCTGGCAATAGCGGAATATTAAGTAGGCATCTCTCCCACCGGTATCCGGCCTTATATTCTCAAAATAGACAGCGAAGGGGTTGAATTGGATCGCATCGAATATAACCTTTGCAATCTTGCCTGCTTCTGGCAAAAATTGTGGATTAATAAAATAAAAACGCACCTTATCTGTTAGGGTAATATTAGTATAGGATATTGTTTTCTTTATTGTTATATTTATAAATACGGCACTATCATTAAAACGTATTATATCGAAATCAACATCTCCTGAAAATTTTGCTTCTCTGAAATCAGTATATCCTGAAAATTGGGTTCCGCCGAAAAAAGTATATCCTGAAAATTGGGCTCCGTTGAAATAAGCACTCCTTGAAAACCGGACATCGATAAAATAATCATATCCCGAAAATTGGGCAAAAAAGAAAAAAGCATCTCCTGAAAACTGGGCTTCGCTGAAATCAGCATTCCCTGAAAATCGGGCTTCGCTGAAATCAGCATTATGATTAAAGGTTATTGGTTTCCCCTTTTTGTTTCCATCGTGCGTGAAACTAATATCACCGGGGAAGACAAAGCCCTTGAAATTAAACTTTTCTTTGTCTTTTTTATCCTGTGCCTGTTCATTGTGTTTAGTAATCTCTTCAATCTTTTCTCGTATCAGCTTATTAAACTGCTCAACCGTTATCCCCTTCCACTTTTTCGGGGCGTGGAAAACGCATAGTTCCTCATCATGTGGTGAATTCACCGGTTCGTTACAGCCTTTATATTTGCAAGCCATCTTATGCTCCCGCGGGCAAATGTTTACAGCTTCTGTTTGTATGTCAATCACAATATATAGCGGTTTACCCATGAAGTCAAGGCGGGTGTATCAGGCATGGGGCAATCCGCCTCGGGCGGATGCCGCCCACAGAAGCACAGCCAAATTTATGTCATCAAATAAAATCCCGATAAATACAATAAAACGCTTGTGTTGTCATATAGTATTATCTATATTTGGCCTTGTTTTTGGCCGTCTGATGTTAATTTTAGGGCTTTTGTAAAGGGAGAACTGTTTGCTAAGATACTCCATCGCTGTATTGCTTGCCCTTATTTTAATAGGAACCGGTTTCTGCCAGGAGACCGGGGAAGCTTCCACACCCGATACATTACAGCCTGAATATCTCAAACCCGCTCCCCCGCCGTATATCCAGGTTAAAGACAATCCCAGCGACGGCGGCGGCAAGATACTGGTCACCTGGGATTTATCCCCCGATGACGGCGCCGGCAAAAACAATGTAACCGGCTATGAAATCTTCCGGGCGATTGAGGGAGATACCGTTTTCATCTCAGTAGGTTTTTCCACCAGCGGAGTAAACCAGTATGTTGATTCCGGAGCCGATGATCATATAAGTTATGTATTCAAAGTTGTCGCCACCGATGGCAACGACGGGTCGGCCTCGATTATATCCCAGCCGGTTCACTCATACCAGCAATGGATTAATGTCAATCTGAAATACCTGTTTTTAATCGGAGCCTTAATCTGCGGCTCCGTTATTTATTTTATATATCATGCCAAGCGCGGCAAGAAGCTGTTCATCCGCAAGATCGCCGGCCTCGAGGCAATCGATGAGGCGGTCGGCAGAGCCACCGAGATGGGGCGGCCGGTGCTGTTTATCCCGGGCATCAGGGATATGGATGATGTCCAGACTATCGCCGGCATTACGATCCTGGGCCGGGTTGCACGGACTATCGCCGAATACGATATCAAGATTAATATGCCGGTTTCGAAGTCCATTGTTATGACCACCGCACGCGAGATGATCAAGGGGGCTTATGCCTCAGTGGGACGAGCCGATGAGTATTCCGACGACATGGTGTACTACACCACCGATGAGCAGTTTGGCTATGTAGCCGCCGTGGATGGTATCATGGTGCGCGACAGACCCGCTACCTGTTTCTATATGGGTTCGTTTTTCGCTGAGAGTCTGATTTTCGCCGAAACCGGCAACTCTATCGGCGCTATCCAGATAGCCGGAACGGCTATGCCCGCGCAGCTGCCGTTTTTTGTAGCCGCCTGCGATTACACCCTCATCGGTGAGGAGCTGTTCGCCGCCAGCGCCTATCTGTCCGGTGAACCGAAACAGCTCGGCAGTTTAAAGGGGCAGGACGTCGGCAAGCTCATCGCTATGGTTGCTATTATACTCGGTGTTTTCGCCGCCACGATGTATTCGATTACCGGCTTTGGTTTCTTTGAGTCGATGCATGAATTTATCAGAAGTTTGTTTACGTTGAATTGAGGAGCGTTAACGAAATAACATGAAACGTCAAATACCTTTAATAATAACAGCGATAGTCGGGACAGTTCTGGTTGTCTCGGTTTTCATCCCGCACGATCCGTTCGGCAGGCTGGGCGAGGACTTCTCGGTCTTTTTTGATATTATCGCCGTATTTGCGTTTATCCTTGGCGGCGGCAACCTTATCCGAGTTCATGGCGACAGGATATATAAAAAAGCCAAAGACTGGCCATTTTCGATAATAACCATAGCCGGCTTTCTGGTTACTCTTATTGCCGGCGCTTTCAAGATCGGCAACCCTGATGGTATTCAGGGCGATGTGGCCGCTCCGGGTTCGCTTTTCACCCTGATTTATGACAATATCTTTACGCCTTTGCAGGCCACGATGTTTTCCATCCTGGCCTTTTTTGTCGCCTCAGCGTCATACCGCGCATTCAGAGCAAAAAACAAGGAAGCAACAATCTTGCTGGTCACCGCATTTATCATTCTTCTGGGCAGAACTCCTGTCGGCCATTATGTCACGTTCTGGCTGCCGTCGTCCCTCGATTTCTTTCATATACCGGTTTTAGCTAACTGGATTATGGCTATCCCCAATTTAGCCGGCCAGCGAGCGATCATGATAGGCATATCGCTGGGTGTGATATCGATGTCGCTGAGGATGATACTGGGCATCGAACGCGGCTATATGGGTTCAGATGAGGGCGGCAAATGATTCGGTCAGTTATATTAATTCTGCTTCTGTTTATTTCATCGTTATATGCCAGTGAAAATATTGAATCCGGTATATCCGGCTATAAAACAATTGCCATTGCTCCGCCTCAGATAGCCCAGATATATACAAACCCGAATTTAAGCGATGATGTTGATGTCGATCTCATTTCGGAAAACCAGATCAAGTTATTTGAGGAATTCGGCGATAACCTGTGCCAGACCCTTGCTGCAAAATCTGATGGCAGTGTTGAGTTTTTATGCTATGATGAAATCAGATTGCGCTTAAAAGACGCTAAAAGCTGGGATAATTTCAATCGTTTTTTGAACGGTCAGAGCATTGTCAATGAAAAGATATCCAGACTTTTTGCGGAGAGACTGAAAGCCAAGGGCGCTATTACCTCGACCTTGTTGTTCAGCTATTATGAACAACCCCAGAGCGGCCGTCATATTGAGGTATACTACGAATGGAACCTAATAAACCTGATGTCCGGCAAAAGTGATACCAGCGGTAATTACTCCCGCGGCATCGAAATCACTGAATCGGAATTAATTTCAGGTGAGAATGAATATACCTGTTTTGAGGCAATGTCCGAACGGTTCATAGATTATTTTATAAATCTTTTAGGCTTTGACAGGGAAGAATAAAACGGTATCAGTATGACATTTTTCGATAGAATAAAAAATATAGACCGGCGAATAATATTCCTGTTTATTGCCCTTTCGGTAATCATTCCCCTGCTTTTAAATATCACTTTCAAGGAAGAAGCCGGTCCGATTGTGAGAAATATTTTCGATAAAATAGAGTCCCTTCCTGCCGGGTCGCGGGTCTTGCTGTCGCTTGATTATGGTCCTTCCACTGTGCCGGAAATCCAGCCGATGGTCAATGCATTGGTTCGTCACAGCAACGAAAAAGACCTGAAGGTATTCTTTATGTGTCTCTGGGCTACCGGCCAGAACCTGACTACAATAACTGTCGACTCGGTTCAAATTAGAGAATTCCCCGATAAGGTTTATGGTATAGATTATGTCAATCTCGGCTATAAAGCCGGCAACGAGGGGCTGATTAACGTGCTTATAACCGATATGAAAAAGATGTACACGACCGATGTTTTCGGCACCTATATAGACGATATCGAGATAATGAAACCGGTTCGCAATCTCACCAGTTTTGATTTGATTATCGGTCTTGGCGGCGGCACTCCGGGCATTAAAGAGTGGATATTGTTTGCCGGCGATCCGGGCAATATTCCGGTTGTGGGCGGATGTACCGCTGTACAGGCGCCGCTTTTGTATCCTTATTGGCCGAATCAGCTTCTGGGTCTATTGGGAGGTATTAAGGGAGCCGCCGAATATGAATCTGAACTGATTAAAAATTATCCCAAATACAAGGATAAATCTCAGCCGGGTATCAAGATGATGGGACCGCAGGCTATTGCTCATATTGTGATAATGTTGTTTATTATTATTGGCAATATAACCTTTTTCATAGAACGTTCTCGCGAAAAGAAGGCAGGGATGGGTTAAGATGCAAGATTTATGGACCTGGTTTGGCGCATTTTTGACTTTGGCGATTCTGTCGTTTCTCTATAAAGACAACGTCTTCTACAAGTTTTCCGAGCATCTGTTTGTCGGCGTCTCGGCGGCCTACTGGATGGTAGTCGGCATCTGGGGAACGTTATTTCCCAACCTGATTGCCAAGATATATCCCGAGGCAGTCAGGTTTGTCTTGCCGTCGCTGGCCGACCGTGAACCCGAATACCATTATATTTTTGCAGCCGCTCTGGGAATGTTGCTGCTTATGCGTCTTTCCTCAAAGATTGGCTGGATATCGCGTTGGCCGCTGGCGTTTATTGTGGGTACAACTTCCGGATTAAACCTGGTTCGGTTTCTCCGTTCGGATTTTATCGGTCAAGTACAGAATACTATGATACCGCTGATAGTCATCAAGGATGGTTCGTTCAGCTTTTTAGATAGCTTTTCCAACGTTGTGATTTTTATCGGTGTTTTCTGCGGCTTGATTTATTTCTTCTTTTCAAAGGAGCACAAGGGTGTATTTGGAGTTGCCAGCAGAATTGGCATCTGGGTTCTAATGATAACTTTTGGCGCTGGTTTTGGTTATACTGTTATGGCTAGAATATCGCTCCTGGTTGGACGTATGCAGTTTCTGCTGGGAGACTGGCTGGGGTTGATTAGCCGGTGATAACTTTTAAACATACAGCGATCTTTCCAATTGCTTGCTATTCAAATTATAACTCCTCTTTATCTCCGGATATAATTCTCGACAAGAGCGTAACCCGGGTGGACTTAATATATAAAGTTTAACATCTAATATCATGAAAGTTCTATTAAGAATATATGATAATTATCGAGTTCGTATAATTCAAATACTCGGAGGTAGCTTATGAACCAATTGACGAGGATTATTTCTGTTTTTCTGCTTTTTGCTTTTGTGGGAGGAGGTGTGATTGCCCAGCCGGTTGAGGAGGAGCTGGTCGCCGATACATTGAGCCCATCGGCGCCGATGCCTCCGACAAATGTCAGGGTAAAAGATAAGCCGAACGATCCGGGACATGGGTTGATTGTCGAATGGGATTTGTCGCCTGATGATGGTGCCGGTTTAAATATCGTCGTGATGTATGATATCCTGCGTTCGGATTCCCCGGATGGCGAGTTTGTTTCACGGGGTATGCTGCCATCGCAGGAAACTCAGTTTGAAGATGTCGACGATACGCCGCCTACTGAAGATATCCCAAATCCATACTTTATGCCCAAAAACAGTAACTGGTACTATAAAATAGTTGCCATATCCGATCAGCAGGTTCGGTCTGAGCCGTCAGAGTTGGCATCCGGAACAACCCTTGAAAACCTGTTTCACTGGGGTAAATTGCCGATTCTTTTTGGGGTTTTAATTTTCTCAGGGTTCCTGTTGATATTTATCACCTCAGCTAAAAAGGGCAAAGAGCTTTATGTGCGTCCTCTGTCGGGTATCAACGCCGTTGATGACGCAATCGGCAGGGCCACCGAAATGGGTAAACCGATATTGTTTGTCCTTGGCTTGGGTACTGCCGGTGATATTGCCACGATAGCCGGTTTCACGATTCTATCGAGGGTTGCTAAAAGGACGGCTGAGTATCAAACCAAGGTGCTGGTGCCGGTTCAGGACCCGGTTGTTCTGGCAGTTGCTCAGGAAACAGTCCGGACAGCCTACCTCGAAGCCGGTCGACCGGATCAATATGATCCCGATAATGTGTTTTATGTTACCGCCCTGCAGTTCCCCTACGTAGCGGCGGTTAACGGGATAATGCTTCGTGAACAGCCAGCTACTAATTTCTACATGGGCATCTTCTACGCCGAATCGCTGATTCTGGCTGAAACCGGAAACATTGCCGGATCGATTCAGATATCCGGCACCGACCAGATCGCCCAGCTGCCGTTTTTTGTAGCGGCTACAGATTATACTCTTATCGGCGAGGAGCTGTATGCGGCTTCGGCCTACCTTTCACGTGAACCGGTTCAGCTTGGCACGCTCAAGGCTCAGGATTATTCCAAGGCTGTTGTGATGATAATTGTTATTTTAGGAGCAATTGCAATAACCACGGGCTTGCCATATTTGTTAGACATGGTAACCGTTAGACTGTAACCCGGAGATTTATATGAAAAGAGAAATACCTATTTTACTTGTCGGGATTACAGGCTTTGCCATGTTGATTCAGTATTTCATCCCGACAGGCTGGTCTGAATTTATATTTACCTATTCCCAGGACTGGGTCATTGTTATCGGCATTCTGGCAATGCCGCTGGGGATATGGAGTTTGGTAAAAGCCAATGTCAGCAAGCTTAAAGTGCCCGGCGAAAGATTTTATTCTGCAGTATTGCTGGCCGGTTTTTTGATTATGGTACTAACCTGCCTCAAGCGAGAGAATCTGGAAATGGGTAGTCTTCATATGGATATGTTTACATATGTCCTGGTGCCTATTCAAGCGACCATTTTCTCTCTTCTCGCGTTCTTTATAGCCAGCGCCGCCTATCGCGCGTTCAGAGCCAGGTCGGTTCTGGCGACTATTCTTCTCTTGACGGCATTTATTGTGATGCTTCGTTTCCTTCCCCTTGGTCCGATTTCTACTTTAAATCTCAAAGCGGTTTCCTGGATACTTTCAGTGCCTAATATGGCGGTCAACCGCGCTATCATGATGGGGATCGGTTTGGGCGCCACCGCTACCGCCATCAAGATCATCCTCGGCATTGAACGAACCTATATGGGTCATGATTGAGGGAGGATGAGATATGACATTTTTAGAAAAATTAATGCAAATAGACCGTCGCTGGATTTACCTGGCTATCGGTCTGGCGGTGATTATCCCCACAATCTGGCCTTTTGATGTGCCGGTAACTGTTTCGCCCGAGGTGAGGAAGATTTATGATTTTGTTGATGAGATGGAAGCCGGTGAATATCTCTTTGTTTGTATCGATTATGATCCCTCCTCGATGGCTGAGTTAAACCCTATGGCTATAGCCATTATTAACCAGGCTTTCCAAAAGGATCTCAAGCTGCTTTTTGTTACGTTGTCTCAATTCGGTCCCGGTCTGGTAGAACAGATCACCTCCGGTCTTGCAGAAGACCATAATAAGGTTCGAGGTGAGGATTATATCTTTTTAGGCTACCGACCATACCCGGCGATTGTTATCATGGCTATGGGGGTTGATTTCAGGGTGCCGTTCCCGGTCGATTATTACGGTACTCCGCTTGATGAGCAGCCGATAATGGATGGTATCAAAAACTTCGATGACGTCAAGGGCGTGATCGAGATAACATCCGGCAGCACAGCCGACTTCTGGCTTATCTACGGTAATGGCCGGTACGGTTTCCCGCTGGCTATCGGGATAACCGGAGTTATGTCAGCCAACTTTTACCAGTACCTGTCATCCGGTCAATTGTTCGGAATTATTCCCGGGGTCAAAGGCGCCGCAGAATATGAAAAACTTGTTGGGTATCCCGGCGAAGGCATGGCTCAGATGGCGTATCAGGTCATTGCTCATACTGTAATTATCCTATTTATCATCATGTCAAATGTGGCTTATTTCGCCACTCGCAAGAAAAGACAGCAAATGGGAGGAGGCACCTGATGACTACATATGAACTCATTGGAAACGGTATTGCCGCCTTCCTGACCCTTTGCATTTTCAGCTTTCTGTATAAGGATAATCCTTTCTACAAATTCGCTGAACGCTTGGTGGCAGGTGTGGCTACCGGGTACTTTACCATGCTTCTGTTCTGGACCAATTTTCAGGACAAAGTCTGGCAGCCGATCTTCCTCAATGGAGAATACCATTACATAATTCCGGCTATTCTCGGGATTATAATGTGGACCAGGTTTTCTAAAAAATACTCCTGGATTTCGAGGTACTCTATTGCCTTTTATATCGGGATCGGCTCCGGCGTCTCGATCACCGTATATCTTTACACTTACCTGTTTAAGCAATTGCAGGCTACGATTGCCACCCCCTTAACTTTTGACGTTGCCGGTTTAAATATTTTCCTGGTGGTAATAGCGGTTGTATCAGCCCTGGTCTATTTCTTCTTCTCCATGCCGCATAAAGGCTTATTCGGCGCGGTCTCAAGATTTGGCATCTATATAATCATGATTGGCTTTGGCGCCGGTTTTGGCCTTACTGTAATGGGTCGTATTGCGCTTTTGGTTAACCGGATAATCTTTTTAAAGGGCTGGCTTTTAGAACTTTTTGGCGGATAAGGATATTTCTGCAGGCCACTGTGTCGACTTCAGAGAGGCTGTGCCAAAAGTCCAATCAGGTGCTGCCGGAACTATGATTCCGGCAGCTT
>CBFDEC010000052.1:0-21679 GCA_965603725.1 uncultured bacterium | reverse complement strand
AAGAAAGGTTACGCTACTTTTTTATAAATTTCCACACCTTTTGTAATTAACTCAACTAAAATAGATTTTAGTTCATGTGAAAATATGGTGTTAAGTTGGCTTCAGGCTGTTATCAAAAAAGAAAATCAAATGAATGTCATAAAAATGAGAATGGGGTTTGGCCAACAATATATCCCTACACTACAAGAATGTGCAGAAAAACTAGATTTATCGCGTGAGGGAATTAGGCAAATCTTATATAAGCTTAGAATTGAATCAAACTTTCAGCTACTGAAACGTTTTTGGGATTTTATAATTAATGTCCTTAACAATGCTGGGGGAGTACTGTTAATTAGTGAGATTTCTATATTATTAAAAGAAGAATTCAAATGGGAACGCTATCCTTCAATTACAGTGATAAAAGGTGCTTTATCAATAAATCCAAATATCAACATTACTGCTCGTGATATAGCTGTTTTGAAAAACGATAACTGCTTAAAGTGCAAAAATATACCGAAGATTTTAGAACACATCTTACTGCAAGAGAAAGAGATGTTTATTTCTAAAGCTATTTTAATAATAGAGAAATGTTGTTCAATTCTCTGCAAATATGATATGCCAACCTCTCCAACGTTTTCAGATACATTTCTAAAGATATTTTATGAGCATAATCCTCAATTTGAATCTTCTTTTAAAATGACGAATGATAAAATTTACATTAAAGGAAAACAACTGTCTACACCAGCCAAGAAGTAAAAAAAAGGGCTGCCGAAACAGCCCTTGTAAATCAACACCCCCAGTTTCCAGCCTCTTATATTCTATCGGCAGGAGACAGCATTTCCTGTAACGTCAAGTCTCTCTACGAGCCGTATGGCCGAACCTGACGTCTGAAACGGTCAATTACGGAGACTTGACCGCACAAAAATAAGATGTGTGCCGCCCGCGATGCGAGGGTTGCTATATCGTTTCCAGCGCCTTTTTCAAATCGTTGATCAGGTCATCGGCGTCCTCGACTCCGACAGATATTCTAATCATGTTGTCGGTTAAGCCGGTAGCCTGACATAATTCTTCCGGCACATCGGCATGAGTCATCCGTCGGGGGTGCTGGATTAATGTTTCGGTGCCGCCAAGGCTGACCGCCAGGCGGCAGACATGGACATTGTTTAAGACTTTGAACGCCTCTTTCTTGCCGCCTTTTATGTAAAATGATATTAATGATCCGGGTCCGGTGCATTGCTTCTTATAGATATCATATTGCGGGTCGCCTTTTTTCAAAAGACCGGGATATAATACTTTTTCTACCTTTGGATGGCTGTCTAAGAATTCTGCAATCTTCTGAGCGTTTTCAGACGCTTTTAACATGCGGATTTCAACTGTCTCTAAAGAACGCGCCATAAGCCAGCAGCAGAAAGGATCGGTAGCGGCGCCGATAACCGATCGGAATGATTTAATTTTCTGAATGTCACTTTTACTGCCAAGAACGAATCCGCCGATGAGGTCCGAGTGACCGCCAATGAATTTCGTTGCCGAGTAAATACAGATATCGATACCAACATCGAAGAAATTTTGAAAAACCGGTCCCATGAACGTGTTGTCTACCGCTACAATAACTCGTTTGTTATCGGCTGAATATTCCCCGGCGAGCTTGACTATCTCTTCAACGTCTGAATGAACGATTGTCGGGTTAGTCGGCGTTTCGACAAATATCATGGCGAGTGTGTCTTTGTGCTTTTCGATAACTTTCCTGTATTCGTCAACGGTCAACGAGTGTACCGGAACGGTTTTGATTTTATACTTATTAATAGCGGTATTAAACAGGTGTTCTGTGCCGCCATATACCGGGGCCGAATAGACAATTGTATCACCGGGATTTAACAATGCCAGGATTGACGAGGAGATAGCCGACATACCCGATGGCAGAACCGCCGCGGCCTCTGCTCCGGCCTGCATGACCACCATTTTATCCTCTACTATTTCCATATTAGGGTTGTTTAACCGTGAATAGATAAGCCCGGGCGCTTCGTCATGTTTTCTTTCCTCGGGATGAGTAGAAAGCCTGAAAAATCGCTCACCATCCTCGGCGGTTTTAAAAATGAAAGTTGAGGTTGTGAATATCGGCATCTTGGCCGACATCTCCGACAGAGCAGGATCATAACCAGCGGAAATCACGCTTGTCGACGGTTTACATTCAGGGTGAGGATTTTTCCACCATTGCTTATTACCATGATTTGTCATCAAACATCTCCTTTATTACTATATTTTTTAGCTATAAGTATAATAATTAGCCCACTGATACGCAAACGATATAAATAAGGGAATTCCCCTAATTTTTTAATGATAATTTTATGAAAAAAAACTTAACAGGGCGGGTTTTCTAACCCGCCTGCGGTACAGGTGGACGAAGTTCTTTAGCGCAGTCGGGAACCCATTCCCGACTGAATTAACTGTCAGGAAAGGATTCCTGAAAGCTTAAAAAGTATTTTTTTATAATTCAGGATGGGAGTCCGCCTGGGCGGACGACATCCTGAATTCGGGGTGTCAGAAGCGTCAGGATGTCGCAAGACTTCCATCCTGACACATCAAAAACATCTTTTATATTTCGCAAATCCAGATTTTTAAACAGCCTTTCGATAACCCGGATGTTGCCTTGAGCATGCTTTCGGGTATTAACAAATTTTTTTTCCAGTTTACTCATTTTCATTTTAACGATTCTCCAATACTATAAAGCAAAAGATGAAAGCTGAATATTCAAAACAAGATAAATTATCTAAACAGATAATTCTCTCAAGTATATCATAACTCGCCTGCACCCCTTCGCCAGGATCAGCTCGAGCGAGTTGTCATTTTATTTTATTGCAAAATTACGGCTGCTTGCCTCGTCGAACCCCGGCCAATCCTGCCAGTACTGAAATAAATACAGCCACCTTAAAGGCGGTGTACCACGATATTGATTGGGCAATAAAACCGCGTTCGACCGCTATGGGGAAAAGATCTGGAATAGTCCAGGCCCATAAAAGCTTTACTAGAAGCAACGCTAATACAAACGCTCCTGCAATAAATGCCAGAATTCCAGGCACAGCGGCAATCCACCATGTTTTCTTCATTATTATAATCCTCCTCTCTTGCAATTTTTAAAATGCAAGCGAAATTTACTTAATATTTTATACTCCTTTTTTGATCGCAATTGGCGCAACTCCGCTTAGCTGCGTCCCAAGCCTGCCCGGCCAGGGACACGTATATGGACACGTCCGTGCCTTCGTTCCTTTGTGCCAATCATTAGACCATAATTATAACATAAGTATCAGATTAAATCACAACTATTTTAACTTATAGCACAGCTCGAGGAGAATCGACCGCACTTTTTTTTCACTCCGTTTTCCACCCTGTTTTAAAATCTTTACTGACGAATAGTGGATAATATTACAGCATAATAAGTTAAATAACATTCCATTGAATCAACAATGTGGTTTATGAATAATTCGGGCTAATGGATTACAAAAAAGTGTTATATTTTAAATATCTTCCCCCGATCGCTTTTTATGTTTTTGGTAGCGTTTCTGGTATCGACGACTACTTTTGCTTTATCGACTATCCACTGGTAATTGTAATCGGAGTGATCTGTCAGTATTGCCACACAATCGACTGAACCGACGGTTCTGGCGTTTATATGAACCGATTTATATTTGTTCCCGCCATCAAGAACCAGCTCGCTGACATAAGGATCATTGTAGAGAACCTGGGCTTTTTTAGCCTCGAGAAGCTTGATAATATCCAGAGAAGGTGATTCCCTGATATCGTCTATATCTTTTTTATAAGCGACTCCTAATACCAATACCTTAGATTCGCTTAACGATTTTTTCTGGCTGTTTAAAGCGGCGCTGATTTTTTCGACTACATACTCCGGCATTCTTGAATTTATATCACCGGCCAGCTCGATAAAACGAGCGTAGTAATTCAGAGAACGCAGTTTCCAGGATAAATAGTGCGGATCGATCGGAATGCAATGCCCGCCCAGACCGGGTCCGGGGTAAAAACGCATAAATCCGAACGGCTTGGTGGCGGCCGCATCGATGACTTCCCAGACATCAATCTGTAGACGGTCACACATAAGGGCAACCTCATTTACCAGGCCGATATTCACCGAACGGAACGTGTTTTCCAAAAGCTTCACCATTTCGGCAGCCTTAGTCGAACTGACCGGAATAACATCGGTTATGACCTGTTGATAGAGGCTCTGAGACACTTTAAGACATTTTGCGGTTACTCCACCGACCACTTTCGGAGTGTTATGAGTAGTATACCTTGAGTTTCCCGGATCGACTCTTTCAGGCGAGAAAGCTAAAAAGAAATCCTTGCCAACCTTATAACCTCTTTCCTCGAGCATCGGCATAATGAGTTCTTCAGTGGTACCGGGGTAGGTGGTCGACTCCAGAATGATTAACTGACCCGGTTGTAGATATTTTTTTATTTCGGTTACTGCAGATAAGATAAAAGAAACATCCGGATCTTTAGTCTTATTCAATGGCGTCGGCACTGCAATAGCCACACAGTCGACGTCTTTTAGAATTGAAAAATCGGTCGAGCATTTAAGACGTCTAAGATCGGTAAGCTCTTTAACCTGGTAATTATTAATATCATCAATATGAGACCTGCCGGAATTTACTATCCTGACTTTCTCCTGATCGATATCGATCCCGATAACCTTGAAACCGGCCCTGCCAAATTCTATTGCCAGCGGCAAGCCCACATAGCCCATTCCGATAACTCCAATCACTGCCGAACGGTCGAGTATTTTTTTCTCAAGCTGCTTAGCATAATCGGGAACGCCGAATTTCTTTTTTCCGGTTTTTACACTAACGCTGTTTCTTGCCTTAGTTTTTATGGTCTGCTTTTTCTTTGGTTTTTTCACTGCTGCTCCTTCTAAGAAATAAAAAAATTATCGTCAACATCATATAAAAAATTAGCGACACCTACCAATCATAAAATTCTGAGTAAAAATGTCGAATATTAATTTTGTCGAAACATAATTACATGGTCAACCATCAAGCGATTGCTTTTTAAATAAATATCCAGTTTATTCAATTTGGGGGGTAAGGTAATTAATCCAGTATTTATATATATCCTTCAGGGTCTGTTCGATTTTAATTTTCGGCTGCCAACCGGTGTCTTTCTTCAATTTCTCAGGTGAACCAATTAAAATCGGAATATCAACCGGCCGCAGACGAGACGGATCGGAGACAATTTTTATTTTCTTTGAACTTAACGATACTATAATATCCAGCAGTTCTGAAAGGCGATATCCCTTTCCCGAGCAAGCATTGTATGGCTGGCCCGGGCTGCCTTTTTCAATTAAGGCAACATAAGCCCGTACTATGTCTCGAACATCAGTATAATCCCTGTTGACCTCGAGATTGCCCACTTTTATTTCCGGCGCTGATATGCCAAGCTCGATTCTGGCTGTTTGAAAAGCCCAGTCTGACAACACCGCTACCGTTCTCTGGCCGGGGCCTGCATGAGAGAAAGCGCGCACCCAATAAACCGGCAGGTTGTAAACCTTGAAATATTGATAGGCCATTAAATCAACGGCGGCCTTCGAAACGCCGTACGGGTTTACAGGCATCAACGGGGTCTCTTCGGTAACAGGAATCTGCTCCGGCTTAAGCTGACCATAAATCTCCGATGACGAAATAAATAACATTTTGGGCGGCGTCTCAAGTTTGGAAACTGCCTCGAAGATGTTTAAAGAACCGTTGACGTTAATGGAAAAAGTTTCGGCCGGGTTTTCAAATGAAAGCTTCACCGATGTCTGGGCTGCCAGGTGAAAAATGAGGTCAGGTAAAAAACTGCTAATGACCTGGTTCACTTCCTGCTCATCACGTAAATCACAGGAATATATTTTAATATCTCTTGGAATAGTTCTTTCCTCGATGTCATCGACAATATCCAGACCGGCAATTTCGTAATTTCTATCAAGCAGAAGTTCAACGAGGTGTGATCCAACGAAACCGCTAATACCTGTAATCAGTACTTTCTTTGCCAAGCTCCTTTAGCTCCTTTTCTGAACCCTTTATGAAGTTTAAATATAAAACATATTTCTTTAAAGCAAAAGGAAATCTCAGGTTAAATTGACCTATATACTATTTTGTCAACATATTGTTTGGCTTTTGGTGAATCATTCTTCCGAATACAAGAACGTTTAAAAGTGAAACTTATTACAGATAAGGTTAAAGTTTTGATGTTTCAATCCGAAACATATTAATACAATTACAGTTAAGTATTAATGTTTCAATCCGAAACATTGTAATTGAGGATATAGGTAATGCAAACCATTAAAAAAAGTAACACATTAAACAAAGTGAGGGAATCATGAAAATCAAAAGGTGGCTGGCGTTGTTTGCAGGCGTTCTTTTAGTACTTAATCTTGCCTGCAGTAGTGATGAAGAGGAGGATACACCAACCGATCCGAGGTACCCGACGGCGAGAAATTCGATTAGTGGAATTACGGATGATCTTGGCGAAGTTGAATTGAACTTGACTACCCATATCGTATCGGTTGCCGTAACTGATACTGCTGATGACGGGTTAAGTGATATTAGCGTAACCGCCTATCTACTCAAAGATTATCTATTCGTATTTGCCAGTGATACATGCAGTGAATACTATCCGAATTTTACGTTCGTACCGTATGAGTTGATTCAAACTAAACCGGGTGGAGCGTTTTTCCCTCGTCCGGCGGTAATTCAATCACCTGAGGAATCTCAGTCTGTTGAGATTGAAGTTGTTTTGGTCCTTTACCCGATTGAGCAGGATTTCTATCCGTTTGATACTGATCCTCAGTATATGAGCTTGATTTTCTCTGATGAATGGATCACTCTTCATTCATCTCAGGGCATATTAAGTGACGTCTATCAACTGGCCGATTCAATCGATTTAGGAGGCGGCGTATTAATTCATCTTGACGATGATGTGGCCGATTCTACCGAGTCGGATGTACAAACCGCAGTTGTGGCCATGGACCTTATTGAAAATTATAATGATTTTGCCAGCTTGATGGGGTGGACGTTCAACATCACCGGTACAGATAGTTTGACCTTTAATTATGTTTCATATGGCAATCTCATATTGCCGGTAGTATATATAAACGATATTACTATCAGCCGGGGAGATTTCTGGGCTCAGTTTACTCTTACCTGGGGAGAACATCCTTGGGATCTTGATTCGCATCTGTGGACGCCCGAGATTGAAGACAGTTCTTATCATATTGTCTACTACGCCCGGGGAGATACAAATTCGGCTCCTTATGCAGACCTTGATTATGACGATGTAACAAGCTATGGGCCGGAGCATATAACCATTCATGAGGCTTTTCCGGGGACATATACCTATGCGGTATATCATTTCTCGGGGAGCGGCACTATAGCCACATCAGAAGCGCAGGTTCATATTTTTGAACCTGATGGAGATGTTCGAATTATGTCGGTACCGACAGGCGATACCCTGGTTAGTTCATACTGGTGGTGGCGTGTCTGCGAGATCGATGGGACAACAGGCGTAATAACGGTCATCGACTCGCTGACATCAACTTCACCATTATTGTCCTCGACCATGCCGGAAAAACTTCCACAAAGTGAATAACGAATTAAATTAAAAAGTATTTTAGAAGCTCCAGAGATTTTAATTTCTGGAGCTTTTTTTTAGCCAGTAATCATTATGTGAATTTTTTCTCGTATTAATTCTTGACAACGGGAACCTTTATCATATTTTGCATAGTAGTATATAGACATTATAAGTCTATTTTGAAATGAAAGGATTAGAGTGGCTAAAAGTGATGTAAAAATAGATGAAGCAAAAATCATAGAAGCCTTAAAAAGTGTCAACGATCCGGAACTCGGTCGTTCAATAGTTGACCTGGGAATGGTTGATAAAATCGACGAGAAAGACGGCGCCGTTAAGGTCACTATCAAATTGACGATTGCCGGCTGTCCATTAAAGCATAAATTCCAGGATGATGTTACCGCCGCCCTGATGACGATAGATGGCATTGAAAAGGTGAAGCTTGACTTTACAACTATGAAACCGCACGAGCGGGCAGCTCTAACAAAAAAGATGACCGGTCAGGCGTCATCAGAGCTATTTGATGATGCTAAAATTAAACATGTTATTGCAGTTGCTTCGGGCAAAGGCGGGGTTGGCAAGTCAACAGTTACCGTTAATCTTGCATATGCTCTTAAGGAAGCAGGGCACTCAGTTGGTATTATCGATTCCGATGTATATGGTTTTTCGATCCCCCGGATGATAGGGTCGAACGATCTGCCGACCGTTATAGATGAGACTATGATTCCGGTAACCAAAGACGGTATTAAATTTATATCGATGGGTTCCTTTCTGGATGAGGACCAGGCGGTTCTCTGGCGCGGGCCGATGCTTCATAAGACCATAACTCAGTTTTTAACCCAGGTTTATTGGGACAAACTTGACTTTTTGCTGATAGACCTTCCCCCGGGTACCGGGGATGTCACGCTTTCGATATCCCAATTAGTGAAAGAGGCGAACTTACTGGTAGTAACCACGCCTCAGCCGGCAGCCTCGGTTGTCGCTCAACGGGTAGGCGAGCTGGCAAGAAAAGCCAATTTCAAGCTTCTAGGAGTTATCGAAAATATGTCATACTTTAACGCACCCGATGGCACAAAGCAGTATATATTCGGTGAGGGCGGCGGCAGCGCTTTGGCCCTTAAATTACAGCAGCCTCTTTTAGGCCAGGTGCCTCTCGAAACAACGGTGCGTGAAGGCGGCGACTCAGGAAAACCGGTCAGCAGTACGGGTGTTGGCGAAGCGGCCAAGGTATTTCGGCAGGTTGCCGAGAAGATAATAGAGAAATTGCAGAACAATAAATAATGAGAAATAATAAAAAATAGCTGGAGATAAAAAATGAAAGAGAAAGTACAGAAAGCATTAAACAAAATCAGACCGGCTCTTCAGGCCGATGGCGGTGACTGTGAACTGATAGATGTCAGTGAGGACGGTGTTGTCAGGGTAAGACTCACCGGCGCCTGTAATGGCTGTCCGATGGCGACGATGACATTGAAAATGGGTATTGAAAAGACTCTCAAGACAGAAGTTCCCGAGGTTAAAGAAGTTGTGACCGATCAATAAAGCTTGATTAGAAATATGGTTTTTGATGTTTGCCTGTCTGATAATATGTCAGACAGGCATTTTTTATGATGTGAAATCAAATTAAAATTAGCCCGCATTATTCACAAATCTTAACATGTGCTGGCATCTGGCATAGGCGGATTCTTCTGCCAGAGCTGTCGGAAGCAACTTCCGACAGCACAAAACGATTGCTAAGGCTGACTGTTTTTCAAATTATGTATAAATTCTATTATTATGGGATAGCCGCAAATCAAACCCAAAATTGCCGCCACGGCCACGATTAATTTTATCAAGTTTAATATTAGCAGGAAAATAGCTTTAATAGTAAAATAGACAATATACAATCCTACAAGGAATATCAGGATTTTTATTAGTAAAGATAATAATTCTGGCTCCATTGGAACCCCTATTTTTTAATTTTGGCAACACCTACCCATCATAATTTAGCGTCTTTTAAAACTATATGCAAGGGAAAAATTGGGTAGTGGGTCAGTTTGGGGATACTGCACAAAAAAACACCAATAAATGAACATTATTTCATTGAATTTCGTATATTTAGGTATGGGAACCGCATTAAAATTAAATTTGTTCTAAATATTAGATAGACATAGAGAACAAATGTTCAGTCTTGACAAAAATAAATTATCGTATTACTTAAGGATAAGATTATGGAACCGATACAAAAAAATAAGAATATTCATGGCATATTTATAGGTGATGGTATGCAAAGCGGAATGGAAAAACCTGAATTTACGATTTACGGCTATATTAAACCAGAGGATGATGGATGGGTTGCCGTTTGTGTGAATATGTGTCTTGTATCGCAAGGTAAAACACCTACAGAGGCTTTCGAAAAAATGGTTAAATCCGCAACATCATATATTCAAATATTAAAACACGATTTTCCAAAACAATGGAAAAGCAAAATCGAATATGAAGCGCCAAGAGAATTTTATGATGAATTTGTAGACCTTTTAAAAGAACTTAAACCGCTTCTTGATCTGTTGTCAAGGCCAATCTCCAAAAAGAAGACTGCTCATGTCAATATTATGCCGAATCTAAGACCTAATATTATGCCGGGGAATATATTTGTCCAGCCAATATCCGCCAATTACACCTAAAGAAGCAATTGACATTGCCAAAGCCTTTGGATGGCAAGAACATCCTAACCCGCCAAGAACTGCCGGTGATCATAAATTTTTTTTGCATCCCGATTTTGATCATCCATTACAAATAGATATGGGAGAAAACGATTTTAGGGAATATTATATTAAAGCCATGATGAGAAGAATGAAAGTATCGCGAGAAGAATTTTATGGAGCCACTAAAAGAACCGCTCGCAAAATCGGTTTAAAATTTAAGAAAACTAAACCCCCAAAAGCAGAGTGATTTTTAGTTATTGAATCATTAATTATACGATTTATCGAGTAATTCAACAATATTTTCAATATCCCAAAGCTTTTTTGATACGCCAGCCGCCATAGCCCGAGTCATTCTCAACGTTCTGTGATACCTCATAAAATTGTAATGCCAGAAGTGAATAGCTAAGGCCGCTTTTAGATTATCTAACTTCTTTGAAAAAGCATTTGTTAATCTTTTTTATAGTTTTTCCTGATTTCATTTGCCAGTTTGTGAGCCTCACGTATCGGTTCAGGGAGCCTGAATTTTCGGCAACATCTTAAAACAATATCGGTTGCAGTATTAAAAGGGATTATGATCTTATTCAGTATCCCTATTTGTTTTTCCTTAAAAGACATAACATAGCGCTTAATAAATTCCATGTTCACGCTTCTTGCTTTTCCGACGAATATATATTATATATGATGCCCTGAGTGACGCTGTAAACGTGGAAATATTATGGATTATTTCAAAAAAACAAAGATAGCCCGCATCTTAAAGGAATCCGAAAAAGCCGTTGACAATGCCGTTGTTTTAGGCTGGATTCGAACTCGCCGCGACTCTGCCGATTTAACCTTTCTCGAGATTAATGACGGCAGCTGTCTGGCAAATCTGCAGATTGTAATAGAGAATCCCGATAAGTATGATGATCTCGACCGGGCTAAACTGGGCGCTTCGATACGACTCGAGGGATCGCTTACACCGGTTCCTGAACGTAAGCACAAGATCGAGATGCATCCCAAAAGCCTGAACATAATTGGCGACAGCCCGCTGGATTATCCGCTTCAAAAAAAACGTCACTCGTTCGAATTCCTACGGGAAATAGCCCATTTACGCCCGCGCACCAACACATTCGGGGTGGTCAGCCGTTTCCGGAGTAAGATCGCTTATGCTGTACACAAGTTTTTCCAGGAACGAGGCTTTTATTATATTCATTCACCGATTATAACCGCAACGGATGCTGAGGGGGCCGGTGAGACGTTCAGGGTGACGGCGCTGGACTTGAAAAACCTGCCATTTATCGGGGATGAAATCGATTTCAACCAGGATTTCTTCGGCGCTGAGACATTCCTGACAGTATCGGGTCAGCTCGAGGCTGAGCTTATGGCCACCGCTATCGGGGATGTTTACACGTTTGCGCCAACTTTCCGGGCGGAAAACTCGAACACCTCCCGTCACCTGTCGGAGTTCTGGATGATCGAGCCGGAGATGCCGTTCTGCGATCTGTTTGAAAATATGCAGCTCGCCGGTGAATTTTTGAAATACATGTTCAGATACGCTCTCGAAGAATGCCCCGAGGAGATGGAGTTTTTCAATAAGTGGATCAACAAAGATAGAATTACCACTCTGGAAAATGTAATAAACACCGATTTCATTCAGTGCGCATATACCGAGGCAATCGAAATACTAATTAAAGCCAAAAAGAAATTCGAATTCCCGGTTAAATGGGGTGTCGATCTGCAGTCTGAGCATGAGCGGTACCTGTGCGAGGAACATTTCAAGGCGCCGGTGATGGTTTACGATTATCCGCGTGATATCAAGGCGTTCTACATGCGCTTAAACGATGACCACAAAACGGTGGCGGCCGTCGATGTGCTGGTTCCGCAGATCGGCGAGATTATAGGCGGCAGTCAGCGCGAGGAACGGCTCGAACAGCTAAAGGACCAGGTGAAGTTTTTCGATATTAACGAATCGACTGTCGACTGGTATTACGATATCAGGCGATATGGCACGGTGCCTCACGCCGGGTTCGGGCTGGGATTTGCCAGGACATTGATGTACATATCCGGCATGGCCAATATCCGGGATGTCATCCCATTCCCCAGGGCGCCGCACTGGGCGAAGTTTTAAAGTGAGACTGAATTTGATTGCTTTTGCTTGAGATTTACATATATTAAAATCCAACCGGTGTCAGTTCAATCTTCATTACGAACTGACACAACACTGCTTACAGGGCGGTTAGCTCAGTTGGCTCGTGCCGTATCAACGAAGGTTGTATAAACCCAGATTTTGCAATTGAATAATCAAATATAATAAGTAGGGTCTACTGAAAAACGATTTATCTGTCTGGTTTTAAAAAACAATATCAAAAGCATGTCAAGTATTATTTTCTTTCCCTTTCTGTTTTTGCCTTTATCTGTTCTCTTTTAGATTCTTGCCTCTGCTGTCTTCAAGTTCATTCCTAGCAATCCCAATTTCGACCCGCCGCGGCGGGCTCGAATCTAAAATATCTCCCGTCCGGAAATTCTCAAAACCACAAAAAGCCTGCTTGTAAGGATTCTCTTTTAGCTCTAAAACTATCTCCTCATCACTTAGACCAGTTATGTGTTTTAAAAGCAAGACCCCGATCACCAGCCTGGAATCAAGAGCCGGTCGACCAATAGCTGAAAAATGCTGCCGATAGCCATCCTCAATCTCTTCCCAGGGAATAAGCTCAGCAATCCTCGACCATCGGTTGGCCTCATCAAGATGGCCACCGAATGGAAATAATTCTTCAAACAAGGGCTGTGTCTTTCTGTCTTTACCTTTGTACATCTTTTGTTGCTCCACCTTTAGTTGAAATATTTGATGGCGAAACTGCAAGGTTTTTGCAGGGTTTTCTTGAAAATCCTTGCATTTTGAGTAATATCATACATTGATTTCATACCACGTATTCCGTTGATTGTAAAGATATTATGTTGTAAAAAAGACTTTTTCAGTGAAGGCTACATATGAAAAATAAACTTAAAACTGTTTTGGCGGTAGTTGCCGAAATCATTCGTCGTTTAGTATGCAGGAGGTAGTTGATGAAAGAAAAGGATATAGAGGAACTTGCAGAAAGTGTTGGTACCTTAGTCCAAAGGATTCCGAAGCTTGTTTTGAGTAAGCAGGAAAAGGATAATCCTGAAGATAAAGGTGACGATTCTGATTAATAAGAAACGGGGAGCTGACTAGCTCCCCGCCATTCAATAAATATATTCTTCTACTTCATCAGGGTCATTTTGATGCTTCTTACAGTCTTCTGTGTTTCAACCCGAGCAAAGTATACTCCGGATGGGAACTCACTGGCATCCCAGGTAACACTGTGTTCCCCGGCCTGCTGGTTTCCCTTGAACAGAGTCGAGACCTTCTGCCCGAGCAGGTTATAGATATGTACGCTAACATCAGATTGAACCGGAAGCGAGTAACTGATGGTAGTCTGAGGATTGAAGGGGTTGGGGTAGTTTTGGTTTAGAATATATGATTTGGGAATCGATCCCGGCTCACCTTCGATGATCTCAGTGCTGAGAGCAAGCATGCCACCTGCCGTCAGCTTGGCAACAAAAGCATCATAACCATTGAGTCTTCCATCATAGGGATTAACCGTTGGGAAATCCCTTGACCGAGTATATCCGGTCACATAAGCGCATCCCGAACCATCAATGGCAATGCCATAGCCAATATCACTAGCGCGTCCTCCTAAGTAGGTGCTGTAAGTCAATGAACTACCAGTCGGGGAAAGCTTCGTTACAAAAACATCATAATTGCCACTTAAGCTTCCTTCAAATGGATCGACCGTGGGGAAATCACTGGAATTAGTCCATCCAGTAACATAAGCGCTTTCCGAAGCGTCAACGGCAATGCCAATACCTCCGTCGTCACTAAATCCCCCCAGGTAGGTGCTGTAAACAAGGGAGTTGCCAGTTGGAGAAAGTTTCGTTACGAAGCCATCGCGATCGCCACCCAAACTCCCATCATAGGGATTGACCGTCGGGAAATCACTGGAAAAAGTACCCCCAATCACATAAGCGCATCCCATACCATCTATGGCAATGCCATAGCTACCATCATTACTAACTCCTCCCAGGTAGGTGCTGTAGACAAGGGAGTTGCCACCTGGAGAAAGTTTTGTTACGAAGCCATCACGATCGCCACCCAAACTCCCATCATAGGGATTTAACATGGTGAAATCGCTGGAAACTGTATGTCCGGTTACAAAAGCACTTCCATCGACATCAACGGCAATATCATAACCATAATCTATACCACCTCCTCCCAGGTAGGTGCTGTAAACAAGGGAGTTGCCACCTGGAGAAAGTTTGCTTACGAAGCCATCACGATCGCCACCTAAACTCCCATCATAGGGATTTACCATGGGAAAATCGCTGGAAGCAGTCTGCCCGGTTACATAAGCGCTGCCGCCTGCGTCTACTGCGATACCCTCGCCATAATCAACAATATTTCCCCCCAGGTAGGTGCTGTAAACAAGGGAGTTGCCACCTGGAGAAAGTTTTGTAACGAAGGCATCCCAATAGCTATCTAAACTGTTGTCATATGGATTTGCCATGGGGAAATCGCTGGACCTGGTAGCTCCAGTTACATAAGCGTTGCCTGAACCATCAACGGTAATGCCCCAGCAACGATCATCATCGCCTCCGCCTAAGTAGGTGCTGTAAGTCAGTGAATTACCTGCAGGGGAAAGCTTCGTTACGAAAACATCACCTTTTTTATTGTAAGTTCCATCATAGGGATTAATCGTCGGGAAATCTCTGGATGTAGTATATCCTGTCACATAAGCGCTGCCTGAACCATCAACGGCAATGCCATAACCATAATCTTTACCGTGTCCTCCTAAATAGGTGCTGTAAACAAGCTCAGGATCGATTATAAGCGGATAGTCGGGATTATATCCGCCAATAACGGCAAACCCGAAAACACCGGATTCTTTTATCTCATAATAGCCGGTAATTTCCGTTTGAACTCCACCTACCTCCTGGTAAATGTAAGGTACTTTCTCATGAATCAAGCCAAATTGTGTCTGAGCCTGTAAATCTCCGGCATGCGTAACGCTCAAAGCATCCACGCCATCATAGCGAATCTGTATCTGTGAAATATCAGCGCCGGGATTGACGATAAAGTCATATTTCATCGACTTGCCGTCGCCATAGTATTTCAAATCTATCCCAGGATAAATGTCTTTGTAAACAATAGCCGAGTAATTCGGCACATCGGTGCACCACTTTGAGGGGTCGTTACCGTAGAAATAGTTGTTATTGTGTGATAGGCGGTCAATACCGATCATTTCAGGATTGGGATTAGCGCCGATAAACTGAGCCTTGATCAGCAGGCTTTCGTTCTTATACATTGGACGATCGAATTTCCCGAACATGTCGGGTTTTTCCCTCCGGTCAGAACCCGACCTACTATCTTCAAGCAGTTCATCGGTATCACGTACAAACAAGTAGGCCACTTCATTATTGCAGAAATAGAAAGTAGCCCCGCCGGCGTTTGCCTTAAACAGCGTCTTATCGCCGAACTGCCCCTGGTTTTCAGTAAAGGCTAATGGCATCGATGACAGGTTTGTCATCACCATCTGCTTTTGATGTCCTTCATCAAGAGCCAATTGAGCATTGACATTATACCATAAAGTATCAGTCGTTTGTGCATATACGGCGCCAGACCAGGCACAGATTAGCACAAGGCAAAATATGATCGCCAACGCTTTGTTTTTTCGCTTTGTTTCGTTTTTAAATTGCATTTTTTTCTCCTTAAAAAATTTGTTTTCATTTGTAATAAATCTAGTTTTCTCTTATTATCATTTTCTTCTGAAAATCTTTCCTTTCAAGCCTCCTTTCATTTAAAATCATCACGAATCTCCTTTTGTTGAAATATTCCAATGCAATCTCGATGCCAACTGTACATCTTCAAAACCTTTGGGACTTTTTCAGTAAAAAGTTAATTGTCATCCTGGAAAATTACGTTCTTATCGTCCGTCTCAATTGTGATCCTGTAAATATTTCCAGATTGTGCTTCCTTAAATACGAGACTACGGAAAATATCATGTCCTGCCTTAATAGGCTCAACAATTGAGCGCTCAGGCATCAGGCCTAAGACCTGAACTGTTCTGATCTGGTTGTCATCGTCGGTACCTCTTAAACCAAGAGCGATAGTTTTGTTTGTCATTCGTTTCTCCTTTCTTGTTTGCGTTTCATTCTCTATGTTTTGGCAAACAGTGATTTCTTACAAAAAAGATTTCATAAACAGATAATGTGGTGCTTCATATGAGTTTCCTTATTGACAATTGGAACCTATTGAAGTATATTTTCGGGCAAGGCTTGACCTATTTATGAGTAATGGAACAATTTCTTAATAAAGCAATGACAGGCGATAAATTGGCTGAAAAGCAGCTATTTGAACGTTTGTTTGTAAGATTCAAGTATCTGGCAAAACGTAATATTGGGACGGAAGATTGTGAAGATCTAGCCCAGGAGGCGTGTATGACAGTGCTTGAAAAATACAAAGATGAGAAGTTCACCGTTAGTTTTACAGCCTGGGCTTATGGAGTATTAAAGATGAAGATCGGCAACTATCTGCAATCAAAACAGAGGATGTCGGGGAAGCAATCGCCTTTAAATGAAGAAATTAATTTATCGCCGGATTCAACAATTGAACCAGGCTTAATCCAATTGTTAATTGAGTGTATCAAGAAGATTTCCAGGGCTTATTTGCGGTATGCTCGGACATTGAACCTGAACTATCAAGGCTATAGTACTGAAGAAATATGTAAGAGACTTGATATTACAACCAGCAACTACTATGTGACATTAAATCGTGGTCGGGCAATGTTGAAGAAATGCCTTGAGGAGGGTGGTATTCCATGATGAAAAAGTGCGTTTCCCCCGACGTAGGTAAGCTTCTTCACGCCTACGAGCTAAGAAAGTTATCTGCCGAAGATAACGAGCGTTTTGAGATTCATTTGCTTGAATGCGATCATTGTTTCAAAGAGGTAAACGATTTCGAAAAAGTATCCAGCGTGATGGTGTCAGGAAAAAAAATTAGAGTTGCGGTAAGGGAAGCTGTTGGTGATACCCCTGCTGCCGAATCTTTGCTGTCTAAAATACTTGACTATCTCTGGCCAAATACGAGGCTGGTTTTGAAGCCGGCCTTATCTTATCTGATTATAGCCTTTCTTATATATCCTGCCTATCTTGGTTTAAAAACCATTGATGAAAACCAGATCAGATCGGTTCAGGTACTAAACCTAATTCCTGAGCGCTCAATAGTGAAGCCAGTTAAGGCAGGACACGATATTCTCCTTAGTTTCGCATTTGCGGAAGCACAGCCGGGAAAGAGTTACAGGATCACAATTAAATCGAACGACAGGGATATAATTTTTCAGGATGACAATTTCAGTGATTTTGATGAATTTGGAATCGCCAGCCTTCTCCTGCCGGCAAAAAAGATGAAACCGGGAAACTATTCGCTTATTATTGTTGATCCTGAGGGAGTTCCGCCGCTTAACAAACAAGAGTATTCTTTTAAAATTGAAAAATAACAGACATAATCAATATTTGGGAGCTAATTATGAAACCAATTATCAGGTGTAAAGTATTGTTATTGCTTTTCACAATTGTATTGGTTCTTTCTTTGACATCTTCCCTAAAAGCCGAAATTAATAAAGACTCTATAAGAGCAGAAATCCATCTGATGGATGAAATGGTAGATTCTCTTTTAGATGCCGCCCAATATGATTCAGCTTTTATAATAGGACAAATAGCTCTGGAAAAAGCTGAAATTGAATTTGGTAAAGAAGATACAACTGTTGCTATTATCTTGAACAGCCTGGCGAATATTTATTCTGACCAAGGGAAGTATACTGAAGCCGAGCAACTTTACAAGCGGGCGTTGGCTATCAGGGAGAAAGCCCTAGGGCCGGAGCACCCAGTTGTAGCAGATAACCTTTTCAACCTGGCGGTTCACCATTGGCAGCTAAGTAAACATGGCGAAGCCTTACAATATCAAAAGCGGGCATTAGCAATAAGGGAGAAAATCTTTGGCCCGGAGCATCCGGCTGTTGCACAAAGCCTTAATAACATGGCTGCCATCTATCAAGATCAGGGAAAATATACCAAAGCTGAGCCACTTTTTAAAAAAGCTCTTGAAATCAGAGAGAAAACCCTGGGCCCGGAGCACTGGGCTGTTGGAGAAAGCCTGAATAATCTGGGGATTCTCAATTATTTGCAAGGCAGATATGCTGAAGCTGAACCATATTTTAAGAAAGCTCTTGAAATCAGAGAGAAGATCTATGGGCCAGAGCACCCGATTGTAGCAGATAACCTGCACAATTTGATGGTTTTCTATTGGCAACAAGCTAAATATGCCGAAGCTGAAAAATATCAAAAGCGGGCACTGGCGATAAGGGAAAAAGTCTTTAACTCGGATCACCCGGCCGTAGCATTAAGTTTGATTAGCCTAGGGACTCTCTATCAATATCAGGGTAAATATATAGAAGCTGAGCGATTTCAAAAGCGGGCATTAGCAATCAATGAGAAAGTCTTTGGCCCAGAGCACCCGGCTGTTGCACAAAGCTTGGAGAATCTAGGAACTCTATATTGCGATCAAGGTAAATATACAGAAGGCGAAAAATTTTTCAATCGGTCACTAGCAATCAAGGAAAAAATCCTTGGCGCGGAGCACCCGAATATGGCGGAGAGCTTGAATAACTTGGCTACTTTCTATGAATATCAGGGCAGATATGCGGAAGCTGAATCACTTTTTAAGCGGGCAATAGCAATCTGGGAGAAAGCTCTTGGCCTGGAGCACCCTGATGTAGCGAGTAGCTTGAGCGGACTGGGAAACATATATTATGCCCAGGGAAAATATTCCGAAGCTGAATCACTTTTCAAACGAGCGCGGGCAATCTTCGAGAAAGCCCACGGCCCAGGGCACCCGAGGGTGGCGAATAGCTTAAGAAATTTAGCACTTTTGTATTGCTCTTTAGGAAAATATGAAAAAGCTATGACAAACTATGAGAAATTCAATGAATCACGTCAGGATTTTATCGACTATGCGTTCTCTTACGCTTCCGAAAGCCTTAAAATGAGCTACATTCAGAAGTATCCGCTTATAGATCATACTTTTTTCTCTTTTACACTGTTGGATAAATCAAAAGAAGCTACTAAACCCGCCCTAGAAATGACTTTAAAAAGTAAAGCTGTTATCATCGACGCCGTCTCAGCAGAAAAGGAAATTGCCTATTGTTCTTATGACGATGAACTCTTAGCCAAAGCGGAGAAGCATGCCAATATTTGTGGAGAGATAGCAACACTTGCTATTGCAGGTATAAATAATATCGACCCTGAAATATATAAGGAGCGATTACAGAATCTGGACGACATCAAAGACTCCCTCGAAACCGAACTGAGTCGCGATTGTTCTGAGTTCAAAGATGAGATGGCCAGCAGACGATTCGAGGTAGAAGATGTTGCCGAGGCGCTGCCTGATGATGGCGTTTTATGGGAGATCGTCCGATATGAGCCCTACGATTTCAAGAAGATTGGCAGCGATAAAGATAGAACGGGTGCACCCAGATACCTGGCTTTCACGCTTGACCATGCCGGCGAAATCACCATGACTGACCTGGGAGATGCCGCAAAGATCGACAGCCTTGTTACATCAGCCCGGAAGATGATATACAATGCTGGAGTTGCGATTCACACGGTTGGCGAGGTTATCGCTGAAACTAGATTAGGCAAAGTAACCAGCAGGTTTTACGATCTCATTTTTGCACCACTGGAGTCTTTACTTGGTGACAAGACTCAGATATTTATTTCGCCAGATGGGCAGTTAAGCCTCTTGCCATTTGAGATATTTCCAGACAATAATGGAACGTATGCTATCGAGAAATACAATATTAGTTATTTATCATCAGGTCGGGACCTGCTCAAATTCAAGAAAAAACCAGAGTACGGTCACTGGGCATTAGCGATGGCCGATCCGGACTTTGATCTTTCCCAGGTAACGCTGGCAGATAACCGGGATAAAACCTTGAATAAATCTGAGTATATAGCTTTTGCATACGAACCCTCGCGTGGAGCAAGTAGCTGTTTGAACACCGGGTTTAATTCCTTACCATATACAAAGAAAGAAACAAAATCGGTTGTCAAAACACTCAAGAAGAAGGCTAAGCTTGATGTTGATACATATTATGAGGACAAGGCTTTAGAAGAAGTATTGAAAGGAATGACCATTTCACCCCGTGTACTTCATCTGTCCACTCATGGATATTTTTGCGAGGATATAGACATAACCGAGAATAAGATGCTTGAGAATCCGCTATTGCGTTCAGGTTTGGTTCTTGCTGGAGCCAATCGTTTGATAGCTGAGACTGAGGAAGACACTTCGCAGGTAGAAGACGGTATTTTAACGGCTTTTGAAGTTTCGGGATTAAACCTCACAGGCACTGAGTTGGTTACTCTTTCAGCTTGCGAGACCGGAGTAGGAGAGGTTCAAAACGGTGAAGGCGTGTATGGTTTACGCCGGGCCTTTCAGCATGCCGGCGCCAGGACAATTTTAATGAGTTTATGGAAAGTCCCTGATAAGGAAACCCACGACCTTATGGACAACTTTTACCGGAACTGGTTAAGTGGTCAGACTAAACAGGCTGCATTTCGACAATCGGCATTGAAAGTGATAGAAGACCACCGAAAGAAACACGATGCTGCCCACCCCTATTACTGGGGAGCATTCGTGATGATGGGAGATCCGGAGTAGGTTAGCAAACAAGAGTATTCTTTCAAAATTGAAAAATAACAGATATAATTAACATTTGGGAGCTAATTATGAAAACAGTAAGCAGGTGTAAAGTATTGTTAATGTTTTTCACATTGTTTTTCGTTCTATCTTTGACATCTTCTACAAATGCTCAAGCTGATAAAGACTCCATAAGAGCAGAAACACATATAATGATTGATCGCCTTGATTCTCTAAGAAAAACAGCCCAGTATGATTCAGCCATTGTCATAGGAAAGCAAGCCTTGGGAAACGCAGAAACTGAGTTTGGCAGTATATCCTTGGTGTGCGGATGCGTAATTTAAAAGAGGAAAAGTTCGACACTCTTGATCGCGGAGGGCGCTACCAAGAGGTATATCCTAAAGGCATTAACAAAAAAGCGCCCGCCCCGCTAAAGGTCAAAGAGGTTGTCGTTGAGAACCGACGTTATATCGTGTGCTTAAATGAGGATCAGGCTGAGAAAGACTGTCATGACCGCCAGGCGATTGTGGAATCTTTGCGTGAGGCTTTAAAACATGGCGATAAAAAACTCATCGGCAACAAAGGCTATCGTCGTTATGTGCGCGCAACGGGTAAGCGGTTTGCTATCGATACCGGCAAGATAAACAAAGAAACACGC
>CBFDEC010000051.1:0-21817 GCA_965603725.1 uncultured bacterium | reverse complement strand
GCACTGTAACCAATGTCATGAAACATGGTGTAATACATCTATTGGAACAAAACAACAAGATCGACCCCTACTTTATAAATCGGATTATGACACAGCCTATAGCGCGGGAATGACAATTTGTTGGGGGACAAGCCCAGGCTGCGGCTTAAAGTCATTCCCTCCAAAGGGGCTGTTTCAGAAGATAGTGGCCGCTCGCTGAAAAAAGTCCTTGTCAAAAATGATGCAGATTATTAATTTCACTTTAGAGCGATGTTAATTACGGTAATGAAATCGAAAATTCACCGGGCGACAATAACCGGCGCCGAACTCAATTATGAGGGTTCTATTTCTATCGACAAAAACCTGATAGAGGCGGCTAATATATTTTCACATGAGAAAGTGCAAATTGTAAATTTGAATAACGGTCAGCGTTTTGACACCTATGTTATCGAGGCTAAGCCGGGTTCGGGCGAGATATGTTTAAACGGGCCGGCAGCCCGCCTGGGGCAAAAGGGCGACACTGTTATCATCATATCCTACTGCCACTTACAGCCGAACGAACTTGATTATCATAGACCGGTTGTGATCCAGATCGATGAGAAAAACAGGCCCATTTAGAGGATAGTTATCAATCAACTTATACAATAAGCAATAAAAATATTGACGAGATTTATATTGATTTCAATAATTTCAGATTCATTTTGAAAACTTATACTTGCAGCATTAAAATTTCACCCGATATATTAACATGATGGAGTTGGAAATGCGTGAGAATACCGCGGCAGTGATTCTGGCAGCTGGTCTGGGCAAGCGGATGAAATCGGACCTGCCAAAGGTTCTTCATAAGCTTAAAGGCAAATATCTTGTAGACCATGTAATCGACAATGCAAAAAAGGCTGGAATTGAAAAAATCGTGTTGGTAATCGGATATAAACATGAGCTCATCCGGGAAAAGCTTGCCGGTCGGGGAGTAGAGTTCGTCATCCAGCAGCCACAACGGGGAACGGGTCATGCAGTGCAGACAGCGATGCCGGTCCTGGGTGATTTCACTGGCGATCTTTTAGTCTTATGCGGCGATATGCCGCTGGTTTCGCCATCAACAATTGCCAGACTGCTCAATGAACGCCGGAACACTCAATCTGCGGCGGTCGTATTATCTGTAAGGCTTGACGATCCAGGACGATATGGCCGAATCGTTCGAGATAAGGCTGGATTTTTAAAGGCGATTGTGGAATACCGTGACGCCGATAAGGAAACACGGCGGATAAATGAAGTTAATACTGGCTCTTATTGTTTTAACTACAGCGATCTGGCGTCGGTACTGAGTCTGTTAAGTTCGGAAAATGCCCAGTCGGAATATTATCTGACCGATACGATTTCCCTGTTTAATGGCAAGGGCTTAAAGGTATCCGCCCTGGTTTCCGATAATCCTGATGAGGGGCTTGGGGTCAACTCCAAAGAAGAGCTGGCCAGGATGGAACTTGTTTTTAGGGAACAATTGAATTAAATTTAAAGTATAGTAATAAAAAGATTGACATAACGACTCCGAAATAGTAATATGTTATATCGCCATTGGTGGAGGGTTAGACTTATGGTAAAAAAGGCTATTTGTGTATTGTTCATGCTAATGATTGTTATTCCGATTTATGCCCAGCGTCTTGGTGATTTGCCATCAAGCTATTCACCTGCCAGATCATCGTTTTCTCTTCTAGATCCCAACCGTTTCCATATGTCACATAGTTACTCATTAAGCTACATCTCATCCCGGGCTGGTTCTCGAACTCTGGGTATGTATCTTAATTCGATTGAATACCAGGTTTCGGATCCGCTTAGGATAAAGATAGATATTGCCTATCTTCACCAGCCAAGAAGATTATTTAACAGCGGCAGCGGTTCGTCAAGAAGCGGTCAAATTCTGCCGGCGATTTCAATTAATTGGAAACCCGCAAGATGTGTATTTTTCCAGTTTAATTACCGCCAGACGCCTGTTTTGTTCGGGGATGATAATTATCAGTATGAACGTCCATATACAAAATGAGGGGAGGAGTTTTTCAGAATTAACATATCATTATTGATTCCTTCCGGAGAACATGCCGACTAAAAGATCACCTAAAAGGAAAAAACGTAAAAAGCAGTTAAAAAGCCCTGGTATAACCGGCTGGGCAATTATATTTCTAACGGTTTTTATTGTTGTGTTTGTGGTCTCGATGTTTTTGCCGCGCACAGAGGTCTGTGTTTCTGATACAATCCCGGAGATTATACGTCTGCAGCTTCTTAACGGATGCGGCGCTAAAGGAGCCGCCGAGCAGATGGCAAAGGCATTCATGGAATCATCCAAGGAAGTATTTTTTGATGTTATCGATAAGGACAACGCCGAGGTATATAATTTCGAAAAGACATTGGTACTGGACCGTATGGGAGACCCGGTAAAAGCAGGCAGTTTTTCCCAGGCGGCTGTTTATGTCGCCGACCTTTTAAAAAGAAAGCAGGACCAGTTAATCATTCAGAAGCTGTCAGACAATTTACTCGATATCGATGTGACAGTTATAATCGGGACGGATTATCCGTCTGTCCTTAAACGACTATTAAGCGAGGTTGATTAGCGCTTGACTCCAAAAAAATTGGCCCGTGCCGCCGGCAAGCTGGCTCTCGATAAAAATGGTTTTGATATTTATCTTATGGACCTTCGCAAACTTTCTGATGTTGCCCGATATTTTCTCATCTGCAGCGGGTCTGTTGATGTGCATGTGAAGGCAATTGCTGATAATATCATCGAGGGTCTAAAATTAAAAAATGTTCGTGCCTGGCATATAGAGGGCTATAAAAACCTGCAATGGATCTTGCTCGATTACGTCAATGTTGTAATTCACATATTTCAACCAGAGGTAAGAAAGTATTATTCACTGGAAAAGCTATGGGGAGACGCGCCAACAGAAAAATTAGATTAGAATATTAACCGCTGCGTGAGGCTGTCATTAGATGAAGAATAATTGCAGGAGTAGATCTTATCGCTCCTGGATTTCATATATTAATAAATATCATAGAAGGAGAAGACTATATGGATATTGTCGAATTGAAATCAAAAACTATTAAGGAGCTGACGACTTTGGCGGACGATCTTCAGGTCCCCGGAGTATCCACCCTGAAAAAGTCGGAGCTTATCTTTAAAATCCTGGAAGCGCAGACCGAGCAGGATGGCCTTATATTTGCCGAGGGCGTGCTCGAAGTCTTATCTGAAGGTTATGGCTTTTTGCGAAGCTCAGATTACAATTATCTTCCCGGTCCTGATGACATCTACGTAAGCCCCTCCCAGATAAAGAAATTTGACCTTCGCTCAGGAGACACGATCAGCGGTCAGGTCAGGCCCCCGAAGGAGACTGAGAGGTATTTTGCCCTGCTTAAGATTGAGGCTGTCAATTATGAAAACCCGGAGATTGCCAAACACAAAATCCTGTTCGACAACCTAACGCCGCTTTACGCCCAGGATAAAATCAAACTCGAGGTTGACCCGAAAGATCCCACAACCCGCATCATGGATATGCTCACACCGACCGGTAAGGGACAGCGCGGACTTATCACCTCGCCGCCCAAAGCCGGCAAGACAATAATTCTCCAGAAAATTGCCAACTCGATTACAACCAACCACCCCGACATGAAGCTCATTGTGCTTTTAATTGATGAACGCCCCGAGGAAGTGACCGATATGGAACGGACGGTCAAGGCTGAAGTCATATCTTCGACCTTCGACGAACCGGCAGAAAGGCATGTCACAGTTGCGGAAATGGTCATCGAAAAATCCAAAAGGCTGGTTGAACACCAGAAAGATGTATGCATTTTGCTGGACTCGATAACCCGCCTTGCGCGCGCCTATAACGCGGTTGTACCTCATTCCGGCAAGATTCTTTCCGGCGGCGTCGACTCGAACGCTCTTCAAAAACCGAAACGGTTCTTCGGAGCCGCCCGAAATATCGAGGAGGGAGGGTCGCTCACAATTATCGCCACCGCTCTCATTGAAACCGGTTCCCGTATGGATGACGTTATTTTCGAGGAGTTTAAAGGCACCGGCAATATGGAAATCGTGCTCGATAGACGTCTTGCCGACAGACGCACTTTCCCGGCTATCGATATCAACCGCTCCGGCACTCGTAAGGAAGAATTGCTGTTAACTTCTGAGGAATTAAACCGTATCTGGATTCTGCGCAAGTTTCTAAACGAAATGAGTCCGGTCGATGCCATGGAGTTCATCTTAGACCGACTGCTAAAAACCAAGACAAACGCCAAATTTTTAGATTCGATGAGCGGGTAAGATTATATATAGTTATTAGTCATTATTCTGAAATTCTACTATTCTTCTATATCTTTCTATTTATATTATTATTACTGAGTAAAAATGTGTTGCTTAAAATCTATCGCTGTCTATATATATTTGAGGAAATTATAAGCAAATGGAAACTTTACTCGGTAATTATTTTCAATGAAAGTAGCCATCGCCGGTGGAACCGGTTTTATCGGAAAAGTAATCATAAAAAAGCTGGTTGAAGCCGGACATCGTGTTGTCGCCTTGATTCGCCAGGGGTCGCTTCTGAAGATCGCTGGCTTTTCCGGTATGGAATCACGCTATATCTATTATGATTCACCCACTCAAATAAAGAAAATCCTCGAAGACTGCCAGGCGATAATCAACCTGGTAGGGATTATCAGGGAAACAAAAGAGACCTCGTTTGATTATGTTCATCACCTGATACCTATGAGCCTGGTGAAAGCGGCAAAAGATACGGGACTCAAGCGTTTTGTCCAGATGTCTGCGCTGGGCGTCGACAGCGAACTTGATACAGAGTATATGCAAACCAAACGTCTGGGTGAAAATGTCGTCAAATCAAGCGGCCTGGATTTCACCATCTTCCGACCATCGATCGTTTTCGGCCCGGAGGACCGGTTTGTGAACCTGTTTGCCAAAATGATAAAAAGACTGCCAATCGTTCCGGTAATAGGCGATGGTCGTTACCGCCTTCAGCCGGTATCGGTTTACAATGTCGCCGAGGGCTTTGTGAAATGCCTTGAAAATCCGCAGACTATCGGCAAAACCTATGATATCGCCGGTTCCGAAAAATATCCATTTAACGAAATCCTGGATATCATCGGTAAGGCTCTGGGCAAAAAGGGAGCGCGGAAATTTCATCAACCGGTGGGGCCGATAATGCTAATGGCTGGCCTTTTCGACCGTTTCCGATTCTTTCCGATTACAAAAGATCAGTTAAAGATGCTGTTTGCTGAAAACACTACCGATGACGATTCCTTTTATAGGGATCTTGATATTTCACCTATCGGTTTTCCGGATGGGATAAGAGAATATTTATGACGGTTTTCATCTGTTAAGCTTATTATACGGCTTAATGGCCGGCAATTACACATTTAGAAGTTTTACTACAGTAAACCATGAATCACGTATGAATTTTTTGATTACTTTAACATCTTCACGGGAAATATCCTGTAACTGAAAAACCGACATCGTAAGAGTTGGAATCGGCAGATTTCATACACCACCGGCTGATTGTTTCAAAAGTGATTTCTTTACTTTCTTTCGCCGCAATCGGCAAATTCATTTTTAGCTTGAAAGCGGTATCTGTTTTAATGGGAGCTTTACTTATTAACATCATTCCATCAGTTGAAATATCCCTCAGATACCCGATAAGTCGGTTAGTATTGCCGTCTTCTACTTTCAGATAATAAGGCGATTGCACTCTTTTTAATTTTCTTCTATTTTCCATATTTTTAGCTCCTGCTCAAAGTTACTACTCTTACCAGTCATTGCTATTTATCAGGCAAGCCCTCTTTGAAAGATTATAATTGCCCGATTGCTTGCAGATAATCGAAGGTGTAGTCCTCGATCAGGCGCTCGATTACTTTCACGTCCTCAGAGGAGACGCCTGACAATTTAAAGCCGGTATCATACAGATCAGGGTTTATATCTTTTATGCACCATCGGCTGTTGGCATCAAAAGTGATTGTTCTTTTCCCTTCATACCCTTCCGGCAAAACCATTCTGAAACTGAAGTTTTCATTCGGTTCAATAGGCTTCTCACTGACAAGCATTATTCCCTCGGGCGTAATATTAACCATACGCCCGGCAAGCCGGTCGGTATCTCTATTGAAAACCCTCAGGTAAAAAAGCGAATTCATCCTCTTATGTTTTCTTTTATCTTCCATTTTATTCTCCATGGCTGCAGCATAACAACCGATAAATAGTTTTACAAAATCGTAATAATATTGTTTTGTTTATTCTGTTAGTTATATCGGCTTAATAATATTAAAAATAAATATTGATGTCAGAAAGTGAAAAAGACGCGTTTCACAATATATTGAAATAGAATATTTGCATTTGCAGGGGTATTCTGAGAAGCGAAGTAATCAAAAACCACAAGAGGTTAGACCTGGGGTATTTTCTTGATGCTTTCTTACATCCCATCCACCACATCCGCCAGCTTCTCGATAGCGGTCTGGTAGCGGTCGAACAGGTTCTCAAGTGTGGCTGTCGATTCCTCGATCTCGTCATGCTTCACCTTGAACGCCTCATCAATGGCGCTGGTGTCGATACTGTAATCGACCTGAACCTGTTTTAAAAGATCGGAGACATTATCCGGCGGAGTCTTCCCTGCCATTATCGCCATACCCTTGCAGGCGGCCAGGATCGAGCTGACTGAAGCCGACATGAGCTGTGTTAACATCTCCCTATTCTCACCGGCGGCCAAGTAGCCGCGTCTGAGCTGGACCAGCTGTCCCTTGAACTCGACCTCGCATTGATGGCGGAGGTTTTTAGTCTCGATAACAGCCTCCTCAAGCGGGTCGGCGCCGTACAGGACAATATGGTTTTGCTGCATACCATAAAACTCAAGGGGAAACGTATCGAGGGAGGTGGGAATATGGCCGCGTTTAAATACCAGCGGTATCGCCAGACCGCTCTTTTTGAACTTCCGCCCGATATTTAAAATTACATTAAGTTCACTCGTGCCGACATTTTCAAGAATAATTGCTATATTTATATCAGAAATCCCTTCTTTGAATTCACCGGTATTCCCTCGCTGTGAGGCGCAAGCGGCAGAGCCAAACAGTAACACCGAATACAGGTTTTCATCAAACGACTCAATCAGGGCTTCGGTAAATTTTATAACCGCCTGATGGCTTTTATCCGGCAGATGTTTTAATTTATTGTGCATATTCAATATACCTCTTGCTTATGAAACTTGTTTTAATTCTTTGATCTTAGCGACAATCTGCGGCAGTATTTCTCCCGATTTGCTGTGATATTCAATATCACAAAGATATGAGATTTCGCTCGGTTCGAGATTGATCTCCACTATCAGGGCGCCGTTTTGTTTGGCTATTATCGGCAGCGATGCCGCTGGCTGAACCGCTCCCGTAGTGCCAACAGTGAAAAACAACTCGGACCTGTGAGCGGCCGCCACCGAGTTCTCGAAAACCTGCTCCGGAAGTTGTTCACCAAACCAGACAACATCCGGACGAAGCCGTCCGCCACAGGAACAAACCGGCGGTATCTTGTCAAACTCCTCGGTGTAGTCCATCTCCCCGCATTTAAGACAGCGATTGCGATGAATGTTGCCATGAAGCTCGTAAACCTGCTCTGAACCGGCCGCCCGGTGAAGGCGGTCAACATTCTGAGTAATCAGCGTGAAATCATCGTAAAGTTTCGCCATCTCGGCAATTGCATAGTGACCCGGATTGGGCTTTACCTTGCGCATTAAATCCCGCCGGTAGTTATACCATTCCCAGACAAGCTGGGGGTTGACGTTAAACGCCTCGAATGTAGCCAGTTCCATCGGATTGAATTTCTTCCAGATACCATCGGCTCCACGGAAAGTCGGCACTCCCGATTCGGCGGAAACACCCGCGCCGGTTAAAACCGCAACCCTGGTGGAATTTTTAAGAGCCTCGGTAAATCGATCCTCAAATTCAATATGAATCATGCCTTGATTATACAGCGTTAAGGACAGTTAGTCAAGCGCTGGAAACTCATCTTATCCTGTCTTTTTTTATTAAAGAATGCTTTCTAAACATAGCAAATTTTTTCAACTATTATATCATTTTTTATTACAAATCAGAAAAATTATATCCCGGAAAAGAGATAAGATAAATCGGGATTTATTTACTTTTTCGGGATAAAATACAAGCGGGCATCAAGATGACCAATCTCGAATATCAACCCCTCTTTGAACGCCTGAGAAGAAGTGTTGATCTTAGCCTCAGGGTCGAATATATCATGCAGCACAACTTTAGCCTGACGGAACCCCACCTGTGATAAATCGATTGCCACTACAACTTTCTTAGTTGAAACATTGGTAGAAGGATTTAAATCAGTATTTAATATATAAAGCAGCATTCCCTTATCATTTGTATGGATGACAACCTGAATTTGAGGGTCTGAGCAGCTAACGGGGGTTGTAATATTGTTTTCATCCAGTAATTCTTTCAAGAAACCAAGCTTGCCTGACTCGCTTTTGGCCGATAAATCATAAGTGAAATAATAAAATTTACCTTTACCAAGTTTTTTATATGCTCCAACCACCCTGGCGCCGGCTTTAGCAATCGCTTTAGCCGTTCCCTTATTCTGTATGTAACCATATTGCAAAGACTTAAACGAGAAATCGTTAGCCGTGATATGAGCCGACCCATATGATATCTTGGCGCTCAAGCCAAGATTTTTGGAGAGAATTCTGGAAGGTTTAAACAGCATATTATACTTTGGCAATATACCGATTAATACAACGGTCATGCCTCCTGTAATAAGCTCAACCAGCTTTTTCTGAAGCTCATCCGACATTATTTCGGCACAAGGCACAAACATTATCTTCTTTTCATTAAACTCATCAAGCCGCATAATCTCGCTTGACGATTCAAGATCATAAATATCGTAATTATAACTTAATCCGCCGAAATCCAAGGTTAAATGCGAAAACGTCTGGTTGACAAGATCGTTGATATAATCGAAACCTCCTTTCGTAGCTATCTGGTTGAACCACTGATAAGGTTTATATATACCAATCGCTATAGCAGATTTGGATTTTGTGGAACTTATATCAATGACATCATAAGCCAGATTCAATTTTCGGATATAGTCATAACTCTGGTTAACGGTCCCATCCTCATCGAGCGGTGAACCGACCCAGAGGTTCCGCCCTACAAACATATAATAATTAAGCCCCTTAAGACCGGCTGCCAGTGATGAAATCAGCAGAAAACGCTGTTTACGATAATCAATTGATGGAATATGAGAATCACTATTATGAGGCGCTCCGGCAGCTAATTGAGATGACCAGCAATACCCGGTAAGGTTTTGATTTAATCTCAATTTTCTGCTGATATGATTAATATCATCTGATGAATCTATGGGAGTTCCCAGAATGGTTCTGTCACTGCGAATCTTTTCCCATGGCACAGGTATTATATAATCTTTGGAAGATGGAATGGTGACTGAAAACATGCAGCCAACGCCCATTGATTCCCAGCGGTCCCTTAATATTGTTATGTAGTTTTCAAGTACATTGCCTTTAAACTCAAGCCAATCGAAATATTGAATAAGCTCATCAGGCTTTTTCAACACCAGCTCAACTGGCGGAGCTATGTTGTTGAATGATCTTGTCTTGCCATAACATGACGGAAGATTTTTAGCGTGTTCATATTTGTTTTCCAGAAAGGCTGGATATAATTCATTAACAAAATAGCTGTTATAATCGGCATCAAAAAGCTTATCGTTTCCGCCAAATGTTATTTCGTTGTCGAGTTGAATAAGAAAAACCGGTCCTTTTGGAAAAATATAGTTCTGGATAGCCTCAACCAGGCCGCCAATATATCTTTTTACGTGGCTGATATATTTTGGATGCAAATAAGACGGTTGATAGCTGGGCTTCACTCCCCCGCTATTATTAGCCATTAACAGCCCACCAGAGTTGTTGCGCGCTATCAAAGATTCATCAGAAAAAATATAGCTTGGCAGACCGCCACCAGACCATTCCGATTTTATCCAGGGTCCGGGTCTTAAGATAATTTTAAAACCGAACTCACGAGCCAGTTCTAAAAAGACCACAAGGTCCTTAAATGGATTATCGAATCCCTGGAAGTCGAATTTTCCAGGCTGCTCTTCATGAAGGTTCCAGGGCACAGAGCTGGAAATAATGCGAAATCCGGCTTTCTTGATCCTTTCGAAACAGATTGACCAGTAACGTTTTTGAACTCTGAAATAATGTATTTCAGCGGAAATGGGCGAAAATTCATCCCGGCCAATGATAAATTTATTATCTACAAAACCTAACAATCTTTATTATTCTCTTAACCTTCATCAACTAATGGTTTAAATTCATTTCGAGAAGGTAAGAAAAACATCTGGATTTGTCAACTATAATTTATTAATCGATTGGCATACAATAAATTATGGGAGCCGTTTGAACGACTCCCATGTTTTTTAGGTTTTCTGACGTATTCTGCCAAATTGGCATGGTTGCCCGTCAGAAGACGGACAACCATGGTATTTCAGATCGTTCTACTTAACAGAGCCAGTAGGAATAATCTTGACATTGATTACTGGCATATCGCAATTTGGCCAGCCATCAGGAGCTTCACCAGGAACAGGAGGCCAGACCGACGGATATTGGGGGCAGGGCACTAAAGAGCCGCCAGCGACAAAGTAACCCACTAAAGCAGTTACGTCGCCACCGATGATGGTGCAGTCGCCATTAATATCAGCTGAACACCAGAAACCATCCAGCATACATGACGCTTGACCGCCGCCAATGAAGTAACCGACGAGATAAGTAACATCGCCGCCGATAACCGTTGGAGGCCAGATACCCAGGGCCATGTTGACATCGCCAGCCAAGTACTGATAACCGGCTGTTTCAACCGTGAAGGTTACTGGTACAGGTAACGGCGTATTGTTAAGGTCGTTTGATGTGAAAATGACATTACCGGTGTATGTTGCCGGTGTCAATCCAAGAGCATCCATGGTGACTTCAACAGGTGTATTTCCACCAGCAGGGACTGAACCTCCCACGACATCTGTATACAACCAGGTATCCTGGGATGTAATATCGATGACATAATCGCCATAATAGGTTGCGTCAAAACCTTCAACAACGATGTAATAAGTATGTCCGGGAACGAATATCACGCCAAAAACTGCTGACCACCATTCCGGACCACCCCAGTAGTCATCGTCGCAGGCAACTACCGTGTTCTCATCGTCCTGGAAAATATAGAGTTTGGTATCGAAAGACGAACCAGAGAGGTCGACGTTTACAAGCTGAGCAGCTGTACATACATAACTGTACACAACATCCGGTGAAAGTGCAGGGACTGTATAACACGTAAACTCACCAACTACCTCGTAGTCGTCGTTGTAACCTGCAGTTGTTCCGGTATTGTTGTAGGGGAACGAGGCGATAGGTGTGGCAGTCGAGATAAGATCGCCGCCCTGCAGGATAAGTCCTGGAACGTTCGGAGACCTGTTGGAAGGTTGTTTTACAGAATCGAAAATGTTTATTGCTGTAGGTCTTTCTCTTCCGGCAGTCATCCCGCGTGAGTCAAGGGAGATTCCGATTGTGAAGTCAAGAGTCATATCATCATCAGAGTTGCTGACAGTCAAAGTCCTCACATCGGTTTCGTCAACATATGCTTGACCATCCGTGATTTCGTCAGGAACGACACCAATAATGGGCAGATTGCAGGGATCGGCGCTGCTTGTAAGCGTCATCACGTAATTGCCAACCGCACCATACATAGGGTCGTTAAGGATCCTGTAGTAGTAGGTTCCGGGACCCAGCACATAAAATGTCATATCAATATTCTGGAATCCATCACCACAGTCAGCCCAGCCATCTGTGTCGGCAAAGATCACATCAGAAATGCATTCTTCATTGCAGTCGGTTTCCAGCACTATCATGACAGAGCCATGAGTGTGGTCGGTGCCGCAGAGAGTGATATTTACATCTGTCTGGCATTCCTCAATAGTAAAGGCTTCCCAGACATGCGGAATATCAGTATAAGGAGGACATTCGTCTGTGGAATTTTCCACAGTACCGGTAAACACAAGAGTACCACCCGGGGTAAGAATCTGGGGTATTGCATCGGAGCAAACATCGTTATACGGAGGTTCCGGACAGACGAATTGTTCAGAGCATAACTCGCCTTCAAACCAAGAACCGCCGAGAGCAGCGCACTGACCCGGTGTGTTATCCGCTACGCAAACATAGTCAACACAGCAAGCGCCAATCGGTGCATCGCTGCTGTCCAGCGTAACAGCATATTCTGAACCGCAGACAACGTCAACACCTGATTGCGGAGCGACATAAACCCAGTAGTAGCCAAAGTTACCCTGAGTGAGCACTGCGCTTACGCTTGTCTCAACGCATGGATCTGCCAAACCATAGTAAGTTACTGACGCAACATCGCAAGGATCATCATATGGCGGCTCTTCATCATCATAACCCGGTACAATGATACCAAACAAGACCGGGAACTCAGCTTCACACGTCACAGTGAATGTCTTTTCTACTGTAACCTCAAACTGGAACCAGTCGGTATCACGATATGTAACTTCACCGAATGGGTAGGTTCCGGAAGTACCGCAAACAGTCTCGTCGCAGGATATCGAACCGAATACAGGCGGATCAGAATTACAGCCGCCATTGATTATGTCGACATAATTTTCGTAGCAATCTGGTTCGCCTTCGTCTGTGCCTACACATTCGATGTCGCAGGCGAATTCAAGCACGTTGATTGTGTAGTCCTCAACATCACCATACGAATTAATTGTACAAGGTCCAGGAGCGAGACCCCATTCTTGAGATACACGCATCCTGGTTTGACCAAGAGTCGCTCCCATAGGTACATTGATGTTGACAGTGACTGTCGCATCAACACCAGTCCCCAGATCATATTGCTCAGCTGGCACATCGAAGACCCAGTTCTGGTTCCAGTCAACCCAGGCCATTATGTAATCTGAAGCTCCACTGGAAACGAAGGTTACAGAGAGGGTATGTGACGAGCCCTGATTAACATCGGTGGAAAGGGCGGTGTAATCGCCATAACCGCCGATCTCGGCGCCGGTGGTATTGTTAATGCCGCCGATAGTAACATTGGTGATCCAATCGTATGTTTGGTCCATACCATAAGATTCGCAGTATTCAGGCTGTACATCGGCGTTCAGGCAGAATGCCATGTCAACTTCCAAGGCAGTCCACGGATATACAGGCGGAACAACAGCCTCAAAGATCTGCATTGCAAAAGCGCCGGTTTGCATGTCGGTAGCACGCCAGCCGGATTGACCATAGGCTGAAAACGCCAATACTGGTTGTACTTCGAGCCAGTACTTGGTATTGGGTTGGACAGTAACGCTCACAGGGAGTTGAAGCATCCAGCAATCGGCACCAAATTCGGCTGACTCGTCGGTGTAGCTGAAACTACCCTGTGGGATGAATACTGTATAGAGAATACCATCGGGCGGCATGTTGTCCAGGTGATTACAATCAGGATCGGCATCTATCGGTTCACCACCGGGCATACCATTAACAGCGTCGTGGCCATAGATAGTCACGTTAACGCCATCGTAATCCGCAGGTGTAGCGGCAGGGGTAGCGTTCCAGTGACCTATCCAGGCGACAACTTCTGTTAAGTTAACAGGGTCTGTACCACCAAGTTCGAAGTCATCAGCCACGCCAGCGGCAAAAACTGCTGGAGAACACTGGCTTGCCATGGCGTTGCCAGCAGGTCCGCCGTTATTGTAAATCGCAAATTCGCACGGATCTTCAGGGCATTCAAATGGAGGATCGCCGAAACAATCTTCGCCGGCATACCAGTCACCGCCAAGAACGTCACATTCGGATACTAAATTTGTAGCGACACATTCATCATCGACACAGCAGGCGCCGGTAAGAGTGCCACAGCCGCCGCCAATGTATTCACAGCGATCTTGATAGCCATAGAAACTATTGTTGTAGCAAACCTGAACATCGTTTAGTAATACCTCGTAATAGCCAGGTGCATTTATACCGTCGCCCCAAGAGTCATAGATGATGAAGTCATAGCAGTCAGTATAGCCTATGCAGACATCCCAAGTATTCAGCGCACTTGGGACAGTCGGAGCGCCGGAGGCAATGACTTCCTGTGTTACATGATCTACCACTTCCCAGGAGGTTTCGCCTGGATAAGAGTCGGTGAAGATATCAATTGTTATAACATCTTCATCACAGCCGCCGCATGGAGGCATTAAATCATCACACAGCGTGTGGGCAGCCCAGCGTAATGGAGCCTGACAGTTTGCTTCAGCAACATCGTCAGTACAAATAGTAGTTGCGTCGTCACAGCAGGCGCCAACCGTTCTTGTAATATTAACGGTATAATTATAGTTAATACCGCTTACGAAGTCGGTGCCCACGATATAGGCCGGCCAATAAATGACAGTACGAGCGCCACCAGGAACATTTAGGAATGTCATGTCGTAACCATCATAGCCTTCAACGCAGTCGGTTTTTGGCCAGGTATATGAGTTAGCGCCAATCATACCGCTGCAATCATTACAATTCGCAACGAGATTAAGACCGCCATCGCCCTGGTCTTCCTCAGTCGGACAGACCGTTATCACTATATCGTTATAATCATAGGGCAATATTATTTCATACCAGACCTCAATCCAGTCAACATCGCCGTAACAGCCATGAGTAGCATTGATTGTTGAGCCGGGACCGGTTTCTGGATACCCCTGCGCACCAACAACCTGGGCATTCTCACATAAGTCGTTAGGCGGAGCCTCCGCCGTGACATTAAGGGTAAGATGGTAAGAACCGGCAGTTGAGGTTGGGGAATAGGCTCTCATTTTGATAAAGTATTCACCGGCATCCAGGGTTGTCGCGATTCTGGACATCAAGACTTCGCCGCCATCATCATCATAGGCAAGCTCGGTGACACAATCATCGGCATAGAGATGCAGGTATGAATCGATCATTGATGGATTTTGACATTCATCGACTGCAGTAAGATGAGATTCAATAACGATATCATAAGTATCGTCGAGCGTGAAAACGAAGTAGTCTGTGGTATCCTGAGGATCAACGCCAAAGTTAATTTCAGCGCAGAAAATCCTGTCGCCTACATTCATTGGAGTAGCATTTTCGCAGGGGTGGTTAATCTCGCCCTCGTTAAGATCAATAAGAATTACAGGGAAGTCGCCATCTGGTTTTCTGCTCAGCCTTTGGCTTATCTCCTCAATTTCGGCCTGTTCATCAGCGCTGATGACGCCGTCAGCCTTTATTTCGGCTAAGCGGACTTCATCAGTCTGTTTGGCTTCTTGAGGAACTTCCCGCAGGGATGCTATACCGTTTCCGTTAACTTTAACCTTTAATGGCGCTGGTTTGGTTTTCAGTTCAGTTTTAGAGGGAGATGAAGCAGTCGGGAATTCGCCGGCAACCCGGTGTATCTTCGCTCGTTCAGCTTTTCTTGGCTCCATTTCGGCAATTTGGGTCTTAACTTCAGCTTGAATTTGAGCATCTCGAGCCAAATCAGCTTCAGTTTTGACAGGAACAATCTTCGCTTTAGGAGCGCTAACATTTGACAGAGAATTTGGGGAGTCAACTGCAGTTTCCTTACCGGCCCAGGCAAACATTAAGCCTGCCGCCAGTATAATAACCGCCGTTAACAATAAGGTTTTTCTCATTATCTTTCCTCCATAATCATTTTGGAGTTTTGCTTAGTTGTTTTTTTCTTACGTTTACCTGATTTCCGTAAGTTTAAAGTTAGCAATTTAAGATAACGAATTACTTTTTAGAGATTCTTTATTATATTACAACACCTCCTTTAAAGTCAATTAGCATGGGTTTGTAGTTTGTCTCATAATCTGTTTCATCCATGATGCCTGGATATTACCTAACTCATTTAATCATTAATCATCCACTCAATGCGAATTTGGATTGTCCTGCTCAGTATCATTTAAATTCCCTGATAGTTTTATAATTCAGCCGAGCTAACAGTATTTTTTCAATAACGACAATACGATGAATCGTACTTTGACTAAGAACAACTATAACAAACTATTTGCGAGTACTTCCTTTTTTAAAAACAACCGACTATTAAACACCAAGTGTACCCACACTGCAAGTTACCTATAAACTATCATCAATCACAAGCAGTACTCCCTAAGCGGGAAATACAATCAGGTGTTTCTAACTTTTAGCATAGCCGCTCTGAGGCTCTTCAATCGTCAATAATATATGGAAAACCACAATTGCTGTCAAGCTTTTATTATAGTTCTTAATATAAAATTCCCGCCCGCCAGGCATGAGGTGTTTTTCGCAATATATTGTTATTTTCTTACGTGAGCGCTGGAACTGACAAGCCCTCAACCGTTTAGCCCGAAGACTACTGCAAGTCGTTGCCGGTCAAACCGACCCGATTATCTTTTTAAGAGCTTTCCTGATATTGAGTTACGCTGAACAATCATCAGCGTTTGAGAATATTTCAGGACATTTGTTAGTTCATCGATCTCTGATTAAAATGGACCTGTTCGGATTAGAGTACACTTCACCTTCACGCTCATTTCCCGATCCTCCTGGTGGTGATGGCGGAGGCGGAGGTCCCATTCCACTGAAATATTGAACCAGATATGTTACATCGGAACCAAGAATCATGCCATCAGCGTTAGCATCGCCTCTTCCCTCGGGATAAGGTCTGGGGACCTGACCTATGAAATAATTAACCAGATATGTTACGTCCGAACCTATAAGTACGCCGTCACCGTTGGCATCGCCTCTAATCCAGGTAATGACCTCGATCTCTATCCGAAGCGTATCTGACAGATTAGTTGTATCCGTAACTACAAATCTAATAGCATGTTCTCCCGCCTGTGACGAATCTGGAGCCCAGGCAAACGATGCTGAACCGTTGCCCATATCAATGAAGATTGCTCCTTCAGGTATTTCATTGATATAACTAAAAATAAGTGAGTCATTATCAAGATCGACAGCTTCCATAACAATATACAATAACTCTTCCGGGACAATGCCATATTCTGTTTGCATAGGAACGAATTGAGGAGGATGCATGTTTGTAGAGATAACTTCAATTCTGACAATCTGTGAATCAACATCTGATGGGTATTCCCCATCGATAGCGCCAAAGGTTACAAAGTATTCCCCTAAATCACCGAATTCAGGATTGAAGCTAAATGTTCCGGTACCATCCTCATGATCAACAAAGGATGAATTATTAGGCAGGTTATGGGCAAATAATTCGGGAATAACCAGGTCGGAGTCATTTGCTGAAATTTCCAGAATGAAATCAACGCCATCCTGGATGCTGGTATCCGCCGGGAGCGGATCGAGTACAGGCGGACGATTGACATTAATTATGGCTATTTGAACTGTGAGTGTATCATATGCAGTACTGTCCTCTGAATCAACAGCCTTAAAATCAACAAATTCCGAACCACTCTGGAAATAATCCGGCTCAAAGCTGAAATAACCGACGCCATTACCAGAATCATAAAAACTTGAGTTCATTAAATCGATGGTTTGGGTCAGAATCGGATATGTGCTATCGGGGTCGAATGCTGTTATTAAAAATCCTAAAGAATCGTCTTCAAATACGGTAAATGGACCAATTGAGTCAATCTCGGGGACTAAATTGACATTTATAACGGTTATATTAACAAAACCCGAATCAACAAATGAAGAATCTTCAGAATCGATAGCTTTAAATAATACGGTGTACTCACCAGCTTGATAATAACTCGGATTAAATGTAAAACGCCCAACGCCATTAAGGGAATCTTCGAATGTAGCATTCTCAGGCATATTTTCTGCCGCCAAATGAGGTATAGAGGAATCAGGATCATCGGCATAGATATTAAACCATAATTCATTGTTTTCCTCTACCGTTCTATCGGCAATAAAGCCTAATCGCGGATACTGGTTGCCAGCCTCGATTACTTCAAGATTGACATATTGAGAATCTGCCGCACCGTCAGAATCAATTGCCATGAACAGCATTTGATAATTCCCTGATTGGTTATACAGCGGCTCAAAATAGAACGCAGCGGTACCATCGCCATGATCAGTGAGTTCAACCCGGTAAGGAGCGTTTTCGACAACAATGGCTGGATAAGTTGAATCCGGGTCGGATGAGGTGATTTCCACCTGTATAGTATCGCCCTCAATTAAAGACATATCATCGATAGGATTCAATGTCGGAGTCTGATTTCCGAGGTCTCTAACAAAGATAAATGCCGATTGAACATCTGCGTCTAACAAGTCGTAAGCCTCAACATTTATTATAAACACGCCGCTCTGAGTATAATCCGGAGCAAAATAAAGCTCGCCGGTTCCATCGCCGTTATCGGTAACATGGCAGTTTCTTGGCGGCGGCGGGCTTCCAGCCAGCCTTAAGATTATCGGATCGCCATCCGGATCGACCGCCGAAAGAGCAACCATCAACGTTTCGGCCTGATCTATTTCATAAGAACCCAAGGGGTCTAAAATCGGGGGCCTGTTCTGGTCTCTTATTTCAAGATGGATCGTGATAGAGCTTGACAGCGGTGGATCATCGCTGTCTACTGCGATGAAAATCGCCGAATCCAGTCCAACCTGATCGTAATCCGGTGTAAATGTAAATGTACCGGTGTAATCACCATTGTCGATGAACTGGGCATTTTCCGGCAAATAAAGTGATGACAGATAAATTGGTCCGCCATCACTGTCGGTTGAATCCGAAGCGATTAACAATGCCTCGAGCGTTTCCCCCTGAATCGCAACGGAATCACCTTCATAGAAAAGATCCGGAGGTATGTTGAAGTCAACTGTAGTAATTTCAACCTCCAAAATATCCTGCAAATCATCTGAATCAATGGCAATAAATATGACCGTATCTATTCCGGCATCGTAATAATCGGGCGTATATGTGTACGTTGCAGTACCATCGCCATTATCAATGAAATCTGAATGCGGATGCTGATTAGATACTGTTATTACAGGCGGACCAGCGCCATCCGGATCAACAGCAATAACTGTAACTGTCAGGGTGCCGCCTTCACTTACAGATTGCGGGTCGACCGGTTCAAATGCAGGAGGCTGATCACCAGCATCAAGAACCTCAATGAAAAATCTCTTCATATTTGAAAGTGAACCATCATTTATTTCAACCTCGATAGTGTAATTGCCTGCCTGACCAAAAGCCGGTGTGAAATAGAATAAAGCTGTATCCGGAGCAGGTTCGATATAATCTGAATTAAATGGAATCGATGTGAACACGAAGATAACCGTATCACCATCAACATCATAGGCGGTTATCAATATATTAAGACTGTCGCCCTCGACAACGGAATATATTGAATCGGCCGAATCAAACTGGGGAGCCTGATTACCGGCTTCTTCGACAGCGATCATGACCTCCTCACTGTCGCTTGCTATTCCATCTGATACAAAGATTCCAACATTATATATTCCGGACTGAGTATAGCCCGGCAGGAAATTAAACAAGCCGGTACCGTCTCCGTTGTCAATTATATAAGCACTTTCTGGCAAATCATAGGCGCCGTACTGAAGATTATCGCCATCGGGATCATCAGCCGTAAGTTGGACACCAAGACTGTCTCCCTCCAGAATAGTCTGAGGACCGATATATGCTAAAACTGGCGGGCCATTCAGGTCAAAGACAGTAATTTCAACATACTCCGAGTCGGCCTCGATGCCATCGTAGGCATAGAATAGAACTGTATAAACTTCTGCCTGATAATAATCAGGATAGAAATCAAACTGCGCTGTCCCATCATTATTATCAACAAAAGTAACATTTGATGGGAAATTGGCTCCAAATATTCCCGGTATTGTTCCATCGAGATCGTATGCTGTTAATAACAGCGAGAGTGTATCACCCTCATAGACAGTCTGGGGTCCAATGGGATCTAATACAGGCGACACGTTACCATATTCGACAACCGTAATCTGAACATACTCCGAATCGGCATACATACCGTCAAAGGCTATAAACAAGGCTGTATAAATTCCCGATTGTGTATAATCAGGGGTGAAAGTAAGCAACCCGTGTCCGTTTAGGCTGTCGACAAACTCAGCGTTCTGGGGCAAGTTTTCAGCAAACAGCGCCGGCGGTATAAGATCGGGATCTGAGGCTGTGACCAATACTATTAAAGTCTCACCCTCCACAACAGTTTGAGGACCGATTGGATCGAGCGCCGGCGGGAAGCCTATATCGTTTACTGTTATTTCCACAAATCCTGTATCTGCCAACTGACCATCAAACGCAACAAAGCTTACACTATATATACCTGATTGGAAATAGTCCGGGTCAAAAGCAAACAGACCGCTGCCATCTCCATAATCCGCAAATGAAGAGTTGTCCGGAAGCCCGAACGCTGACAACATCGGTGTCGTGCCTTCGGGGTCAGTGGCAGCTACACTGAATTCAAGATGCTGACCTTCGTCTACAAATTGCGGATCGATTGGATCTATATCAGGTCTTTGATTGCCTGATTCGAAGACGGTAATTCTGACAATAGCAGTATCAACCAGTTCGCCATCGGAGGCTAAAAATTCAAGATCATAAATATCGGCCTGGGTATAATCAGGCATGAACAGGAACCGTCCATTTCCATTGCCCGAGTCGACAAAAGCAGCATTCTGAGGGAGGTTTGTAACTGTCAAAGAAGGAATGATTTCATCAGGATCAGTTGCGGAAACGTTAAAGCCCAGAATACCGCCCTCCTGTACCGTATAATTTGGAATATAATCCCATTCCGGCGAGCGATTTCTGTTAAGCACTGTTATTTCAACTTGCTCCGTATCGGCATATTCACCATCCGAGGCAATGAAATCGATCGTATAAATACCCTCATCCCAATAACCGGGCGTATATTCGAAACTGGCTGTCCAATCCTGGTTGTCGATAAAAGTTGCGCCTGGCGGCAGGTTTTCAGCGGTAATAATCGATGGATTATCGTCAATATCAGAAACCATTATTAATAAGCTTAAAGTATCAGCCTCGAATATCGTCTGTGGTCCTATCGGAGCAATATCCGGCGGCAGGTTTACATTGGCTACATTTATGGCAACCTGCTGGCTGTCCGCCAGATCGCCATCGCTGGCGATAAACAATACTGTATATGTGCCGGCTTGATAATAATCAGGAATAAATGTGAATGAACCGGTACCATTTCCAGAATCTACGAAATTTGCGTTGACTGGAACATCCAACGCGAAAAGTTCCGGTATGGTGCCATCGGGGTCATTTGCTGATATCATAAATTCTAATAGATCATTCTCATTAATGTTCCATGGTGTTGTTATGGGGTCTAATACAACCGGCAGGTTGATATTGTTAACAGTAATATCAACCAGTTCCGTATCGGAAAGTACTCCATCGCTGACTATAAACCTGACCGGATACACGCCGCTCTGAGTGTAATCAGAATCAAAGACAAACAAACCATGGCCGTTGCCGCTGTCGGTGAAGACTGCATTAAACGGAATGTCCTCTGCCGTTAATGCTAATACATCCAAATCAAAATCAGAGGAGGTAACCACAAACTCGAGACGCGAACCTTCATCAACAAACTGCGAACCGATCGGATCAAGTACCGGTGAAATATTAACATGATTGACCGTTATATCAACCAGCTCCGTATCGGAAAGTATTCCATCGCTGACTATGAACCTGACCGGATAGACGCCACTCTGCGTGTAATCAGGATCAAAGACAAATAAACCATGGCCATTGCCGCTGTCGGTGAAGGCTGCATTAAACGGAATATCTTCAGCTATCAAGGTCA
>CBFDEC010000050.1:0-21969 GCA_965603725.1 uncultured bacterium | reverse complement strand
AATAAAAAGGGAATAATAATTGTCGTTGAGGTGAAATAATAGTTGACGTTGGACAGTTCCGAGAGATAGGCCGCCGTTTGAAGAAAATAGCCTGGGGTTGGTCGGATAAATCTGTTGCCAATCTTTCAAAGATGATTATGATGAAACAATATTCTAAAGGTGAATGGAAAAGATTTTGGAAAGAAAAACTCAATATCAAAGACTATTTTGATATTCGCATCCAATGAGTTGAAATAACTCAATGTCTCAAATTATGAACGATACTAATTTTTTACCAGAAATATCCTTGAAAATATATCCTTCTCTATTCTCAAATGATTGCAGCAATTCCAGACATGTTTCATTAAGATAGAACTCACGAGCATATGTCTTAGGTGACCAGTCAGCTTTTTCCTGAATCTTTATCAAGCCTGTTTCCAGGTCAACGTCATCCCACATTAAATTGCAAAGCTCACCAGATCTAAGACCAGAGTTAAGGATAAATTTAAGAGCTTTGTAATAAATAATCATTCTTTTATCTGATTTCCCCATGGCCTTAGCGGTTTTCAAGAAAAGCATGCATTCTTTTTGTGCAAGTATTTTGGTTTTATTTGTAGGTTTTGGCTTTAGCTTTTTCACTTTTTTCGTTGGAATTGATGCTATGAGTTCTCTGTTATGAGCCCAAATAAAAGCAGATCGCAATACACCAACTTCGAAAGTTACTGTTTGAGGCAAAGGCAGTCTTTTGTTTTTATGGCTGCCATTTTTTACTCCATCAGCTTCTATCTTTAGTTCAATTGATTGGAGTCTTTGTTTCTGATATGATTCAATATGCTCGGTTTTTAACTGTGAAAGATGTTTGATGCTCAGATGAAACATTTTTAGAAATACCAAGAATGTGTTTAAAACCGCCAGATATCTTTTGATAGTATTAGGAGAGTTATGCAGCCTGACATAATCAGCATAGTCCTGAAAGAAATTGTCAATGCGAACTGTGTTAGCAGTTAGCCCAAGCTTTTCCATTCGCTGAGATTTTTCTAAGGATTCGATCTGTGTTTTTAATTTCTTAGCATCTGAAAGAGTGCCTGCTTTTAGCCATTTGTGTTTGCTGTTATAAGAGACAACCACGTAATAGGTCTTTTTTCCGGTTTTACTTTTTTTAAATTGTACGCTTGCCATTTGCAAAATTCCTGTTAGAAATCTGATAGAAATATACAAAAGCGGAGAACTGATTGTCAATAACTATTTTGCCTTCAAGGGGTTAATTTGTTAGAAAAAATAGAAACGGAGAGACTGGGATTCGAACCCAGGAGCCCCTTGTGGGGGCTACACACTCTCCAGGCGTGCTCCTTCGGCCGGACTCGGACATCTCTCCGATATGAAAATAATACTTTATATTTGAAATGTCAATTGCGATGATGATGAAATATAGTTGTTGGCAATGTCAATATTAATACGCTTTAAATAATTTACCCTGCTTTTATAGATAACCGGACAGGATTGCATCCGTATTCAATGTTAACATGATAGGATTGAGCCAGATTAAAAACCAGATATGACTCTATTGAATATTCGGGATTTTTCAATTGATTTTCAAGCGCTTATATATATATTGGCTGTTCATAAAATAAACGGTCTTCACTGGCTGTTGTCCTGGATACCCTGTGTTTCGTTAAGTAGTTATCCGGGTTGCTGTATAGAGTAAACATCGTTGATGTTTATAAAGGAAATGTTTAATAGTTTTATGCTGTAAAGTAGAATGTTTGTTTAAATTAACTGATTATCTAATAATGCTGAGAAACCATCCATGAATTATTCATGTTAATATATTAGGTTTAACTATGGGCCTGGAAGTTAGTCTATGAGATTTGAGAATATTATCGAGGCAATCGGCGGCACGCCTCTGGTTAAGCTGAACAAGTTGCCAGGTATTGATTCGGCGGCTGTCTATGTCAAACTGGAGAGTCTTAATCCCTGTCATTCGGTGAAAGATCGTATTGGTGCGGCGATGATTGAAGCCGCGGAAAGAGATGGCAAACTGAAGATGGGAATGACCATTGTCGAACCGACCTCCGGCAATACAGGCATAGCCCTGGCAATGGCAGCCGCTGTGAAGGGATATAAGATTGTCATTACAATGCCTGAAACAATGAGCATTGAACGACGTAATATTTTAAAGCTTTTCGGAGCTGAAATTGTTCTAACACCCGGCTTAAAGGGGATGAAAGGCGCCATTGAAAAAGCCCGGGAACTAACAGAAAAAAAAGGGTATTATCAACCCCATCAATTTTCCAATCCGGCTAATCCCGAGATACATCGTAAGACGACAGCCAGAGAGATTATCGCTGACCTTGGTGATTTGCATCTTGATGCTTTTGTGGCTGGCGTTGGTACTGGGGGAACAATAAGTGGCGCCGGAGAGATACTGAAAGCGAAATATAACTGTAAACTTTACGCAGTCGAACCGGATGATTCGCCGGTTTTATCAGGCGGAGAGCCTGGACCTCATCCTATACAGGGCATTGGGGCAGGTTTTATTCCTGATGTATACAATGCCGATATCGTTGATGAGATAATACAGGTCGGGGCCGAAAATGCCTTTACGACCGCCAGAAATCTGGCAAAACAGGAGGGGATACTGGCAGGTATATCCTCAGGAGCGAATGTCTGGGCGGCGCTTCAGACCGCTTCAAAACATGGTTCCGGTAAAATAGTCGTCACAATTGTGGCCGATACCGGCGAAAGATATCTTTCAACTGCTCTGGCGGAGACTTGATATTAATTTTCGACAACTCCTTCCGATTATATTAAGATATGAAAATCATTGATGATATCCGGGTGATTTATCAAAACGACCCGGCCGCTAAAAATTTTGAATTTTTACTATATCCCGGATTTCAGGCGATACTCTTTCATCGGTTCATCCATTGGCTGTGGAATCTAGGGGCGCCATTTTTACCCCGATTGCTTTCCCAAATCTCTCGTTTTCTGACAGGTCTGGAGATTCATCCCGGCGCATCTATTGGCAAAGGATTTTTTGTCGACCATGGCGCGGGACTGGTGATTGGTGAAACAGCCGAAATAGGCGACAACTGCGTAATGTTTCATAATGTCACCTTAGGCGGCACCGGCAAACACAAGGGAAAACGTCACCCAACGCTCGGTAATAACGTCCTTGTAGGAACGGGAGCTATAATCCTGGGCCCGGTAACGATTGGCGATAACGTTAAGATAGGCGCAAACAGCTTCATTTTCATGCGCGATGTTCCATCCGGTTGTACTGTCGCCGGTTCACCGGCAAGAATTGTTAAACGAAACAGCAAGCACTGCAATGAGGACCTGCCACTGACGAAATTCGGCGTTCCTTCCGGAGAAACGCCTGTAATGAATTCTTGACATTTGTTATTGACTGCTAATTCTATGTGATGTCAGGTCTCCCTGGCCGGGCAGGCCGAGCCTGACATCCTGGAAAGGTCAAGTACGGTGACTTAACCGTGCTATGATAGAGATTTAAATATACATTAAAATATTTACAGCAAATCCCTCTGGAAATCGACTTGCAGGTATTTCCCCTACAATTTTCCTTTACTTTCCTCTAGAAACTGCACGACCTCATCCACGGTGGGGATTCCCTGGCGTCCGCCGATGCGGCTGCACTTGATGGCGGCGGTGGCGCAACTGAATTCTACAATCTCTTCGAGATTCCATTCTTTGCCCAGGCCATAGATGAAAGCGCCATGGAAAACATCCCCGGCGCCGGTCGTGTCGACCACGTTAATTTTGAAAGCGTCGCGATGGAAAAGCTTGCTTTCGGCGGCACAGATAGCGCCATTATCGCCGAGGGTAATTACTATCGCTTTGAACCCCAGTCCCAGCAGTTTCATGGCGGCTTTGCCGGGGTCCTGTTCGGCGGTATACTGTTCGGCGAAATTTTTCGAAACTATCATATAATCGACTAACGGCATCAACTCGTGGATATTCTCACGTGGCGATCCGGCATCAAGCACAATCTCGGCCCCGTTTGCTCTGGCGATTTTGGCCGCGGCTAAACTGGCCTTATTTTCACGGCCGTCGATATGAAGAAACCGGCAAGATTTCAAAATATCTGCGGACAACTCATCAGGGGTTAGATCGGCTATTTCGGTACGATCTAAAACTACAGTTCGAGCGCCGCTTTGGGAATCGACCCAGATAAACGCTCTTGGCGTGCGGCTGTCGATATCCAGAACCATGCCGCTGGTATCGACTCCGAAACGTTTCAGTTCGTCCTTGATTTTTCCGCCTTCGGGATCTTTGCCGCATTTTCCTATGAACGCCGCCTTCTCTCCAAAATGACTGATTGTGCATAATGCCGTTGGCACAGGACCTCCTCCCTGACGGGAGAACTTGAGCGCATCATGTTTTTCATCGGGGCCGGGGAATTTCTCAACAATGCTGATGTAATCCAGCGCACACAGACCGAGACCGACCGCCAGAAAATCTTTATTTGAGGAATTCGACCTGGCCATTTGTACCATCCTTTAGTTTCGTTTTAAACACTTTATACTTCGAAGACCTTATTTCAACCGTGAATGTAACTTCATCTTCAAATAGCGTGTCTTTCAATTTCGCCTTAAAAGAGGCAACAATATTGTGAACTAATGATGTGAATTCGAAGCTTGTTTTAAATACTGCAGTTTCAGTCAGATAACTTTTTTCGGTTTCGCATTGCTTTAAAACATCCATGGCGGCTTTGCTGTAGGCTCTAATAAGACCGCCGGCGCCAAGCTTAATCCCGCCAAAGTAACGGGTGACAATGACTATGACATTCGTAAGCTTACGAGCCGTAATGGCCTTGAATATCGGCAGACCGGCAGTATTGTTTGGTTCGCCATCGTCAGAATATCGATACTTCGATTTCTTGTCATATCCGACATTCCAGGCGTAACAATTATGTGTGGCATCAGGGAATTCCCCTTTGACCTCATCTAAGACCTGCTCAACTTCTTCTATCGTGGTGACTTTTCTAATAGTTGTAATAAACCTGCTGCCCTTGACTTTTATTTGGTTCCGGCCAGGTTTTTTTATCTGGAAAAATAGATCGTCAATATTATTGTTATGTGCCATGCGATCCTCTTTTAGGGGAATTGCTGCGATTAGTATCTATAAAAATCAGAGAATTCTGAACTCCTTTAATTTTAACCGGCAGTTTAAACAGCGCTTTATTTATCCTTTAAAATTGCTTTTTAATGCATCTCATATTGAGAGCTTATATTTCAAGTCATAGTAAATTGAAAGTTGTCCAAATGTCGTTCATTCATAATCGATCAGAGTGAAATAAATTCATAATATCGGCTTGATGTTTTATATGCTGTTTCTGACAAAATTAAAAATATCGTTAAGAGTTTCTAATAATATATTTTAATATTTCGTCGATTTCTGCTATTCCTTTTACTTTTATTATAAGATTGTTTAACAATGTTTCAGAATCATATTTATCCTCAGGGTCATAAACATAGACCGGTTTACATTGATCGACAGCGGCTCGGGCTGTATGAAGCTCGCCCTTTTTATCCTCGCCGATTTGAGCCAGGATGACAATATCGGCTAAAGCGGCAATAATTCGGTTCCGGGATATAAGTCTGCCCGGGATAGCATCCGCATGAACATCAAATTCGGATACGACAGCCCCGGATTCCGCAATCAAACGAGCCAGAGGAACGTTTTCCTCAGGGTAAATATTTAAGTGACCGCAGCCAAGCGCCGCTATAGTTTTACCGTTGTTTTTGAGGCAGCTTAAATGGGCGGCAGAATCGATGCCTGCAGCCAGACCTGAAATGATAGTCTGGCCATGATCTGACAGCTCCCGGGCGAAATCCACCGCTGCCCTTAATCCAGTCTGATCTGCTGAAGTGGCCCCAACTATGGCTACACCGCCTTTTTCAAGCAGCGTTTTATCGCCTTTTACATACAGCACTATAGGCGGATCGGCTATTTTTCTTAAAGACTCCGGGTATGCACTATCAAAAATGCTGACAACAGATATGTTAATAGATTCCAGACGGTTAACCATTTCGCAAATATCTTCAAAAGATCCTTTCGCCTCGACAATTTTTTGCGCCCGCTCCATATTAATACCGGCCATCGCGGCTATTTCCTCGGGATCATTATCGAATATATTATTCGGCTCGCCATATATCATCAGCAGTTGCTGAAACAATCTGGGGCTGACCTGGCCATATTCTTTTAAAGCTAAACTGGCGACGGTGTTATCATTAGCACTTATCATCAGAACCCGTTGCATCAATGGTTACAATTTTAATTATTTACGAAAAGTATTTCTATTAATTCCGGTTAGAAACAATTCTTTCAAAGCAATATGATACAAAGAACCATATAACAAGTCAACGAAAAACCGGCATAATCCGAGTTTCCTCGTTTCATTACTCATTTATCAACGTCTGCTTCTATTGAATACTCAAATTATAAATAATAATTCTTACAAATTTATTGCAGAGCTAATTTCTGATTCGAAACAAGGAGTCTTGGTTCTATTGGCCTGTCTAAAATCATTTGCCTTTCAAATACAATTTTTAAAAACTCATCCTTGTTTTCCATTTTTACCGGGGGTGAGGCCGGAACAGTCATCTTGAGTGGATTGACATACCGTCTATCTTTTCTCACCCGGTAATCGAGATGAGGACCGGTTGAGATACCTGTACTACCGACAAAGCCGATTAACTGTCCCTGACGGACTCGTCGGTTTTTGACGATACCTTGGGCAAACCCGCTAAGATGACCATAACCTGTCGAAAGGCCAAAATCATGCTGAATCTCTATGTAGTTACCAAATCCATTGATCCAATCTTTCACTTTAATAATACCATCACCTGCAGCTACAACCGGAGTTCCGATAGGGGCGGCATAATCAACACCGAGATGAGGCCGGTAAATCTTAAATATAGGATGCAGCCGCCTCATAGAATAACCGGACGACACACGGCGATAGTTTAAGGGCGATTTTAACAGTTCGCGGCGAATTGAATAGCTATTCTCATCATAATAATCAGTATAGCCGCTCGGATCGGTATAGAGAAACGCCTGATGTCGGGTACCGGAAAGGTTATACTCGACTGCCAGTATGTCGCCGCATTTGATGAATTTGCTATCTTTAAATAGAGTCTCATATATCATCTTGAAAGTATCGCCGGCTCGCGATTCGGTCAAGAAGTCTATTTCCCAGGCATAAATATCTGTAATTCGGGTAAACAACTCGGCATCCGGCAACTGGTTAATAATGGCGTCCCATAAATTTGTTTCAATCAGGCCGCCGACAAATTCAATCTTTTTATCTAAATCGATGCTGATAATCTGGTTGGTGTATTTATCGTCAACCTTTTCCAGGCGGTACTTTTTTAGATCATTAGTGATATACTCAAACGTCAAAATTGAATCGCCCGGCGATAAAAAAAGTTTGAACTCATCGCCAGGATGCGAATTCGTAAGGTCGAACAGCTCGGAAAATTTATTGGTGATCTTTGCAACCGCTAATTCCGGCACCTCCTGGTGTAGCAACTCGGTGTACAATGAGCCATTTTTATGTATGTTCCCGGTATAGATTGCGGATAACTGAATTTGTTCAATTTTATTGGATGTGACCCGGTCAGCCTTACTGAGAAAAAAGTGACTTTCCTTAGAGATTATAATTGCAAAAAACAGAACCGCGCTTATCAGGATTGCAGGAAGAATAAAATTATAGACAGCTTTCAAATGGCCTGGACCCGGAGTTTTGAAGTTTCTAATCTGTCTGTTTATGTTAATCCCCTCCGAATATATCAGCCTGAAACCTGTATATTTGAGTTCCAGCCTCATTCCAGGCGCCGGGCGGCAAACCAGCTTTTATGCAGGTCTGGTCAAGAAAAGTTTCTCTATCCCAACTGTTTTCAACCGGAACCTGCGGCAACAGCAAGCCGCTATTATAACCCCGAACGATGTAAAGCCCATCGCGGCCGACTACTACATTTTCGGGATTCTTCTCTATTATCATCGGCGTTAGAACTGAAATCTCAATATCAATCGAATTAAATTCACTTATTGTCAAGGCCGGGAAACGAGGGTCATGGAATGCCGCCTGTACAGCCATTTCGGCAATTGTTTCATACAAGGGCTTAACCGCCTTAATATAACCGATACAGCCGCGCAGTCTGCCATCTTTTGTAAGTGTGACAAATGCGCCGCGCTTTTCGGTTAGAACACCCGAATATTCGGATTCATCCTGTTGAAGCCGGCGTTTTTCCAGAACTGATTTTATGGATTCACGGGCAAGGTTCAACAAAAGCTGTTTTTCATCGTTATTTAAGCCAAAATCAGCCGCCGAGGCAGGGTTTATCTCCACGCCGCTGGTTTCATTGCTATCGGATGACGAAGCATCCTCATCTATTTCATGAATTTTGGTCCCTTTGTCTTCTTTGCTGAATATGGCCGCTAAGTAACCAACCACTCTTGACTTATCTCCGCTGACATCGCCGGAATTTGCATATTTGACCACTCTGGCGCTCCCGGCTCCCATCATCCGGGAGGCGATCATAACCGTTATTATAGGTCCGCCGCCGCAGGCTTCTATTTTTTGTTGTTCAAGCTCTGTATACAATTGATCGTAATCATAGCTGTTAATCAAATCCACGACCCGGCTGTCCAGGGATATTGCAGTGTTATAATCATGGAAATGTGAAAGATCGGAACTGGCTACTAATAATACATCGTTTCTGTCTTTGCAGTTTTTGTAAATACTTTCGGCCAGGCCGCGGCAGGTTTGCATATCCTGTGCGCCCATAACGACCGCTACAAGATTGAAATCATCAAGCATTGTCTGAAGAAACGGCAGTTCAACTTCTAAAGAATGCTCGCCGCCTCTGCCGGTGGAACGGTGCCCTTTGTCCGACAGCTCCACCATTTTGGAGCCTTTTGCAATATTCTCGGACAATTCTTTATTTATCTCAATATCTCCGAGGGGCGTTCTATAAGCCTTACCCGGATACACCGCCGCTCCCGGAAACGCCTCAACATGGCAGGGAGCGATTACAATAACATCTTTATAATTCAATCCCTGGATCGCTTTAAAGCCAAATGCCGCTACCGGGCCTGAATACACGTACCCGGCATGAGGTACAACAAGTCCAACAATATCGCCGTCAACAATCGGCTTCTCCGCTTTTGCCAGCATCTGAGCGATCATTTTCGCCAATTCTGATGGCTCTCCGGGATAGAAACTCCCTGCCACCGCCGGTTTTCTTACGTCGTTATTCATATCCGCCTCCAGGACAGAGGCCCCAAGGGTCAGGACCATACAAATTATAAAAATAATAACTGCCAATCTTTTCATGGCTAAAAATATAGATCGATTCAAATGGAAGTGTCAAGTTAAATAGTGAGCTATTTCAGCAATGCTAAGCCAAAACCGGAATACAGCGATGTCGACCCCCTGCGGTCGACATAATAGCCCGCTAAAAGATGCTGTCAACCGCGTCTTATAGCTTGTAGAGAACGTCGACAGCACAAGTATCTTGACAGGCGGACATTAGGCATTACGACTGCTGTGGAAGCTGGAATCACAAAGACACTTTCGATTTTGGCCTAAGAATTGAAAGTGCACCACTACCCAAATTTCATATGCTGTAGATTCCCTTAATCGACTTTTATAAATCGAATATATTGATCCCGAATAGTACATAAACAATTTGTCTTAAGTTTAACAGGAAACGCAAGATATCCGAACAGTTAAGAATCAATAGCTGTTAGCAATGAAAACCGAGACAAGAATGTCTCGACTATTAGTAATTTGGCATAACTGCCAATTCCCCTAACAGCCAGCAACGAGAGGAACCGAGGGGCAACAATTTTAAAACATCCTGTACGTTAACCCCAGAGCCAGGGTTTGTTTGAACCGTCCCTTAAGAGTGATTTCCTTATCAAATAACAACTGGGTATACAAAGACACTGTTACATATTTCACCACCGATGCAGAAACACGGTTTTCCCAATTGATATCGACCGCTTTCCAGTTGTCGTTTTCTGCTCTATCGGATTCAGAGAAATAGAGAGCTTTATACAGCGAAAGTTTGGAAGTAAAGCTGAGCGTTTCCGACAGGGTTAGTTTAAGGTCGGTTACTGATTCGAAACCGCTGTCATTAGTGGTCGCAGTCTCATCGTTTCCGAGTGAGTCAATGCCCTGAGTGATTATCTGCCTTAAGGCAAAACCAAACCGGGTCAACAGTTCGTTTTTATCGGCTTTATAGATCTGTTTTGCTCCGCCGACAGATTCAGTAATCTTGGCTGGAGATAAATAAAAGTTTTTATCCGGTAATGAAGCGTCCAGAAACTGAGATTCCAATCGAACGCCGAGAAAAGGATCGGCAAAAGAATCAAGGGTGAGCAAACCGAGGTTCTCGATATCGATTAAGTCGGTAGATTTCTCCGGTTTTGCCCAGTTCTTGGTTGTTTTGTCCTGAATATGGGTCTGGCCGAATGACAGTTTTGTGGCGTTCCTGAACTTGAATGTTCTTGAAATCTGTTTTTCGAAAACACCATTGGCGTTCCAGACCCAACTGATGTTGCCTGCCTCACCGCCGGTCCAGCTGTCCGAATAAGAATTTTGCGTTAATGTAAAATCGGTATCCAATGACCTGGACCAGGGATCCGCCTGAGCGCCATTCAGGCCTTGACGGCTAACCATTAGAATTAATACTACACAGATGGTCTCGAAGGTTTTTACAATTTTCATGTCTTTCTCCTTATATTTTTCAATTTTAAGTCTAAATTAACAAGGCAAACCAAAGCATTTTACTATCATTTCTGTTAATCGACAACTAATTTTATATTGATTTACCTGATTATATTGAGTAGAACAAAAATAATAACTGAATAGCTAAACTTAATGAAAGGAGTACACAATGGAAAATTCATTTGACCTGATGTCATACCTGACCGCCGATTTGGCCATGAAAATAATCAGCGCCATTTTGATTTTGATAATCGGACGCATGGTGGCCGGCATTTCGCGTAAAATAGTAAAAAAGATGCTGACTAAGGCGGACACTGAATCGACTATAGTTTCTTTTGTTGGCAGTCTGATTTATATTCTCTTATTGACATTCACAGCTTTAGCGGCTCTGTCGAAAATCGGAGTCGAGACTACCTCGATTATTGCCATTCTGGGAGCGGCCGGTTTTGCTGTCGGTTTTGCCCTGCAGGGTTCGCTGGCTAATTTCGCCGCCGGTTTTCTGATGCTTGTGTTTAAGTATTACAAGGTCGGCGATTACATTAAGGCGGCTGGCGTGTCCGGTACTGTTAAAGAAATCAAGCTGTTCAGCACGGTGCTGGCCACACCCGACAATGTTAAGATCATGGTGCCCTCTGGAAAAATTTTCGGCGACATTATTACCAACTACTCGGTAAACGACACCCGGCGCATCGACCTCGAAATCGGCATCGGTTATGGCTCGTCTATCGATAAGGCGGTTGAGGTTCTTAACGGCCTGCTTAAAGATGACAACCGGATACTTGCAGACCCCAAACCGGATATCGCCGTTACCGAACTGGCCGATTCGAGCGTCAACCTGATCGTTCGGCCATGGGTGAATCGAGGCGACTACTGGGCGGTCAAATGCGACCTAATTCCCAGGATAAAAACGGCTTTTGATGCCAACAATATCGAGATACCGTTCCCGCAGATGGCCGTGCATATGGCGGGGAGAGAGTAAGAGGAACAACATTGCGTGTTGTGGGCGGCACACGTCCTCGTGTACCCCTTTGTTGCTTGTTTTGTAAAGGCGGGCAGACCATTCCGCCCAGGGCGGATGCCGCGCACAAAACGCCATCCAACAAATCCACAAGAGTCTTGACCTCTTAGCTGTACTTGCCTATCTTTGAACAATGGAACTTTTCGACAGCAAACATAAATCGGGTGATAAACCCAGGCCGCCTCTGGCAGACCGGCTCAGGCCGGAAAACCTCGAGGAGTTTGTCGGGCAGGCGCATATTCTTGCCCCCGGCAAACCGCTGTATGAGTCGATTAAAGCCGATCGTGTGGGTTCAATCATCCTGTGGGGGCCTCCCGGTTCCGGCAAGACGACCCTGGCCAAGCTGGTTGCACGCTACTCAAAGGCAGAGTTTCAGCCCTACTCGGCGGTCACCTCCGGCATAAAGCAGATCAAGCAGGTGATAGAGCATGCCTCAAAGCGGTTGAAACTTCAGGGACGGAAGACGATCCTGTTTATCGATGAGATACACCGGTTCAACAAGGCTCAGCAGGATGCATTTCTGCCGCATGTCGAGGTCGGCACGATCGACCTTATCGGCGCCACCACCGAGAACCCATCGTTTGAGGTGATATCGGCGCTATTGTCGCGGTGCCGTGTTTATACGCTTGATCCTCTTACTCATGATGAAGTCAGGATAATTATCGAACGAGCGGTTTCCGACAGCGAACGCGGGATAGGCGATATGCAGGTTGTGTTCGATGATAACTCGCTTGACCATCTAGCCGGACTTGCTTCCGGTGACGCCCGTGTGGCGCTAAATCTTTTAGAGTTTGCCGCGGAGACTGTGCCGCCGGATTCATCAGGGAAACGAATGCTGACAGTTGAAATCCTAAACGAGGCGGTGCAGAAGAAATCGCTTTTGTATGACAAGCATGGCGACCAGCATTTCAACCTGATTTCGGCGCTGCACAAATCCCTGCGGGCTTCCGATGCCGATGCCGCCCTGTACTGGCTTTACCGTATGCTGATTGCCGGCGAGGATCCGCTGTATATTGTGCGGCGAATGATACGTTTTGCAGTCGAGGATGTCGGTTTGGCCGACCCGCGAGCGCTCCAGATTGCTTTAGCCGCTAAAGACACTTATCACTTTCTCGGTTCGCCGGAGGGTGAACTGGCATTAGCCCAGGCGGCGGTATATTTAGCCCTGGCGCCCAAGTCAAACGCGATATACAAAGCTGAGAAAAATACGAAGCGGGCAGTCGAGGAGAACCCCGACTACCCGGCGCCGCTTCAGATACGCAACGCCCCGACCGGCCTGATGAAGGAGCTGGGCTACGGCAAGGGGTACAAGTATGCCCACGACTACGAGGACGCTTTCACCTACATGGAGTGCCTGCCGGATGAGCTGACCGGTAGCCGATTCTACCACCCAACTGACAGAGGCCTCGAAGCGAAACTCAAAGAGAAGCTCGACTGGTGGCTGAAGAAGATGGCGGAGGAGCGGCGAGGAAAGTAATGGAATCATTTTGTTTTTATCAAAACTGTCTATTTTGTCCGAAAGATTTATCAGATGATAAAAATAGATTTAGGGAGCATATAATCCCTGAGAATATTTTTGGTTTTTGGAAATCCAAAGATATTTGCCAAGAATGCGGAAAGCATTTTGGTGATGATATAGATGACTTGACATTAAAACATCCCCTGATAATAGAAGCGCTTAAAGAATTGAATCTATCAAATAAACAAATTGATGATAGACTGTTAAATTATTATGGAATTGATAAATCAAGCGGCAAAAAAATAACAATGGTAAAGAAGAGAGATGGGTTTCATGTAAAGACCGAGAATGATTTAATCGACGAGAAAGCCTTACCGTGGTATTTTAAACAGCTATACGATAACTCACAAATTAACCAAAATATAGTAGAGAAGGAAATTGATAAAATTGTTAATGATCAACTCCGCGCAAAAACGGGAGAAATAACTGAATCCAATTTATTCAATTCTGCTTATAGAAAAGGCACGGTTCATGGAGTTTATACTAATGATAATATAGATATCACGCCATTGGTGGCCAAAATTGCCGTATTTACAATATTTAATATTATAGACCCTAAACAAATAATTAATATAAAAAACGTAGATGGGCTTATAAATAGGGCATTTCTTAAAGAAGAACCACAACTGAAAATAATTCGAGTAATGGGGCCGCGAGAAAAATGTTTTAAGCCTTATCACTACACACTTATTGATATTTATAATAACAATAATTCGATTTTTATAAATGTAGGATTGTTTTACTATCTATGGTGGGTAGTTATATTAGAAATAACCAAACCTATCGTAATACATCATGATAATAAGTTATTAAAAAAGGTAGGATTTAAGTTCGATTTTTCAGATATCGCTAATCCTCATATCATTCCAGGACTTAAATATGATGACTAAGGTTTATGGTCGTTATCCGCCTTTTATACGTCAGGATGGAAACGCAGAGACATCCTGACGTTATCGAGTAGCCTGTTTCAGGATGTCGTCCGCCTGGGCGGACTTCCATCCTGAAAAACAAATTATTCAGTCAAGAGTATATCTTAATTTCCTTGAGGTTTTTCCATGTGTTCTCTGAGTACCAGATATCGGCGAATTCATAAAGAGAATCCTTTTCTTTTTTTTGGCTCTCATCGGCAATGGGTTTCCGTATGTGCTTCTTTATACTTTTGAAAGCGGCGCTGTCTTTCTTGGCGAAATCACGAGCTATTTTAACGGCGTCATCCAGCAGATTCTCAGCTGCGGCAACCTGATTGATCAGCCCCAACAGTTTTGCTTCCTCGGCGGAATACATGGCGCCGCTGTATAATATTGTTTCGGCGTTTCTTTGACCTGTGCAAAATTTGAGTATATCAACACTGCCGGCAAAAACCGATGAGCCGAAGGCGATTTCATTTAAAGAAATTCTTGCTTTTCCCGAAGTCATAATCCGGTAATCGCAGGCAATAGCCAGCATATATGTACGTTCTGGCACATAGGTAACATATTAGACCGGACACATAGGTAACACTTTTATATCTTTACGGCATGACAAGGAGGTGAAGTCATGCCGTGGAAAGAGAGTTATCCTATGGATGAAAAAGTTGAATTTATCAGTTGTTATCTGGAAGGTGAATGGTCTATGGCGGAATTGTGCCGAGAATTCAGTATCGGACGTAAAACAGGCTATAAGCTTGTAAGACGTTATTTTGATGATGGTGTTGAGGGTTTGAAAGATCGGTCAGGAGCCCAGTGCTCCTGACTAATACTGTTGGTGCATGAGGACATACACCAACCACGAAGCCGGGGCTATTAGAATATTATACGGTATCCCACCCAACGGGTGGGTTATGTTGTCGAATTATCCAATAATTAACTTTTCAGACTCCAGGTTTAAACGCACCTGTTAAGTGGGGTACCCATTAAAATCATTACAATAAATATTACCGCTTTCATAGCTTTCTCCTTTTGCTCTTTAATAAATAAATAGCCAACCATACGTTCGTTGCGCCGTCGGGAACCCCTTCTCGATGGAATCAACCTTTGGTATTGCCAATTTTAAAACAGCACTTCCCAGACAAAAACCCCAATCATCGCCGCGCCGATGACAAATTTCAACAAGCCGCCGGCCAAAAAGCCGATGAAGCTGCCAAAACCCGCCCGCAAAGCGACCTGCGCCTTTTTGCTGATTAGCCACTCAAACAGAAACGCCCCGACAAATGCGCCGATTACAAAGCCAATTATGCCGACTCCCGGAAGCAATAGCCCGGCTATCATGCCGACAAAGGCGCCGATCATGCCGATGTATGAGCCGCCCATCTTTTTAATCCCGACTGCGGTCGCCAGCCAGTCTAACAAAAGCGACAGGACAGTTAAAACAGCAAATATAATAAGCGTTTGACTGCTGATTGTTGCGAAATCGGTAAGCAGAGCGTACAAAAAAGCCGCTCCGAAAATAATCGGTACGCCCGGGATAACCGGCAGGATTATGCCTACCAGACCGACCAGCATAACCAGCAGGGCTAATATAAATATTACAATCTCAAACCAGGTCATTTATGATCTCATCAAACCATTTGCGTTTTTTCCAACTTAAGTTATATTAATATAGAATGCTCTAAATTTCTATAAAAAGATTGGAATATTTGTTAGTTTTCAGCCTTTAGTAGAAACGAGGAGGTAGACATGAGAACATTAGTTACAGTTATTTTCGCAGGTTTTGCTTTTGTGTTCGTCGACGCGGCTGAGTTATCGAAAACAATGCCCATACAAGATTATAAGATTACTACCGGCTTGGAGCCGCTACCGAAAAGTCAGGCTTATCCTTATAATCGCGATTTAATTACCGATTCACCCGGAATCGAGCTTGGCTGGACTTATTTAGATTACCAGTCCAATGGTTCTACAGGCAACCGGGCGGCAGTTTGCGATGACGGCAGCAGATATTTTTGCTGGATGGGTATTCTGGGCTGGCCATATCCACCGGCTCCAAGAGGTGTTTTTTATTACTGGCTGAGCCCGGATGGCAGTGAATATAACGCCGGACAGATTGGTTCACAGGGATCAGCCCACCCTCAGCTTGATATCATTTATGGCGATCAGGGAGCTATAGCCTTCACCCAACCGGAAACCTGGGTCACTCTGGTGATTGATTCAAATCCGCCTGGAATGGGTTTTTTCGATTATTACGATCCTCCCGGTCAATACTGGCCTCATATAGCTGTAGATCGAAATGATAACGTTCATCTTTTAACGTATCAATTTACTGATCAATATAGTCTTGATCTCGCATACACCCGTTCAACCGATAGTGGTAATACCTGGACTGAACTTGAAACCATCGACAGCGTAATGGTAATCGGCGGCGTTATCGACGCCTCGCCGGTTTCCGATAGAGTAGTAATTGCTTACCCCAAAGCCAGTGATACAACCACCCAGTGGTGGAATGATATCGTTTATGTTGTGTCAGAGGATGGCATAACCTGGGATTTCGAGAACGGCCAAGTCAACGTTACCGACTATGCCAATGATGACGACTCGTTATGGGCGTATACTGACTTAGATGTCATAATCGATTATGAAGATAACATCCATATAATATGGAACGCCCAATGGGTGACCGATGAGGGATTTATCACCGGACATTCCTGTTTCATTACAATGAGCAGACCCAACAGATTAATACCATAACCGCTCATCCTGATTCATTATGGTGGGACATTTCGGGAGCCTGGAACCGGCCAATCTGTAAAATGAATATGGGAGTTCAGGAAAGCTCCAATAATTTGTATACTATCTGGACACAATTCGATACCTCTGATGTCTCCGCAGGAGGTTACGACAATGGCGAAATCTACATGTCTTATACTTCGGATGGTTCATTATGGGAAGAGCCTGTTAACCTGACCGACTCGCCCACTCCCGGCTGTCTGCCGCGCGAATACACTCAGGTAAACGAGAAAATTATCGACAATTCGAAGAGACTTTTGTATTTTTTAGATGTTGAAAGGGACAAATTATATTTTCGAAAATTTTATCTGGGAAATCTCGGGTTAAATAATGAAACCCAAAAACCTAATTACAGCTTACGCACTTTGCCTGTTGGCGGCGCTGGCATTATGCCTGCCTGCCCGCGCCGACTACCACTACGCCAGCCATGAGGGCTCGAATGAGTACCCTTACACAAGCTGGGAGACCGCGGCGAATTTAATACAGGATGCCGTGGATGCCGCCAGCCCGCATGATACGGTGTATATTGGGGCGGGGGATTACCATGAACGAGTGGACGTTCACACCGACTCCTTATCCTTAATTGGTATGGGGATGGACTCGACTCGAATATGGCATGATGTATTTCGTGAAACGGTAATAAGGTTATATGTGGATTCATATATTTCTGACATGTTTATTGATCATACAGCGAGTTATATTACCGCCGTATATGGAGGTATATTCGCATATATAATTGTCGAAAGATGCCGATTTGAAGGTGGGGGAGTATTAGCTGGAGATAATGGTACAGCTATAAGAAATTGCATATTTAACGGTTTGTATTCAATCGCAGGTACCGGCTTATTCTGCGATTATTTCGAGGTTTCAAATTGTAAATTTTTTACAACTGACCATACACCAATATCTTCCCATGCTGACACCAATATCATAACAAATAATATTGTTTGGAGTGAAACCGGAGGTGGTATAGGCCTTCATGGTGATCAGATATACAATTATTTAGCTAATAATCTGGTTTTAATATTTGGTGCATTAGTCGGCATTACTACGCGTGCAGTTGAGGGTGATGTACCATTTTTTGTAAACAACACTTTAGATACACTTTACCGTTGGCAAGATGAAATGTGGGATGGAATATGGCTTTCCGGGGGTAATATGACCACGACTATAGCTAACAACACAATAACCGGCGGGGAGCGAACGGGTATTAACATTTTCCATGAAAACTTAACATTAAACGCCAGCTACAATAATATCTGGGGAACCGATCAATATTTTCTTATAGATTATCCATCAAGTAATGTTGATACCACTTTTGGCATTCTCCATGAATACCCGATGTTTGACAAAGACAACGACTATCGACTTCAGGCTTACTCTCCATTAATCGATGCCGGTGATCCTAATATCTTGGATGTTGATGGTTCTCGTTCGGATATTGGTTGTTATGGCGGGCCGGGTGGCTCAAGTTATGAATACCTTGACCTGCCACCGCTGGTCCCGATTGATCTGTCGGCAGAAGTTGACCTTGAGGATTCGGTCATCTATCTCAACTGGCACTACAACGAAGAAGCCGACTTTAACCGCTATCAGCTTCACCGGGATACCGTTTCCGGTTTTGAGCCATCGGTGTTTAATATGATTGCGGAACCAGATACTTCTTTTTATGTTGATACAGATTGGTCGTCTGAGCACAATTATTACTACCGCATATCAGCAGTCGATAACCAGGACAACATGTCAGATTACTCAGAGGAACTGGCTGTGATTCTGGTATCTGTCTGGGGAACACCTGGAGTTGAAATACCCGATTTTGCATCAATTACCAGCAATTATCCAAATCCGTTTAACAGCGCTACGACGATTGTCTATCATGTGGCGAATATAGGACCGATACCGGCAGAGATAAAGATCGAGATATATGATATACTTGGACGTAAGATGAGAACGTTAATAAACGAAAGAAAGGAGGTTGGCGAACACAAGATAACCTGGGATGGCAGGGATGATGATGGCATTGATCTGCCTTCGGGCGTTTACTTTGCCCGGATCGTGCAATGGGATCAACGTCATCTTTCATCAAAGAGGAAGTTGGTTTTAGTTAAATAAAGATTGCTTCGTCATCCTACGGATTCCTCGCAATGACGTTTAAAGGTGGCCGTCATCGCGACCCGTAGGGGAAGCAATCTCACAGGAGGGTTTGTGAAAACGAAGATGATTTTAATTGGCTTAATATTGCTGATAGTTTTTTCCGGTACGGTTTATTCGGAAGATTTGCCCGATACGGTATTCCCCTGGGGGGTGTATTCGGCCCGGTTTAGTGATGAAAGTGGTGAAAGGGATTCAATGCATACAGTCCTGGGGTTTAATTTAGTTAATCTTGCCTGGCTGAGAATTGATGCGGATATTATAGCTTTTATGGATGATGACATGGTTGTCTATCCTAATGCCAGTCCCAAACTTAATCCACCAGATGACATAACCAATTATTTCAAATATGCCGAGGCTTTTTACACATTGGTTGAGGCCGAAGATGAAGACTTAACGGTAAGGTTTAGATATCACCATCCTGGCGGTGGTACTGATGATGGATTCTGGTTTTACGAGGTGCAGTCTGAAGATACTATTCTCGACAATTTGGCCTGGTACCATTCCAAGTATAATAAAGTTCTCGATAGTTCTAATCCTGCAATATATCATCGCTCAATTCGCATGAAGATTGATGAGTTTAGCGGTAATCCTCTGGATACTACAGACATACTTGCCATATTGTATTGTGATATGGGTGCTTATGGAATCGACACAACATCCATTCTGGCATCTGAATTCTACGATGGTTCAGGCGGTTTTATCGATACCGCTTTAATAATTGATTGCGATGAATTTACAATTGATGCCGATAGATCGGTTACCTATACGCTTTATTCAACCGGCGAGGCCAAGCTGTATATCGACTACATAAAAGTACCTGATCAGTACGGTATAGACCTAATTGATGTTGGTTATTGGGATGAAAAACTAATCGAATCCGCTTATTACCCATTCAACCACAAGCGTGTCGCCGGCTGGTATCTAGCTGATGAACCGCATTACGAGCAGTTCAGGTCGCTGGCGTATATCGACAATCTGATTCAAGCCCATGACCCTTCAGAGGTAGACATTCCCAGGGTTGTAACGGCGCTTAATAGATTATATGAAGATTTTGTCAAGATGACTGATCCGGAGGTTATCTGGACCAATATATACGGTCTTCATGGCGGACAGCAGTGTAGGGACAGTACTGGAACATTAAAGGTAAATTGGGACTTCACTGATTATACTGGATCAGACAGTGTTTTGATAGGCGACGTTTCTCATGTCGGCTTACAATACAGGTTAAATGAGATATCTGAAAAAGAGAGCATGATACATGAGATATGTGTCGACAATGGGATTGATTGGTGGTTGATGCCGCAGGCTTTTGCAGCAAGAATAACATATGATAATTACGATTGCAATGATAGTTTGGCCTGGCGATTTCCGACTAAGTCAGAGGTCAAATGCTGTGTTAATATTGGTTTATGCAACGATACCAAAGGCATAGTCTTATGGCGGTATCACAGCTCTGCCACATGTATAGGAATGAGGAATTTAGACGGTTCAAAAAACCCGGCCTATTATGCCGTAGAGGAGATGAATCCATATATCAAAGCAATCTGGCCGACACTAATAAAGCTTGAACACTACTCAACCCATGCCTGTTCTTCTTCAAGCCAGTCATTTCTTACACCTAATCTGGTATATTCAGTAACAGCCTATTGTGATAGCACAAATCCCGATCTCGGCTGGTTCCATATCGGCGAGTTTGAGGATGTGGGCGATACGCTTTATTTCATGCTGGTTAACCGAGCCTGCAATGTTGATAGTACAACTTTAGCGCCTGATGTAACCTGTGTGGTGCGCTTGACTCCCAACACTCTCGGTTCAGATTATGCCTGTATAATAGATATTGCTGATACGGCGTATTTTGATTTTGACAGTTTGATTGTTGTCTCCGATACAGTGTATTCCTCCAAGCTTGACGGCTTTATACCCTACACAACAGTTCTGAAAGCAGGTGAAGGCAGGCTGTTCAAGGTAGTACCAATAGATACTATCGATTTTCATAGCAATTTCGATGATTCTTATTATTATCAAGGCGGTTATACTTTCGACAGTACATTAACGATTGACAGCACAAAGACCTTAAGGCTTAGAGCTCCGGCAAGACTACAGTTTGCCGCCGGTGATACGATGATAATTAAAGGCGGATTGTTTACGACCGGATGTGATAGCGGCTTGGTTGAATTTGCCGCCGCTGTTGATTCCACTCAATGGAAAGGTTTATTATTCACTGGTTCTACCGCTATCGGAGATTTAAGCTTTATCAACATCGAGGACACCTACAACCACAGCATTAAGATTTCTGATAGCGCCAGAGTTGAGCTCCAAAACTCTGAGATCAGCAACAGTCTGTTTGGAGTACATATTGTAAATTCCGGCAAGCTTTACGTTCGTGACTGCTCGTTTGAAAAGGGTCTGTACGGTGCTGACGGCATTTATAACGAGTCCGGCGATTCGGTCGAGGTGATTGATTGCGACTTTAAGAACTTCACAACATCGGGGATATTGTCTTGTGACGGTTATCTAAAAGTCGAGGGCAGCGAGGTTGAAAACAGCAGTTGCTATGGCATCTACATCGAAAATGGCGAACTGTCGGCTTCAGGTTGTAACTTCAGCGGAATTGAGTATTATGGTATTTACAGCTATAAATCTGATATGACCGTCACCGGCTGCGATTTTGACAGCATAGGGATTTACGGCATATATGCCGATTCCTCTGAAATTTGTTAACTCCCCGGCTTTAAAGAAAAAGGGTTTTTTCTTGACAAAATATAGAGAACTTAGTATCTTTAAGATAAGAAGTAAGGCATCTTTGGATGTGAATCTAAAAGTTAATAGCGAAAGGGGAAGG
>CBFDEC010000049.1:0-22140 GCA_965603725.1 uncultured bacterium | reverse complement strand
GCAGAAAGGTCGCTGCTTGAAAAATAAATTTACACAACTATTGACATGATCTCAAAATAATCGTTTTATAATTAATTAGAATATTTAGCCCTTATAAAAAATTGCTCGGCCATGTCCTCAAAAAAACCAACCAATTCATCTAATTTTCGCGATTCAATTTTATGATTCTGGTCAATTAGACTTGTTAAAGAATCTCTATAGTCCGTCAGTTTATTGATGTTAATGATTTCTTTTTCGCGGAAAAATAAACTTGCTGTATCATTAAATATATCAATATCAAGGGATAAGTTGACATCATTAAAACGGGTTTCAGTAAGAGGAGTCATGAATGCAAAACCGTTTACGATACTATTTAACAATTGTCGGCCTTGGTTAAGAGTAGCGAAGTCCTTATCAGAAAAAATTTTTTTATTAATGTAATTTTTTAATGTAATCCAAACAGATGACGATAACATCATATTAGCAATAGGATCAGAACTAAGTGAATTAATCACTACGCCCGTCATAATTTACCTCCTTGCTTGGTTTTCTATTTTAAATGATTCTCAATTATTATACGGTATCGGCATTGTTTTGTCAATATTTATTTCGAATTAATTTTTGGGATATGTAAAAATCTTTTAAAATTGCATTGACACTTCCAGAAAAAAGTATTAATTAATCACAACTTTCATTGATAATGAGTTGTTTGCACTTCAAATGATAACAAGCAAAAGATTCAAAAAAGCACAAAATAAGGATATTAAGCTTTGGTTAAGGACCTGATCATTTTTTTTATTGGCGGCCTGGGCATGTTTCTTCTGGGCATGCGTCTTATGTCTGATGGCTTAAAAGCCACCTCCAGTGACAAGATTAAACATATTCTTACATTACTGACAAAAAATCGCATATTAGCGGTTCTGTTGGGCGCCGGCCTGACCGCTATGATACAATCCTCAAGCGGTATGACAGTAATCACAGTCGGTCTTGTCAATTCCGGGCTCCTGACTCTGACTCAAGCTATTGGAGTAGTAATGGGCGCCAATATCGGGACCACTATTACTGCCTGGCTGGTGTCTTTTGTGGGAGTTTTTAAAATTACAGATTATGCGCTTCTTGCCATTGCCATCGGTTTTTTTATGTCTTTAGCTCCCCGCGGAAAAGGTTATCGCAGCCGGGGTCAGGTTTTAATTGGTCTGGGTTTATTATTCCTTGGTCTTGATTTTATGAAAGATGCTTTCCATCCTTTAAGGGAAAATCCGGCTATTATAAATGCATTTCAGACTCTAAGTGTTCATCCGATTTTGGCGGTTATTGTCGGCGCAATTGTTACAATGCTGCTGCAGTCATCCTCGGCCACAATTGCCATAGTCCAGTTATTAGCATTCCAGGGTTTAATCGATTTCAATGCGGCTGTCCCATTGGTTTTAGGAGAAAATATAGGCACTACAATCACCGCCCAGATTGCAGCTTTAAATACAAACACCAACGCACGACGAACGGCTATGGCACATTTATTATTTAACTTAATAGGGGTCTGCTATATCCTGCCACTGGTTGTTATGGGAACATATCAAAAAATTATATGTTTTATCACTCCCGGCGAGCTATCCATTTCTACTGTAATGATTCATATCGCCGTATCACACAGCGTATTTAATATGCTGAATACTATAATTATGCTGCCTTTAGTCGGTTTCCTTGAAAAAGGAGCAAGGTTTTTGACTCCAAAAGGTGGTGATGAGGTCAACGGCATTCCTCAATACCTCGACCGAAGAGTTTTGAGTTCACCGGCAACGGCCCTGATACAGGCTCGAATGGAGGTTCTCAGGATGGCTCAGATGAGCAGGGAAGCTCTGGATCTGTCATTTAATTCTTTTATGAATAAAGATGCCAAACCTTTTAAACTTTTGGTGGAGCTGGAAAATGCCATCGATAACCTGCAGAGCGAAATCACTCTTTACCTTGTCGATATATCTCAACACAACCTCGAACCAGCCCAATCTGATGAGCTTCCGGTGTGGATGCATTCAGTTAATGACCTTGAACGAATCGGCGACCATACCGAGAACATAATGGAGCTGACCGAACGTTCGATAAGATCAAAAATTCGTTTTCCTAAAGATGCTAAGGATGAATTGAACATTATGTTCCAAGCGTTAATAGAAATGTATGACAACGTGTTGCCGGCAATCGAGAATAATGACAGGACCAAAGCTTTTAACGCTTTATCATGCGAGGATAAAATCAATCGGCTGTTCATTGAGTTCCGCGATTCACAGATTCACAGGCTTAATACCAGGACCTGTAAGACATTAGATGGCATTGTTTTTATTGATGTTTTAAACAATCTGGAAAAAATTGGCGACCACCTGACCAACATTGCTCAGGCAGTATTGCGAGATTTCCATTACAGCTATGGTGAAATAAAACTGCGTACTTCAAGTTGACGGCAACCGCCCTCTGAAGAATATTCAACCTCATAAAACACAACAAGTTATGATAATATGCAGGCAAACTTTTCTCTTGAAAATCTGGCGGTTTTAATGTATTATAAAGTGATAAGAAAGTATGGCAGAAGTTAGAAAATTATTTTTAACAGGTTAAAAGTCAATAAGATGACAGTAATAAAAGCGACAGAACCAGAATTCAATAGTATTGTAATAAGCTGGCTCAATGAGTTTATTTTAAAAGGGCATACTCCATTCGAAATAAGTACTCATGAACCGTCAATAACAATTTCTGATACAGCGAAAAAGATAAAAAAACCTGATGTTGCTCTATGGCTAAATCGAACAGTGAAAACAGCATTTGCCCTATGGGAATTGAAAACTCCTGTTACAGACGTTCGGGATTCTGAAACCTTATTAAAGGGCATTGTTAAAGCCCGACATGTTCAAGCTAAATATTTCGTAACATGGAATATGAGGGAGTCAATAATATGGCAGGTTCCGGATTCGGGCAGTATACAAAAAGAAGATGAGATAAGGGCTTATTCAGTTTTAGCTGATATTTCAACAGTTGAGGCAATTACCAATCCAATATTGAGAGAAAAATTGAAAGAAAGATGTCATGAAATTTTTTCAGATATTACTGATTTATATATAAAGGGACATATTCATTCCATCGATCTGGACGCCAATTTTTTTGTAAAGAAGTTAAAAAATACAGCTGAATCTTTATTTGAACTGGCACAGAAAAGCATTGAAAATGATTTTGATAAAAAACGGGATTTTGCTGGAAAATTGGAAACCTGGGCTCGTAAGCAGGGTATAAGCTCTATTGATAAATCATATCTGACATCTCTTTCACATCAATTGATATACAGACTATTAGCAAGAATCATATTCTATGAAGCTCTTCAAAGATTTGCAGTTCATTTGCCTAAACTCACGCTTGATGATGTGAAACCGGAAAATGTTTATAAGCAGCTATTATACTATTTTGAGGAAGCCAGACGGTTTGATTATCAAGCTGTGTTTGAAAGGGATTTTATTGATGAGATACCGCTTGGCAACAATGTTGGAATGATATTATCAGATCTGATTAAAAGTTTAAATATACACAACTTTTCTACTTTGAACGTTGATATACTGGGTTCAATATTTGAAGAACTTATTCCACAAGAAGAGAGACATATTTTAGGTCAGTATTATACTCCCACAAATCTGGTTGATTTAATAATCGCTTTCTGCACAGAAACAAAAGATGCCGATATTTTAGACCCTACGTGCGGCACAGGCACTTTTTTACTTAGAGCTTATGATCGAAAAAAATTTCTTGGCAACCATAACCATACTGATTTACTGTCCCAAACATGGGGAGTAGACATTGGCGCTTTTCCTGTATCTTTAGCAACGATAAATTTATATCGGCAAAATATAAGCGATTATAACAATTTCCCCAGGGTTATAAAAACAGACTTCTTTGATGTTTTGCCTGGGTCAAAACACTTATTTCCACCTCCCCGACCAGGACTGGCAAATGATCAAAAAATTGAGCAAAAAATGCCTTTATTTGACGCTGTAGTTGGCAATTTTCCTTATATAAGACAGGAGCTTATTGAACAAAAATTCAAAGGCTATAAAAACAAAATAACCCAGGTTCTAATTAAAGAATGGAATGGTGCCTACCCTGATATTCGGAAAAAAAACCATGAGCTTACTCTATCGGGTCAGGCTGATATTTATGCTTACTTATTTTTTCATGCAGCCGCACATCTTAAAGAAGGCGGACGCATGGGCATAGTGACTTCTAACTCCTGGCTTGATGTTGCTTATGGTAAGGAACTTCAGAAATTTTTCCTTAAAAATTTCAAGCTCATTGCTGTTTTAGAGTCCCGTTGTGAACCGTGGTTTGAAAAAGCCTCTATTAATACAGTAGTAACAATCCTCGAAAAATGTTCTAACCGCGAGGAAAGGGAAAATCACCATGCAAGATTTGTTAAGATAAAGCAAAAACTGGACAGTTTAATTCCTGAAGATACCAGAACGCAATCGCATGATCGCTGGCGTCGGCTTTCCTCAATCGTCCGTCTTATAGAAATGGCTGGCGAACGTCAGGCAGATGAAGATAACACGACTGCTCTTAACAATAGTGGTATTTCTTCTTATGAAAATGAGGAATTCAGAATAAGATTTATTCCCCAGAAAAGATTATTAGATGATCTCGAGGCACAAGAAGGGTCAGTAAAATGGGGACAGTATCTTCGAGCGCCGGATGTTTATTTTGAAATCTTGGATAAGTACCATAGCAAATTAATTACTTTTAAAAAAATGGCTGATATTAAATTTGGCATAAAAACAGGAATAAACGAGTTCTTCTATTTAACAGAGGATATAATAGAATATTGGGGGATTGAAGATGAATTTCTGATGCCGATTCTAACCTCTCCTAAAGAGATTTCAAATTTGTATTTATCTCCTAAAAATTTGAAGTACAAATTATTCTATTGCAATCTTACAAAAGCAGAACTTAGGAAAAAAGGGAAAATAAAAGCGAGAGACTATGTTAAATATGGCGAAACTCAATATACCAAAACAAAAAAGGGACATAAAAAAGGCGGAATGGCATTTCCTGATGTGCCAAGCGTAAAGCATCGAAAAATCTGGTACTCCATGGGTGATTTTAAGCCTGGTAATTTTGTCATAAACAGGTTTATTTCAGAGAGATTTTTATTTCCCATTAATCGAAATAGGGTTGCAGTAGGCGATATCGCTTTTGAGGGATACTTCAAAGAAAAGAAAAATATTACCCTAAAATCATTCTTATTAAATTCAACTTTAAATTATCTATTTACTGAAGTTTCAGGAAGGATTAATCTTGGTGATGGTCTGTTGACATTTTATGGACCAGATATTAATGATACCTTTATTATTGATGCTGATAGAATAAAAAAATCATATAAAGACAAAATAGTAAAAAAGGGAAGAGAATTAGCAAAACGTCCCGTTTTGTCAATTTGCGAAGAAATTAAGAAGAAGGACCGACAAGAATTCGACAAATTGATTCTTAAAAGTATTGGTCTTTCGGCTAAACAATATTTGCCAAAGGTATATAATGGTATTACTGATTTAGTTAAAGAAAGAATGAGTCTAGCGAAATCCAGAAAAAATCAGATCAAAGAAAAGATTCACAGAGAATACAATCAATTATGTGAGGATATTGCTGATGAAATCATGCCAGGCGGTGTTCGTGTCTTTCCTGATGATTTTATAGCAATGCCGGAATTGAGAAATGAAATAAAAGAAGTTCAGATTCCCGATAAGAAGTTGACTTTAGGTAGTTTATTCTTTGGCAAACAAGAAATTATTGCTGAAAACTTTAAATATGAATGTGAATCAGATATGGAAGCTAAATTCATAGTATACGCACAAAGACATAACAGGTTTTTCGTCCACGTTCCAACAAATGGTCGAACTATTGTAAAAGCAGTAATTGCTTATCAGAAATATTTAAGAGATATAAATGATAAGTTGTTCTCAACATTCATGAGCAGAACAGGCAATGAACACCAGCTTTCAGAAAGACTAACAAACAAGGTCTGGTCCATGTTTGATCTTCCGAGGATTTTAACTTGACAAATATAAGGAGAAAGTAAATATGCCCCTGGGTTCGGAAAAAATACTTTCGGTATTCATCGAAGAGGAAATGAAAAGCTCCTATATCGACTATTCGATGTCGGTAATCACTAACAGGGCTCTTCCTGATGTTCGTGACGGTTTAAAACCATCCAACCGCCGGATACTGGTCGCTATGAACGACCTGAATTTAACGCCCGGTCGACCTCATCGCAAATGCGCCAAAATCGCCGGCGATACTTCAGGCAACTATCATCCTCACGGCGAACAGGTCGTTTATCCAACCCTTGTTAGAATGGCACAGGATTTCAACATGCGCTATCCGCTGGTTGATGGGCAGGGCAATTTCGGCTCTATCGATGGCGATTCACCGGCGGCAATGAGATATACCGAAGCAAGGCTCACTTCATTATCGATAGAGATGCTTGCCGATCTTAAAAAAAACACCGTTGATTTTATTCCTAATTACGATGACACTCGTCAGGAGCCGACTGTTTTGCCGGGAAGGTTCCCCGATCTAGTCTGTAACGGTTCATCCGGTATAGCTGTGGGAATGGCCACAAATATACCGCCGCATAATCTATGTGAAACAGTCGATGCACTTATTTATCTTATCGATAATCCCGAAGCGGAGGTTAAAAACCTGCTTCAGTATATCAAGGGTCCTGATTTCCCCACTGGCGGAATTATTTTTGGCCTGGAGGGGATGCGTAACGGATACCTTACTGGCAACGGACGGTTTTATATCAGGGCTAAAGCCAATATAGAAATAGCAAAATCGGGCAAAGAGAGTATTATCATCTCCGAAATACCTTTTCAGGTGAATAAGTCGAATCTGCTTTCGAAGATTGCCGATCTGGTTCGCAATAAGCGCCTAACCGGCATTGCCGATTTGCGCGATGAATCCGATCGTGACGGCATGCGTGTTGTAATCGAACTTAAACGTGACGCTATCCCGGATGTCGCTTTAAATCAGCTTTTCAAGATGACCCAGATGCAATCAGCATTCGGCATGAATATGTTAGCCTTGGTTAACGGCGTACCCAGGGTGTTAAACTTAAAAGATATGCTGCAGAATTTCATCGATCACCGTCATAAAGTGATTGTCCGTCGGACGCAGTTTGATCTTGATGAGACCGAAAAGCGCGCTCATATTCTCGAGGGCTATAAGATAGCGCTCGATAATATCGACGCTGTAATTGCCCTGATTAAGAAATCCAGGTCTCCGGCTGAGGCAAAAGATGGCCTAATGAAAAAATTCAAGTTGTCCGATATTCAGGCTCAGGCTATTCTGGAAATGCGGCTGCAGCGTTTAACGGGCCTGGAACGGCAGAAAATCGAGGACGAATATGAAGCCACGATTAAGCTGATCGCCGAACTCAAGGGAATACTCGAAAACAAAGCCAGAAGAATGTATATAATCAAAACCGAATTGAATGAGCTTAAAAAGAAGTTCGGCGATGAACGTCGGACAGTTATCCTCGAGGATGACATCACGGAGGATTTCTCGATAGAGGATTTGATCGCCGAGGAGGATATGGTAGTGACTATTTCTCATGCCGGGTATATCAAACGTCTGTCGATTTCATCCTATAGAAAACAGTCGCGCGGCACTCGGGGCAAAATCGGCATGGAAACAAAGGAAGAGGATTTTGTCGAACACATGTTTGTAGCTTCAACACACCAGTATATCCTTTTCTTCACGGTGAAAGGCAAGTGTCACTGGCTGAAAGTGCATGAGGTGCCTCAGGGCGGCAGATTGGCTAAGGGCAAACCGGTTGTCAATATGATTGGAATTGGTAGAAATGATAAAATTGCCGCATTTATACCGGTGCGCAACTTCGATGATGACGCTCATATCGTGATGGCAACCATGAAGGGACAGATTAAGAAGACCGAGTTGAGCGCTTTTTCAAATCCTCGCCGTGACGGTATAATCGCCATGAATTTACCCAAAGCCGACCAGGTGGTGGAAGTCGGCTTGACCGACGGCGCCTGTGATATAGTTCTGGCCACTCGCATGGGTCAGGCAATACGTTTCCCCGAGAGTAAAGTCCGCTCGATGGGGCGTAACGCTTATGGCGTTCGCGGCGTTAACTTAAGCAAAGATGATTATCTGATCGGCATGGTAGTTATAAGACGCGAGGGAACCTTGTTGACTGTTACTGAAAACGGCTATGGCAAACGTTCCGCAATTGGCGATTACCGGGTAACTAACCGCGGCGGCAAGGGTGTAATCAATATAAAAACCTCCCAACGAAATGGTCCGGTAGTGGCTATTAAAGAGGTCGTTGATGATGATGAACTATTGTTGATTACCCAAAAAGGAATCATTAACCGTATCTCGATGAGACAGGTCAGAAGCATTGGCCGCAACACCCAGGGTGTTCGTCTGATAGGACTGGACATGAAAGACAAGCTGATAGACGTGGCTCGTATCGCCAATAATAAGGGCAATGGGAACAACAAGAGAGAAATAGATAATAGCGAAGAAAACCATTAAGCTTTTAAGTAAATATTAATATTTTACGGGTATTCTGTTATTAGCATTCTTTTAAAAACGATATTAAAACCAGAAGCCCATGGCCGCTGCAAAAATAAGACCTTTAGATCTGCCTGGTAAAATAGAACCGTTGTTCACAAAGGCTAAATCAAACTTAAAGGGACTGAAATGCAACCCGAACCCTACAGAGAACATTGAATCCCTGCCTCCGCCAATTGAACAGCCTGCGCGAAGCGGCAGAAATTTTGCTGGCTTATATTCCCCGCCCAGAGACAGTCTGGGGGTTGTCGATTGAGATACTCCTGATGTGATAGCCTGTTCCCAGTCAAATGACCATTTTATCTTTTTAAAAGAGGCCGCCGCCCCAATCCTTAATACTACCGGCAGATTTGTAGAAAATGATGAAATTGCGATAGTCGTATCGCTGGATTCAATTAAAGAATCAGACAGCAAACTATCAGTAAGGTTGTCGTAATTAAAATCATTTATGGCAAAGTCCAGTTGAAGGTTTTCAGTATCTTTGTTCCAGCTGATTGAAGAGAGCAGATTTTTCAGTGATACTGAAACAACTACATCGTCATCAAAAACCAGGTAGTTGTCTAATACCATTGCCGCCCCCAGATCTAAGGCAAAACCTGCCCCTCCCATAGCGGTCTGAACGATAAACGTTCCTTCGCTTATCACGCTGGTGTCAGTAGTAGTAAAATTACCTTCGGCTGAAATAATATCAAAATAGGTCAGGCCGCGTAGATAATGGAAAGTTCCGCCAACAGATAGTTCTTTATATCCTAAAAAAGGCCTGATACTTTCGAAAGAAAGTGGATAGCCATATGATAACGAAATATCCACAAAGGCGCAACCCTCGCCGGAAATATCTTCAAAAGTAACTTCAGGTTTAACCGCGTTGCCGAAAAATAACAATTCTATTGGATCCTTGTCGATATTTGCTCTTGATGCGCCAATAGAATGAATATTTAAGGCAAACCTATTATAAGAAATACTTAATGCAGTCGCTTCCGCCAACGCATCAATCCGCATTCCCTTGTCCGGAATTTTCTCCAGAATTGTGTTTTTATCATCGTCAGTAAGATGTTCACCCATATAGTCGTTATAATCTTTCAGGGAGAAACTGTTGTTTCTGACATTAACGCCAATACTGAAAAAGTTAATCGTGAATTTATTATTGTTGCATGACAATCCGAGGTTAGCAGGATTATAACTCGGGGCTTCATAACCAAACGCTAATGCATTATAGGCGCCGCCCATGGCCATAGCCCGTGGATTTGATTCACCGCCCCAGGCGAATAATCGACCAGCCGTTAACACCGCAATAATTATTGATGGCGATATGATTTTCATTAAATTAGATTTCATTTTAGCCGCCTCCATCGCTTATCTCCTATTCATCTTCCCAGAGATGTTCACCGGCTCTTACCATAAGCCTTGCATCTGCTTTTATTTTAATATAATCGGAACCGCGAAATATACTTCCGCTTGTCGGAAGTAATTCGACTTTTGGCGCCACATAGATTGTTTCATTATCAAATACCAGTATCTCATTACTATCAAGGGAATCCTCGAAAACAGAGATGACGGCTTCAGATATGTAGCCCTGGCTGTCTGTCTGACCGCTTTCTAAAGTGAAAGGTCCTATGACAACAGCATCTGAGCCGTCATCGAAAATAGTTGAGTCATTTATTGTGCTGCTTATGTAAATTGCAACTCTCGTACCTACAGGCAGATAATTTGTCAATTCTATATCGATTTTGGCATACACAAAAGTCTCCTCAAAATCCGGTAAATCTTCCGAGTTGACATCGGTTTCGTTAATTTCTACTTCAATATCAACAGTATCGTTTATGGCAAACGCTAAAGGAGAGTAAATTTCAATCTCGCTAAATATATAATCCGTGGAAGCTATAGTAATCGATTGGATGTCAGGATTAAAAACAATCGAACCGGTTACAGTAACTTCTGTCGGTGGAGGATTTAAAAAGGACCTCGTGACAATTGAATCTATATGTATCACGGTTATCTTCGGCGGGTCGGGGATGGCGGCTTTACCATATATTGTATCCTGAACAACGATTTGACTATCGGTATCGGCAGTGATTAAAAAGTCGATGTAGGCCCTGGCGTTACTATTGTTAAAAACCCTTAAATCTATCGTGGCATGAGTGAGCTGCGCATCCTCAAGCCCCTGGGGAACCTTAATTTCTTGAACTGTCGGTTCTAATATTACATCATCAGGTTTAATAATTCCGATCGCCGAAGAAAAACTTATCTGGGAGAGAGAAGCCGTCACAATTAAAGAGTCAGCGCTGTTGACAACTATCTGATTTGGCGCTGTGGAATCAATAATTGCATGAATATTGAGGTTTACATACTGTGAATCGGTTCCTTCCGGTTTTATTACATAATCCCCTAAAACAACTTGCTCATTTAAAGTACTTAGACTGTCAACTATATAGTCCATAGTTAAAGTGTCATCGCCTATAGTAAATTGAGGTAAATTAATATGTAAACTGCATGAAAGGTTTGTTCTGTTGATAATATTAAGGGTTAATCTTCCGGTATCAATTACCGCTTCTTCGATAAAAAGTTCTTCAAAAGTCGTGTCTTCTAATGCGATTTCGCCGCCAAAAGTATATTCAATACGAGGGACTTCAGTCTGAGCCCTTGTTACGGTTATGCCGTCGGGAAATGAGCATATAATGTTTAAACTATTACTCCCGCCCTCTATTGGTTGAGGTAAAACCCTTTCGGATATTAGCAGGGTCAGGCAGTTTGTCAGGCTATCCCCCAAAAGATCAAGACTATCCGTTTTTGTTTCACCCTGGTCCAATCCATTATCGAAAGTTACAATACCCAATGATGAAGTGGTATCACTGGCGTTAAAAACAGCAATTGCAAGCGAATCTAAATCGAAACCCAAGTCATTGGTTATCTGAATTTGCAATAAACCCTGATCGATATATACCCAGGTAAATTCATGAAACTCGGGCAAATTATGATATGAAAACAATGATGTATCAACAGGTATAGAATCGGCCAAGACCGGTATTCCCAGATTCTCTATATCCAAATCTAACAATTGAGGCTCTATTACCTCGATGGTTACCGCTCCCAGAGTAGTGTCAAATGATTCAGTAGTTTGAATATTGTAGTTCAGATTATCGCCAACAAAGGTTGTATCAATACTTTCGGTGATTATAAAAACCGGATTGCCAAGGCTGTCGAAAGTTATATCTTCCTCATCCAATTCATCAATAAGATAATCGATAGATTCAGTGGATGAGATCAATGGCAAATCCCAGGTGGTTTCCCAGGTTGGCATTTCCGGTTTTTTAACAGTGCATCCTGATAGATATGTTAACAGGCATAATGAAAAAATACCGATAAGAATGTTATTTGATAATTTCATTGAACCTCCCGATATTAAGAAGAATTAAATTGGAATTGTAATTAGGCCATAAAAAAAAGATATAGCCTACCCTCATGATAGTTTAAATTATATTGTGGGACAACGTATGTCAATATTTATTATACTTTTTAAGAAAGTTGGAAACAAAGGGAAAAGCAACAAAACATGTCAATTTTGTAAAATTCACTTTGCAGTTAATCTTCAAATGAGTTAAAGCAGGAAAAAATCAAATTAAAAATATGACAAACAATCTTTTCCTGCACAGTCTATCCGTTTTAAGACCTTTTCTTTCAGTGTTCCTGACTTGAAATTTTAACTAACAGGCAATAATATAACATGTTATGAGCAGAGTTAAAAACTGCTTGACAAATTAGCAGTATTAATTATTTTACTTTTAGAAGAAATAATTTTTAAAAATAAAAGTACTTGAAGTTTATAAAGCAGATAGGAGGTGTAATTCGGAAAAAATTTTATTGAATAAATTTAATGTAATAGAAGTTAACATTTAGTATTAAGGAGTAAATATATGAAATTTAATGCCAATTTATTAGCTACTTTAGCCGTTTTGGTATTATTTGCTTTTTCTTTCGCGATTGCTGATGATATCGCTCTCAAATCCGCCCCATACAAAATAGTTAATAAGAAGTACCAACCTCAGGATATGGTTCTGGTCGACTTCCTGGCTGAAGGTTTTGAAACATGGTTCCCGGCCGGTTGGGAACGCATTATTACCAATGGCGGCTACACCTGGTTCCAGTCAAGTTATAGTCCTCAGGAAGGCAATTATAACGCCGAAATCGTATACGATCCCGCCCTGGTTCCTCAGGATGAGTGGATGATTTCCCCGGTAATCGATCTCTCGGCGGCCAATCAGGGCCTCGAGCTTAAATTCTGGTTCTTGACCAGCTACTACTGGCATGTCAACCCCTATGATAATGGCGATATGATCATAGTAGTATCGATCAATGGCGGCGACACCTGGTCGGAGCCATTGTGGACAGAAGATGATTATGGCCCATTCCAAAACTGGACCTGGTATGAAGTCATATTGGACTTTGATGACTATGTAGGCGAATCCAATTTCAAGGTTGCCCTGGTATATCAGGGTGTCGATGGCGCCCAGGCCGATTTTGATGCTGTTCTGCTAACCGATGGCTACCAGCCGCTCGATCACGATGTTGCGGCTGTGGAAATTATCGCTCCGGTTGGCGCTGGTGATGCCGGCGTACCGGTTACTCCGGAAGCTACTTTCGGCAACTTCGGCGGCAATACCGAGAATTTGACCGCCAATATGGCCATCAGCCTGGATGGTTCTGATGTCTATAATGAAGACGTTGAGATAACCGATTTGGCCGGATTTGGCGCTACTGAAACTGTCACATTCCCGGAATTCACTCCGGCTGAAGGCGCTTACGTTGTTACAGCAACAGCCGAGTTGGAAGGCGATCAGAATGAGGCTAATAACTCAATTGATGCCAATTATAACACCATGCCGATTGCCGGCTACTTCATTGACTTTGAAAGCGGCGACGGTGACTTCACGTTTACGAACGACTGGCAGCATGGAGCCCCTTCAACCGGTCCCGGCAGCGCCTGGTCGGGCGATAACCTCGTTGGTACGCTGATCAATGGCCAATACACCATGGGCCCGCTTCTGTCAGAATTAACTAGCCCGGAAATTGCTATTGGCGATGAGCCTATTTTGACTTTCTACCACTGGTACACGACTGAAAATACTTATGATGGCGGTAATGTGAAGATTTCAACAGATGGCGGCAGCACTTGGCAATTGATCACCCCTGAGGGCGGTTATGATGGTGCGCTTTCTACCGACTTTCAAAATCCGATTGGCGGCGAACAGGCCTTCTATGGCAGCAATGGTTTCTGGCAGATGGAGACATTTGACCTTTCCGCATACGCCGACCAGACGGTTCGGGTTAAATTCGATTATGGTTCGGACAGGTCGATTATAACCGGCGACGGTTGGTATATCGATGATATTTTTATTGAGTTCTACACCACCGGTATCGATGATAATGCGACTTTACCGAATACCTTCAAACTCGAGCAGAACTATCCCAACCCGTTTAATGCCTTGACTCAAATCAACTTCACTCTTCCAAGAGCGGCTGATATCGACCTTAGCGTTTACAATATGCTCGGTCAGAAAGTTGCCGCTTTGGCTTCTGGTATGATGGATGCCGGTTATCATTCGGTAAACTGGAACGCCTCTGATGTTACCTCCGGTATCTACTTCTATAGGCTGACTGCCGGTGATAACTGTGAAGTTCGCAAGATGACGCTGCTTAAATAAGATTATACTATGCTTACACAAAAGGCCCTCGCTATGGGGGCCTTTTTTTATCATTTGAATAAATAACAGTCTTTAAACCCAGATTTTGCGGTTAAAGAATTGTAAGATGGATAAAGTAAATCAAGCAGCTCACTAATATAGAATTATCAAACAGGCTTAAAGAAATAATGATAACAAAAAAGTTGCAGTAGGGGCGTATAGCGATATCCATACGGATCCGTTTAGGACGGCCCTACGCGTTGTGTTACAATAAGTTGCTTGTTATTTTTGATTGTTCAACCGCAAAATCCGGGTTAATTTGATATTGAAAATACAATTTATCTTACAGAAGAAACAAAACTACAGCGTTATCATTTCAACAATATCATTTTTCTTGTATCGATATAATTACCAGCTTGAATACTGTAGAAATATATGCCCGATACAAAGGAGCCGGCATTCCAGGCCACCTGATAACAGCCTGCTGGTTGTTTGACATTCACCAGCGTTTGAACCTCCCTGCCAAGCAGGTCATATACCTTAAGAATTACAAACTGCGGTTCCGATAATGAATAAGCGATTGTTGTCATGTTATTGAATGGGTTGGGATAGGCCGAATGTAATGAAATCGTTGAAGGCGCCTGAGCGATGCTTCCGGCAATTTTGGTAATGCCGGTGTTAGTGAATATATAGGTGGCCCCGTCCCAGTTGGAGACTGCCATATCCTTGTGAGGAGAAGAACGATACCGGATATTGACGCTATCAACAGGCGCAGCGTTAAGTGATACCCAGCCGTTTTTTAGATGACAGCAGTATTCGGTTTGCAGAAGATATTGTCCATCAACCATAATATATTCAATACCTTGAAGGCTCCGGTTGCCTAAGTAGAACAACCGTTGTTGACCGTTGCCAGGGAAAGTCTCCGAGGCGGTTATCTCGGCGCCGTTATCAACATCGCCAAAATCGATGTTTTCGACAACCAATTGAAAATCAGGGCTGGAAATCCAATCGGGGCTGTTACTGAATACTCCGGAATCATTAAGGTAAATATAAATCAAACCGAACCAGCGACCGGTTACAAGATCGTAATCGCCGTCGTTATCCACGTCGGAAAAAACCGCTTCAGAGCCATAACCGGACGATGACGAAAACCAATCCGCGTATGTATGAAGCATACCGTTTTCAGAATAATAAATTACAAATCGGCCCGAACCGTTATGCTGGGTATTATAGGCAACGCCCAGATCCAGATAGCCGTCGCCGTTTAGGTCGGCGAAATCAAAGGAGTTCCCATTATCAATAATAGTTGACTGCCAAGCCGGTGTTGTCTCGATGGAATCGCCATAATTATAATAGATTTTTACCGGTCCGCCGGAGGTAAGAAAAGCCACATCCAGATCGTCATCGTCATCAATATCCACAAATTGAACATCATAGCTGGCATCGTAGTCATCCGAAACCCAACCAGGATCAGTCTGTAAAAGGCCGTCTATATTATAATAAATAAGATTCTGTTCATGTACGTTATGATAGGCTTCCCCGGTGGCAACAGCTAAATCAAGGTCGCCGTCGCTATCGGCATCGCCAAATGATGCCCTGAAGGAATAGATCGAATCGCTGGTTTCCCAGGAGGGGTATGTTTCAAGAATACCGTTATCATTGTAATATACCTGTACTGTTGCCGGTTCCCAACCCGGGGAAATGTAATTAGCCACCATTAATTCCGGATAGCCATCGCCGTTAATATCTCCAAACTCGCAGTGGCCGGATAATCTCTCATCATCAGAAATCCAGGAAGCGGCATTGGGTAAAACGCCGTCTTGATTTATATAAATATAATTCGGCGCTAAAGCCATATCATTGCCGTTTGATACCGCCAGGTCGATAAAGCCGTCGGCATTGATATCATCAAAGGCACAGCCAGTGCCGTAATCCGAATCCTCAACCGATAACCAATCGGGTTGAGTTTCGTATGGAACCTGGCTGAATGCAGTAACAATGGAAAATATAACTATAAACATTGTTGGAATTTTAACCAATTTCATAACTAACATCCATATTATGAAAGCATTAATCGCCAATTACAAATATAATAATTTTATTTAGATTAACAAGCATTATTTACAACAAGAAATGCAGGATTTTGTCTGAAAAGGATGTACCGGATTCAGAAGAGTAATTAATGTATCGATGCCGCGGTTTTTACGCCAATACTCTTTCCAACTCTTCCCTTATAGCTCGGGCAATAACTTTCATTGTCAGCGGTTTTCTTATAAATGAGCCGGCGCCGAGTTTCATGGCTAAATTGACTCGTTCGGTCTCAGCGTATCCCGAGACGATTATTGCTTTTTGTTCCGGATTGATTTCAAGCGCCCGCTGATATGTCTCAGCGCCATCAATGCCATTGGGCATAATCATATCCAGAACTAACAAATCCTGAGGATTTTCCTTTAGATATTCAATAGCCCTTTCGCCGCGCTCTACGGCAGTTACTTCATATCCTAGCTTTGCCAGAAGATTAAGAGCCACTTCCCTCTGCAATGTATCGTCATCCACGACAAGAATGCTCTCAGCGCCGCCGATGATTTTATCTGATGTTGCCATTTCGACTGATTCCCGTGTAATAGGGAAATAGAGGTAGAATGAAGTTCCCTGTCCCGGTTTCGTTTGGATATCGATATAGCCGCCATGATCTTCAATTACAGCATTGACAACGCTTAAGCCCAACCCCGAACCTCTGCGTCTATCGGAGGTTTTGGTGGTATAAAATGGATCAAATATTTTGGGTAGAACGTCTTCTGGGATACCGCAACCTGTGTCGGTGATGGTAACTTTAACATATTCGCCTTTGGGGACACGCCCAAACTTTCCGGAAACTTCATCAACATAATAGTTTTCGGTTTTAATGAATAGATATCCTTTATTCTGCATTGCATCCCGGGCATTGCTAATCAAATTTGAAATCACGCGTAAGATTTGCGACGATCCGGCTTTAATATTCATCAGGTTTTGGTCTAAATCGGTTTCGATATAAAGAGTGGTTGACAGTTGTTCAACCTGGTCAAGAGCTTGAGTGATTATATCATTCAAGCTTATGATTTCCAGAGTATAATGTCCTCTTCTGCTTAGCGTAAGCAGCTCCTGATTGATATCGGCCATTGTCCCGGCCGCTTTCTCTATATCGTTTAATAGCTGAACAGCAGAGTGATCTTTTGAAAGTTCGTTTCTTATGAGATCAGGATAGGCTATCATTGGTCCCAAAAGATTGTTAAAATCGTGAGCCACCTGCCCGGCAATCCTGCCCGCGGTTTCAAGGCGTTCGGCTCGGGAGGCGAATTCCTGCAGACGTTTGGTTTCCGTGATATCCAGAACCGAGCCAAAAGCGCCGATGTAGTCATTATTATCATCAAATCTTGGCGTTATGGATACAAAGATAATCCTTTTCCGGCCTTTGGCGGTTATTATTTCTAATTCGTATTGAGAACTTTCCCCTTTTTTCCTTTGTACAGTTTCTGAAAGAATAATCTCTTTTTGACTTTGAGGAAAATAGTCGAGAAGATTTTTGCCCAGCATATCATTTACTGAATCTCCCTCAAATATCCTGGCAAAAGCTGGATTACAGAATTTGATAATTTCGTTTTCATCCACTAAGCCGATGCCTTCCATTACAGAATCAAACAGCTCATGGTAGCGGTTTTCGGATTCTTTAAGCGCCGCCTGGGCCTGCCTATGTTTCGTTACATCAATATTCATAGAGACTAAGTACTTGATAGCATTATTTTCTTTTACAAAATCTCCGGTAAACTGGATCCAGATAGGCTCGCTGTTACTTTTAATAAATTCCACCTCACCCAGAGGTATTGGCTTGCCGTCTTCAAATTTTTCAGTATGACTTTTCCTGCGATCTTCTTTATCCTCTGGTCGTATTATTAACTCATAAAATGGACGACCAATAAGCTGTTCCCTGGTATAGCCGTAAGTATTGCAATAAGCTGGGTTTACATAATGATATACACCATCTCTGTCGGTAAGAGAGATGCCGGTGGGTGAGTTTTCCCATATCGCTCTATAGCGCTCCTCGCTACTCCGTAGCGCCTCCTCCGCCCGCTTGCGCTCAATTGCCATAGCAATATGATCAGACACAAATGTCATGATATCAAGATCTGCTTCTGAATAGGCTTTGGGGTCACTGTAGCTTTGCACCACCACAACGCCTATAATACCATCTGGAGTTTTTAGCGGCACACCTAACCAGATTGGCGATGGCCGCCCGATTAATTCTACTTCACCGGCATTAATTAGCATATTATGAGTCTGTTCATTTACTATAATCGACTTTTCTGTTCTTCGAACGTAGTCAGTAAGACTTTTCCTGAGCTGTTGAGGTGCGAAATCAGTCTCTTCGTATTGATCAATACAATAAGGGAAGGAATATGAATCTTTCTCCGCATCGTAGAGAGCGATGTGGAGATTGGTAGTATCAATCAAAGTGCCAAGAGTTTCATGAATAATTTTTAAAAGTTCTTCGAAATTACTTGTTTGGCTGACTGACTCAGAAATCCTGAATAATGCGTGCTGCAAATTTTCCACCAGCTTCCGTTCGGTGATGTCGCTGATTAGGGCGTCATAGGAAAGCAGGTTGCCATTGGCGTCATAATGAGGTACAGGAGTATTCTTTACCCAGCGCAAGGCGCCATCTTTCCGTATGATGCGATGCTCGATAGGCTCCAGTGTATGTCCTGATAAAATATGCGAGGCATATTCCCGCACAAGGTTTTGATCTTCCTCCATAACCATCCTGATCCATAGATATGGATCAGTATCGAATTCATGGCTCGTGTAGCCGGTCACCGCAAAACAAGCTTCCCCATGCGTCGTCTCCACGGGGCGGCCCTCCTCCACGCGTACAGTATAAATGTAATCGATAATGGCCGTGCCAATTCGCCGATATCGTTCCTCGCCATCCTGCAGCACTTCTTCTTTTTTCAAACGTTCGGTGATATCTCTAACAGCGCCGGTTATTCCGATAACCTGTCCATTTTCATCTTTGATGGGAGATTCATCTATTTCAACCAGTATCATTTCCCCATCTTTTCTCATAATTTCAAGAACATAAGGCTCCTGCTTATTGCCGGTCGTTATCGCTTTCTCGGTAAGTTCAAATCCAATCTGGTTTATGGCATTATCAGTAACTAATTTAGTCCACTTTGCCATCATCTCTTCCGGTGTGTAGCCAAAGATTTCAATTGAGTAAGGACTAACATAGGTTAGCGTATGATTGGTGTCATGGATATAAAACATCTCATTACTGTGTTCGATGATGCTGCTCAGTTTCTCTTCGCTTTCCCGCAGCCCCTGCTCCGCCCGCTTGCGGTCGGTGATGTCCATAATAACTTCAATTGCTTTATCTACGGTTCCATCCGGATTTGTGAGGGGAGCTGAATACAGTTCATAAATTTTACCGTCAACAGCTGTTAATTCCACATTTTCCACATTCTTACTTTTTATTGCTTTTATCATAGGACAGAAATAACAAGGTTTTTTCAGGCCCATATATTTCTCGTAACATAACTCTCCAGTAAGATCGCCATACCTCTCTTTCAAGATCTGATTTTGAAAAAGGACTCTATAGTCAATACCAACGATATCGATGCCAATTTCTATACAAGCTAATCCATCCATAATACCTTGCAGCTTATCTCTCTCTGATTTTAGTTCCTCTTCTGCCTGCTTGTGCTCCGTGACATCTATAGAATATTCAATGACCTGGGCGACATCACCTTTCTTATCGAAAATGGGATGACAGTGAATTGCATGAACCCTAGCATTGCCATCCCTATCGTAGTGAGTATGCTCAACCCTCACTGACTCCTTGGTTTTCTTTACAATTTTAAGGGGGCAGGGGTGATCTCTGCCACCGCAGGGTTCGGTTTTGTTGTGAGTAAGAGCATAACAGGTTGATTTTTCAGTTGATTCCCCAATTCCGGAAGCTGAGTTTGCTAATTTGATCGTGTAATCGTTGGCGTCAATTACATAGAAAGGATGGTCCAAGGATTCTAGAGTATTGCTTATCATCTCATTTTGCCGTAAAAATTTTTCCTCGGCTTGCTTGCGGTCGGTAATGTCTCTGGCGACAATCATCATACCATCAATTTTGCCATTAGTTTTTATCAGAGATGTTGTACATTCCAGGTAAATATCATTACCCTTTTTATTCTTCACATTTAATTCTATATTGGGTTCTCTTCCGGTAAGAATCTTTTTAAAAGTGGACATCAACCGTGGAATATCCTTGAGAGAAAATATCCCGATCTTTGTGAAACGCTTGCCTATTAATTCTTCCTTAGTGCCGCCAAAGATTTCTACGGCCATCTTATTAGCATTAATGATAAATCCCTTCTTATCCAGATATATTATTGCATCTTTGACGCCTTCAAAAATATCCCTGAATATCTGTTCTGATTCTTCCGATGTTTCTTGGGCTTGATTGCCTTTAGCTTCCGATTTCTCAGGTTTTGAGACATGTCTTCGCAGCGAGGGCAACTCTTTTATCAGTTCTTTTGTTGTTTTATTTTCGTCTTTCATTTTCGCTTTTCGCCGATGGTCGATTTTCCCACAGCTTGAGATTTGTCATTTACCTCATGCTAATGAAACAAAAAATATTCCAAATTATATTATTTTATCGGCAAGTTAATTGATATGTTTAAGTCAAACCGTGTTAATACAACTGGCCGTTACGCTTTGAGAACCTTGATGATGGTTGGATCGGTCTATTAGCCTGATTGCGGAAATATTATAGTGAGTTAAATGGGGCGACTGTCACCACGAAGGAACCGTAAGGTCTTAGGCTGTATTAGGTTTCAGAAAAACCGTTTTAAGAGCGTTAACAAACATGATCTCCAATTAAAGATGTCAACATTTAATCCGAATAATTACATTAAAGATTTAAACCAAAGAAACACTAAAAGGAGGAACAATGAAAAAGTATCTGATTTTAGGCGTAATCATCGCTTTAGCTGCATTTGTTTTTAGCGGTTGCGCCGATGACAAAGCAACTAATGAAGAAAACGTAGTTACCGTTGAAAACTTAAAGGACCAGACATCCTTTATGGTGTATCAACTTGGTCAATCTGTCACTGCAGGGCTTTATTACATATATTATGGCGCGGCTAATGGCCTGGCCAAACCAGCTGATTCGACGTACAATGGTGTTGACAGCTCGACCTGCTGGTGGACTCATTACATAGACGGAAGCCGGGAAAGCGACCTTTTCAGCATGGAGTACTCCCAATCAGACAGCGTTCGTTTCATCGACGAAGATGAAAACTACCAGATATTACCCGATTCGACCACTTATACGCTTCAGTTTAGATTAATTGGAAATTATTACATGTCCTGGTCGGCCGATTCTTCTTTAGCTTTTGAAAACGTAATGGTTGGCGATTTTGATGGTTTAACTTCAGACACCGTATCTATCAACGGCAGCTACTTGTTAGATTTAGCTATAGAAGTGGGAACCGAAACAGGAATCGTCGATTATAACTCTGAATATGACGACGTTGGGATTATAATTGGTGAAACATACAATGATGATATTCACCCTTACACCGGCGCTATGACTGTCAGTCTCCATCTGGAAGATTCCAGTAACGACATTGATGCTGATGTAGGCGTTACCATTACTTTTAATGAATCAGGCTACCATGGCGCCATGACCTATGCGGGGATTACTTACAATTGGGATGTTACCTGGGAGGAATTAGAGGAATTTGCGGTTGGCGGTTTAAGCTAATTATAGAATTTTACGGATGATTTAAGGCCGGCGTACTGCCGGTCTTTTTTTATTTTCTTAATATTGACT
>CBFDEC010000048.1:0-22230 GCA_965603725.1 uncultured bacterium | reverse complement strand
ATTTGATATTAAGGCGACATCAAAGGAAGGCGGTTCCGGATAAAAATATCCTGCTTAAAGCCGCCTCCATGGCCGCATATTTCTCTAAAGCCAAACACTCAAGCAAGGCGCCGGTCATATATACGGAGGCGCGTTATATACGTAAAGTAAAAAAAGCGCCCGGTAAAGTCACTGTTACAAATGAAAAACAGTTGATGGTAACGCCGCAGGAGCCGGATTCTGCAATAACCGAATGACTATAAGCTAATTTGCAATAAAACCCTTGACCGGAACCGTATCAGGAGATATTATTTTAAAAATGGCGGCGCTGAGAAGGGAGCCAGCGTCGCTTGCTGGTATAAGGAGCATATATGGATAAAAGAGAGAAATTGAAAGACTTGATACTTGAAAAAGCGGTCAAAAGGGGAGAATTCGTTTTAGCCTCCGGGCAGAAATCAAATTATTATATTAACGGCAAGCTTCTTTCTTTAAGCTCAGGTGGATTGGCTTTAATGGCCAAATATTTTTTAGAAGAGATTGAGAAGGAAAATGTCGAGGCAATCGGCGGAATGACTATGGGGGCCGACCCTATTGTGGGGGCGATACTTACTCTGGCTGACCAGAAGGGACTCAAACTGGATGGTTTTTTAGTCCGCAAAGAGCCCAAGGGTCATGGCACACGAAGCCAGGTTGAGGGACCTGTTAAGGAAGGCGCGCGTGTAATAGTTATCGAGGATGTAACCACCACAGGCGGCTCAGCATTGAAGGCTATCGAGGCATTAAAGCCGCTTGGATGTGAAATTATTGGGGTAGTTACCCTGGTTGACCGCCAGCAGGGAGCCGTCGGGAATTTCAAAAAATGGGGCTACAGGTTCAGCGCGATTTTCACAAAGGACGAGCTGGGCTTGTAAAAATTCCAGCTTTAATAATAACTGCAAATTAGAAATTTTTAAATTCTTTTTGATTTTGTCAGGTTTTTCTATTTTTGGCTGTCGATAGTCGTAACATTAAATTTTCACGTTACTCCAGCTAAAACATATTTTTAGTGGAAAAAGATTGTATCATCATTTATATAGATGTTGATGTGCCAGTTACAGGTGGAATCTTTAAGCAAGAGTTTTGACAGCGCCCAGTCTGTTCTGAACTCTATCAGTTTTTCTGCAGCCAAAGGCGAGTTTCTGGTAGTTCTTGGAGCCTCAGGTTGCGGCAAGACGACCCTGTTGCGAATTATTTCCGGTTTGGAAAAACCTGATAGTGGCCAGGTTTTTATTGCCGGCAGGAACGTTACAGATATCGAGCCAAAAGACCGTAATGTGGCTATGGTGTTTCAAAGTTACGCCCTGTATCCGCATATGACGGTCTACGACAACCTGGCTTTTGCCTTAAAGATTAGAAAACTTCCGAAAAATCAGCTTAATGAAAAGGTGGAAGCTACAGCTTTATTGCTTGGACTTTCAGACTATTTGCACAGGAAACCGAAGCAGCTTTCGGGCGGTCAGCGTCAGAGGGTGGCGCTGGGACGGGCAATTATACGAAATCCGTCGCTTTTTTTATTTGATGAGCCATTATCAAACCTTGATGCGAAATTGCGATCGAAGATGCGCTTCGAATTGCTGGCTCTTCACCGTAAAATCGAGGCGACTTCTTTATATGTTACCCACGACCAGGTGGAAGCCATGAGCTTAGCCGATAGAATTATCATTTTAAATCAGGGTCGCCAGATTGGCCCTGAGAAACCCCGCAGTCTTTACGATAATCCACCCGATACATTTGTCGCCGGCTTTCTGGGCAATCCCGGTATGAACCTCGTTGAAGGGATTACCAGCGATGACGGCAAGATGATTAGTATTGGCGACGCCCCGCCTTTTTTCCTTGGATTTAATTATTTTTCCGATACTAAAATTATTTACGGTTTCAGACCGGAGGACTGCCGATTAGCCCAGACCGGTCAGATACCGGTTGAAGTGATGGGAGTTGAGGACGCCGGCAAAGAGTTTATTATCGAATTGGCAGGACCCAAAAAATCAAAGTTAATTTGTTTGAGTGAAAATATATATTCCTGTGGAGAACGGTTTTATCTGGACGTGAAGAAAGCCAGCTTCTTTCACCATATCACCGGCAAGGCTCTGAAACCTTCCGACAAAGTAGATTAAAACTCTAAAAAAAATGTCATAATATATTCAACTAAGTAAGGACATCCTGAGCTGTCGGAAGTTACTTCCGACAGCTCTGGCAGAAGAATCCGCCTATGGCGGATGTCAACACATGCTAAGCTTTGTGAATAATGCGGGTTAAACTATAATAAAATTGTTATTAAACACTTAACTAAGTAAGGACATCCTGAGGTTTTAAATCATAACGGTTCATCAGTCGCTGGAACTGTTTACGATGCATCTGAGTAATCCTGGCCGCTTCAGAAACATTGCCGCCGGTTTTCCTTAAAGCGCGGGTTATAAAGTTCTTTTCCAGCGCTCCGATCGATTCGTTGAGCAATTTCTTTTTAGTATGATTGAGCTGGTTCGAATTCCGGGGGAATAAATCAGATTCAAGACCGACAGACGATTTAACATTGTCGGAAAGGTCGTCTAAGGCGAGAATTTTATTTTTAGCCAGGACAACAGCCCGTTCAATAACATTTTCAAGCTCTCTAATATTGCCGGGAAATCTAAACTTTTCGATATGATTTAATGTTTCTTTAGTAATGCCTTCGATTTCCTTATTGTTCTTTTCAGCGTATTTTTGTATGAAATGATTAACCAGCGTCGGGATATCGTCCGGCCGTTCCCTTAAAGGTGGAATATGAATATTAATAACATTGATTCTATAATAAAGGTCGTCACGGAATAATCCCTCTTTGACCATCTTCGACAGATCTCTTTTTGTGGCGGTAATAATTCTGACATCAGATTTAATAACTTTATTCGAGCCCAACAACTCAAATTCATGGGATTGTAAAAACCGCAGGAGCTTTACCTGCAATGTAGTCGACAGCTCGCCGATCTCATCCAGCAAGATCGTACCGCCATCAGCCAGCTCAAATTTGCCCGGCTTACGGTTGACGGCTCCGGTGAAGGCGCCTTTTTCATAACCAAACAGTTCAGATTCCAAAAGCGTCTCCGGTATGGCTGAACAGTTAATCGGGATGAAGGGTTTGTTTTTCCGGGGACTGTTGTTATGGACAGCCCGGGCAATCACCTCTTTGCCTGTGCCTGATTCACCGACGATTAAAACCGCCGTATTTGATTCGGCGATATCGGCGACAGTTGACAGCACAGTCGCTATCTGGAAAGAGTTGCCGATGATTTCCGAAAAATCATATTTGGCCCGTAAATCAACAAGCATTTTCTGACGTGATTCGATAAGCTGGTTATACTTGATATTGTTCTCAATCGCCTGCGTGACCCTTTCACCAAGAGCTTCTACAATATCGGTTTCATCGGATGTGAAATTTTTCCGATAGGTCCCGAAATACATGACGCCGATAATCGTTTCATCCGACTTTAACGGCAGGCATAACACCGAACCGTATTTTTGCTTATCGCCATTACTCTTGCTTCTAAGAATCATGCCGTTCATGATAATACTGCTGCCGCTGTCAATCACCGCATCCTGGACTTTATCTTTCATTTCCAAAAGCGCAGTATAGTTGTTTTTCGATTTAATTTCTCTGGCCAGCCTGACATTGCCCTCATCATCTATCAGCTCAACTACCCCATATTCAGCGTTAATGATCATGGTCAGGGAATCAATTACTGCCTGTAACAATTTTTCAAGTTCGGTTTCTTTTTCTAAAACTGACGACAGTTCATACAGAATCTTAAAATTTTTTCTTTCATCTTCTAAAACACCAAACTTGTTTTTCAACCAGTTATAATCCTTGATTAACCTGTCGGTTTCTGTGGTAATAAAATCTTTAAGAGAATTAATGGCGCTTTCCAGGTTGTTTAATTTTTCAGACAGCTTTTTGCACTGTAGATTTTCTTTATGAGTGTTTCCGGTGATTTTCGAAACGCTGTCTTTGAGAGATAACAGTTGCGACTCAATCGGGAAGATTTCCTCAAGGCAATTTGGTTTAAAATTCTCTAAACTATCAGCAAACCATTTACTTTTTTTATTTACCTTAACGTTCATATCGCTTTTGATTTTAGATTCGATATAAAATTTTGTCAAACAATTTTTTATGATAAATTTTTTTGAATTATCTTTTGATGATAAATGGAAGTTAAAAGTAAACGATAAAACTTATACAATAAAACAATCCGGCGCCGGTTGTAATCAAAAACTACCGATGCAGTTTTCCTTTTTTGTGCTGTCGGAAGTTACTTCCGACGGCTCTGTCAGAAGAATCCGCCTATAGCGGATGCCAGCACATGTTAAGATTTGTGAATAATGCGAGCTAATACAGTTTTCCTATAACCACCCGTTCCAAGCCGGCCAAATCTTTTATTATAGTAATTTCAATATTGTTATGGTTTGCTTTTAAAACAGTCGCAACATCCGGCGCTTTCCCGGCTCCGACCTCAAAACAAATTATTCCATCATGATTAAGTTTGCTTTTTGAATGCCGGGTTATGGTTTTAAAATATTTAAGCGGGTCGTCTCCCGACAGCAATGCAACTTTGGGTTCAAACATTTTTACCTCAGGTTGAAGAGATTCCCATTCATTGTCGGCGACATAAGGCGGGTTTGATACGATAGCGTCATATTTGCCAACAGTTTTCCATAACTCATCCTGCAGACAATCGCCGCAGATGAAATCAATCTTGTCAGCGACGCAATTTAAACCGGCATTCTCCCTGGCAATGCAAAGAGCGTCCTCGGAGATATCGACAGCGGTTATCCGGATATCATCAATATTAGCGGCGATGGCAATAGCGATATTTCCGGATCCGACGCCGATCTCTAAAAGCTTTGGCGATTTTTTTGTTACAAGAATAGCTATTATGTTTTCGACTAATATTTCTGTTTCCGGACGGGGTATCAATACGTTCCGGTTCACTTTAAGTTTAACGTTGAAGAATTCAACTTCACCTACCAGATATTGCAGGGGAAAATGAGTACATCTTTTCTCTATCAGCTTCTTAAAAATTATAATTTTGCTGTTAGAGATAGTTTCAGCGCCAGTCATTTGCAGTTCGGATGGAGTTTTATTCAAAGTATGCTGAAGCAGCAGCCGGGCCGACACTTCAGCGTCATCAATGCCGGCGGCTTTGAGTTGCCTGATGCCCTCAGCGAGAAGCTCGACTGCCGTAAGGAACATGGGTTATTGACAGATGTTGAATGGGTCTTTACCGATTGGACCTTTATCAAAAAGCGCAATACGTGCCTCAGTGCACCCGCCATGAGGGAAACAAAACTGCGGTCTTACCGGTATTGACGGCTTGAAGGCGGAAAAAACTGAAGGTCTGCTAAAAACAGCATCCGGTAATCCCGCTGCAAATCCCGCTCCAATTAAAGCGGCTGTCTTTATGAAATGTCTTCTTTTCAAAACCAAAACCTGTAGTTTAAACCCGCTTGAATAGCAGAACCATTAAAGCGGTAAATCCTATCATCGATAGTTATTTCGTTTACCTGATATCTATAAAATAAATCGATACCCGCCGATTTATACAGCGCAATATCAAAACCGACCATGCCGTAAAGACAAAATCCATCGCTGCCCCCGCCGTTTGATTCTTTTAATCTGCTGAAACCTGTCCCTACTCCAAAAATCATATAGCTTGTACCGGAATCAATAAGTGTATGATTAAAACGACAATCGAGATAGTAATTGCTGAGAGTAATGTCATCGTTAAAAGAGGCGTGAGGATTGACATTTTTAGGCAGATACTCAAATCCCGGTCCAATCGATATAAGCTCTGATAAATGATATTCAATCGAAAATCTGTAAGCAAGATTATCGTAGAAATCGTAGCTTGAATTATCGTTTGTGAACTTGATTACGCCGATCGGTATATATGTCATATCCAAACGAGCTGTAATCTTTTTTTTATCCGCAGTCGAATCGAACTTATCTGCGTATGAGTTTGCTGTCAATGACATAGTTAAAATTAATAAAATTCGCGTTATCATTCAACAGAAACGAAATTGAAATTATTTATCTTCATCGCCGGTACATACATTAAAACGCTGTACTTGTAGACAAGCCTTCTTTCTTTTGATATAAGTTCCGCATTGTTAAACGCCTCGAGCATCGACTGGTTTATCCGCATGTCAGACACCGGCGAAACAATTCTGCCGTTTTCGATCAAAAACCTGCCATCGCGCGTGGTGCCGGTTACAGTTGTTCGCATCGGGTTAACAAAGTTTAAATACCAGAAATGCGTAATAAAAATTCCCCTTTCAGTCGAGGCTATTATTTCCTCAAGCGATTTGGTTCCGGGCTCCATGACCATTGCCTTCGGATAGGGGCCATAGCTGTTATCCGGTTGCAGCGCATTACCGGTTGATTCGGTGTCATTTAATTTAGCATAATAACTGTTGTAAACTGCGCCTCTGGCGATGCCTTTATCGACGATGGCAATTTTTCGGCGGGGAACTCCTTCGTAATCGAAGCTCATATATTTCATGACAGGATGAAACGGGTCTTCGGCAATTGTGATGTTTTCGCTCATAATTTGTGTACCGAGCTTACCGGTCATAAAGCTTCTGCGGGTTACAAAACCTTTTCCGCCGAAACCAAGAAAGCCTAAAAATAATAAGAAATCTGCGACCGCCTCCGGTTCGAGTATCACAGTGTAAGTTCCCGGTTCGAGGTTTACCGGCGGCGCGGGTTTGTTTGCTTTTTGAACAGCCTGCCGAGCGATTTTATCAAACTCGATTATTTCAACGTTTCTCGAATAAGCCTGGGCAAAACCGGCTCTGTCGGCGTCATCACTGACAGTAACAGACATCCTGGCTTCTGTGATTTGACCCTGTTGGCGAGTACCGAGGTTGTTGGCTACTGTCAGCTCTGTCTGCGAGGTCTGAAACATACCGCTTGCTTTTAGACCGTCCTGGTCAGCAATATCGGCAACAGCCTTAACTGCCTGTGCTCGCTGTTGAGGTGTATAATTAGCCGTTGTTTCAAAGAATCCTTCTGTTCCAGGAGCCTGTTGCGATTTGACAAGTGAATCGAATTGGGGATCATCAACCTGCCCGGAGCAAATCTCAATTGCCTTACTAATTAGATCATCGATAGATTCTTGTGACAGGATATTGGTTTTGGCAACTCCCACCTTTTTGCCGACGACAGCCCGACACCACAGCGTGTGGTCCGTACGGCCTATATTTTGATGAATTATGCTTTCGGCGAAACGAGTGAGATAGAATTCCTCTCTTTCACAAACGAGCTCTGTCTGGTCGGCGCTTGATTTTTTCAAACTTTGTTCTAATAATTCCAGAATTTGAGACATCAAATACCAACCTTTACATTTCTGAATCTTGCCGGCGCCGCTCCCTGGGCAACCCGGCAGTTCTGCCCGGGTTGTCCTTTACCGCAATTTGGCGTGCCCCAGATTCGCCACTGTGATTCATCGCCAATGCCGTCACACGAGTTCCAGAATTCGACGGTGTTTCCGGAATAAGTCGGGTTCTTTATCATCCTGCCGAGCTTGCCGCCCTTGATTTCTCTTCCAATTTCGCAGCCAAATTGAAAATTATCGCGGGTATCATCAATTGACCAGGAGGAAGTTGTTTGCATATAGATGCCATCGTCGATGCCTGAAATGAGATCATCAAAGCTTTTATCGCCGGGGAGAAGGTTGGTGTTTGTCATCCGCACGATGGGCACGTTCCCCCAGCCGTCCGCCCGCATAGCGCCTGTCGATTCCTTGCCGATTCTGGCGGCTGTCTCACGAGAGGACAAGTAATTTACAAGGATACCGCCTTTAATCAAGTATGCCTCATGCGCCTTAACGCCTTCATCATCATAACCGAATGAACCCAGTCCATGCTTCGAAGTGGGATCGGCAACTACATTAATTATTTCAGAACCATATTTAAGCTTGTCGAGTTTGTCTGGCGTGGCAAAACTGGTTCCGGAAAAATTTCGCTCAGAGCCAAATACCCGATCAAGCTCCAGTGGGTGACCAATCGATTCATGTATGACCAGCGATAGATGCGAACCGTCGAGAACAATATCACATGTTTTCTGTGGACAGGGTTCAGCATCAAGAGCAGCCACTGCCTCCTCACAGAGTATCGGTATATTGTTTTCAAAATCGGTCTGCTCTAATAGCTCGTAACCCCGGGTTTCATAAACGCCTTCATTAGCCGGATAACTTCGTGAGGCCCGTTCCCTGTGAGACCTCATGGCGGTAACTGTTATCCCGGCTCCACTCTGATGAATGACCTGATAGATTGCCGAACCCTCCGAGTTGAAGAAGTTTTTGGAGATTTTGCGAAAATCGAGGAAGCAGTAACGGGATTTGATGCCTTCATGTTTACCCATTAACTCATCGAGATAAATTAAATAATCCAGTTTCTCTTTGAGAGGTATATCAAACGGATTGACTTTGATATAGGAAAAATGTGTTCCAAAATACTTTCGATTGGGAGCCAACTCGACAGGCGCTTTTTGCAGAAGAGCCGAAGCCCTGGCTATTTCGACAGCTCTTTGGCTGACTCTGACAACTTCCCGCTCGTTAAAATCAGCCGAGGCGCAGAAACCCCAGGCGCCATCAGCAATAACCCTGACGCCAAATCCCTGTTCGGTACCGTGACTGACGTCCTCCGGGGCGCCGTTTGAATATGAAAGTGTTTCTGACCGGATTTCTACAAAACGGAAATCTGTGTAGGTTGCGCCTGCCTGGGCAGCTTTATCGATGGCTAAAAAGCCTGCTTTTTTTGGATTAATCATAATGATATAATTAAAGCGAAAAGGCACAGGTAAGTCAACTTTAAAACAGGATAAGTATGGAAAAAAGTAGGGAAACGGTATTCCCCGCTGGTTTATGGCAGGAAAGGAAGAAAAGAGGTAAGCCGATGGTGAAAACAGATGAATAATTATAATTTTAGATTGCTATCCAGATCTTAAAATTGCCGGTATTTTTTTGCGGAAATTCCATAATAATTAATAGTGTCTATTATAATTGTCATTTGTATGTTTCGATCTGTTGAAAGAAACTGTTATTAATATATATAGTTTAGGCTAAAGATTCCGATACCAATTAATGAATTGTTTCATATTGAAACCAGCTTGTTTCTTATATAAGGAGCTTCTTATGTTTAAATTTAAAAAAGTCAGAGGACCAGAGGATATTGGCGAGGCGATAAATACTCTGGAGGATTCAGCCAACCGTCTGGAAAGCATGGTCGAGACTGCCCAGAAAGAAAAATCGCGTCTTCATCTGCTTGTGGGAAATGTTTCGGATCGCGTTAACCAGATCAGGCAATCAGCGTCTACTTTTGAAGATACCGCGGAGAAAGTCAAGGACTTCGAAATCTTTTTAAAGAAGGTCGAAGCTGACATACAATCCATTCAAAAAGATGCTGAAAGCCTTAAGGATGTAAAAAACCAGACAACCAGATTATTCGAGAAGTTTACAGAGATTAAAACTCAGCTGAAAGATGTTGAACTCAAGTTGAGTTCGTTTCATAAACCGTCTCAGGAGCTGGGGGCTATTGATGAAAAGATGAAGAAATTTACCTCGAATATATTGCCCGAAATGGAGTCTATAAGTAAGAAGCAGAATGAACTTTTTAACAGATATAAGGATTTTGTGGAACGGCTTGAAAATGCCGAATCCAATCTTAAGAATATTACAGGTCTCAGCGAGGAATTTAAAAAAACCAGTGAAGATGTTTCCCGTGAATCAGCCAGAATTACAACCTGGATGGCTGCGACCGAGAAAATGTCTGAGAAGCTTCAGAATGTCACCGAGGTTTTTGAAACGACTAAACAGAAAATAGATCGGCTGCATGAACTTGCCGAATATGTTGAATCCAAGACTAAATCTTTAAGCAAGCAAAAAGAACTCCTTAAAAAAGCTCATATGGAATCCGGGCGGGCCAATGGACTGTTCTGGGAAATCAAATCCAAACTATCCGAACTTGAGCAGGATACCGAAAAGGTTCGGGAAATGGAGATGCAGACCGAGAAATTCAACGCAACCTTGAAGAACATTGAAAGCAGATTTGATCAAATTAATGCTTTTTCCCAGAAAGTTGATCAGCTTATCGTCGAATACGCACGTCTGAACGAACATGCTAAGGAGTTGGAACAGCATCACAGCAGGTTAGGTGTCATTGATGAACTCGTTGTTCAGCTTGAAAAAAAGGTTGGGTCGGCTAAGGATGAACTTGCAAAACTTCATAAAGCGAGCGAACAGATAAACCTGTTCATGAAGCGCTCCGAGGAATCGCAAAACGAGTCACGGTCTATCATGCGGCAGATGGCCGAACTGATGCAAAACACTGAGAGATTCTTAAACCGCGCCCCGGACGTAAAAAAAGTATTAGAGCAAATTGAAGCGAACCGCAAACGCGCCCTTGTACTGGAAAATAAACTAATGGAGGCAATGGCTACCGCTACTGAGATTAAAGATCAATCCGAACAGGCTGACCAAATCAAGGCAAGAGTGGAAAAATTTCATCAGGATGCTCAAAACAAGATTGCTTTCCAGAAAAAGGATCTGGAATCAATCGACAGGTCTATTGGTGCTCTGAGAACTAATCTTGATAGCGTAAATTCTCATAAAGATAAAATAGCCGAGGTCATGGATAAGCTGGCCGAGGTCGAAAAGATTTACCGTAATCTCGACAAGACTCATAAAGCAGTCCTTCAGCGTGAACAGACTGCATTAGGTTTAAAGGACCTGATGGAACAAAACAATGAGACTTTCAAAAAGTTCGATCAAACAGCCAGTGAAGTTCATCAAAAAGTGTCAGATATTCTCAATGTCAAATCAGAATTGGAGAGTATTGAATATAAAATCGCATCTCTTGAATCGAATACCAAACAACTTATGATGACGAGCGATAAAGTTGAGAAAACCGAAACTGATTTTAATTCCTTAGCCGACAAGGTAAATGGTTTTACCCAGCAGTTAGCCGACTGGCAGAAGCAATCAAATAAAATGCAGGGCGAGTGTGAAAGTCTCCACAAATCCCATGAGAACCTGCGGCTTGATACCGGCGAGGTAATGGACCTTTTCAGCAAACTTTCGGATTTACGGTCGCTGACTGAGGACAAGACCAAAACTCTCACCAACTACTTTGAACAGGCCGAACAGAAATTGAAGGAGTTAAGCGACATCAGTTCAAAATCAAGGTCGCAGGCAAATGACTATAATGTTAAAATCGATGAAATCAAAGAGTCGATCCAAACACTAAACGGCTGCCAGAAAGATCTGACCGAAAAAGTCGCCGGTTTAGAAAGTGAATCAGACAAGATTGTTACCCTGGGTAATTCACTCAAAGAGAAGCAGATGGAATTAGCCACGTTGTCTGAAAAGTCAGCGGCGCTGGAAAATAAGTTTAAGGATGCTGAAAAACTCGAGAAGAAATTGCAGGGATTCAAAAAGGACTTCCAAAAGATAAATACAAACATGAAAACCATGTCTGAAACACTGACTCAGCTTGAAAATGTAAAACAAGAATTAGTCGGATATCATGAATTAACCGGCGGCCTGGAAAAAAAGATTGCCGTAATCGCAAGCCAGATGGAGGATGTCGATAAATTACGAAAAGATTTATCAAGCGCCTCGCTTCTGGCTGATGAATTAAAAGCTCGTCAGAAGAGCCTGGCAGATGAAGAATCATTAATCAACAAGGCTATAACCGCCGCCTCAAAACTTGAGGAACTCGTCCATAGGGCTGAGCATATAAATACTAAAGCCAAAAAGTAAGGGAACCGGATTTGGCTGTTTGAGGTTGACTTTTATACCTATACCGGATACCTTTATCTGGATGAGTAAAATGAATGTTTTAAGAGTATTTCTGATATTTATAATTTTATCCTCGCCGGTTGTCGCAGAGAAATACGCCGGTGAGTTTTTATATCTTGGTGTTGGCGCGCGCCCGCTGGCTCTTGGCGGAGCATATATCGCCTCTGATGGCGATGCTTTCTCCAGCTATTATAATCCGGCCGGTTTAAATGCTCTGGATGGTTATCAGGCGGCTTTTATGCATTCTGAAACTTTCGGCTCGCTTTTAAACCATGATTATTTTGCCGTTGCTAAAAGACACAATAAAAGCGTAGCCGCTATTTCGCTGTACCGGCTTGGCGGCGGCGGAATTATAATTACTGAAGAAGATCGGGGAATTTTCCGGAAAATAGAAGAAGCATCGCATGCTGATTATGCAGCCGGATTTTCCTATGCCAGAAAACAAACCAACCGTATCGACTGGGGCGTGACCGCTAAACTCATATACAGGAAAATAATCGATACTTCAGCCTGGGGGATTGGCCTTGATGCCGGTATGCGATACCATGTTCGAGAAGATGTCACAGCGGCCTTGGTTATGCAGGATTTAACCGGTACTGTGCTGTCGTACTCGTATGACAATAAAGAGACAATTAATCCTACGATGAAGCTTGGCGTAGAGTTAGTTCGAAATTACCGCGATTTCAGAGGAACAGTTCTGGCAGATACCGATGTCCGTTTCGAGGGCAGACAGGCATCCGCCCAATTCTATCAAAGCTGGATATCGGCTGATACACATCTGGGATTCGAGTTGTCGTATAAGAACGTTATTGCCGGCAGAATCGGCTCAGACATCGGCAATTTAACTACAGGAGCAGGACTGAAATTTTCCAGGTATAGAATTGATCTGGCTTTATTCGACCATTCCGATCTGGACACTTCTTACCGCGGCTCGTTAATCGTGGAGTGGTAACCTAAAAATAATATTCTCGCTTAAAAGCGCTTTGCGCTGTCGGAAGTTACTTCCGACAGATAATATCTTGTCGAAACCGCAGGGATTTCGACATACACTGCTTATTGCAGCTCTGCGCGTAGGGGCGTCCTAAACGGATCCGTATGGATATGGCAATACGCCCCTACCAGTTGAATTTTAAATATATTTGATACTATCGCAACACTTCTTTGCCGCGGTCTGCGGTTATTTCTGCAATAATTTTTTGAACGTCTTTAGGGTTTCCGGCGCCGGTGTTTATCAAGAAGCATTCACATTTATCAAGCAAACGTTTGTAGAAACGTTTTTGCTGTTCGGTTCTGTCGGTTGTTTTGACCAGCATATGTAGATTATAAAAAGGATGGCTTAATTCGGAAATTGCATCAGCCGGCGGACGGCCTTCCTCGAGAATTTGAAGCGCTTTTTCGGGTGATAACTTTTCGGATACAGGTCCGTAATTGTCTTTTTTAAATATCAAGACTATCTTAACCTGCGTGCGTTTGATATGCTTTTCCGGACCGCCGAACCAGTAAGGGTCAATCATAACTCTTGAATTAGCAGAAGCGATGAAGCAATACGGTTCGCCTTTGTCGAGATCGCAGATATCTTCATAGAGGCAGGCTGAGTTTTCACATTGGTCTTTCGATGTCGCTACGTTTTCGCATTTGCTTTTTTCAAACAATGTTTTAGCGCCCGGGTAGCGCTCAACGAAATCAGTACGCATGAAGAATTTCCGTTCAATACTATCGGCTATCACAGCCGGGCTGGTTATGCGGACAAAGCTTAGATCATCACTGACTATCCTGGCTTTGCTGTTTTTCAACATACCTGCAATATGTGTAGATTTGCCGGTAGAGGCCGGGAAAAACATCAGCGTTCCCTGGCCGTCTATATCGAAGCAGGCGGCGCGAACAGCCAGTGTGTTAAAAAGCTTCTCCGATATATCCGACACAATTCCCAGGGCTAAACTACGAAGCTGGGCATAGTAAGCAGACTTAAAGAAAAATCCAGTGTGCGATTCAGGATTATAGTAAACACGGGCTTCTCGACCCGGAATATCTTTCACAGCGTATATTATGCCATGCGGTTCGATATCGGCCTCTAATTCGGCAGGGTAGAAATTTTCGATCCAGAAGTCGTTAAGATGGGGGCTGTTTGTCCGCAACTGTAAAACCACTCCGGCGATATTAACATTCCACTCGTAGTAGCTGTCGTGGCTGAACGTATTTTCCGATTCGGCTGTCAGGGCTTCACGCATCTCAAGATTGATTGACGGTTCCAGTTCAACAAATTTGCGTTGTTTTGTTATAGTATTGTTTAGAGCTTTTTTCTTAGCCTTTCGTGATGGCGTCAGTTCGGCTAATGCCTCGCTGATGCGGCTAAGCGCCTCATCAATTCGTTCCGTTGAGGCGGCGTAAGACAATCGCAGAAAACCCTCCATACCGAAAGCATCACCGGGGACAACAGCGACATGGGATCGTTTCATCAAATAGTATGCCAGTCCGTAAGAATTGCGAATGAGATTGCCATTGTACTCCTTGTCGAAATAAGCGCTGAAATTGGGGAACAGGTAAAATGCTCCGCGCGGCATTGGACACGACACTCCCGGAATTGCCGTTAACCTGGAGTATGCTAAGTTGCGGCGACGCTGGAACTCGTATACCATCTTTTCAATATCCAGCTGCGGACCCGACAGCGCCTCAATAGCCGCTTTTTGCGAGATGGAACAAGCGTTGGATGTATTATGACCCTGGATTGTATTCATGCCGGCGATTATCTCTTTAGGACCGGCCGCATAACCAAGACGCCAGCCGGTCATCGAATAAGCTTTCGACACGCCGTTTATTATCACTGCAATGTCTTTGGCTTTTGGAGATATGGAGGCAACGCTGTAAAATTTAAATCCGTCATAGACAAGCTTTTCATAAATCTCATCAGCAATAATGACTATATTTTCAGAAACTGCAATATCGACTATTTCCTCGAGCTCTTCTCTGGTATAAGCGGCGCCCGTTGGATTACAGGGGTTATTTAAAAATAAAGCTTTGGTTCTGGGTGTAATTGCATCCGCAAAATCTTTCGGATGAAGGCGGAAACCGTTTTCCTCGCGGCAATGCACGTAAACCGGTTCACCTTTAGCCAGGCTGACAAATGCCGGATATGAAATCCAGTAAGGAGTGGGAATTATCGCCTCATCACCTTTGTTTAAAATGGCTATACAAAGATTGTGAAGGCAGTTTTTAGCGCCGGCGGAGGCTATTACCTGGTTGGGGTTGTAATCAAGGCCGTTATCATCGTGAAGCTTTTTGATGATAGCCTGTTTCAGCTCGGGAATACCGGGGTTCGGAGTGTAGTGAGTAAAATTATCATCAATGGCTTTTTTGCCGGCTTCTTTGATATTTTCAGGCGTATCAAAGTCAGGCTCGCCTATGGAAAGATCGATGACGTCGACGCCCTCCGCTTTAAGCTGTTTAGCCTTAGCCGAAATCCTGAGAGTAGCCGACTCGCCTATACGCTGCAGTCTGTCTGCTAAAAGTCCCATAGCTGTTATTCTTTTTTAGCTTTATTCTCGGGTTTGCCGGCTTGCTGTTTTGAGATATTCTCAAGAACTTTTTTCAGATCGAACCCCGAAAGTGACTTTATTACATCTGGAAGCTGAGCCATTACATTCGCCACCTGTCCGGTAATCTTCGAGGCGCCATCAGCACCATTACCAACCATGATAATCTTATCAACCTTTGACAGTGGTTCGGAAACCGACCTGGCAATTTCCGGCAGAATATCGATAAACATCTGGTAGACTGCCGCCTGGTTATACCGCGCCCACGATTCCGCCTTTTTAGCCATCGCCTCAGCTTCCGCCTCACCCTGTGAACGGGTTACTTCGGCCTGCGCCAATCCCTCATGTTTGATAGCGATGGCTTTGCCCTTAGCGGCGGCGCTCAGTTTGTAACTGGTTGCTTCAGCCTCCGCCTCAGCTTGGTATTTCATGGCATCGGCGGCCTTTTTGACAGTTGATTCCAGTTCTTTTTCCTTGCGGAGAATTTCTTTTTCCTCAACCTTGATTGCCTGTGATTTTTCTATCAAGCGTACTTCGTACTCTTCCTTTTTTAATTGCTGGTTCATCTTGAGACGTTCCAGGTCATATGTAGTATCCGAAACGGCTCTTTTTTGGTTGATGCCCGCTTGAAATTCAGCTCGCTGAATTTCATAGTCACGGCTGGCCTGGGCAATTTCCGATTCGGCTTTAAACTTGGCGATATCGCCTTCCTTGCGTGCCTCGGCCGATTTAATCGTGGCATCTTTGTCAGCTTCAGCCTGGGCTATATCAGCTTCGCCCTTAATTCTTGCGATATAAGGTTTACCGAGAGCTTCGATATAACCCTGGGAATCACTTATTTCTTTTAATGAAAAAGAGAGTATTGTCAGACCCATCGCATCGAAAGCTTTTATTGCCGATGCACTAACCTTGCTGGCAAATTCGTCGCGGTTTTGATAAATTTCCTCGACAGTCATAGAGCCAAGCACGCTGCGCATGTTGCCCTCGAGAATTTGCTGAGCGATTTCTTTCATGCCGGATAAGCCCTTGCTTAAGAACTGCTCGGCAGCCATTCTGATGGAGTAGTCATCGCTTTTTACCTTAACCTGTGATTGCCCCACTGCTCTTAGCTCGATTCCCTTAGCTGTAAGCCCATCGGGTATCTCAATATTTAAAGTGAAAACCTCAAGCGGCAGGATATCGGCTCTTTCTAAGAAAGGCATAACAAAGGTTCCGCCGCCAACATGCATTCGATAGCCAATCTTGCGCTTGGTTTTATCAGGTTCGATTACTGTACGTTTCCTTCCGCCTGATATTATAAGAACCTCGTTCGGCCCAACTTTACGGTATTGTTTGGACAATGCTATGAAGAATAGAATTACCAGAACTACAACTGCGCCGCTTAAAATTAACCATCCTATTACTGACATATTCAATCTCCTTTTTTTCTATAAACAAATCTCCACGGGCTGATGCAGGTAACTGAATTTAACATCATACCCCACTATCATCCCGAACTTATTGCGGCATGAAAATATGCAAATTAAAAAAATTCCGCAATAGTTTTCCATATATCTTTTTAAAAATATTGAATATTATAGATAATTGCATCGATTTACAGCACAATAATAAGCGCAAATAAAATAAAGAGTTAAAATAGCAACTGTAAATTCTTATTGCTTTTAATTTCTAATATAGGTACCTTAAGTTGTGATAAAAAGTGCAATCTTTAATAGATTGGCTGTGAATTAATAAACATATAGGAAAGTGTTATGAGTAATATTTATAAAGTAGAAGAATACCAGAGGTTCGCCGACAATCTTAAGACTGTTTTGAAGGGACCGAATATAAAGTCGTTTAAACTTAAACAGCTTCGCAAACCTGCTCTGGAAACAGCCCAGAAAACCAGCAACGGCGCTCATTCATGGCGTTCGACTGTGTCGTCGAGGATCGGGCCGAAGACGGTTTACCTCGGCAGTGAAAAAGTATGGCTGCCTAAACCCTCAGAGCTTCAACAGTCAATCATTCAAAATGCTCCCGAGGAATTACACAAGGTCTTGCATTTGATGAGAACCATGCCGTTTGTTCACATCCGCCGTCGTATGGGCGATAACTCCGAGTATAATCCTGTCTGTAATCTGTATATAAGCGTTGCCGACAGGAAAAATTATCGTCTTGCGTACATGTGGGGCAACACAATGTTTGATCCTGGCAAACAGCCTGGTCCCGAATTTACCATGATTCATATTCCGGAGGAGCATCATTTGCGTCAGCAGGTGCTGTCTATTCCCGAGCATAATATAAATATCGCATTGGGAACCGACTACATGGGCGAGAACAAAAAGGGATTCTTACGTCAGGCGATGTGGTCGGCCGATCAGCGCGGAATGCTGGGGCTTCATTCCGGCACGAAGATAGTCAATGTTTGGGATGAAAAAGATCAGCGGTTGAAACGTTATGGAATATTTTTATTTGGTCTCTCGGCTACCGGCAAATCTACCTGGTCATGTCACCAGCTTGGCCTTGATATTGATAAAGGCGAGGGAACCGAAGTTGCCCAGGACGATATCGTGTTTTTGCGCAATGATGGTTCAGCATATGGTTCTGAGGCGAATTTCTTTGTCAAGACAGATGTTGAGCGGGAGCTTCAGGAAGCAATGTACTGGTCGCTTGTTGATAAGACTGCTCTGTATGAAAACGTGATGGTTGATGCGGCTGGTAATCCTGATTTTCTCGATGAAAAACTATGCGGCAATGGCCGGGCGGTCATCCGTAAGGATAAGCTCAAAGTGAAACGAGGCCGCAAGCTTGTGCGTATCGACTCTGAGAGCGTTAATATGCCCCCGCTTTCTGAGCTCGATGGTTTAGTCTTTGCGTTTATCACCAGGAGAAATACTATCATGCCATTCAGCCTCAGGCTTACACCAGAGCAGGGAGTACTGGCTTATCTCTGGGGAGAATCGACACACAGCGCCGCCTCCGAACCTGCCAAAGCCGGAGAGTCGGTAAGAACAGTCGGCACCGATCCGTTCATAGTCGGCTCTATGGCTGTGAAAGTAAACAGGTTTTATGATATCGTGATGAGTCTTGTTGATAATTACCCGGGCAAAGTTCATTTTCATCAGTACAATACCGGCGGTATCGGCGAGATACTCGAAAAAAATATTGTAAACGGCAAGCTGCAGAAGAAGCTCGTCCGGAAAGTCAAGCGTGTCCCGATAAATGTGATGGCGGCTATTCAGCGCGGCGATCTGCGCGAAACAAATCAGTATGCCCCCGGCCGGCTTGGTTCGCTTGAGATAAAATTGTGTGTCGATGCCAGTCTTGATGAGTATAACCCGGAAAAATATTATTCTAAAGAGCAAATTGATAATTATATTAAGGATTTAGTTGACGGCCGCAGAGACTACACTGAATTTATCGCCAACCAGGGATTGAGACAGGAAATTATAGATGCGGCGGAAAAATCGTTCAGTATTGCAGGCGGTAAAAAAGCCGAAGTAAGCGTGCCTGAGCTTAAGCAGGACAAGCCAAAAGAAGAGAAGCCACCCTCGGTATCATCCGAACTTCCCGATTTAAAATGGGAAACCAAATCGAGACCAAGACGATCGCGAATGGGGCGGTATTAACCGCGCCGTCGGGAACCCATTCCCGACGGAAGATGCGCCTGATGCATAGAAGCCTTGTCATTCCTGCGAAAGCAGGCGGACGAAGTCCTTTATTCATCCAGCTAAGGTTAGCCACTGAGAAGGTAAGTAACCCACAGCAAGCCGTGGGGCACCTGGCCATCATTTGTTATAGCTAATGGCGGTATCTATTGCGTTTATCAGCTTATGCGGGTCTTGCGAGCCGATTAGTATCTTCTTGTTGTTGGTAATTTCCAACTGCACGCCTTTATTACCGCTCACATTATATGCTTTCCCGTGCTTTGAAGAGTATTTGATACCCCAGCCGCCGTATTCTTTTATTGGTTTGTATTCACGGTATTTGTAACTTTTAATATCAGTAATATTTAATAAAAACTTTTTAAGAGGAAAAAATTGAATGTGCAAACCATCTTTCTTTACCTGCACAATTAACTTAAGCGAAAACATAAACCAGGGCAAACCTATTCCAAATAATAAAAAAAACAGCCAGAGAAGAATATCCGGAGCGGGTTTATCGCCTAATGATTTACCCAAAATGATTTGGCAAATGAATCCGTACCAGATTGGCCCGGAGCATGCAATAACTGCAAACCATATCCATTTCTGCTTAAATCTCTGAATTTCAATAAATAATGCTCTTTCTGATTTTGACAAAATTATATTAACCATTTTTTATTTACTTATACATATATCTATAGAAATTCCTGAGGGTTTCAGGATGTCGTCCGCCTGGGCGAACTTCCATCCCGAAACATAAAAAAATATCATTTCATACCCACCAGCAGAACGCCGCCAAGAATCAGCCCCAGGCCAACCCATTTAGCCACTGAAAAGGGCTCTTTGAATATGAAAAATGAAACCAGCACAATAGCTCCATAAGCCAGGCTGGTGACAACTGGATAGGCAATCGATATATCTGTTTTAGACAGCAAAACCATATAACCCGCCACTGATGATACATAGCAAAACAAGCCGACAATAATCGATATATTGGTGAAGATTTTTGCAGAGTTTGTAATAAGGGCGCCCGGCGCTATTCCCCCGATCTGGTTCATACCGGCTTTCAAAAAAACATGACCGCAAACATTAAAGGTGACGACAAAAAGCATAATCAGGTAACGGGTCATATAAAGTTCCTTTAATATTTCTGAAACAGCTTACCCCAGCCGGTTTCATCAAGCCACTTGTTGAATATCTTTTTGCCCTTGAATGGATACCATAAATGATCATGATAAAAAGCCGAACTGAATACGAAAATATAAATCAGCGGAGTATGGAATAACAACTTTTGAAAAATCTTTAAAGGTGAAAACCAGAAGATGTCTCCTACGGTCGAGGCTACATTGTCGCCGACAGAAAAATTGAAATTCATGCTTGAGATATCCTCGCCGACTACGTCGATTTCTTTAACATCACCGCAGCCTAACCCGGCCTCATGCGCCAGTTGTATAAATTTGATTGACAGCGGATCGAATCCCATGATCTTAGCAGCTACAGCATCGATTGCCACCTGGTCGCCGGAGGCTAATACTATATTCTTCACATGTGGAATCATTGTCCGGGGGCCAGGGCCGGAACCGGCGGTCGTGCCATCCATAAAGCAAAACAGACCAGAATGTATCTCTTTTTGAATATGTAATAAGTCAACCAGGGTTTCATGAATTACCGAGTGAGTGTAATGACGTCTGGTATTTAAAAGGCCGCCAAAAGCATTTTTCATGGCGCCTGTAGTAGTTGTATATATGTGTGTTTTTAATGTCGGCAGATGAACGATGTTTTTATCATGAAAAAACTCCGGAATTTTTATGCCCTCAGGAAATATCTTATCCAGAACCAGCATTTTTGCTTTAGGTTTATACACCGACCATTTCAGATCGGTCGGGTCATTGTTGTAACGCTCGGTAATGTTAAATTTTTCATAAACCGGTTTAAGTTTTAACAGTCTGCCGCCCACATACGGGTTGGTTACCACTGTATCATTATGTACTGCAACAAGCTTGTTTAAGCCTGAATTCTGTAGTGATTTAATTGCGCCTTCAAGCTGCCAGGGAACTGTATTTGCGCCTGGAAACGGCAGGTGCCAGGATATATTATCTTTTAGGATTGTTTCGGTATCAGCCGCCAGGAAATCTCTAAGCCCGGCCATCTCGCCCGCCCTTATATAGTCGTCAACAACCCTTTCCGGCGAGGTTTTCAGCACGGCAACTTTCACTTTATTTTTCAATTTATCACTCCGGTAATTGAAGAATTATAAAAACAGAAATAATCCACAGTCCGACACATGCCAATAATGGAATATCGGTGACCAGAAGCTTGGTTGGACTGCCGCCCTCATCCTTTTGATGAATAAGGTAAAGATACCTGAATATTCCATACAAAACAAACGGCACAGTGAAAACCATATTGCCCGTTCCCAGTTTATCTTTAACCTCTGGGGAAAGCGTATAAAAAGTATAAGCAACCACCGTGGAGGCCGTAACTACGCTCATCATCTGGTCTAAAAAATACGGCGAATAATGAGCTAGCGACTGACGGTGAGAAATAGCGTCATTGCCCAAAATAATCAGTTCATGACGTCTCTTGGCCAGGCCCAGAAACAACGCCAGCAGGATCGCGCAGACTAAAAGCCATGATGATATCGGCACCATTATAGCCTCCGCTCCTGCCGCCGCGCGCAGAACAAAACCGATCGCCAGAATCATGACATCAATTATTACTACATTTTTTAAGCCAAGGTTGTAGCCAAAATTTATAAATATATATAGTATAAAATAAAATAAAAACAGCGGCCCCAGAGAATAGCTTAAAACAAATCCAGCAATCAGCAATAATGCAGTAAGAAACCAGGCTGTCTTGAATGACAGCCTGCCGGAGGCAATAGGTCTGTTCTTTTTTGTCGGGTGCAGTTGATCTTTTTTACAATCGGTAATGTCATTGAGATAGTAAATCGCTGAGGAAGCCAGGCAAAATGCTAAAAAGCCTTTTATAGCCAGAGCCACAGATTCAGGGTCGGTGAATTTTTTCGCAAAAATTAATGCCGCAAAAACAATCAGGTTTTTTACCCAGTGATGAGGTCGGGCAGTTTTAACAATAGCATCTATCATTCAAAGCTATAAATCACAAGATGCTTCACTTGTCAAGAAAATAAAAGAGGGAATTCGGCCGCTGTCTTTACTCGCTTTATTCATAAATCAGTAATATTATTTTCAAAACAGTTTCAAAGTGAAG
>CBFDEC010000047.1:0-22312 GCA_965603725.1 uncultured bacterium | reverse complement strand
AGGCCTTGTTTGCGGCACGTCGTGAGCTGTTTACGAGTTTAGACATCGTATTTTTGTGCTGTCGGAAGTTATTTCCGACAGCTCTGGCAGAAGAATCGACCTATGGCGGATGTCAGCACATGTTAAGATTTGTGAATAATGCGGCTTAAGCCTATTCCATTGCGAATGCGTTAAACGGAATTAAACATCAAAAATAAAAAAAGCTATATAAAACGTTGTCAAACGCCGAAGAATAAATAAGGATGGAGATCCGTTTGCATCCACTTTTATATTTTGGTTTAGCAGAAGTAAAAAAGGGCGATGTCTTAAAAGGCGGCAAAAAGATAAAAGAATGGTTACTGGAAAACGGGGCTGATTGTAAATAGATACAGGGAGAAGGAGATTATGCGTAATATTCAGAAAGCCCTGTTACCTATAATTACCAGGGTCATTCTGGCGTTGTATATATTGCTGCTTTTTTCTGGAACGGCTTCAAATGCCCAGGAGGCGGCTAAACCGGTTAAAATTGGCGTTCTGGCAAAGCGGGGAGCTCAACGGTGCCTGGAGAAGTGGGGGTCTACCGCCGAGTACCTGACACAGGAAATACCCGGCCATTCCTTTACAATTGTGCCGCTTGATTACGATGAAATATACTCGGCTGTAGAACAGGAAGAGGTGGATTTCATCGTGGCTAATCCCTATTTCTATGTGGGGCTGGAGTTGATTCACGGAGCAAGCCGGATCGCAACATTGAAAAACCTCCGTCTGGGCATAGTATCCACAGTTTTCGGGGGAGTAATCTTTTGCAAAGCTGAGCATAAAGGCCTCAAAAACTTAAACGATCTCCGGGGCAAGACCTTCATGGCTGTAAAAGAAACATCATTCGGCGGATGGCTTATGGCATGGAGGGAGCTTAAAGGGCATGGGATTGACCCGTATCGCGACTTCGCCGATTTAAACTTTGGGGGGACTCATGATGCGGTAATTTATGCGGTACTGAACGGTGAGGTAGACGCCGGCGCAGTCCGAACCGACGCTCTTGAACGAATGGCAATGGAAGGAAAAATCAATCTGGATGATTTTTATATATTTCACGATCACGAATGCCCTCATGCGACTCTGCCATTTTTGCGCTCTACGCACCTGTATCCCGAATGGCCATTTGCAAAGGCCGAGCATACATCCGATGAACTGGCGGAGCGGGTCGCTGTCGCTTTGTTGAAGATGTCCCCTGACAGGCCAGCCGCTAAAGCCGCAAAAAGCGCCGGCTGGACTATCCCGCTTAACTATCAGCCGGTGCATGATTGCCTGAAATATCTTCGCATTACTCCATATGAGGGCTATGGCAAAGTTGCTCTCAGGGATGTGATTCGTCAGTATTTGCCCTGGTTTTCAGGCGCTTTCGTTGCAATGGCCATGATTATCCTATTTGCGCTGTATGCGGCATGCCTTAATCGCAAGCTCTTGCATGCCATGGAGGGGCAGAAAAAAGAACTGATCGAGCGCAAGCGGGCTAAAGATAAATACAAGATTCTTATGGAAACCGTAGATGCAGGTCTCGATCTGATCGATCAGGAAGGAAACATTTTACTTATGAACAAGCGTGCAGCTTTACGATGGGGTCTGGATCCTATAGAAATAATTGGTAAAAATATTCGACATGTTTTTCCTCCTGGTGAATTTATAGATACTTGTTTCAAAGTAATCGAAAAAGTCAAAAAAACGGGAGAAGGATTTCAACAAGAACAATATGTGGAACCTTTGGGCAAGTGGTTTCTTGAAAGCATACAGCCTGTTAAACATGAAACAGGAGAGTTTTACGCCATTCAGGTGCTTACGTATGATATCACCGAGCGCAAGCAGGCCGAAAAGGAACAAGATATCCGAAACAAGGTTCTTCGGGCATTTCTCATGGAGTCTAATGATGACATGTACGATGCAGTGCTGAAGATTGTGTTGGATGCCTTTGAATCTGAATTTGGAGTGTTTGGCTATATTAACGAAAAGGGCGATTTGGTCTGCCCATCCATGACAAAACATGTCTGGGATCAGTGCCGGATGCCTGATAAAAGAATTGTTTTCCCGCCAGACACCTGGGGAGACAGTATCTGGGGAAACGGCCTTCGGACTGGGAAATCGGACTATTCGAACGAACCGTTCCAGGTTCCCCAAAGCCATGTGCCGATCAACAACTGCCTGACCGCGCCTTTGGTGCTTCGCGGCAAGTCAATCGGCTTGTTGACTGTTGCCAACAAGACAGATGGCTACGATAAATCCGACAAGCAATTGTTGGAGATAATAGCGAACAATGTCGCTCCGGTTCTGCAAGCCAGATTGACGCATAAGCAGGCGGAGGAAAAAATTCGTGAGAAGGAGGAAAATTACAGGGAGCTTGCGGATAGTATCGGGGACGTCTTTTTTGCAATGGACGGGGACTTAAGGTACACATATTGGAATAAAGCATCAGAAGGATTAACGGGTATTTCAGCAAATCATGCTATTGGAAAAACTATCTTTGAGATTTTCCCAGATAATGAGGACACAAGAAAAGCGGTGTCATTTTACCAAGAAGTATTAAAGACACAGCAATCTCAAAATTTTATAAATGAATACAACCTTGGCGGGAAAGCCTACTTTTTTGAAATTAGCGCCTATCCTTCCAAGGATGGAGTCTCTGTTTTCGTCAAAGATATCACTCCACAAAAGAAGGCAGAGGAAGCGCTGAAGAAATCAGAGAGGCGTTATCACGAATTGTTTAATTCGGTTATGGAAGGTATCGCTATTATTGATGAAGATGAAATTATTAAATTCTGCAATCCCGCCTATGCCGGTATCTTTGAGGCAGATTCCGCAAAAGCTCTAGAGGGTAAATGCGTGTTGGAATATATTCCTGAACATCAGAAGGAGTTAGTTTTATCACAGACTGAAATACGCAAAAAAGGGCTGAGTTCGCAGTATGAACTGGAAATAGTGACGGCCAAAGGGAACAATAGAGTTGGTCTTGTTTCAGCTTCCCCCAGGTATGATGATAATGGTAATTTTATTGGGTCTTTCGTTGCCATAATAGATATAACCGAGACAAAACAACTGCAGGAATCTGCCGAAAGAGCCAAACGTCTTGAGACCGCGGGCAGGATTGCCGGCCAGGTTGCGCATGATTTTAACAACCTGCTGGGACCGCTGGTTGCCTACCCTGATTTTATCAAAAATGAACTTCCGGAAGGTCATTTGATAATCCCATTGTTGAATGATATGGAACACGCCGCCCTGCATATGGCCGAAATCAACCAGCAATTGCTAGCGCTGGGAAGACGGGGGCATTACTCGCAAGTACCGCTTAACCTTAATGAGATAATCCTGCAGGTGACATATCAGATGAAACCGCTCCCGAATGAGCTTATTATCGAAACAAATCTATATAATAACCTGATGAACATTAAAGCCGGACCGGCTCAGATCCATAGGGTGATTTTAAACCTTCTGGACAATGCTAAAGATGCCATGAGAAATATAGGCCGGCTGACTATTAAAACGGAAAATTATTATGTTGACGCCGTGGCCGGTAAATATGAGAGGATTCCAAAGGGCGAATATGTCAAGCTTACAATTTCAGATAACGGTTGCGGCATTTCAGATGAATCTCTGTCAAAAATATTCGATCCTTTTTTCACAACAAAAACAACCGATAAGAAAAGAGGATCGGGGCTGGGTTTAAGTGTCGTGGATGCAGTCGTTAAGGATCATAGCGGCTATATCGATTTTGAAAGTACAATTGGCAAAGGGACATCGTTTTACCTGTACTTCCCTATCACTCGGGAGACGGTTGAAGATTCGATTTCCGGGGAAATCACCGGCGGTACTGAGAGCATTCTGGTGATTGACGATGATAAAACGCAAAGGGATGTTACTCTCAAGCTTCTTAAGAATCTTGGTTATGAAAGCGACGCTGTTGAAAGCGGCGAAGAAGCTATAGAATTATTGAAAAAAAGCCCATATGACTTGCTGCTTTTAGATATGGTAATGCCTCCGGGAATTGATGGCGCTGAAACATATAAAAGAGCGTTAGCAATGAATCCCTCGCAAAAGGCTGTCATTGTTTCGGGATATTCCGAAACTGAGCGAGTGGAGGAGGCGCTTAAGCTGGGAGCCGGAGCATATATAAGAAAACCGCTTACTCTTAAGGCAATTGCCGCCGCAATAAGAAAAGAACTGGACAGGGTGGCAGTGTAAAGATCGCATCAAAAATACAGCTGTGGCGTCGACCCTCTGCGGTCGACACAATGGCTATAGAAATTAAGGACCTTGACGGCCTGTCCTACTGGACTGTAAAGACCGCTTTAAAAGTATACTCTTACCCTGACAAATCCGCCCCTGCCGAATTCGCCAAATTCCGTTCGGTTCTCTCCAAAGGGAATATAGCCGACAAGGATTATTTCCGTATTATCATTAAGGCTATAGTCAAACCATGGGAAAAGCATGCCGCTTTTATCGTTGATATTCAAAATGAGATAGTTTGACCAGCTTAAAAGCTCGGTCACCGGATACATCTCGCCGGCATAGATATAATCCTGTCCGAGATTTTCACCCTTGGAACTTAGAAGACGCAGCCAATCATTGAAATCATATTCATCTTTTTCCGACTTTCCCAAGCCATTTCGATAGTATTCGCCCATAAAGTACAGTCCGTTTTCGAATGTATAGTCTGTGCCGACTAAATACTGGCCGAAATCCTCGGATATTTCCATAATGTTGTAGGCGCCTTCGGCCCAGACGCCAAGGCCAAGCATTTCTCCTGAAAAATCTCCGCCCCAAAGCCGGCGTTTTTCTGATAATGATAGGAAGTTTATATAATCGAAACTTGTCTGTGTTTTTTCCACAGAACTAACGGAGAGATCATAGCCGCGGAGATGGTTCTTTACTTTTACCGCTTTGGTAGATGTTTCCCATTCATCGTCGATACAGACTACACCGGTCAGCATCCCCTCCTTTCCGAACGGTATTTCCAGCTTAAAGGCATTAACGCCAACTTTCTCGTAAGCTGGGTCAAGTAAATTTTTGGCGTTAAATATATCCGTCGGGTTCCAGGCATAGCCCGAACCCCAGGGTAATTGCTGTTTGCCAATTCGGATATTAACATGTTCCGAATAGATTGTAACGTAAGCGTTATCCAGGAAATTTTCATCTGCCAGTTTGAAATCGAAGGCCGGGCGAATGGAATCGACAGAAATTTGCCTCTGCTTGGCATATTGAATGACTACGCTTTCAGGGATAAAATCAAGCAAATTGAAATCTACCGCGCCGTGATACAGCCTATAGATGTAATCACTGTTGAAAGTTACATTTTCTCCGGCTTCAGCGGAAAGGTCGATTCGCAGTTTATTATAATCCTGAAAGATTACTTTATCATTTAATTCTTGAGGAAAGAGCTGGTTTTCATAATATCCGGATATCTCCAGTTCTTGAGAAATGGTATTAATAGTAAAAGCAATAATTATCAGAAATATTAGAATTAATTGACGTTTCATTTCATATTCTCCTCAGCTGGCGGTTATTCAGCGCCGCTTCAGGTTTTTCGTAGTGAAAATATTATCATCCAGGTGGATATCGAACTTGACCTCGACAGTTTCCATCACCGTTTCGCCGCCTTCCTGGAGGTTTGTCATTGTCAGCTTCATTGCATACCAGTGATCGTCGATTTTTTTTGTGTCACTACATATCAGTCGCTTCAGCAGTTCTTCTTCCTCATAATAGTCTATTCGTAAGGTTAGGAATTTGTCTTTATCTGCCCAGAGTATCATTTTTGAATAGTGGGGTCCGCTCTCAGTCGGGATCAACTCGAATTTATAGCATTCAATACCGTTGATTTTTTCATCTTTCAGCTTAGTGTAGGTATAATCTTCCTCGATATTTCCGCCGGACATGTCTTCATAAGAAAAATCACTGCCCTGGACTTTCTGCTTCTTGGCATGGCTTGCCAGATGTCGCACCCGGTCGGTTCTCGGGGTATAGAACCATATATCGTCGCCGTCGTTAAGCATCAGTATCTTATCGCCCTTTACTCGTTTCGGGTTGGTGTAGATTATCAACTGTTTATCGCTTTGATCTTTTGTGTATGACTGCATTTCGAGCGTTCTTTTTTTGCCGCCGGAGGTTGTAATTGTCTGCTTTACGATGCCTTCGCTTGATGATACGCGCTCTGTATCATCAATTTTTTTGATGATCTGTTCTGGTGTTAATTGCTGAGCCTGAACTGAGACAATAGCAATTATAATCATCATAGAAATTTGCATCAGCATATTATAAACTCCCTTGACTTGTTTGGCTATTATTTCCTTGTTCTATTAATCCCAGTAAAGCGGGCAGGATAATTACAGAGGTTAAAAAGCAAGTTCCAACGCCGATAAACAGCGCAATACCCAGACTGCCCAGGCCGCGATAGGTGGCAAACACCAGCGAGCCGAAAGCCAGCATCGTAGTAATCGATGTCAGCATGACTGCCTTTCCTGTGCTGGTAAAGATTGTTCTGATTTTCCCTGCGCCTTCTACTCTATAGCGATGGAGAATATGTACGCCGTCATCGATACCGATACCCAGGATAAGCGGTATCCCCATCAGGTTCAACATGGTCAACTGCAGGCCAAACAGATGCATCGCGCCAACCATCCAGACAGCCCCAACAACAAGAGGAACCATTGCCAATAGCGCCAGCCGTAGTTTCTTAAAATCCCAGAGCAAAAGAAGAAAAACGACGATAATTGTCAGGGCCGCCGCTTTTTTTCCATCTTTAGCGATTATATTCATAAGAACGTAGAATACATTCGGCATACCGGTAACTCTCTCATCAAGTTTTTCCATCTGGTCTGTAAACCTTTCTAAAAACGCCAGGTTCCAGACCGATTCTTTGGGATAGATTGTAATCAGGTATTTGCTGCCATCCTTACTTACGAACTGATCTAAAATGTCTGGCGGTAAATCTTCCACATTAATAGGATCTAAAGAGGACATTCCTAATGCGGTTTGCCTGAAATAAGGCTCATAGTATTTCTGGAACAGGTTTAGATTTCGAACAATTTTTGGCCGGTCAGCATTTAGTTTATCTATTAATGAAGCGATCATGGTTTTATTCTGCGGGTCTTCCAGGTCGCCGATCAATTCTTTGCATTTTTCATCCACTTTGTCCTGCCCGCCAAGATAGGCCAACTGGGCTAATTCAATAACATTATCCTCCAACCGGTATAATTCACCAAAAAGTTGATCGATTTTATTTTCCGAAAGGGGCGTCAATTTCCGGTTGTTTTCCAGGTATTCACGAATTTTTTGAATATAAAGAGCTCGCCTTTGCTGCTGTTCTAAAGAGGGCACATACTCGGAAATACTTGTCACCATCCCTACCATCTTTAAATCTTTAGCCGCCTCCGAAATCCTTCGTGATTCTTCAACCGAGGATGTGGTAATCATCGCAAAATCAGGCGTGACATCAAACTCATCTTCCATTTGATGCTGAAGTTTAATGGATGTTAAGCCGACCGGTTCCATGTTCAAGTAATTATAATCAAATGTAATGTTTAAAGCGGAATAGAAAAGAGGGGCCGTGATGATTATTGCCCCTGTCAGGACGACAACGGATTTTCGGGAAATTGTCAGACCAAGGCTGCCTAAGAAGCCGAAACTCGTCGATTTTGGTTTATATTTTTCCTGGCGAAATTTAATCAGCAGCTTATCGCGTAATGAAAGCATCGCCGGCAACGCAAAAAGAGTGGCGATCATACAGAATATGACTCCGCTCCCGATGACAATGCCGAACTCGGACATTCCCGCAGTTTCGGAAACCATCAATGTCAGAAAGGCGCAGGCGGTTGTGAATCCGCCGGTAGTTATGCCCTTGCCGGATTTTGACATCGAAAAACGAAGCGACTCGCCTATCGAATAACCGGCGGCCCGACTTTCAGAATATACCGTAATGATATGAATGGAGAAATCGATGCCCAATCCGATGAGGATCACCGAAAACATAGAGGTCATGATATTCAAACTGCCAAGCGTTAAGGCGGCAAACCCTGCTGTCCAGGCAATACCCATCAACAGGCTGATTCCGGCAAGAACAGGAGCCGACCATATCCGGAAAGAAATAATAAACAGCGCTATAATCAGTATAAAAGCGATTATCGATGTGAGGTACATATCCTGGCTGGCGGCAACCATCTCATCACGGGCAAGGGCTATTGTTCCAGTGGTGCCGGCGAAGATGCTGGGATATTTTTCAGAGACCCGGGCAATGACGGCATCTATTGAATCTTCTGCATCAACAATTTTATTAATTTCGTTAATCGTAAAAGTTGGCTGGGCAAAGATCAAAAGCATATCCTTATCCTGAGAAATCATGTACTCATCGCCGATTAAGAATCGATCAACTGCAGTCTTTGCCTCAACAGAATCTATCGCATTACCATTAACCGCATACTGCTCTATTGTTTCAAGCCAATATCTTATGCCATCTAAGAAAATAACGGCGCTGTTTTCCTTTTCTTTTGTAGAGATACTTTCTTCATCATGCATATACGTCTTTTCAAAGTTGTCGTTTATATGTTTAATCAAAGGCAGCGAGCTGAGATCCTTAAACATCTCATGGGAATTCTTCAGGTCTTTGGCTTTCTGGAGCATGAAACCATGTTCAAGGAAAAAGCTGCGGTCGAGCTTATAATCGATTCGCTGAATATATCCAGTCATGGCTTCAATTTTGGGCGCAACCTCATCAGCGAATTGCTTGAGTTCATATTCTTTTCCCTGGGCGGCAATTATAATCATGGAGGCGGTGCTGTAATCATCTATGATTTGATTGAATTCCTGCACCATGGGATGATCCTGCGGCATCATGTTTTTAAATTGCGTTTCTAATCTTAGATTTGAGGCGAACCCCGCAGCAATGGCAGTGATTACCAGGGCTATCCCGAACATTATAAAGGGTCGGCTTTCGGCAAACTTAGCGATTGTCGTGAGTAATTTGTCTCTCATGATAGCTCCTTATCTATATAATTACTAATTATCGGCATTAAAGTTGGCAAAAACTTTACTATCATTTCCTTATTCCATTTAATAAACTGTCCAGCAGCACATCAGATACTTTTCGCAGGTCAAAAAGATGGCGGTTCAGAATCCATTGCAATGTTAAGCCGTCAAAGGCGGCTATCAGGATTGCAGAAAGTGAGAATGTATCGATATTTTTAAAGATGCCCTTTTGTATTCCCTCATCTAAAATCTCTGAAAACAATTTGCGATAATCTTTATATATTTTGTTCAGGTCGATGATTTTCAATATCTCAGCATCCTTATTCCGGACGCCCTCCGCCCAGAAATCAACTATTATTCCGGTAAAATCATAATCGCTGTCAATAAAGCAGGTCAGCGATACATCGATTAGAATTTTCAACTTCTGCTCAGGGTCATCCACAGTTTTAAGAGCCTCCAGTAATGCTGTTTCCATATTTGAAAAAACAGAATTGAAAGCCTCTTCAAAAATATCCTCTTTACTGCGAAAATATTCATAGATGGTTCCCTTACCGATACCGGCGGCCAAAGCGATATTGGCCATCTTCGTTTTAACAACCCCATTCCGGGCAAAGACTTCCATGGCCGCTTTGAGTATTTCAGCTTTTTTTGCTTTTTTATCTACAATCTTTGGCATATTAAATTCTTTCTAATATATATTAATGACCGAACCCTCGGTCAATTATATATAATGTTGTTTTTCTTGTCAAGCTATATTTTTCATGTGGGCGACTTTCGTCCTTGAGTGCTCCTCTGCTGTGTTCTGATTTTTCTAATCACCTTTTTTGTTTTGTCATGTTCAAAATATTCCTTGCCTTAAATCTTAGACCTAACATATAATCATACAATTGAATTTGGATAAAACCACCTTGCGGAGATGAGCAAATGGCTAAATCGATAGTTGGCGATTTAATTGGCAAACGCGGTATTGTCTATGCCCCGGTTAATACAGCCGGTGTACTGTTTCTGTTTTCCCGTCTGCTTGATGAGTTCGATATGCTGGTGGAGGAGGTTTCTGCTGATTGTGATTATATTATTGCCCGGCGACGAGTCGATTCTGTCTGGGAGAGGGTGACCATTTCGCTGGCTTATAGAAGCTCCGATCTTAACAGCGGTTCAAAAATCAGCGCCGAACTGCTTATCTGCTGGTTTCATGATTGGCCCGAATGTCCGCTTAAAACTTTTGAACTGAAGGCATTATTTGAAAATGGAATGTTGATAGACAAGACTGATGAAACCTCGGTTTCGGATGAGAAACGGAGCGCCAACGATTCGATTACCTGGGATAATATTCCTCGTGAATCCGGGGAGCTGCTTAAGAATAGAGGGATTACACAACAACGTTTTGAAAAAGCTGTCAATGAACTTGACGAAAAAATAAAGAATAGCTTCTCGAAAGATACTTAAGTTGGTTTTTATATAAGCTGGTGCACGGGACATACACCAGCCACTAATGCTTGTTTTCACCTCTCAAGATGGAAACAAAATGACATCCTGAGGGTTTCAGGATGTCGCAAAACTTCCATCCTGAAACATAAAATAAAGAAAAGCTTCGCGAAAGATACTTAAGCTGGATTTTCAGGTACAGGTTCCTCGTTTATTTCCGGCATATCTGTTTGGGGCGTTTGATTGGTGTTTGCAATCTGTTCAATCGGCTGGCTGTTCTCTGAATACTTTAGCTGTAAGCCGTTAATTGCCCGGTCAACTTCGCTGAAAAATGCCTTCGCCCCATCAATTACACTGTTTCTGGTCTGGTCCAGGAAGCCTGGTTCTGTTCCCATCTGGGCGGTCAGATTATCGAAAAACGTATTTATTTTCTCAATGATTTTATCCTCGGCATTATCGATTAAGCCCTGTACCGCATCAAAAAACTGACCGATCAACTCACCGTTAGTTTGCGGATTATCGACTAAAGCCTCGGTTTGCTGTATGTAATCTCCAGCCTCGCCGGTCTCGGTCAATTGATTTGCCTGGGAATTGTAAAGATTTAAAGATCTGAAATTAAATGATAAATCCTGGGTATATTGCATTGCCAGCTTTCGTGAAATCCGAATGAAACCATCGGCATATTCGCTGTTCATGATATAATGTGACCGGGAACTTTCTCTGTAAAACATTTCAGCCTCGAATTCCCGCGACTTCATCATCATTGCCATAGCTCTATCGAAAGCCGATTTAACATTTAGAGAATTTATCATTTCAGGTCTATTTTCCGCTTCACTCCCTTTATATATCTCTTCCATGAGGGCTTTTGCTTTGAAATCGACATGAAGTCCTACGCTGACATTCGAGTATGAGGATATTTCAACCTGTCCATCCTCGGCATCTTCGATAAGATTGGTTAAAGCGTTTTCGAATTCGACCAGATTGAAATCCATGTTCAGGTCAACCATATTTAAGAATTTTTTCTCAACCGATCCGGTGTCCGGCTGAATTTGATCTGCAGATTGATCTTCAGTATTAACAGGCAGATTCCCGAGTGCGTTAATCAAACTTGCCGGAGTGTAAAGCTGTTCAGGCAATAGGGGATTTTCTAATGCGCTTCTTTGTCCGAGGCTGATTGTATCGATACCTTTTTTTGGATTAAGATGCTTAAGGATGTTGTGCAATGGCCTGTTGAGAAGGCGGTTAGTTATAGCCCTTTCGTTTCCGGCGAAAAAATTGGGTAAATTTCTCAGACTTCTGAATAAGCCGATATTGGCAAGCTGATTATACCCGTTTAAAAAGCCAAAAAGCTGATTATTATTGCCAAACATATTGCCCTCCATGACAGATTTTTTATTATTTTATTAGGTGTATCGGCAAAAACAAGATTTAATACAGTATACCTGAAACACCAATCTGGAGTTTTGCAAAAGGCTCGATCATTAAAATTAGCTTTTAATCCTTTGGATAATAATATGATAGAAATAATGTCAGAAAGCCATTAAGAATACAGTGTGTTTTTGTGCTGTCGGAAGTTGCCTCCGACAGTTCTGGCAGAAGTCCGCCTATGGCGGATGCCAGCACATGTTAAAATTTGTGAATAATGCGGGCTATGTGAATAGATTGTTGGGTACCTTCTTGTTACCAAACTCTGTTTGGTAACACAATGACAATCGAAACTCTGTTTCGAGTAAAATTACACCGGCAAGGTATCAATTTAGATAATTGAATGAACATGCGGAATATTGAAACAGAGTTTCAGAAATCAGTACGTTCCCAAACAGAGTTTGGGAACGAGATTGAATAATGCAGTTTAAGATAATAGGTTAGCAATAGGACTTTCAGGGCATTTTTTAGAGGTATTATTTTGCTTCCGAATTGGTTGATAGTTTTTCCGGTTTCCCTTCAGCATTAATTTTCACCTTTACTCTATTAATAGATAGGACGAGAGCGCCCAGGCCAACAGCAAGAATTAGTACAGCCACAATCCAGCCTATGACAGGGATTAAAATTAAACAGGCCAAAACAATAATGCCAATTATCAGACACAAAATGCTCGGCGGCTGTCTGCTGATATTTAACAGGCGGCCAACATATATGCCAATAAATTGAGCGGTATAAACGGCTCCGGCAAAGCAGAATATTCCAAAGGCAAAAATGATGATTATCCCGATAGGGATGCCGATTACTGTCAGGATTGCCAGTAATGAGGCAAATGGAAACAGTAGAATCAACAGGATACCGAGGCCCAGGGAAACCAGAAAACGGTCTTTGATTATAGTTACTGTTTTTAAAGTCAATTTTTTACTTAGTGAGACAAGAATAATCCCGCTGACAATCAGGGTCAAAAACATAAGCGGAATCATCGCTGCATTCCCCAGTATCATGGCGATCAAAAAAACAATGAAACTGATCAGGCAATTAAGTGATAGAAACATTATCAGCAGGAATTTGATCGGACTAAATGCGTCGTATTCATCCTTTTTTATTTCCTGATCGGTTTCTATCCAGCGGATTTCGCCTTTTATAATTACACTTTCCTCGATTTTAACTTCATATGGGGATTCATAAATCAAATCACCCTCGATTATTGTGACGGGTTCAATCTCAATCCGGTTGGCTTCAATTTTAAGATCGCCGCCGAATTTGCCGGCGATGGTGACTTTATCGCCTCCGACTCTCATATAATTTCCGACAGTACCCTCAAATAATATCTCCTCGCCAAGCAAAGTCGCATCTCGAGTTATATAAGTTGCGGGTCCAATAGTAATAGTCTGCCCCATAGCCATGAGATTTCTTCCTACCGGAGCGTTAATATCGATGTACTGTGCCAATCCTCTTATTGAGCCGTTTACCGGTCCATTAATGGTTAACTTGCGGGACGCCCAGTTTATATTGCCCTCACAAATTCCCGAAAAAACAAGCTCCTGGCAACCGCCGATAAGGTCGCCGGTTACCTGAGACTGGAAACGTATAGTATTTCCTACCAGAAAGATGTCATCATCAAAAGTTTTATCAGGCGGGTAACTCTTGTTTTCGGTGTCCAGGAATATTGTGGCATGAGATGTTCCAATGATTAAGGCAGTTAATATTAAAACCATGCAGGCTATTTTAATTTTCATCTTATCCTCCATTTAAAATACGGCTGCAGTTAGATATTGTTACAAAAATCAACCGATTGTAAAGAGAAAACTTGCAGATTGGCATCTATATAAACTATATTCCTGTCATGACAGACAATTCAAGGGCAATTGACAAATACCCCTGGCGGAGAATATTACCGCGCTGGATTCTTGGCGCCGGCGAAATCGGTCTGTCAATTTTTTTAATCATATCTTTTCATGAAAAACTTGGTCTTTTCTACAGCGCTTACTGGGTGCTTTCATTATTTGTTTTCCTGCCAATTCTAAGATGTACAAAATGCTACTATTATGGTAAACGGTGTAATACCGCCTGGGGGCTTTTAGCTGGCTTTGCTTTCCCTAAAGGAGAGCCGGTTTTCTTTCAAGCCGGCTATGGATTGACAATGCTCCTGTGGCCATTACGAATATTGCCTTTCGGAATCGGAATTTTAAGGCTTATCGATGGCTTCACTTTCAACCCCGATGGATTGTTTGGTATCTATATTGCAGTAATAATCCTGCACAGGCTGTATTACCGCGCTGTCAATTGCTCGGTTTGTTATCAGAAAAATATTTGTCCGGTCTATAATCCTCATGTGTTATATCCGGATAAAACTATTCAGCAATAACTATTCAACTTTATGCCGATATCAATACAGGCCTTGTGCCGACCACAGAGGGTCGACACCGCGGTTAAAATTAAAATTGCAGATAATTGAAGACTTACTTATATCTTTTTTCCTGTACTCATATCAATAACAAACCTGCCGATATATAGAATTGGCAATTAAACAGTTTATAGTAGGGTTTAAAGTGAATATGGGTAGAATAGTATATATTGATACGAACAAATCTGAACATTCAGCATTGATGGCGCCTGAAAGACAAACTGATTCTGATATCCTGAAAGATAAATCAGATAAAGATATAAGTATATGCAAAGAAATCGGTTATGAATACCTGGCTGAATTGTATGAGGTTAACCGGGTGCTTAATTCCACACTCAATCTTGAAAATGTTCTTGAAATTGTTATGACCAGGGCAATTAAAATGTTCAGTGCTGAGCATGGTTTGTTGATGCTTTCGGATGATAAAGGCAAGCTCCAGCCAAAAAAGGCTTATAATATTACAATTGATCAGATTGATTCTAATGATGAGACAATAGCTGCAACCATTATACGGATTACAGCCCAATCAGGTCAGATAGAATATGTTTCAGATATCCAGAAAGATGAAAGGTTTTCCTCAATAAATTCTCTTGCTGATTTAAATATACAGTCAGTAATGTGTGCGCCTTTAAAAATCAAAGAAAAAATCATGGGCGTCCTTTACTTAGACAATACCGCTGAATCCGGTATTTTCCCTGAAAAAAATGTGGTCTTATTGGAGAAATTTGTTTCCCAGGCTGCCTTAGCAATTCATAATGCAGCGCTTTATACCGAGGAATTAGAGTTTCGCAAATTACAACAGAATATTATTACAAATACTCCCATCGGAGTATTGGTTGTTGATGCTGATGGCGAAATAAACGAGGTCAACGAGGCTGTCAACAGGATATTTTCGAAAGTTGGCTGGACAAGCGACCCTCCAATTAAAGACGGCATAATCGGCTCGAAGCTGATTGATGTTATCCCTGAAAAATATTACAAAACCTTTGCTGATTCTATTCGGAAAGCAAAATCAAAACCGCTCGAGTTATCCCGTTTAAATATCGATAGTAAAAATTGCGAGTGCGTTCTGGCATTAAGGTTTTGCCCATTTAGCTGTTGGGGCAAGAAATTCGCAGGTCATACTATTCTTATTGAAGACATAACCGAACAGGTAATTATTGAGCAGTACCTAATATTATCTGAGAAATTGATTGCCAAGGGCGAAATGGCCGCCGCTATCGGGCATGAGCTGAATAATTACCTCACGGTTATTTCGACTAATGCACAACTTTTGTCCATGAATCTTTTGCAGGGCAAAACAGAGAAGCTTGAAGAAAAGATTAATGTTATTATGGAAAATGTTAGCTTTATCAAAAGGTTTTCTGATGGTCTTATGGACTTTTCTGCTTTGGAATCGGAGTTTATCTCCTATGATCTGAGACGTTTGATTGAGGACCTGGTTTTCTTCATTCATCCCCAGCAGATGTTTAAAGGCGTTACATTCAATATTGATATTCCCAGCATTTTGCCCCGCGTATATATAGATGCAGGTCAGATTCATCAGGTTTTTTTAAATATATTTATTAATGCGGCCGATGTATTTGCCAGGTCTATGGCGGGTAAAGGGATTATCTCGATAAAAGTTGCCTCACAAGATGAAGACAATACTGTTAAAATCACGGTAAGTGATAATGGTCCGGGTATTGAGGAGAAAATTCTGCCGAGAATCTTTGAACCTCGCGTCACCTCTAAAAAGACCGGACATGGTTTCGGGTTGTGGACCAGCCATAGAATTATCACCAACCATGGGGGAAAGATTACCGCCTATAATCTCAAGGGAAAGGGCGCCGCATTTGATATTATTCTTCCTCAATCTGTAAACGGATAATAGCAATTATAGAGGCAATTATTGAGCTTGTTTGAAATCCTTATATATTGCGGTACTCTAATCTCGAGTAACCTTTCATCCAAAACAAAAATACATCATTAAATATTTACGCTGCCGGATAGAACCTCATTGTCAAAAAATTGGCTGCTGTTGATGAGGAAGTAATCATAGCTTTCTTTTCGTTTTATTTGCCAAAAAATAAGCATCATTAATGATAATTTCTTTCTTTTCAGGCTTCTTCGATTGCGGCCATTCAATATATATTTTGCTCTGATTATCGTTCTTCCTGAGTTTTTTGATAAAAAAGCCGAAAAATCCTCCTACTTTATATTGGTTGCAGGGCGTAAGCCTAACCTGTCTTTGAGGGGGGAAACATATTGTGGGAGTTTAAGTTATGCTTTCCAGCCTATTTTAAATAATTAATAATGCAAAAAAAACTTATAATAACTCAATTTTTTACTTGACTTAATATTCTTCATATATATATTGACGATGTAGAGGATTCTATTTTAAGCTTCTGGCAGTAGGCTTCTGAAGCGTTTGTGGTAAGAATAGTGTTGTTTATTTTAATTAAGTTAAAGAACGTTGGTGGCAGCGCCTGATTTTAACTTTTATGCTGTTGTGTAACGATTGCCGCTGGCTAAGGGAGAGTATTAAATAAGTTCATCTTTCTGTATTGTCTTAGGGAGAGAGGCATTAATTTAAATGTTTTTTAATCGATTGTCATCAGTTTGGTGCGTTTTGCAAAGGAGACTTTATTCTTAAACAGCTAAGGAGTTGTAAAAAAAGAAAAAGAATAAGTATTCACTCAAATCTGAGGAGAGAGGCCTTATGGCAAAACGTATTTCAATGTTCTTTGAAATCTGTATAGTTTCTCTGTTATTAACAGGGTCAGTTTTATCGCAAGACTGTACAACAACCATTAGCCTGGGTTCACTAAGCCTTGAACGTAATGTAAAAACTTTTGTACTGCCTGTATACATTGATAATCCCTGCTCGGTAGGCGGAATTGATGTTCATATGACAACTGACCCGCCGGGTATTATTACGCCTGTTATGGCTGATAGAGCTGGCAGCCGTATTGCAGGGTGGGAGGTGTTCGAATACAATAACAGCCAAGCGAACCCCGATTCGTTTAATATTATTGCCTTTGCTAATCTTAGCGGTTTCGATACACCCCCCTTAGAACCTGGCAATGGATTGTTATTCAATGTTACACTGCAATTTGAATGCCACTGGGAAGATTGCATGACGGTTGATGTTGTTATGGGTCCTGTATTTATATGTGATCCTCATGGGGATATTTATCCGGATACTATCATTGTGAATGGCGTTGTTGAAATCGACGAATCTACAGCCCGACGGGGCGATACCAACTGCGATGGTATGCTGATTGGATCTGATGTTACCTATTTAGTTAATTATTTCTTAGGTAATGTGGGATGTCCTTGTACTTTCTGCGCAGGCGACCCCAGTGGAGATGGTAACATCTTTGGCAGTGATGTTACTTACCTGGTTAATTATTTCAGAGGAATAAATCCAGCGCCCGGACCATGTGATTCTGAACCGTGTAATTAGAGTTTTGGTTATTTAAAATAAATAAACCTGATTTCCTTGAAGGAGGTGGTGAGAAGAGCAACAAACAAGGTAATAATTATGTGAGGGGACAGAGGAAAAGGAATTCCTCAAGTAGGGAAATGAGTGTTACATTTAACACCCAATGTTTTATAAGGAGTAAAACATGAAAAAACTTTTTGCGTTAACATTAGTATTATTACTTTCTGTCGGCGTCATGGCTGATGACGCGTATATCTTCACCGGTGATGCTGATGGCCCGACCTGGGATGTTGATCATTGGGTTATGGATACACTGGTGGTCAGTCCTAACAAATGGGTCAGCGTTCCGGTATGGATGATGCTGGGTCAGCCGAGCGAGGTTGCCGATTTGTGCTATGCTCTTGGTATTAGATACGACGTGATCGATTCATTCTATACTGAAATTCTTTACACCAATCCATATTATCCGCCGGAATACTATCCAATGTCACCGCCTTTCGCGGGCGACGTTGATCCGGTTCCGTGGGATGTGGCGATGATGTGTAACGCCCAGGACGATATTATTGATGGCAGCGAACTTTTTGCCAATCCTGCTGGTTACAAGAGCCTTACATTCATCGGCTTTGCCTGGGGTCTCTCGGGTCCGTTTGCGCCATTTTTCACATCCGAGGTTCCGACTCATGTCTTTACGTTCTATGTACATACTGTAGATGAAGATCTTATTGGTCAAACATTCTGCGATGCTTTACAAGATGGACAAGATCCAATGCAGCCGAACAATGCTGGTCCTCCTGAAGGTGTCGTATTTGATCTTTATGCCTATTATTCCTGCGTTTATTTTTCCCCAAACGCGGCACCGGTAATTGAGTCGTTCGAGCTTCCGTATGATTGCGGCTACACCGATTTCTCGGTTGCTGTCGACATCTATGATGTCGATGGCGATGCCATTGTGATCGAAGGCTTGACTGCCGGTACAATTGCGCTGGATCCTGATAATCCTTTCACTCCGGATGAGCTTCCGGATGAGGGCATTACCTGGCATTACATTCTCGACTTCGATATGGAAGATTTCTGTGGCGAGTGCTTCAGCGGCGACGTTATCCTTTCCATCAATGACGGCAATGAGCATCCTGTTGAATTCAATGCCGGTGCTATCACTATTGTTGGCGAAGTTGTCGCCAGCATGGATGACGCTCTTTGGATCTGGCCTGGTTATGAAGATTGGATGCCGATATACCTCGATGCCTGCGGCGATTGCTTCTGCCTTGGCGCTTTCACATTCACCGTATGCTATGACGCGTCAGTCTTAAGCATTACCGATTGGGAAATGGGCGCTGCGTTACTTGGTGGCGACTACTGGGAGGTAAACTATGAGATTGAAGGTCCCGGTACTATCAGGTTCTTCTTTATCAACAATTTAAGCGACCAGGATCCAAATCGGGACATCTGTGCCATTAATCCCCAGGAACCGATTGTAAGGATGTTGTTCCTGTTGAATCCCGCATATGAGTATCTAGACGACTTCTGCATACCGGTTTGTTTCTGTGACGAGACTTTTGAGGATAACACAGTTACGGATGCATCCGGTTATCATTCCTGGATTCCCGAAGGCTGCGATGACGCTCCGGACAGCAGTGAGTTTGGCACTCTGCTGCTGACTCTCGAGTGCGGCAATGTCAAGGTGATGAAACGGCATAATGTTGTCATAGGCGACCTTAACCTGAACGGTTATGCGTTTGAAGTTGGGGACGTTGTGGTGCTGGCTAATCACTTGATTGATCCGGTTGCCAATCCGTTCACTCTTCGTCAGATGTTTGCTTCTGATGTTAACGAGGACGATATCCAGGCTTCAATTGCCGACCTTATCTATATGATCAATTACATTGTTAACGGCGGCGCCGGCAAGGTAACCCCGCTTGATGTGGTGGCTACCGTATCGATGCCGACTAATGCCGAAGGCGATGTTGATGTGATGATCTCCTCAGAGACCAGTGTTGGCGGCGCTATAGTCTCAATCAACCATGCCGGTTTTGAGATTGGCGCTCCTGTTGCCGAAGGTATGGATCTGGATTACACGGACAATGGCGAAGTCATGACTGTATTGGTTTATGACATGGAGGCGAATTCATTCGCTCCGGGTTCTAATGTCTTGTTTACGATTCCGGCTGTTACAGGCGACCTGACATTCGGCGATGTTTCTGTATCCGATAACCGCGGCGCGCTTCTGGATGCTCGTAGCGAGCTGTCCATACCGCTGCCGACCGAGTTTACGGTAGCACAGAACTATCCGAATCCGTTCAACGCCATGACCAGGATTAACTTCACTCTGCCGACCGAGGCTAATGTAAATATTAATATTTACAACGTGGCCGGTCAGCTGGTTGAGTCTATTGATCGTGGCGAAATGGCGGCTGGTTATCATACAGTCGTCTGGGATGCCAGTGATATTGCCAGCGGTATCTACTTCTACAGAGTAGTTGCCGGCGATCACTCCAAAACCATGAAGATGACACTGCTGAAGTAAGATACTTTAGTAGCGATTTTTCTTGGAAGAAAAGGTGAGAGAGGCTTATGCCTCTCTTGCCTCTTAAAAAGAAAAGAGAACTTTGCAACAAATGTGTAATGTAATGCAGAATCGGGAAGGGATGAATATTTAATCACACATTGTATGTGATTGAAGTATATGGGAGTTATTGAAGTAATTTATCTAATTTATGTATTAAACCCTAAAAGAAAGGCGGTATGGTATTTGCTTAAATGATATTGAATAAATTGTAATTGTGGGGTAGTATTATGAAAATTTTAGTATTAGTAGTTTTTTTAATCGCCACTTTTTTCTTCAACGATTTAATATTTTGTCAGGAAATAGACAGTTTGAGTTTGCCAACAATTTATGCCGCACAGGCAGATACGGCTGAGGTTGCTTTATATCTCAGCAATCAATCGTTTACAGTCGGAGCCCTGTCAACTAAAATTTTGTTGGCAGATTCGACACAAGCACGATTTGTTGATGTTCAACGCGGCGCGGCTGTTGATAATTTTGCATTGTTTATCGCTCCTTTTACTGAGGGGTCGCTAAGGCTTAATGCCCTTGCTAATTGGCCGAATTATGATCTGGTTCCACCTCTGCCCTTGGGGCGTCATGAAATTGCGGTTTTAAAAATCGCCATTGATAATACAGTTGAAATTGGCGCTCGATTCATTATTTCTTTTGACCGTTCCAGCGAATTTTTAAATATGATATCCGATTCTTCCGGCTATATGACGGCAGAACCTTATACGGTTGATGGAGTTATTATTATCGATCCTTATAATGATATGGAGATAGTTCAACCGGCTCCGGTTGATTTTATTTTAGATGGTAATTATCCAAATCCCTTTAATGCCAGCACAAATATCGGATTTTCTATTAAGCAGCCCGGTCATGTTTTGCTTGAGGTATATGATATTCTTGGCAAAAGGGTAGCTGTTTTATTCGACAGCTATGTTTCTTCCGGAACCTATAACGTTGTTTGGAATGGAGTCTCTGGTAATAACCAGCCTTTATCCTCAGGGCTGTATTTTTACAGGTTGACGAGTGAAGGAATATCTTTGACCAAAAAAATGAGCCTGGTTAAATGAAGAAATATCTAAGGCATCTTAAATATGACTTTTTAGCAACGGCAGTTGTATTGTTTCCAGGATTTTGCGAGTATGCTGATAAGGAGGTATCTTCTTGAGTTTATTGCTATGCTTTGTATTTAGGTCATTTGTCGATGTTAAGAGATGATTTGTTGACGTAAAGAGGCCGGTGATGAAAGGCAGACTTTTGAGTAGAAAATATATAATTATTTTACTGTCAACGATGTTTATTTGTATTTCTGCTTCTTCAGCATTATTTGCCCAGAGTCAGGATACGCTGAGAATAATTTCTGCCGTAGGAGTGCCTGATGATACAGTAAGTGTATTTGTCAATATGGCTAACCATTCTGATTCTATCGCAGGCTTTATACTGAATATTGCTTATAACCCTAATGCTCTTGAGATAGCAGAGGTTCTTCCGACCATCAGGATTAGCGAATGGAGTCAATTCTCCTATAATTTTCCTACCGAGGGCGTCATTCATGTAGTCGCCTATACATGGGGGGCGCCGGTGCCTATTGGTTCTGAACCAGTAGTTGAGTTGAAGTTCAGGATTTTATTTACCGCTCCCAGAAATTCGCCAGTTATATTTGAAACAATTGAACAAAACCAGGATAATACTATTTCCAACTGGAATGGCTCAAGGCAAATTTTCCCGGAGCTTGTGGATGGTGTGGTGATCAACCAAGAAGGTCCTGAGAATGATCCTCCTGTTTTCACGGCAATTCCGCTAAATCCTCAATATGTCAATCCTGGCGGTCAACTTCAGTTTGATGTCGAAGCCTACGATTCGGATGGAGATTTTATCAGCCTCAGCGCTGAAAATCTTCCGCCAAACTCCAGTTTTACAGAGGATGAAGATTTCGGCCAGGTGCAGGGTACTTTTACGTTTAATCCGGTTGTTAATCAAGGTCCTGACACTTTTTATGTGAATTTTATTGTTGAAGACGTCTTTAACCTTCCAGTTCAACAATCTGTGACAATCTATTTGCTTGAGGGGGGTGGCAACCAGCCGCCGGTTATTT
>CBFDEC010000046.1:0-22726 GCA_965603725.1 uncultured bacterium | reverse complement strand
CATAGGATTAAAAGCTAATTTAAAATGATAAAATAGATTTTATGAATAATTCGGGTTAAATCAAGTCCATCCAGTACAGTTTTTTCAGCTATCATCTTATATCATCCAGTCTATTTTCTAAATCTTCTCAAGACCTTAATTTTGGCTTTGATTAGCTGCTTATGCGTTAAATTCAACATTTTGTACAGCTTGTGCACAAGGTAATCCTCATGAGCCGACAGTTTGCCATCAGCGTAAATTACATCCCACACATTTTCGATTACTTTCATCTTCTGCTCAGTTGCGTAATGTTGATTGATTAGGTTAGTGAAGCTCCAGAGATCGATACGGTTGGACAATTCCTGATTTGCCAGGTCAAACAGCTCTTTGATTTCATCATCTGAAAGGTTGAAATCATCCTTAAAATATCTGGCTATCCGTTCTTTTTCGACAGAATCGAACTCCTTATCTATGGAGGCCATCTCCACCAACAGGGCGCAGGTAGCGATCTGGATGTGACGCTCAATATCGGCCTTTGGTTCTTTGCCGTCTATTGAAATATTGTTTGAAAAAAAATCCGTGATTCGTTTTATCATCTGAAAAATCCTCTAAGCTTGAACATATTCAATATATCGCCGTACCCTTAGAATAATATGTATCTACTGAATATTTCAAACTATTTATTCATATCCGTATATTTGATTGTGGAATTCGTTTATATAGGCAAATCCACTAAGTAGACGCCTGCCAGGCATGCCTTAATTTTTGGAAATAAGTGCATGTGGGACTTCAGTGGAAAAACCATATCGGATTTGTACCGTTTCAGCGCCTATTATTACTTTTGATAGTTCCATAACTTCATGTATAATAATCACTAAGGTCAAACCGCACCTTTTTAGGGCGGCATTTTTCAATAGACAAAGAAAAAAGAGGAGGGGGACATTCCTTTCCTCCTGTGACAGGAATTAAAATCCTGGATCAAACAGACCAATAATTTGAACACTATTTGCAAAGTTCAGAAAATTGTTGCTATTTTAATAATTTGTTGTATATTGAGATACGAGATTCAGCCGATAGATTAAAAGGTTGAAGTTTGAGAAAGGAGGTACAGTAACACTGAAAATTTTTTGGTAGGAAATGTTAATGAATGTATCTTTGTTTAAATATGTATTTTTTGATGAGAATAGAATGGTTGTCTTGCATCTTTCTCTATAAGGATAGGTTTTTGGACGAAGAAAAGTAAGAAATGAGAAGAGAAAAATGCAAGGTAGTAAACTTTATGTAGGAAATCTCAGTTATTCAGTAACTGATAATCAGCTGAAAGAATTGTTTTCGAATTATGGTGAAGTAAAGGAAGTCACGATAATCGGAAGCAAGGGATTTGGCTTTGTGGAAATGGCAGACTCAGCAGCTGCTGAAAAGGCTAAAGAGGCCCTGGATGGTTCAGAATTTGAGGAACGAACCTTGAAAGTTGATGAAGCTCGTCCACGTGAGAATCGTCCACAAAGAGACTATGGCTCAGGCTCAAACAGAGGCAGACAAAGAGGCGGTTATTCAAGATATTAGAATAATATAAATATATTTTTCTTACAGGGCGGTCTTCATGGCCGCCTTTATTATTTCCCCGCATCAACAATACGATAATATGAAAAGGCCGCTCCGACCAGCATGTTCTATACTGGTTTGGGATATCTTGGAGAAGGGGGCGGCCATGAGAAAGAGCTTTTATCGGGATCGACATTCACAAACGTTTTTGTGCTTATACCGATATTGACTCCGGTGGTATTGTATTGAGATGGCGGCGATTTAAAAGATACAAGCCACCCAACTCAAAGCGCTATCTTTTCTTTTTGTACAGATGACAGTTTTTCGATGGCGGTGTTGCCATCCGTTTACAGCCCCTTCCAAAAAGGCTTGTAAACCAGAAAAGGTTCTTTTAAATTGCTTAAAAAGAAAAAAAATCTGGAGTGAGTGAGCTCGATCGAAAATCGAAAATAGAAGCCAATTGCATTTTCTGATGTCAAACGAAACTTCCAAACATATTTCAAAGATAATTTACCTCTCGCTGTTCGGGGTTGCCATGGGTTACTTCGAAGCAGCTGTGGTCGTTTATCTTAGAGATCTGCTCTATCCCGATGGCTTTTCATTTCCTCTTCGAGATATGTCAGTCAGGATAATCGTCATCGAGCTATTTCGGGAGGTGTCGACTATGGTGATGTTGGTCGCCGTTGCCGCATTGTCGGGAAAAAGGTTCTGGGAAAGGTTTGGGGTTTTTATATTCGTATTCGGGGTATGGGATATATTTTATTATATCTGGTTAAAAGCAACCATCAACTGGCCGTCAAGCCTTCTCGAGTGGGATATATTGTTTTTAATCCCGGCGCCATGGATAGCTCCGGTTATAGCGCCAATATCGATCTCAATATTAATGATCCTTATAGGCCTTTCGATAATTAATCTTTTCCGCAAAGGTTGCGTTTTTAAGCCGACGTTGATTACCTGGGCGCTGGTCATACTGGCTACGGCATCGATTCTTTTCTCTTTCATGCGAGATTGCGATGCCATGTTTAATAAGCAGATACCGCAACCTTACTTTTATGGGCTTCTCATCCTGGGATTGCTTTTTTACATTTTTGCCTACCTTATTTCACACAAAAAGGCGAAAGTAAATTGTTGATATTCTCCGGAACATAGATTTTAGGCTTGCTTATTTGCAGGTATATGTTATCTTAAAATCAAATAGACTTTGAGGCAGGCGTTTTATGCTTAAATAGCTAACTATAGAAAAAAGGATCTATCATGAAAAATGCAATATTGATTAGTTGGGTTTTTTCGTTGATGTCTGTTGCGTCTGTGCCAGCGACAATTATAAATGTGCCTGATGATTATTCAACCAGCCCCAGAATACACTTTAATTGTTTCTTGGAGAATGTTTTTGTTGTTTAATTAAGAATCGATAGTTATTTTTAGGCGTCAGCTATTTGAAAATGGAATCAAACGAATACAGTCGTTAACCCGCATGATATTAGCAATTTGAAAGCGACAGATTATTATTAAATAAAACCTTTTAGAAGAAATGGGATAGGTTAATGGAGAAAAAAGTAAAATTAAAGGATGGCAGTGAGGTCCTTATTCGCAAGCTGGGAAAAGATGACAAGAGTAGGTCTCTTGCCTTTTTCAGAGCGCTGCCAAAAGAGGATAGGGCCTACCTTCGGGTCGATGTTACCAAGCCTGAAATTGTGGAAAGAAGAATTCAAACAATGGAATCTGACAGAATAATACGACTGGTTGCCGTTAATGATGAACAAATTGTGGCTGATGGATCTCTGGAACTGGAAAGCCGGGACTGGCAAAAACATGTTGCGGAATTAAGATTGATTGTAGCGCGTCCATTTCAGCGAAAGGGGCTGGGTATGCTTATGGCTCGTGAGCTTTACATGCTCGCGGCTAGTAAAAAAGTAGAAGAAATTATCGTGAAGATTATGGGGCCACAGATTGGAGCCCAGAGTATCTTCAAAAGGCTCGGGTTCCATCAGGATGCAGTTCTGCACGATTACGTGCAAGATATTGATGGCACAAAACAGGACCTTGTTTTAATGAGGTGCGACCTTGAATCCCTCTGGCAGAAGCTGGATGATTTTATGGCCGACTTTGACTGGCAACGTACGCGTTAGCTTCGACCTTGCCCCGAATCCCCGCCGATTGGGAACCGCCAGGACTCTTCAGATCAAGATTGAATGACTTTTGCCCGCATCAACAATACGTCAATAACGAATGGTATATCTTTTCCGTTTTCTGGACCAGCCCTCCCCTGCAATTATAACTCCAGGTCCGCAATAAATCCACAGCCGGCGGTACATTTTCCGACCGCCTTCTGGTACACTTTTCGCCCGCCGTTTACACAACAAGCTCACGGTTGGTGGTCATAATGCGGCAATTTCAACATTAGAACCGTACTGACAGACAGCTTAAACCGCCATCCAGCTTTCTGAATTCTGAAACATTTAGCTCTATTATTTTATACCCGTAAGATTGGATTGCCCTTTTTATCTTAGGGAATCCCTGCGCTATCAATACCGTTCCATTTATCCAAACGCAGTTAGCAGCGTAAGATTCATTTTCATCAACTTCAATGATATTGAATTTTTGAAATTCTGTGTTTTTCATAAACTCACCACAGGCGACAAGATTGTTGTTTTCAAGGTATGCAATCCCGGATTTGAGGTGCAGCACATTTTTTATTGGGACAATCAAACTTGTCATTCCATATTTATCCAGTATTTTACTTACCCGGTTAGCTCCATCGTTATTTGTACGCTCAGACAAACCGATATAATAATGAGATCCAGCCATCATGATATCGCCTGCGTCAACTGTCCCGGGGGCCTGAATATGTTCGATATTGCTGAAATAGTTTTTAAGTATTTCACTAATCTCATAGACCTCGCCGCGTCGGGAAGCAGCGCCTGGATTTGTAATTATCGCGCATTGCGGCGTTAACAGGGCGGTATCCTCCACAAACACCGAATCGGGGTAATTATCATCCGCATCTAATACGATTACTTCAAGATTACAACTCCTTAAGGCATCAATGTATCTTGAATGCTGTTCCAGCGCTTTATTATAATCCGGTCTGCCAAGGTTTGAATTTGAGAGACCGTTGATCATTTCCTTGCATGGTGTGCGAACGATTGCTTTAGTGAATCTCATGTATCGTCCTTTGAAGATATCCTTTTCATAGAAGAAAAGGCGTTTAGTGTAATTTTTCTACTTCGCCGGAGCCGTAGACCCTGTAAAAAGTATCGTTTTTATATAGCAAAGCCTGAAAACAAAACAGGCTCTCATAAGGAATGTCAATTGCAATAACGCGTCTGTCATACATACTCTTCACTTGATCCACTCCGGTATGCCCTATCACCAGGGCGCTTACATCAAAATAATCCTGAATCTCCTCAACCTGGATTTGGGTGAGTCTTATATAATCTTCATCCTCTAAGTAACCGCGGTACCAAAAAGGTCCGTTACTTTTATAGAGAAATTTTAATTCTTCATCAAATGCCACTTTAGTGGATCGAGCATCTATATTATTGCGAACCTGTTCGTTAATGTATTCCATAGATAAGTTTCGACTGATTATATCCGGACTTATACCAGCATGGACGAATAGTATATCATTTAATTTTATTACGGTAGGTTTGGTTCTAAGCCATCTGCCCAGCACCATATCCGGTCCATATAAATCCTCATAACTGATTCTTCTTTTGCGTGCGATTCCTTTTATATATTTCTTGTGAACATATCTTAGATCGCCTCTTAGTACCATTAATTCGTGATTACCGAGAAGAAAATGAACACGACCGCCTTTTTGTCTGGCCTCCTGCTCCAGACTGTAAATCAACCAGAGGCATTCTGTAACCTTAGCCCCTCTGTCAAAAATATCGCCGACAACGACTAAATGACCATTCCCCCAGTTCCAGTGTAAATTTTCATCGATTACACCGCTGTTGAGCAGAATATCTTTGAAAATATCATATTCGCCATGAATATCGCTGATGGCAAATATCTCAGATACTCCTTTATATATGCAGGGCTCAATTGATGGTGCCTGTACAGGCAGCATATAGGTAATGTTAGAATCAGAGCAGAAGCCATCGAATCTTACGGTTTCAGTATTTTCAAATTCTTTTATAATAATTTCCCCGGCGCAATTATAAAACACCATAGCAGAAGTTGGCTGTTGCCAGTAAACATACGGACCATCATCAAGCAAACCAGCAATTGAATCGGGTATCTCCTCCGTCTGCTGGGCAAAAACACAGTTATTAAAATTGCTGTATGTGTAAAGTATTACTCCGATCAGAATTATAAATACTGCTTTTTTCATAAACCTGCTCCTTGTTATCAAAAATCTAACTTATAAAAAACAAATTATAATATTAATTGGACAGATGCAAGTTTGTTCATATGGTATTCATGTTGTCGTAAATGCCTGAAAGGCCGAAAAGCATTTCTTGATTTATTACCGACATAGTTTAATTTTTTAAAAAAAATGCATACATAGTCATGAAAAATCGTATAAATTAATATATGAGTATATCTAAAACAGCTCAGAATATGGCGAATCTGAAATATCATTAATGGAGGAGAAATAATATGGCTGAAATGACACGAAGAAAGTTTATTAAAACAGGAGCTGCAGGGGTTGCACTTGCCACTATCCCGATATATTTCAAAGTAAATCCTATCTCGGCGTTTGCGGCGCCAGCGGGGGCTCAAGGTAAACTAAGCGATTATTATTCCCACTTTGGCGTTGATGAATCGGCTATCCGCCAGGTGATGGCTGCTGCTCTCGATCGAGGCGGAGATTATTGTGATGTTTTCTTCCAGCATCGGATTAACAACTGGATCGGCCTTGAGGATCAGGCTGTGAATCGAGCCTATAGCAATGTCGACTTTGGAGTTGGTATCCGTGTTATCGAAGGCGAGCAGACCGGTTATTCTTTTACTGAGGAGATAACGCCCAAAGCAATGAAACTGGCGGCGAAAACAGCCGCAAATATCGCCGATCAAGCGAAAAATGCTCCGCCGGCAGAATTAAAATTTCATAAGACTCCTAATTACTATCCTGTTGAAAAATTGTGGGAAGATATCAGTATCGATCAAAAGATTCCCTATCTCCAGAGAATCAACGATAATATTTTCACGCTGGATAATCGTATCATTAAATCGCGTATCTGGTTTGAGGATGAAAGTTCATATGTTCTTATTGCAACTTCCGAGGGGAAAATAGTATGTGACTACCGGCCTATGACGTCTATCAGCGTTACCTGTATCGCAGAACAGGATGGCAAACGCGAGCAGAGTTACTATGGTCTGGGTCCACGAGCGGGAATCGAATACTATACGCCGGAGAGAGTGGATCACCTGGCTCGTGAAACCGTACGACGGACTGTTGACCTGTTCGACGCTGTCAAACCTGATGCTGGTGAAATGGAGGTTGTTCTTGCCGCCGGCAACTCCGGGATTTTATTGCATGAGGCGATCGGACATGGCATGGAAGCGGATTTCAACAGGAAAGGCGTCTCAATTTTCGCTGACAAGATAAACAAACCGGTAGCCGAAAGTTTCGTTTCAATCGTCGATGACGCCACCAATCTTAACTATCGTGGTTCTCTTAATGTGGATGATGAAGCTAATGACACGGAAGTAACCTACCTTGTTAAAGACGGTATTTTAAAAAGTTACATGCATGACCGTATAAGCTCGAAACACTACAAAGTGGAACCGACTGGAAATGGCCGAAGAGAAACTTTTCGTTATCCTCCTATTCCCCGAATGAGAAATACATACATGCTGCCCGGCCCGCACACAAAAGAAGAAATAATTAAAAGTGTCAAGAAGGGTTTGTACACAGAAACTTTTACGAACGGTGAGGTTCGTATTGGCGCGGGTGATTTCACTTTCTATGTTCAGACAGGCCGCATGATTGAAAATGGCGAACTAACCAGACCCGTTAAAGATGTCAATATCATTGGTAATGGTCCTGATGTGTTGAAAAAAATCGTCATGGTTGGCGATGACCTCAAGTTGTTCGAGGGAGGCGGCTACTGCGGCAAGGACGGTCAGTGGTGTTTGGTTTCGGATGGTCTTCCGACCTGTAAAGTATCTTCAATAACCGTCGGCGGAATCAACTCATAGAGTGGACTGCTATTTGGGAATAAGATAAATTATTAATTGGAAAAACAGGATTTAACTATGAATAGAAAAGACAGATCAGAATTAGCCAATTGGGCTGTTGCCCAGGCCAGGAAGTCCGGCGCAGATGATGCGGCTGTTAATATTGTAAACCAAAGGAACATTGAAATCGAATTTCGCGATCGAAAACTGGATAAGCTAAAGGAATCGACTCAAAATTCTCTGAGTTTGTCCGTTTATGCCAATAATCGTTATTCATCACATTCGACAAATGATATAAAAAAGGAAACGCTAAGCAAGTTTATCGGTGAAGCGGTGGCTATGACTAAATATCTAACTGAAGACCCCTACCGCTCTCTCCCCGATCCGAAATACTATGCCGGCAGGAAGGACATTGACCTGCAGCTATTCGATTCCGCATATGAAAAGGTAACCTCGAGCAAGAGAGTCGATATTGCCGGAGAAATTGAGGACCTTACGCTGAGTCGAAGCGATAAAATCATTTCCTGCACCGCTTATTATTCGGATTCGTTTTATGAAATGCTAAAAGTTCAAAGTAATGGATTTGAAGGTGAACGTATCGGTACCAGTTTCTCCAGCGGTGTTGAGGTTACTGTAAGAGATGGCGAGAAGGGTCGCCCATCAGACTGGGACTGGCGAACTGTCAGGTTTTTTAAGGACTTAGCATCACCGGAGACGCTGGCAAAAACTGCAGTTGGGCGTGCCCTTGATAAAATTGGACAATCAAAAATGGAATCCGGCGCTTACGATATGGTTGTCGAAAACCGAGCCGCAAGCAGGCTTCTTTACGCATTATATGGTCCTATGCAAGCCAGATCGCTTCAGCAAAAAAGCTCCTTTCTGGAAGGCAAACTGGGGCAGAAAATAGCCTCGGATAAACTTACAGTCATCGATGACCCATTTATCAAGACAGGTCTTGGCTCAAGGACATTTGATTCTGAGGGAATGGCAACAAAACGGAGAGTCATGATAGACAAAGGCGTGCTGAAGTCATTTTATATCGACAACTATTACGGCAAGAAATTAAGCATGGAACCCACTATCGGTTCAGCGACCAATACCGTTTTTAATTACGGTTCGAGACCTGCCAATGAGATGATTAAGGAAATGAAAAAGGGCATCCTGGTAACTGATTTCATCGGCGGAAATTCCAATCCCACTACCGGTGATTTTTCTTATGGAATTATTGGCAAGTATATTGAAAACGGAGAAAAAATAAAACCGGTGAACGAAATGAACATATCCGGCAATCTGGTGGATTTTTGGAATCAGTTAGCAGAAGTCGGCAACGATCCATATGAATATTCATCCATGCGCAGACCCAGCCTGCGCTTTATAGATGTTCAGTTCAGCGGGATATAAACTTACAGCCGCAGGGGCGTCCGCCACGGCGGACGCCCCTGCGCGTGGAGTTGCAATACGTTACTTGTTATTTATAATTGTTTAAATGCAAAATCTGGGTTTAAAGCAGTTAAGAGCTATTGAGTCGCTGAAATGTTAAACCTGTTTTTTTATATGATTAAATGTGATTGTTTAATCATAATGCTTGTGACAACATTATAAGTCACAAACGCCGGGTTTAATCCCTGCTTTGTCCAGTTCACGGGCAATAATTTTCTTTAAGGAACCATTTCCGTTATATTGAATAAAGATTGTTTGCAGATCGTGCTTCCTGTAAAGATGAATCTTCCGCCTGACTCGATCTCGATAATACGGCATATGGTTATAGCCGCAAATCTCAATAAAAATATTATAGTCTGTTAAAAAAATCCGGGCGATACTGTTTCCCTTCCAGTAATATCAGTGGTTCATACCGGAATTTTATTTTATGTTGATAAAGATAATCAGCACATATCTTTTCATATTGCGAACGAACGCTTACTCCCGAGTGTGTTGGAATAACCGGTTCAAAATTTTTCTTTCGAGGTATCTTTATACCTCTTTTGCCGGGATGTATGCCGATATTTCTTATTCTGTTTGGACGCTTCATTTTCATAATCCGTTAATCATGTATTATTTGCTCATTAAATATACAAAGTGAACTATAAATTCAATCCAATTATTAATACTTATTAAAAAATAGTAATAAAGTGTTGACACATGCTGTCATAATAAGATAAAAAACAGTAGCTGGATGAAGGTTTAACACTTAATTGAAGGAGGATTGCAGATGCCAGCAAGGAAGAAAGCAGCCAAAAGGAAAGTTCGTTGCGTAGCCATGACAAAGGATGGCAAGAGATGTAAACGCATGGCCACACCACCAGCGAAATTCTGCTCTAGCCACAAAGGATGGAAACTACCAAAAAAGAAAGTGGCAAAGAAAAAGGCAACAAAAAAGAAAAGGCGCTACTAAATATTAAAAGGCGGTTGGAGTAATATCTGACCGCCTTTTTAATTAAATCAGAATAGAACACCTACCATAATATTTATATCCTTTAATTTGACTGGCAAAATTAATACTTGGCTAAAAATCAAAGTATTATTTAAAGTATTGCTCTATTTTTAGCTAAGATATTTTGTATGGGTTTATATGTCAAGAAATATCTAAGCTTGCATCTTATCTTGACGATTGTATATTAGTAATAATCATTATAGTTGTCTGCCGGATGGAGGGTAAATAGGCGTGAATCTAAATCTAGTCTGTGATTTTTTAAAAAACTCTGCACAGAAATATCCGGACAAGACGGCTTTGATTTTCGAGAAATCGGATTTTAGTTATAAACAATTGTACCAGCTTTCAGGCAACCTGGCCAATTTTTTCTTAGAAAACGGAATAAAAAAGGGCGATAGGGTTATAATTTATCTGGAAAATTCTCCTGAAACCGTAATTTCAATTTTTGGAACATTGATGGCGGGCGGCGCTTTTTCTGTTGTGAACCATACGACAAAACCCAAAAAGCTTTTGTATATCCTTAAAAACTGCTCTCCCGCTTTCATTATTACAGATAATTCCAAGATCGGTATGCTGTCTGAATTCGAAGAACAACTCGATCTTCCCACAATAATAACGGTCGATGGCGACTCGCGTTTATCCAGGGCATTTGGCGACATTGTCAATGATGATGCACCGTCACCCAAAATCAACATTGTCGACCTTGATCTTGCCGCAATCATATATACATCCGGCTCCACCGGTGATCCCAAAGGCGTCACCCTCACTCACCGCAATATGGTAACAGCGGCTAAATCGATCACTCAGTATCTGGAGAATGTCAGCTCAGACATTATTCTGAGTGTGCTGCCGTTATCTTTCGATTATGGCTTATACCAGGTTTTAATGACATTCCTGTTCTCCGGCACCCTGGTTCTGGAAAGGAGATTCGGCTATCCTTTCGAGCTTATCAAGTTGATACGGTCAAAAAAAGTAACAGGTTTGCCGTGTGTTCCTACTATCATGGCTATTTTCCTGCAACTGAATAAACTTGAAAAAGAGGGCTTAACAAGCATTCGATATATTTCCAATACCGGAGCGGCTCTTCCGCCAAGCTATATTCCGCGTCTTGAAAAGATTTTTCCGAATGCACGAATATATTCAATGTATGGTCTGACAGAATGTAAAAGGGTTTCGTACCTGCCGCCGGATTTAATTAACAAAAAACCAGACTCTGTGGGCATTCCAATGCCCAACACCGAGGTTTTTGTGGTTGACGGTCAGGGTAATTTTATCGAGAAAGACGGCACAGGTGAATTGGTTGTCAGGGGTTCTAATGTTATGCAGGGTTACTGGAATGATCCCGAGGGCACAGCTAAGGTGCTTAAAACAGGACGGTATCCATGGGAGAAAGTTCTTTATACCGGCGATTTATTCAGAATAGATAAAGACGGCTTCCTGTACTTTTTAGGGCGTATGGATGATATCATAAAGGTTCGCGGCGAAAGAGTTTCGCCAAAGGAGATCGAAAACGTTTTATATCAGATAGAGGATGTAGTCGAAACGAGGGTCACGCCTGTTCCGGATGAAATAATGGGCAATGCCATTAAGGCCGAGGTCGTCCTATGTAAAAACTCGCAGACCACAATAAATGACATTTTCAAACACTGCCGGGAAAACCTCGAGGATTTAATGGTTCCGAAATATATCGAAATAGTCGATAGCCTTCCAAAGTCAGAATCAGGGAAGATTTTAAAGAATAGGTAGATGTATTTATAATGGGTAAGTTTTCATTATAATGCATGAAAGCAACGTGAAGGGGATTACCAACACTGCATGAAACATATTTGGAAGGAACGATTTGACTTGATCTAAAAGAAAAATTAGTATATTACTAATAATAATATGACAATGAAGAAAGAAGGGGATAGGGTATTTGTGCTTGACTATTACAAATAAACCGCGTAAGAATAAATAAAAAATACAAAATGAAAAGTAGAGAACCGTTTAAAGATGGAAGTATAATAATTGGTCAAGATAAGGCTGAGAGATACAATAATGCCTTGAAGGCTGAATTACGAGGAGCAAAGACAGAAGAAGATGTTAGGTTGGCTACATATACTTTTTTAAGGAATCTAACAAAGGAAGTTGGTGTTAATGTAAAAATGCAGAACGAAAAAGTTGTACTTACTGGAGGTCGTATAGATTCACTATTTGATAATATTGTTTTTGAGTTTAAAAAGCCATTCTATTTTAAAAAAGAAGGAGGTATTAAAGAATCCATAAATGGAAGAAAAGAAAAAGGAGGGCTGATAGAATACTTGGTGTCAATAGCAATAGATGAATCTACAAATCTGGAAGATTTTCTTAAAAACTTGTCAACTAAAATTGGTATAGGCTTTGATGGCAAGTCTTTTATATTTGTTCGATATGTATATAACGTTAATAAAGAAATTAAAATATCTCATTATAAAAATAGAATGGCTGAAAAATGCCCTTCTTGGATACCAGATCATTTAGATGGTATTTTTGAGGCAAGTGGAAGGAGGGATATAAAGAACGGCCTACGTTTTTTATTTTTGTATTTAAGATCAATTTCTCCGCGTGCTCCACTAACCCCTGAAAATGTTTCTAGACGTTTTGGTGAACAGAGTTATCATTTTAAAAAACACTTAAAGATCATCTATTCATTGCTTTCGAATAGATTAAAGGAAAAAAATACACATGTTGAAACATTATATGGTGAGTGGGATAGAGTATTTGGCAAAGTATATGGCGATATAAATACCTCAACTAGTGATATAAAACATGAAATAACTGAAAAATATAGAGAAAAAAACGGCTTTAGTGGAAATGAAATAATTGATATGAAGATGCTTATTTTTTCTATCCATACTTATTATAATATAATTTTAAAATTACTTGTTTCAAATTTATTCTCTACTTTGCTTAATCCTTTCTCTACACAAAAAACAATATTAACACTTAATGATGAAAAATTCAAAAAAAGAGTTATAGCGACATTGCATGGAGAGAGTTTTAAGAATTTCGGAATAGAAAATTTTTTCGAAACCGGATTTTTTGAGTGGTGGATATATGTTTGGAATGATGGAATGTCCGAAATGCTGAGAGAGGTAATAGCACTACTTGAGGAATTAGAAGTTACAACATCTGTAACAAAACCTGAATTGATAGCGGACATGGTAAAGGAAACCTACCATAGTCTAATGCCACAAGCCTTACGTCATCTTTTGGGTGAGTATTTTACACCTGATTGGCTTTCGGAATTTGCTGTTGATACATCTGGTTTTACAGGAAAATTAGAGGAAACATTTCTTGACACTGCGTGTGGCTCAGGGACATTTCTAACAATAGCAATCAGAAAAAAAATACTTTATAATGAAGGCACTGAAAGGAAAACTATAATCAAAAAAATACTATCTACTGTTGTTGGTTTCGATCTGAATCCCATTTCTGTAATCGCATCAAAAACTAATTATTTACTTGCATTAGGCGACCTTTCAGAATTGGACTTTACTGTAAAAATACCTGTATATCAGTGTGATTCAATTCTAACACCAACGGTTCATGCTACTCAAAAAGAAGAATCATCCACTTTTAAAATAGATACAATATGCGGTACTTTTGAAGTACCTGCCTTAAAAACAAGAGATGAAATAGAAAATATTTTAGACACTATTGGCTTAGCAATAAAAAACAATTTTAAAGATGACGAATTCCTTCGAAAGATTAAAATTAATCACAGTGATATAGATGAAGATGTTACAATTAAACTTTTCAGAAAGATTAAAAAATTAACTAAGATTAACAAAAATGGTTTATGGATACCTATCTTAAAAAATTCCTTTGCACCGGTATATTCTGAAAATCAATTTGATTTTGTTGTAGGAAATCCCCCCTGGGTTAGTTGGAAATCAATGTCTAAATCTTATCGTGAACTGACACTTCCTATATGGCTAAGTTATGATATTTTTAATAAAACAGCTTATGATAAGAAAACCACTCATGATGATTTTGCGATGGCTTTTACATATGTTAGCGCAGATCATTATTTAAAGATGGCTGGAAAACTTTGTTTTGTTATTTCTCAGTCATTTTTCAAATCAAAAAAAGGTGGTGAAGGATTTCGAAAATTTGAAATAACAAGAGATAATGTTCGAGCTTCTCTTAAAGTAGAAAAAGTTGTAGATATGGTAGCAATAAAACCATTTAATGAAGTAACAAATCGTACTTCTGTCATGTTATTAAAGAAAGGGGAAAAAACAAAATATCCAGTGCCTTATTATGTCTGGACACCCAAGGAAAAGATTAAGGAATCAGATACTTTAACAGAAGTAAATCGAAAAGTTGAGATAGCGAAGTTAATAGCGATCCCTATAGGTGGTGTTGATAATGAAAAATCTTTGAGAACTCCTTGGCTAACATTACCTGAAAATGAGATGGAAAAGATAAGAAAAGCCATAGGTAAATCTGCATATAAAGGGCGCAAAAGACTGGAGCCGTTAGGAGCAAAGGGTGTGTATTTATTAAAAGAGCCCAGAATCGTGAGAGGAAAAAGAGTACAAATATGTAACTTATTAGCAAGGGGAAGACTTAAAGAAGTAAAAAAAATGGGAGAGTATCAAGGTCTTATTGAAGATACTTTTGTTTATCCACTGATTAGTGGTCGTAACATTGATAGATACGGAATAAATAGTTTTTGTTATGTTTTAATGCCACATGAAAAGAAAAAGGGAGTACATAATGCAATTACTGAGGAAGATTTAAAAGTAAAGTATACAGCTACATACGAGTGGCTTTCATATTTTAGAAAAGTCCTATTTGACACTAGAAAACGTAATAGTAAATTTTTTGATGAAAATAAAGATCCCTTCTATTTTTTGGATAATATTGGTATTTATACTTTTTCACCATGGAAAGTTGTTTGGCGTGAACAGAATAAAAATATGATTTCATGCGTGGTTTCAGATAAATCAACCATGCCTTTGAAAGGCAAGTTAATAATACCAGATTCAAAAGTGTTATTTTGTCCTCTTTATAATAAATATGAAGCTCATTATTTATGTGCTATGCTTAACTCAAAACCTGTTACTGATATTATAGAGGGATATACTCTTGAACTGCAGAGAGGAATAGATATTTTAGAAAACATAAAAATATCCAAGTATAATGAAAATATTAAATTGCACCATACACTGTCATTGTTGTCGCAAAAAGCTCATAACATGTATCCCGATTTTAAATCACTTGCTGAGATACAAAAGAAAATAGACAGTATTGTGCTGCGCCTATTATTTTAAATGTTCTCGTGTTTTTGGGTCGCTCGAAAAACCTTCCTCCTAATGCCTAAAATGCCGGTATCCGGCGAACACCATCGCCACGCCAAGCTTATCGGCGGCGGCGATGACATCGGGATCGCCCTTACTGCCCCCCGGTTGAATGACCGCCTTGACTCCGGCTTCGGCTAAGACCTCCAGCCCGTCCGGCATCGGGAAAAAGGCATCGGAGGCGGCAACCGCATCTTTAGCCCGGTCGCCTGCTTTGCGGACTGCGATAATCGATGAATCGACACGGCTCGTTTGACCTGAACCGATACCGACAGTGGCGCCGTTTTTACAAATAAGAACCGCATTCGATTTAACATGCTTGACCATCTTAAAGCCGAACAATAGGTCATTGATCTGCTCATCTGTTGGTTTAACTTTAGTGACCGTTTTTAAATCATCAGATTTGATATCAATTGTATCCCTTGTCTGCAGAAGCGCACCGCCGGAGATGATTCGAATGTCAAAGTTGTTTTTGGGGGAGTGTTTCAGTTCGCTAACAGCTATCAGCCGCCGCTGTTTCTTCTTTTTTAACAGTTGTAACGCTTCCGGTTCGTAATCGGGGGCCAGGATACATTCGATGAAACGGGTTTCGTGAAGCAAACGGGCGGTTTCGATATCAACAATACGGTTTAGGCCAATGATCGATCCGAAAGCCGATAACGGGTCGGATTCCAGCGCTTTGCGATATGCCTCTGCAAGGCTATCGGCTACTGCGGCGCCGCAGGGGTTTGTATGTTTGATTACCGCCGCAAAAGGCTCATCAAAATCGAGCGTCATTTGCAATGCCGCTTCCAGATCCCACAGGTTGTTAAACGACAATTCCTTGCCGGACAGAATACGAGCATCGGCAAGTGAGTTGCCGGTATAACCGGAATCGATATAAAGCGTCGCGTCCTGATGAGGGTTTTCGCCGTATCTCAATGTTTTCTTTCTTTGCAATGAGAATGATATGGTTTCGGCAAATTGCTCAGTTTCACTTTCGGTATTCTGTTGTTTGGCTAAATATTCAGCGATTGCGTTATCATAGGCAGTAGTACGAGAGAACACTTTCAAAGCCAAGCTATGTCTGAACTGGAGCGTTGTATCGCCCGAGTTGTTTTCGATATTTTGGACTAAGCTATTATAATCGTTCGGGTCGCAGACTGCGGTAACCCGCGGAAAGTTCTTAGCCGCCGCGCGAAGCATTGTCGGACCGCCGATATCGATATTTTCCAGAGCTTCGTCGAGATCGGCTCCGTCAGCGATAACTTTCTCAAACGGATAAAGATTGACGACTACCAGATCAAACTGCTTTAGATTATGCGATGCCAGCTCATCAAGCTGGTCTGACCGGGCCAGGATGCCGGCATGGATTGCCGGGTGAAGCGTTTTTACACGGCCGCTCAGTATCTCGGCGCTTCCGGTAATATCGCTGACTTTTTTAACCGGTATGCCGGCTTTATCGATTGCTTTGTAAGTTCCTCCTGATGAAATAATCTCGATTCTTTGCTTATTCAAATAACCGGCGAGGTTTTCCAGCCCGGTTTTGTCATAGACAGATATTAATGCACGTTTAATCAATTTCCTTTCCTACCAGTAAGCGGTAGGCCTCCTTGTATTTTTGTAATGTTTTAGTTACTATATCCTCCGGCAATGCCGGCGGTTCAGAGTTTTTATCCCAATCACAGCCCGACAGGTAATCACGCACAAACTGCTTGTCGAAACTCTCGGGATTTTTGCCCGGCTGGTATGAATTCAACGGCCAGAAACGCGAGGAATCGGGTGAAAGTATCTCATCGATCAAGATTAGCCTATTGTCAATGAAACCGAACTCGAACTTTGTGTCGGCGATTATGATCCCTCTGGTCAGGGCATATTCGGCGGCTTTGTTGTATATCTCGATTGTGACGTTTTTCAGTTGTTCGGTCAGCTCTTTGCCGATCATATCGGCCATTTTGTCAAGGCTGATGTTTTCATCATGGCCGTCCTCTTCCTTGGTGGCCGGAGTGAATACCGTTTCGGGAAGTTTGTCAGCAAGTTTCAAATCTTGCGGCAGCAGACTGCCATGTAAATTTACTTTTCCGTTTTCAGGCTTGATTTTCAAATAATCTCTATGACCAGAGCCGATAATATACCCCCTTGCAACACATTCGATATCGATGCGTTTTGCTTTTTTTACTATCATCGATCGGCCCTCAAGCTGATCACGGTAGGGTCTTAATTCATCCGGGAAACGATCAAAATCGGCGGTTATAAGGTGGTTATCTATGACATCGCGAGTGTAATCAAACCAGAACACCGACATTGTGTTTAATATCCTGCCTTTACCTGGAATGCCGTTCGGCAAAATCCAATCAAAAGCCGAAATCCGGTCGGTGGCGACAAACAACAACTGTTCGCCAAGATCGTAAATATCCCGGACCTTGCCCCTGCTAAACAGCTTAACATCCCCAAGATCTGTTTTCATCACGCTTATCATGTTATCCCCTTATATTTATAGCATTGATAGATGTAGAAGTCAGTAATTTTTTTTCCGCCCCTTTCTACAGTTACAATTTCCGGATCATCGACCCGTTCAAAGAAATCAGAAAGCGGCGGCGAACCCCAGAATTTGTTTCTATCATCGTATACGAAAATGCAGTTTTGCCCGACCAGGTCGTTGGGGTCGCTCCAGAAATCATAAGCAAGTCCTCCTCTGCCGACGATATTATTCGAATACACTTCCGGCTGTCCGCTTAGATGAAACCGCAGTTCTGAGGCGGTCTTGTATTCATAACCGCAGATAAACAGTTCCCCCTCATCTGATAAATCAGCTTTGATTTCGTCAACCCTGACAGCTAATTCCCGCCAACCATGTATCGTGTCGGCTCTGCCAAACCCAATATTCGGCAGAAGAATTATAACATGGATTATCAAAGTTGCGGCTATAGAGAATATAAGCGCAAACTTTCCATATGCTTTCCAGGCTCGTGATGCATATTTAAAATACAGATACACAGTTATCGGCAGAACGGACAGGTAAGCCGGCGCCGGCCAGTTCATTTTCACATAATGAAATGGCGATACCAGCAGAAAAACCAGGAGGGTCGGCAGGGCAAACCAGAAAAAAAGCGCCAGCCGGGGATCATCCTTAATTTTGCTGACCGCCTTACAAATTCCCCAGATAAAAAGAGGCATCATAAAGACCCCCAGCACGCCTATCTGCGACCCGAGAAAACCGAAAAAGTAATCAGCACGAATGGCGACAGCCTCCGATGCTCGCCGTCCGCTCTGAAAACTGAAGCTTGCCCAATCGTGCTGGTAATTCCAGATTATAACCGGCAAAGAGACTATCACAAAAGCGAAAAGCGACAGGTAAGGACCAATCGATAGAAACAGTTTCCTTCTCTGCCTGTGGGTTATCATGTATAGAAAAGCTCCTATAAATGCCAGAACCGCCGGATATTTTGAAATAAAAGCGGCGCCGGCAAAAATGCCGGTCAAAAGCCACCAGTTGATTCTATTGCTTGAAACAGCCTGGTAAAAAGCAAACATCATCAGAAACCAGAACAGCAATAAAGGACCATCCGGGGTGATTATTATTCCGCCAAGGGCAAAAATGAAAGTGGTAGAACCGACAACAACGGTCCAGAAAGCCGTTTTGATATCAAAAAGCAGTTTTGCAGAATAAAACATAACCAGCGACAGAATGAAGGAAATAAATACCGCTGAAAAATGTATCCCGAAAGCATTGTCGCCAAAAATGCCTGTGAAAAGATATATCAGGTAAGCGGCCATCGGCGGATGGTCGAAATATGAGAGATCGGGATGCTGGGAATAGTTCCAGTAGTATGCCTCCTGGGGAGCAGGATCAAGCAATAATGCCACAATCAACCTGATAATGGTTACAGATACTAAAAACAGCCAGAAATTTCTGCTGTATTTATTGGTATCTTGCCAGACCAAAGAGGTTCCCTGTTCTAAATGAAATATACCAGTGATCCTGATCCAATGCCCGAGCGACATTAAAACATACGATACGAGCAGTTGAGGATTTGGTTAGACCAAACCTTAAACCCAAACCAACATCTTTTTTAAGATCAGTGATATCGACGCTCTCGCCGTCATCCCAGACATAACCGGCATCGAAGAAGGCTGCCCCGCCAAGACTGACGGTTAATATCTGAACCGGCGTAAAGATACGATATTCAGCGTTCATCAAAGCCAGCTTGGCGCCCTCGAAATAGCGGTCGGGATAGCCCCGCAAACCGTTTATCCCGCCGAGAACAATCTGGTAACTAGGCTTCTGTCTCCAAGCGAAATGAGAGAAAAACCGCCCGGCCAGAAGATGATAAGTCGATGGTTTGTAATAAAGTATCGATTGCATAGTATTGGTGATTCTTTCCCTGCTTGAACCGGCAATAAAATTCGAATACGTGTTCTTAAAGCCCGCATAAAGATTTTGAGTTGGTCTGAAGAAAAAACCTGATTCAACTTCCAGATAAGTTGCTTCGTAATCGCCATTGAACGCGGGACCCGACCAGATTGAAGTTGCTCTTATAGTTGCATGCTCGGTCAAATCCTCGATTGTGCCGAATTCATCGAGATAAGTTGCAGTAAAATATCGTCTGATAGAAAGCGCTAAATTTACACCCGGTCCGCTGAAAGTCTCATTTTCGGGAATAAGTTGAAAATCGAGAGATTCAGACCGTCTATCGCTGTAATCATTACGGCAATATTTAAATAATAATCCGGATTCAAACCGATTATACATGCCATAAGCTCGTTTTAGATGAACCTGGAAATCCTTATAATCATAATCATATCTGAAATATTCCTGCCCCTGATAAAATAAACGTTGTTTGGCATCTTGAACATTAAAGGATATGCCATAATTCCACCTGGCATAAGGAGAATAGAAAGGATGGTACAGCAGAACGCCAAATCCTCTGCTGTATGAAAAATCACGCAGTATGAGGTCATACATTAAGCGGGTTCCCATAAGACGTCTGTCGGATATCTGGATCAGATATCCGTTATCATCATCGGTTGTAAACTGCAGATTTACATCAATTCCCAGACCCAGGCCGGCTGTATTTTTTTCGTTTGCATAAATAGTAAAATTATATTGTCCACCGCCTCCCTCACCGGAGATGCCAATAGTAGTAGTCCATAAGTCTTCGGCAATTATTTCGATATCGATTGAATCATCAGCAACATATTTTATATTACTTGTGGCATCGCCGATAAAAGGCAGAGTCCGGATATTTCTAATGCTCTGTTCCAAATGTTCGGAGTCAAACGGATCGCCTTTATTAAACAGCAATTCCTGACGGATTATCCGGTCCCTGGTTACCACATGAAACTTATTAGCCAACCGATAAATGAAATTGCCGCCATTTTCCAATTCTTTGTCGAATACGTTCAATCTTACTATTTCAATTTCACGGATGTATGTTGCGCTGTATACCGATACCCGCTGTACTGTAATTAATGATAGAATAATAAAAAGTAAAATATATTTTTTCATTTTATAAACAGGGAAACCGCCATTGGCAATATTTTATGTTCGACCTTGAGAACCCGGGCGGCGAGTGATTCCGGGGTATCATCATCCTTGACAGGAACGCGTCTCTGGATCAGGATAACGCCTTTATCATATTGCTCATCGACTAAATGCACAGTTGCCCCGGAGTATCTATCGCCTGATTCTATAACCGCCTTATGGACATTCATACCGTACATCCCCTTGCCGCCATATTTGGGAAGCAGCGCCGGATGAATGTTAATAATCCGTCCGTGATATTTTTTGACAATCACGGTAGGCAAAAGCTTCATATAACCTGCCAGAACTATTAGATCGATATCGAATTGTTCCATAACTTCTAAGGTGACGCTGGCCAATTTATCAACATCGGGATATTTTACTTTGCTGATATGAAAAGTGTCGATACCTGCGTTTTTTGCCCGTTGAAGGCCATAGGCTTTGGAATTGTTGGAAATAACCGCTTTGATTTCAGCATTGATTAACTTTGACCGGCAGGCATCTATCAAGGCCTGCAGGTTGGTGCCGCCGCCCGAAATAAAAACCGCCAGTTTCAACATCTCTATCCTTTCACTTTATTAAACATACATGGAAATGCCAAAATATGAAAGTATAGAGATAAAGTCAATTTGATTTCAGGAGGGCTAAAATGCAGGTTGGGTATGTTTTTGTTTGGACAGGTCGCAGCCTTCAGGCGTGACCTGTCCATAGTATTTTTTGCAAAAACAGCCGGTTCATGTCCAGTGGACTGCGAACTGGCTGAACTTTCAAATATGTGATCAATAGAAATATGTTATTGACAAATATATGATAAATGAATTATTAACTTATGTAAAAAGGTGTTTCTTTACCGATAGAGAATGTTGATGGAATCAAATTATGAATAATAATGAAATATATACTCTGGGGTATGAAAATTCTGATTTTAATACTTTTGCATCTACTTTAAAAGATGAAAACATAAAGATATTAATAGACATAAGATATTATCCAAAATCAAGGAAAAAGGGGTTTTCAAAAAATGAGATGATAAAGTATTTTTCAAATAATGGAATAAAATACATACATTTAAAAAAACTCGGCAGTCCTCCTGAGATTAGAAAAAAATTAAGAAAAGATAAAAACTATAATAGTTTCTTTAAAAAATATAAAAAATATCTCGAAAAACAAAATGAAGAGCTTAATTTTCTAGTGAATATATTAAAAAATGATAAAACGTGTATTTTTTGTTACGAAGAAGATTTTAGATTTTGTCATAGGAAAACAGTAGCATCTTATTTGAATTTAGTAAATGATGAGGAAATTAATATAATCCACCTTTAACGGTTATTATAAAAGGGAGCTTTTCTATATGTTTGACAAAAACGAAAACATCCTTATCACTGTAAAAGCATATCCAAACCCAAGTAAAAAATACCAAGAGACCGTATGTGTGGCTGGAATTGTATTAAATAAAGGATTTATTCGTCTATATCCTATAAATTACAGATTGTTACCCAATGAAAAGCGATTTGAAAAATATGAAATCATTAATGTTGATATAGTTAAACATAATGACAAAAGACCAGAAAGTTATAGACCGAATTTTAATATATTTAAAAAAGTAAGAAATCTGTCTACTAAATATGATAGGAGTTGGAGTGAAAGAAAAAATATACTATTGAAATTTGTAGATGAATCTATGTGCGATATTCAATCTAAGCAACAACATCATGGAAAGTCTTTAGGTTTCTTCAAGCCTAAGGAAATACATGATTTAATTGAAACTTGATAAACCACCTTCTTTGAAGGTGGTAATGTTCAAAAGCT
>CBFDEC010000045.1:0-24334 GCA_965603725.1 uncultured bacterium | reverse complement strand
AAAATCATTTAACAAATTGAAAGGAAAAGATTATGAGTTGGAGAAACTTGAAAATCGGAAAAAAACTGTACATCGGCTTTGGCCTGGTGCTGGTTCTTACTGTTGCTATCGGCTATATTGGTTATGACGGTTTGACTTCAGTCGGTAGAACCGTAGAACTTGCCGATGATGCCAACCGGCTGATCAAATTCGCCAAGGACTGCCGAACGCAGGAGAAAAACTTCATAATGCGTGGAGACCAGAAGTATACCGACCAGGTTCATAAGACTGTGGCAGATATATACCAGCAAATTGATGAAACGCATGCCGCGTTCGATGATCAAAACGACAAAGACGCTATCATGCATGTGAAGAAAGATGTGCAGGGTTATGAAACTGCTTTCGACGGATGGGTAGGACTGTATGCGGATGGAGAAAAGGCGCTGGAGGAAATGGAAACAGCGGCCCGCGATGCCATGACACAATGCGAAGACTTAAGAGTCGGCCAAAAAGAACAGATGAATAAAGAGTTTGCTGACAAAGTTGAACATGGAAAATTAAATGAAAGAATTGGGAAAGCCGACGATGCCAATCGGTTGGTCAAATATGTCCTTGAATGCCGCCGGGCTGAGAAAAACTATGTAATTAGAAAAGATGAGAAGTACGCCGATCAAGTAAGGGAAGTATCCGACCAAATGATAGACCAGGCGGTTCTTACCGCAACCACGATGAAGCAGAAAGTCAACCTGGATCAAATTGATGCAATTATTGCAGCCGTGCAAGACTACCAAAAGGCTTTCGGCAAATATGTTGATATTTATCATGAACAGTTGAAACTTGAAGATGAGATGGTTGCCAAAGCTCGCACGGCGGTGGAGGGCTGTGACGAACTGCGCCAGGGTCAGAAAGAAAAAATGAACAGCGCTCAGGCTTCGGCAATTACTATGGCAATCAGTTTCATGGTCGGCGCCGTTATTATCGGCATCCTTGTTGCCTTTATAATTACCCGCGGCATTGTTAAGCCTATAGATAGTACAGTGGATATGATTAAAGACATTGCCCAGGGCGAAGGCGACCTGACCAAGAGGATCGAAATAGACCAGAAAGATGAGGTCGGCGACCTGGCCAGGTGGTTCAATACATTCATGGATAAACTGCATGATATAATCGCCACAGTGGCTGGAAACACCGAGCAGTTAGCCGGCGCCGGTAATGAGATTTCATCAGCCTCGGAAGAATTGTCAGCCGGAGTCAAGGAACAAACCAACCAGACGGCCCAGGTATCAACCGCTGTAGAGGAAATGACAGCCACTATTATAGAATCCACAAAGAATATCGCCGAAGCTAACGATAAAGCCAAGAATGCCGGTGACAAATCTCAAGAGGGCAGCAAAATGGCTGACGAAGCTTCCCGGGGTATGGATGAAATCGTTGAATCCTCAAATGTAACCTCTAAAAACATTGAGGGATTATCCGAAAAAGCCACAGCCATCGGTGAGATTATCAGCGTTATCGACGACATCGCCGATCAGACTAACCTACTGGCATTAAACGCCGCTATTGAGGCAGCCCGTGCCGGTGAACAGGGTCGGGGCTTTGCCGTGGTCGCCGATGAAGTCAGGAAGCTGGCCGAGCGTACCACCAAGGCCACCAAGGAAGTTGCCGACAACATCAAGGGTATCCAGGCTGATGTTACTACTGCCGCCGCTCAGGTGAATGATTCAAATGAAATTGTCAGTAAGGGCAAGGACGTAGTTCAGAAAACTAACGATTCATTGAATGAGATCTACACGGCTATCGAATCCGTCCAGGAGATGATGAGGCAGGTCGCCACCGCCTCCGAGGAGCAGTCGACTGCCGCCGAACAGATCTCGAAAAACGTCGAAAGCGTCGACCGCATCACCAAAGAAACCGCCACCGGAGCCGAGCAATCAGCCACCGCCGCCGAACAGCTTAACCGTCAGGCAGAAGAACTCAGAAACCTCGTTGGCGGGTTCAAACTGCGCAAAGACGCCCAGAGCAACGTTAAAGCGGGGGTGTAATTATGGCTGAAGAACTCAACGTCAAACAGGGACAGTCTGACGATATCGAACAGATGGTGGTCTTCAACCTCGGCCAGGAGGAGTTCGGGGTCAATATCCTGAAAGTCCAGGAGATCAACCGGATGGTCGAGATTACCCAGGTGCCTCAGTCTGAACATTATGTTGAAGGGATAATCAACCTTCGCGGCAAGGTGATACCGATAATCGATCTGCGCAAGAAATTCGGCATGCCTGAGAAAGAGTATGACAACCAAACGCGAATTGGCGTGGTCGATGTTGCCGGTGAGGTTGTCGGGCTGGTTGTTGATGGTGTTTCGGAGGTGCTGCGAGTGTCTACGAGTCTGTTAGAAGACGCTCCTACACTGATCGCCGGCAAAAGCAGTTCTTATGCCAGCGGTGATTATATAAAGTCAGTAGTTAAACTCGAAGACAGGCTGCTGATCTATCTCGACCTGGATAAGATCGTGTCAACGAGCAAGTTACCGGCAACCTAAGATGAAAGCTGTATAAGTTTTCAACTCACTCTTTCTTTCGTATATCCGCGGGGAGTTTTCTCGAGCTCCCCGCGGGTTTTGTGTTTATAAATAAGTTACTCAATAACATCATTAGTGTCCGGACTTTTTCAAGAACAGGATGAATGATTTGAAGATTGTGAAATATTGGTAGAAATTAATCGATTTTGTTTTAAGGAGTTAGAGTTGTCATATTATATGTGGTTGTCTTCAAAGATTATGGATTTTATTTTGAGATACGAAAATTGTCATTCCTGCGTAAGCAGGAATCTATGGTAATTGATGTTTTTCCGGTTTGTTTTAAGCAGAAGTGATTGAACAGGATATACCACATTATAGATCCCCGCTTTCGCGGGGATGACAGTTGTGAGTTTATTGTTTATCAAAAGGCCGGACACTAATGCAATAACATATAAAATATCTGAGCAAATAATAAATATAATAATTTCAGATAAAGAAAGTGGGTCTAGCTTATTAGGTTCGTTTTTTCAGGTTGATTAAGTATCCATCTTGCCATCACCCTGTCAACAATACGATAATATGAAAAGGCCGCTCGGGGAGTGTGTCAATATAATCGGGATAACCTGAATGTTTTAAGATAAAAAAAGGCAATCAGCGATCACCTTCTTTATAATGGCAAAACACCACCCTGAAGTACAAGTTCCATGATGTCGTCCGCCTGGGCGGGCTTCCATCCTGAAACAAAAACCATTCACTTAAGAGTATATCTTTATTTCCTTGAGGTTTTTCCAGGTGTTCTCTGAATACCAGATATTGGCGAATTCATAAAGAGAATCCGTTTCTTTTTTTTGGCTCTCATCGGCAACGGGTTTCCGTATGTGCCGCTTTATACTCCTGAAAGCGGCGCTGTCTTTCTTGGCGAAATAGCGAGCTATTTTAATGGCGTCATCCAGCAGATTCTCAGATGCGGCAACCTGATCGATCAGTCCCAGCAGTTTTGCTTCCTCGGCAGAATACATGGCGCCGCTGTATAATATTGTTTCGGCGTTTCTTTGACCGGTGCAAAATTTAAGTATATCAACACTGCCGGCAAAAACTGATGAGCCGAAGGCGATTTCATTTAAAGAAATTCTTGCTTTTCCCGAAGTCATAATCCGGTAGTCACAGGCTATAGCCAACATGCAGCCTCCGGCAATTGTGTGACCATTCAAAGCGGCCACCAATGGTTTGGGAAATAAGAACATATAGTTGTAAAGGCTGGAGAATTTGATCAGATACCTGATAAAGGATTCTTTTGAATAGCTTAAAAATTCAGGAATATCAAATCCAAAAGAAAAGAATTTGCCATCGCCCGTAACAATAACCGATTGGACTTCCGGGTCATTTTCCAAATCCTCGAGACATTTCTTGATTTGTTCCACATAAGCCTGGTTCAGCGCATTTACTTTGCCTCTGTTTAGAGTGATCATGGCAATCCCATTGTTTTTTGATATGTGAATGCAATTCATGATTTTCCCCTTTCCTGAAAGATTATGCTTTCAGTTTAAGTTTAACATTCATAAGCAGTACATAAGAATATTGCCAATCCATGAATGTTTATATCATAGAAGCTTTCCCATGCTTACTCGATTTTCAACAGTGTAACCGAGCCTTTTATAAAACTCAATGACTTCATTGTTTGGTGTGCGCACCTGAAGATTAAGCTTAGTACAGCCGATACGGGCAAGCGACTCTTCCACGTAATGCATAAGGGCTCTGCCGATGCCCTGATTTCGATACTCTGGGTTAACAGCCACATAGTAGACCCAGCCGCGGTGGCCGTCGAAACCGGCCATGGCAGTTCCGACTATATTTGCATCAATTTCTGCCACAATAAACAGTTCACGCTGTATGGCAAGCTTACGCCGAATGTCCTCAGCCGGATCGTTCCATGACGGCGAATCCGGAAACGCCTCCTGCCAGAGAGCGATCACCGCCTTTTCATCGGTTTCTTTGTAGGGACGTATTTGCATCGCTGAAAAGCAATAACTATAAGAACCTATTATCTACTCTTAGTTAACAATATGTATCGCCTTTTTATCAGTATAGAGGCCGGCTTCCATCATCGCTTCGGATAAGGTCGGGTGGACTGCCATGAGATGACCAAGATTCTCAGTTGTGCCATTAAATTCGAGCAAGGCTGTTCCGGCAAAGATGATATCGCCGGCATGCGGTCCGAACACGTGTATGCCTAACACCGTATCGTTTTCCGCATCGGCTATTACCTTTGTAAAACCATCTGTCGCTAACGTTGCAACTGCTTTGCCAATAGCGCGATATGGAAACTTGCCTACCTTGATCGTCCGGCCGGATTCTTTCGCCTCTTTCTCAGTCATTCCGATACCGGCGGCTTCCGGATCGGTAAATACAGCGTAAGGAACCGCTTTCCAGTCAACGCTTGAATCCAAACCGGCGATTACCTCTGCGGCAACCATACCCTCATGTGAGGCTTTGTGTGCCAGAAGGATTCCGCCGGCAACGTCGCCGATGGCATATATATTCGGTACACTCGATTTCATTTGTTTGTTGACCTCGATGAAGCCGTGCCGGTTTGTTTTTACCGCGATCTCCTCCAGGTTCAAACCCGAGGAGTTGGGTTTCATTCCGGCGGAGATCAACAGCATATCAAATGACATACTTTTTTTACCGTCCAGTGTTTCCACCTTGATCTCGACTCTGTCATTGTTTTTATTGGCTGATGTGACTTTCGATGATGCATATATTTCTATCCCCTGCTTTTTCAAGGCGCGATCTGTTGCCGATGAAACATCAGCGTCGAGCATCGGCAACACAGAGTCCAACAACTCAATAACAGTTACTTTCGAACCAAGAGTGTTGTACACAGTGGCCATCTCCAGCCCGATCGGACCGGCGCCGATTACTCCCATATTTTCAGGTATAAAGGGAAGATCGATAGCGCCGCGGGCGTCGACGACGATTTTGCCGTCGGTATTTATAAAAGGCAATTCAAACGGTGACGCGCCGGCAGCGATGATGAAATTATCCGATTCGACCTGTGAATTACCGCTGTCGCTGACGACCTCGATTTTATTTCTATCGATAAACGAGGCACGCCCGGAAATTATCTCCACTCCGGCCTTCTCAAGCAGTATCTTAACGCCGCCGGTCAGCCGTTTGATAGTATCGTTTTTATGTTTTTTCAGCCTGTCGATATCGATATTGATGTTTTCGGCGGTCAGGCCGAGACGCTTTGCTCCCTCGAGAGTCCTTTTAAGTTCGGTTACATACAACAGCGCTTTCGAGGGGATACAGCCCCAGTTTAGACATACTCCGCCCAGGTATTCCTTTTCGATAATCGCAGTCTTTAAACCAAGCTGCCGGGCGCGGATGGCCGCTACATAACCGCCGGGTCCCGCGCCGATTACTACCAGTTTGAATTTTTCAGCCATTTTATTGTTCCTTTGTATCGTTAAATATTCCCATTGCCGTGCAGGAGCGCTCTACAGATATTTCAGAAATTGTAATACTCTCACGCAATGTCAAATTTTGCTGATGAATACAATAAAACCTGTATCCACAACGACGCCAAGATAGCATTTAGGACTTGCTGAAGTCAACTGTAATTGGGGTGGGCGCTCAAATACATATTAAAGAGCGCCATAACAGCTGTATAAATGTCCCGATTATAATTGGGCAGGCTGATTTCTATGGTATTTTACCTTGACAAATTGACCTGGACAGCTATATTGCTGTTAGGCCCCCACGGATTGATAATATTGTATTGAGGTAATTGACAATATGAAAGCCAAAAACCGAATCGCAGCTTACACACTTTGCCTGTTGGCATTATTGGCATTATGCCTGCCTGCCCGCGCCGACTACCACTACGCCGGCCATGATGGCTCAAACGAATACCCCTACACAAGTTGGGAGACGGCGGCAGACAGCATACAGAAGGCTATAGACGCCGCCAGCCCGCATGATACGGTGTATATCGGGGCAGGGGAGTGGTATGAGGTAGTTGCTACAGAGGTACATGATTCGCTTGCTATAATAGGCATGGGGATTGACAGCACATTTATGTTTACTGACGAATACCATGTTTCGGTATTAACGATTGATTATGAATGTTCTGTTGAGGGTATTACTTTCCAGCATCTTGATCGTTGGAAGTGTGTAAGAGCAAGAACCTATGCAAGTCATACTGTCAAAAATTGTAGATTTTTTAATTCTATTATAGGGATTGATTCTGAAGGCGGGATATCGGAGATTTCGCATTGCCTGTTCGATAGTTGTGGAACAGCAATATTTATTCCGGGCGGTGGCGGTGATTATTCAATACATAATAACTTAATTTTAAATTCATCTTATAATTGGGCAATCGAGCTTGATGTCTATTCCGCCATAGTTCAGAATAATATTATCTTAAATCAGCCATTGCCCAATATTTGGGCGATTAGCAGTGCTATCCCCAGAGATACAATAATAATCAAAAATAATGTGGTTGGATATGGTAATGGTGGTTTTGGAGCATGGGGCAGGTGCTGGAATAACGTAGTCATTAATTTTAATACTGGTCCAAATCCTGTAGGTATTAGAGCTAGAGCTGGTGATACCCTATTCAACAATGTAGTTGCTGGCAACAACTGGGGTATAGATGTTGAAACGGACGATTGTGAGGTAAGTTATAATGACTTCTGGCAGAATGAAATAGATTTGCGTTTGTCAGGTCATGAAGTCGATTCCACAGGCAATATCTTCTGTAATCCGATGCTTGTTTCCGATGATGATTTTCATCTGCAGGCTTTCTCACCATGTATCGATGCCGGCCATCCTGATTACCTTGATGTGGATGGCACGAGGTCTGATATAGGCGCTTATGGTGGGCCGTTTGGAGAATCATATAACTATCAGGATTTACCGCCTGCAATACCTGACAGCATTTCCGGCGAATTTGTTCAGGATACGATTTTCATAAACTGGCGATTTAATACCGAAGCTGACTTTAGTAATTATTTTCTATACAAAGACACAATCACCGGTTTTGAACCATCGGTATTCAATCTTATCGCTGAACCGGAAACCTCCTATTATGCTGATACCGATGTTGATAATGAACATAACTACTTTTATCGTATAGCCTCAGTTGATAATCAGGATAATATTTCGGATTATTCAGAAGAGCTTGAGGTTCTAACAACAGATATCTGGAATCAGCCTGGAGCCACCTTACCGCAGATTACATCGATCAAGACCAATTATCCGAATCCTTTCAACATCTCAACAACAATAGTTTATTGGGTTGCCAACCTGGGGCCGATACCAGCGGAGATAGAGATAAACATTTACGATATAGTTGGCCGTAAGGTAAGAACGCTTATAAAAGAGAGGAGGGACATAGGAGAGCATACAATTATCTGGGATGGCAAAGATGACAATGGCAATGAATGTTCCACGGGTGTTTATTTTGCCCGGATATCACAGTGGGGATTGGAGGTGTCAGGCAAGCCAAGGAAATTGGTATTGGTGAAATGAAAAAATAATTATGAGAGCATTAGTAGTAATATTAACGTTTCTGCCATTAGTTGCATTAGCACAGGATGTCAGCCCTTTGGAGAAATATACACAGGCGACATACTTTATCTGTCAGGCAGAGGACAGCGTTTCAGAATGCCGCTTTAAAAGTAAAAACGGCGTTTTAGAAAATATTAATGGCAATTCCTACTTGGTCTGGCAGGGGGATGGCTACATGCTGGATAGTCTATGTATTATGCAGGAGCAACGGCTTATAGTTTTAAACCCGGAAGGGTATGTGAGTTATTATCCCTATTTAAAGATAATGATTGAAACAGCAGATACACTCACAAATGTTATTGTCGGTATTTTTGAGGTGATAAATATTTCAATCGACTCAATCAGGTTCACTGATACTATCTATGTTGAGGACTTACCATCACAGCCTGATACATTACTTTCATTGAATTGGAAATGGTATGGTTACAATAATGCTTTTTATACTTTAAGAGAAGGTCTTTACAAAACATCTCAAGAGATGTTATTCAGGTTCAGAACCTTTGGCAACTGCAAAGTCTATATAGATTATTTTAAGGTTCATTGTCAGTTCGGAGATGATTTAGTTGAGCAAGGAATTTTGGATAACCACCTGTTTGAGTATCTCATCCGAAGCGACTTCAATGATGGTAAATTAGCCTGGAATTTTAAAGATGATCTATTACCGGGTAATTACATGGTCTATGATCATCTCGATAATTTGCTGCAAAGAGCTATTGAATACTATGTAATGTTAAAAGCAGATGAGTTTAAAGATACAAAATATATGAGGCTTTCAAAATGAGACGTTTGGATTATAAAACAATTCATATAGTGGCATTGTTTGTTGTTCTACTGCTCTTATCCCCTGCCCGCGCCGACTACCACTACGCCGGCCATGAGGGCTCTAACGAGTACCCCTACACAAGCTGGGAGACCGCGGCGCAATTGATACAGGAAGCGGTGGACGCCGCCAGCCCGCATGATACGGTGTATATAGGGGCTGGGGAATGGTATGAGGCTGTGGCGACTGAAGTGCATGACTCTCTGGCTATTATTGGGATGGGGATTGACAGCACCTTTATGTTTACAGATGAATATCATGTTCCGGTTTTAACCATCGATTATGAGTGCTCTGTTGAGGGGATTACTTTCCAGCATTTAGATGGGTGGCATGGATTATATGCACGACCTTACGCTGGCGTTTCAATAAGTGATTGCATGTTTAAAAATTCTGGTCGTGGAATTCAATCAGCCGGTGGTCCATCCATAATTTCAAACTGTATATTTGATAGTTGTGGAGTGGCAATAGATCTTCCAATATGGATAGGTGATTATATAATTAGTAATAACTTGATATTGAATTCATATCATTATTGGGCAATATATTTACAGGTTCACTCCGCCATTGTTCAAAATAACATAATAATAAATCAACCAGGGGCAAATGTAACAGGCATAAGCTCAGGAATTCTTACTGGTGATGTTTATATCAGGAATAATATCGTTATTGATGGCCGGCGTGGAATAACGGTCGATTCTTATCAAGAATATAATAATTATGTAAGAGATACGTGGGAAAAGGGAATGGCTGCTGGAGAATTTCAATCCCTTTTTAATAATTCAATTACAGGTTGCAATCCTGGAATCAGGGTATATGGTGATTGTATAATCAATTATAATAATTTTTACAATAACAACGTTGATATTCACAATCCCTGGGATTATAATTTAGATTCGGTTGGCAATATTTTCTGCAACCCGATGTATTTTTCAGATGACGACTTTCACCTTCAGGCATTCTCCCCCCTTATTGATGCCGGTGATCCAGACTATTTCGATGTAGACGGTTCCAGATCTGATATAGGCGCTTATGGTGGTCCTTATGGCGAATCATATATATATCATGACTTACCGCCGGCTATACCGGACAGCATTTCGGGTGAGTTTGTTTCAGATACAATTTATATTAACTGGCGGTATAACACCGAAGCCGATTTCAGCAATTATTTATTATATAGAGATACGGTTTCAGGCTTTGAGCCATCTGTATTCAATCTTATTGCGGAACCTGACACATCATATTACACTGATACTAATGTTAATAATGAACATAACTACTTTTATCGGATAGCCTCCGTTGATAATCAGGATAATATTTCGGATTATTCAGAAGAGCTTGAGGTTTTAACAACAGGTATCTGGAATCAGCCTGGAGCGATCCTACCGCAGATAACGTCTATCAAGACGAGTTATCCTAATCCGTTTAACATTTCAACTACCATCGTTTATTGGGTAGCTAACCTGGGTCCGATACCAGCGGAGATAGAGATAAACATTTACGATATAGTTGGCCGTAAGGTAAGAACGCTTATAAAAGAGAGGAGGGACATAGGAGAGCATACAATTATCTGGGATGGCAAAGATGACAATGGCAATGAATGTTCCACGGGTGTTTATTTTGCGCGGATATCACAGTGGGGATTGGAGGTGTCAGGCAAGCCAAGGAAGTTAGTGTTGGTGAAGTGAAATATTTCAATGATTGTCATTCCTGCGAAAGCAGGAATCCAGCGGATAGAATGGGCTTTTCAAGTCTTTGCTTGAATTCTGGATTCCCATTTTCATGGGAATGACATTATATAGATCATTAAGGAATATCAAATACATTCAAACAAGTTGCAGGGAGGTTTTAATGTTCAAGAAGATAGTTTTAATCTTACTTTTGCCGGCAATAGCATTTGCTCAATTGATTGATGATGATGTTATGCCATTTGGCGCGTATTCGAAAGGCGGAGCCAATATTTTCACTGATTCGCTGCTTACTTATATGCATGAAACGCTGGGCATTAACCAGCATACCGGTGGGGAGTTTAACACAGACCAGGTAGGCAGATTTTACCAGAAAGAAATATATCCTTATCCCTGGGGTTCGTTTTGGGGGCCAGATCAGTTTGATATAAAGCCTCAAAAAAAGTACGCTCATTCTACTTATTTTGTGTCTCAGCCGGAAGATAGTGCGTTATATAACGTCAAGTTTAAACTGAGGGTTGATTCTCTTGATGACGATGGAGTCTACTGTTTGGGAAGTAGTGGACCTCGTTATATGCTGGACATATTGAAGTTTTTGCAACGCAATAGAGAAAACTGGTTGAACCCTGATACTACGGTCAACTTAGAGTATTATCCATACTTACAGATGAGAGTTGAAGACTGCTCGGGCGGTGATGACGCCGTTGTTGGTGTTTTCGAAGTTTTTTGGGCAAGTTCCTTAGATTCATGCAGGTTTTATGATACCCTCAAAGTAGGTGATTTTACTGAAGGTAGAGACACACTGCTTCTGTTGACTAACGAGAAATATCTACCGGAGGATACTCTGAATTATTATACCATCTTTGACGATGAGGCTTCAACTGGCGGAAGTAGGATGCTCCTGAGATTTTGGACTGCGGGCAACTGCACCGTGTTCATCGATTCGTTTTTAGTCCACTGCCAGTATGGCGATGATTTGATATTAGGTTTGAATCCTCAAATTGCAGAAGATATTGTGAACTATGTTGACAGCGTTGGTTTCCAGAATAAGGTTCTTGGCTGGCATTTAAAAGACACGCAATGGCCGGGCAATTATCGGCCATACGCTTATATTAACAGGTTAATTCGCGATTCGACGAATTATAACTATCCTGTGGGCGCTGTTTCCTGGTTATATGATGGTTCGGGTAATACGCATTCCAATGGCTATCGGGATTTCGTAAAGATTACCAAACCGCAGGTATTGTGGTGCTATTTGTATCCGATATGGAGCGGCACGGCTTATACAGGTTTTAGTGTAATTAATCCTGATTCTGCTCTGCAATCTGCTTTAAACCGTAGGTTAGTTGTACCATGTGATTCCATAAGGGCTGTCCTGGCTGATTCTATTGCCGATTCGACTGGTTGGTGGATGTATACCCCTCAATACTGGTATAACGGTCCGCCTTACCCGGACGTTATCGAGATACGACGCGAGCCAACGGCGGCCGAACTTCGCTGTGAAACTTATATTGGGATGTGCTACTATCCCAAAGGCATAATGTTCTGGTTGCTTTATGGGGGTAATGCTCCTCCTGATCCGGTAGGTCTTATAACTACTGCTTCTCTTACACGTATAGGTGAAACGGTTAGAGACGACATCAACCCCTACATCAAAGCGATTGATTCGACATACCTGGGGTTGACGTGGGAGACGGCTTATGCAGTTGATCCTGAACTGGCTTTCCCATCCGGTTCCAGCGGTTTCATCGATGATATTACAGCTTGCACCAATCCCGATTCAACTGGAAGCGATAATCCCGATTTGGGCTGGCTGCAAGTTGGCGAATTCAATGATGGCAGTAATAAGTATTTTATGCTGGTCAATCGAGCTTGTTCGAGAGACGAAATTGGCAATGAAGCGCCGGAGATTACGGCTGTTGTTAAGCTTAACCCAACTACAATTGGTTCTGATTTTGTTTTTATAATAGATATTGCAAAAGGTACCAATGCTGCAAACTGGGTCGGCTATCCTGAGACGACCTATACATCAATCATGCCCAATACGACACTTCCCTTTACAACTGTCTTGAAAGCCGGCGAGGGGCGGTTGTTTAAGATACTGCCTATAGATGAGATCGAATTGGAGGGTGCTATCAATACCAATTTGACCTACCAGGGTAATATTAATGTTGTTAATGATGTGACGGTTCCAGATCGTGCCACCTTAAAAATTGTCGGCCCGGCTTTGTTTGAAGTAACATCTAGGGCGTTCATAGAGGTTCGCGAAGAGGGGGGATTGAACGCTAAAGGTTACGTGTGCGATTCTGTGATTATTTCAATAAAGCAAGAAGGCGGAGTAGAACCTCCCTGGGGTGGGATAGTACTTGAAGGAGGCGCAGACGCGGATTTGGATTACGTTGTCATCAGCGACGCTGAAAAAGGGATACATAGCAAGGACGCAAACTCTGTTTATATTTCGCACAGCAAGTTTCTTGATAATTACGAGGCTATAATCGCCTTAAAGAACTCCAGAATTTTCATAGACAATTGTAATATCTCTAACTCAAACTATTCAGGTATTACCTGCACCTACCCAGAAAGCGTATCAATTTATAATTCACATTTTGTTGATAACAACTTGTATGCTATAGGTGTTGTTAACGCTGAGGATTTCGCAGTTTTCTATGAGAACATTATTGAAGGTATTCATAGCCAAGGCATTAAGTATCTTGGCGGCACCATTGGCCGTGCCCAACCGGAAATCAAAGTAAATACTATGTCAGATGGTGGCGTTGGTATTTGGGTTGAGCGAGACCAACCCGATGATATGCCTCAACCACAAATACTGCATAATACAATTTCAAACTTTGATCTGGGAATAGTCTTGTTCGATACACACGAAGGAACTCTTATAGGACCTGCAGTATGCTGTGTAAATAATTTCTGGTATGGAATTATACTAGAAAATGGATATGCTGATATAATTGGAGATCAAGATGCTCCTAACTTATTCAGCTACAGTGAGATAGGGATTTGCGGTGTAGATAATGCTGGGCAAGTAAGGTTGACCCGCTTTGAGCACAATATTTGGGGAGGCGAACTTGTTAACAGCTATTTGGATTTCGGCACCGAAGATTATAGAGGAGAAAATTCATTTGAAGGTAACAGTGAAATTTTCCTGGCGGTATACGATTCCCCGGAAGTATCTGCCCAGTTAAATTGGTGGGGGACAACTGATCCGGATGAAATTGAAGAAAATATCATAGGGGATGTGATCTGGGAACCATTTCTTGAAGAACCTCCCGAATATGGCAAGGTCAGCGCGGATGTCTTGAATCTCCCCAAAAAGCTGGCTCTTAATCAATCATATCCCAATCCCTTTAACATCACAGCCAGAATCAACTTTGATGTGCCAAAACAAACGCTGGTGAGTATCAAGATATATAATATTCTTGGCCAGGAAATAAGAGAGCTTTACCATCAGGAAACTCAGCCGGGAACATATTCTGTTATCTGGGACGGAAAAAATAACTTCGGCAATGTCGTTTCAAGCGGCGTTTATTTATATTCCCTTAAGACTCCTGAAGAGATCCAGACTAAAAAGATGGTTTTGTTAAAGTGATGTCGAATTAGAAAGGAGAATGAAAAATGTTTAAGGGTAGAATAAAAACGGTGGCAATGATTGCACTTTCTATATTAATTATTTCATCATCCGCCTGGTGCCTGGATTCGTTAATAGTCAATATCACCCGGGCAAGTGTAATTGTCAATCCTGCTGATGCAAATGACACGAGGGCGCTGCTGCAATTTGACCTGCCGGAATTATTGGATACGACCAAATACGTGATGGTGGCGGAGTTGCGGTTTAGAATAAATATCCCACAGCAATTCGATCGACTTATCAAACTTCGAGCGTGCCCGCTGACAAGAGAATGGTCCCCCGATAATGTTGGTTGGAATATTCCCTGGGACAATGCCGGAGGCGATTTAGCCGATACCATGAGAGCCATTGGCCATATCAGCCAGAGCGGAGAAACGGAGTTAAAGATTGACGTCTCTCATCTGATTCAAAATTATATACGAGGATACCTGCCCAACCACGGCTTTATAGTCAGGCAGATTGGTGAACCAATGCGTCGGTTTACCTTGGTTCCTTATAATTCACCCGAGCCAGATGATACCATAGTCCAGCTGGCTATTTACTATGTTGATATGGAGCCGGATGATTGATTAAATAATTGTATATACCCACTGTTTGATGTTGATTTTGTCCAAGTATAACCAAGTTAATATGGGCCCGGCTATTTAGTCGGGCTTTTTTGTTATAAGTTTTTATAAATGCAAAATCTATTACTTGCGTTTTTAAGAACTCTTTTTGCCGAAGATTGCACTAGCAATTTCCTTAACCATCACAATATCATCAGCAGGTTTACGTTTCAAACCCATGTTCTACAGTTGTGCGGCTTGATTTCTCGTAAGTTGTTGATAGATAATGGGCGATTTCTGGAAAACACAGAACTGTAGAAGATGGGTCAAACATGAATTCAATCCATCTTTTTAGCAAAATCACAGGCTCTAATGAACGGTTACCATTTCCATTTCCCGGGTTTGTTATTCCTCTTTTCCCCTATATCTTATTCGACAACCCTTAAAGCCGGCGAGGGGCGGCTTTATAAAGTTGTGCCAACAAACGAGAGATGGTGATCGATTAAAGCCATTATTTCTGCATTTATCCGCAATTGATTTTTTTCAAACTTTCCACTTTTTGAAATACCTTTGACATCAAACCGGTCGTCCTTATATTAAGTTGAAGGAGGGATGATGATAGATACTCATGCTCATCTCGATTTTCCGGAATTTGATAACGACCGCAATCGGGTTATTTCTGAATGCCATGAAAACGGCGTGAACTTTATAGTTAATATCGGGGTCAATCTGGAATCATCGCGGGAATCAGTCAAGCTGGCCGAGAAATATGATTATATTTACGCCGCAGTCGGCTATCATCCCCACGACTCAAAAGAGCTGACCGATTCTGCTTTTAAAGAGATTGAAAAACTGGCCAAACATCCAAAGGTGGCGGCAATCGGCGAGATCGGCCTTGATTTCTACCGGAACCTGTCGCCGCCCGATATTCAGAAAAAAGCCTTCATCAAGCAGCTGAATTTGGCCGATAAGCTCGGCCTGCCGGTAGTTCTGCATATAAGGCAGGCGCTCGATGAGGCTTCTGATATATTGAGAGGACGCGATAGAAATTCCGGAATCCTTCATGCATTCCCCGGCGATGAAAGATATGCCGCCGAGGGAATCGAAATGGGGTATTACATCGCATTCGGCGGACCTATCACCTATCCCAAATCCAAGGGACCGCGGGTGGCAAAGACACTGCCGGTTTCACGGATTATAACCGAAACGGATTGTCCTTATCTGGCGCCGCAAAATTACCGCGCCAAACGCAACCGTCCCGACTACGTAAGGTATGTAATCGAAAAGCTGACAGAGGTTTTCCCCAGATACAGTTTCGAGGATATCGAAAGGATCACCGAGCTTAATGCAAGCCGGGCCTTAAAGCTGCCTGCAGCCGACCCTCCGAAAGTTGTTTATAAAATCGGTGGCAGTTTGTATATTAATTTAACAATGCGCTGTACTAATAACTGTTATTTCTGCCCGAAAAATAAGGGGTATCATGTTGCCGGACATAATCTGCATTTGCAACGTGAACCCGACGAGACGGAAATTCTGCGCGGTATTGCCGATTATGATGATTATCAGGAAATAGTATTCTGTGGACTGGGAGAACCGACGCTTAGAGCCGATCTGCTGATTTCATTAGCTGAGAAATTGAGGCAAAAAGGAGTTCGGCTAAGACTTAACACAAATGGGCAGGGAAATATTATTACCAGAAGCGACCTTACAGGAAAGCTGGCTGGTTTATTCGATGTTGTCAATGTGAGTCTTAACGCCCCTGATTCTGTTGTATATAACAAAGTTTGCAGTCCCCAGTTTGGCGAAAATATCTACGAGGGTGTCGTCAACTTTGCGCAACAATGCAACAATGCTGGCATAAAAACCGTTTTAAGTGTGGTAAAATTACACGAAATAGATATAGAAGCCTGTGAAAAGGTCGCTGAAAATATTGGGATTCCCCTGAAAGTAAGAGAATATGTCTCAGATTAGGGCAAAAAAGAGCCTCGGTCAGCATTTTCTTATAGACAGAAATATCGCTTACAGGATTGTTATGGCGTTGAATCCACAACCCGGTGAAAATATTGTTGAAATAGGATCTGGCAAGGGAGCGCTTACCGCTGTTATGGTAAAAAAAGGGTGTCGTGTTACAGCGATTGAGTTTGATAGTGAACTGATATCGGTTTTAGAACATAAGTTCAACAATGTGAACAACTTCACCCTGCTGGCGAAGGATTTCTTAACGGTTACATCAGCCGATTTACCGAGCAGGTTTAAACTGATCGGCAATATACCATACAATATCACAACGGTTATATTAGAAAAGCTGTTTGAGTTTAAAAAAGCTGTTTCAAATGCGGTTTTTACAGTTCAATCTGAGGTTGCCGACAGACTTACAGCCAGCCCGGGAGCAAGGGCTAATGGGTCGTTTACTATAATTATGCAGGCTGGTTTTGATATCAAGGCCATGTTTAGAGTTCATCCAGGGGCTTTTAAACCTGTTCCCGCGGTGGGTTCAACGGTTATCAAACTGAAACCTGTCAGCCGGGAACCGGAAGATTTTGAGAACTTTAAAACCTTTGTTCGCGGTTGTTTTAGGCAAAAGAGAAAAACTCTCAACAATTCCATGCAGTTGGGATTAAATCTACCGAAAAAAGAATGTGAGAGCATGATTGAACAGATCGGGAAGCAGGATAATATCAGATCTGAACAGTTATCTTTTGATGACTACCTGAACCTTTATGAGTTATGGTGCGATTTAAGGTAATAATATTTTGGGGATTATGGTCGCTGATGGGCGCGGGTTTTGCCGATAACTCTAATCCATCTTTGTTGATATTTGATTATTCTCAAAATAACAATACTTACAATTGGGAAAACAGCCTAAAAAGAAACTCCAATTTTGGCAGGTTAAGGTGCGATCTGGATGTCAACACCAGTTCAACACTTATAAAAAAGCCCTTCAAATACTGGCAGGAACACCTATGGACAAATTTCCGCGCAGATTATAAGATCGCTGATGGTTTTTCCTTAACGCCATATATGAGCCATTCAAGAAACGCCCTTCAGAAAAAGATCATTTATAGCTCCGAACTGAAGCTGACTATGCCATATAAGCGGTTTAAATATTTCGAGATCAATCCGTTTATTGCAAACAAAGCAATAAAAAGGGTCGGCGACGAACCTACCGGAGTTGATAAGGGGTTTGGTTATGGTTTTTCGACAAATTCGAAACCTTTGAAAATCCTGGGCAATCACATGGAATCATCTATTTCCTATAAATATTACGATCTTAACCGAATCCCATACAGCGAATTTAGCGCCCGATTGGGCGGGCTAATGGTTTGGAGCGCTGCCGATACGCTTCAATGGATATTAAAAGACGCTGAAAGTACTACCCGGTATATTTCCGGGCAACTGCCTGAGGAAAAGGATATTGCCAATATTGTGAGACAGGTCAAGGTTGACCGCAGAGCAGAATATTTAGCCAGGATAAGGCTGCCTGTAAGTTTCTCAGCCCGCCTGACCGGTGATTTGAGTTTTATCAGCTATTATTACAATTCTGAGGCAAATATATCATCAATACTGCGGTCTGATAATTATACCGAGGGTCGTAACTTCAATATAGAACTTGAAAAAATTCTGTTCGGCAAAGTTTGGCTGTCATCGGGATATCGTTATAGCTGGAGCGAGGAAGATTTTGGCAGAAGCGAATTGGACCAATGGCATGAAATGGGCGAGCTTTCTTTCAAAGCGTCAGCTGAGATTTCCCCCGATGACAGCGCTTCTTTTGACGGTATAATCGGAGTGACCTCCTATTACGGCCTTCATGGAGGATCAATATACGATCGTGATCTGAAAACCCAAATCGGAAACATACGGTATAAACATCTATTTAATAAATACTTCACCGGTGAGGTCGTGTTTGGCTACAGCAGTTTTTATCAGATTTACACCAGCAGATATAATTCGGCAAACAATAATCAAAATGAAACATATATTCTAAGATCAACTTTTAATTGGGACTTAACCTCGGGCATTGAAATAAACCAGAGCTATGAAATCCGGGCGAATTATATCATATACGATTATGTCCCTAACCCCATAGAAACGCCAAGTAGAATATTTCGGAGGGGCTCCTCTGAGACAGGTCTTAATTTGAGGCTGTCGGATAAGTTCTCTTTAATGCCGGGATATACATACAGGTATGAGGATTACGGCAAACTTATATGGGACGAAAATAACTGGCAGCAGGCAACCGGCTGGGATCGGAGATACCATAGCCTGAGTGTAAAAATCAGTTACTATCCGTTTCGAAATTTTGGCATAGAACCTGAATGTTCCTGGGAGTCAAAAAAAGAGTACGATCACAAGCTTGACGATTCCGGCCCTACATTTGAAAGGGGGAATATTGTTCGCGAGGAGAGGCTGGATGAATTAAAGAAGATTGCCGCTATCAATATAACATGGAACTTCAGTCAGTCGGAGCGCTTAAACCTAAGTTATAGCCGCCGCAAATGGGAAAATATGGGAAAGGTAATTGATATTTCAGAATTCGTAAGCGCCTCTGTGAGGTATACATTTTGAAACGGTTATATCCGATAATATTGATAATTTTGGTTGCTGTTTCTGGATGCTTAAAAAATCCATTTGACACAAGAGGCGGCCAGCAGCCGGCAGGCGCTACCGGCTCCTGGGAAACGCCGGCTACTCCTGAGGTGATGATTACAAATTTAATGTATGCCTATAATGAGAAAAATATTCAGAATTACCAGGATTGTTTCGACAGCGGGTTTGTTTTTTCAGCGTTCGAGGATTCGATCGAGGCGGAAGCCCAGGGTAATGGTTACCTTTTTCAATTCTGGGATAAGGCCGTGGAGATAACGACGACTGAAAATATATTTACAACTTTCAGCCAGAACGGCAATTATCTCGACCTTACAATGAGCATATCGAGCGACAATCCTGATAATATTGGAGATACTCTGGCAGTCCTTTATAGAAATTATACCTTGACTATCATAAAATCTGATTCACTGCAGATAGACACAACTGAAGCAGAGGGTCTGGCCTCATTTACTTTAAACCAGTCGTCCTTGAATTTATGGACTATTTATTTATGGGAGGAAATTCCGTCAGGGAGAAGCGGTTACGACTGGGGAGATTTTAAGGCGGAATACAGGAACCGATGATAAAACATTGTCTTAATATGACGGCGCTGGCGGGACTGATTATCCTGGGAATGTTGTCTTCAATTTCCTGTTCTAATCCTTTTGCCCCTGCTCAGGCGGAATCGAGGTTTTTGGCGCCGATTGCCGATCAAAGCGATACCAGTGACGCTGCCGCCGCCGCCAATGTGCTGGCGAATTTCAAATATGCCTATGAAAACTATGACATTGACGTTTACGAGAACTGCCTTGATGATGAATTCGTTTTCATTTATATCGATCAGGATCGGTATGGCGAGATTGAGATTGTAGAGGTTCCCCGTGATGGGGTATCCGGCGATATCTACCGTACTCGCAGGTTGTTTGAGATATTCGATGAAATCCGGCTTGATACCTGGCTGCCGATTCGGCAGGAACCGGAATTGCCGGAATGGGACAACGATCCAGATCATCCGGGTGAAATCTGGGAAGTATGGTATGTTAATTTTCATCTGGTGTTAAGAGATATAACCGGTGATTACAATTATACTCAATTTGAGGCATCCGGCCGGGCGGAATACAAATTGAGAAGATCTCCTGACGGTGTTATGCGGATACGTATTTGGGAAGATAAATCAATCGGCGGACCGTAATGACAACCTGGGTTTCTCGTAACCAAAGACAAAAACATAACTTAGTTCTTAAAAAGCTGCTGCTTGCAATACTGATAATGATTGCAGTTTTTCTAATTGGCGCCAGGTTTTATCCAGAACTGATTGACATAGACGGCATTTTAGATATCGTGTTGAAGAAAGGCAGTATTATTGATCCGGATAATGTTGAACTGATCTATTCTCAGATTGTGGCGGATTTAGGTCTTGGTCAGGTGGAAATTAAACGTGAGCCGTTAAATTTTAAGGGCGAAAAAAAGGATTATCCATGTTTTAGTTTATTATGGCCCAGGGGATTGCCGTATGTATGGTTTATCTTAAGACTTCAAAATAAATGCAGTTTTTTTGAAAATCTGGTCACGGATGCCATTGAGATAAAAAAGGGCGGCAGCCTTGTAAGCTGGCTTGTTGTTCCGGTTGATGGCGATACAATTGCGGAATTTCGATTGATAAGCTCAAATACCTTGGCCAGGGTTTCATCGCTTTCTTTCATATTTAAAGATTTTGTCGAATTTAAACAGAAAGAGGCATTGGATATTATCTGGCTTGATATACCTTTCGGATTCATATTACGTCCCGATCAGGTACCCGGCGGCAAGCTTGCAAAAGCGCTTAAATCGAGTAAGGGACAGTGTATATTAGAGATACCGGCAGACAGAGAAAGCTGGGAAATTATAATTAAAGGCCATGAACTTTCAGGAAGAATAAAAAATCGGGAATTAAACGAGGAAAACCTGCTGACGATTTTGAATATTTTCCCTGTTTTAGACGCAATATATTTCCAGGTTGACCGCGATATTGACAGGAAGCTGATTCAGCTTATCATTGGCGCAGCTGAAAGACTAAGGTTAACATATATTTATCAAAATAATACATCGTCATATATTGACTCGCTGGCTTATTCTAAGGGATTGAAATTTAAGAGAATGGTCGAGACAATTGATTGCTCCCGGATATCGGGTGACGAGTTTAGAAGCAAAGTTTATAGCCGGACAAATGAATTGACAAAATTAAACAAGGGTTTATATTATATTAAGAGCAAGCAGGAAAATATCGAAATAATAGCTTCACTCTTACCGCTTTTTGAGAGACTTAATATTATTATTGTTCCTCCCTTGCGGAACGCAGAATCAGCGGAAAAACTGTAACATGTTAATTATGTTGGGGTTATAGAAAGCAGACAATGGCTGGCCTGGTTCAGATCGGGGAGTTTATCTTTTATGAATTCATCGTCATATAGCCATTGGTTAAACCGTCCAGCAAGCTGAACTGAAGACAGCTCTTCGCTCCATTTCAGCTCGAAAAAATCGATCGATTTTCCCGATATTATCGCATTTTTTATAGTCAGGCTAAAATCAACTTTCATAATTTTTTTTATCGTCAGATAAAGAAAATACTTGACAGGCATATTCTCGATGATTATATTTGCATAACTAAAGAAAGAACTTTTAACTTCTTGGGGTTCTTCGGAAATCAGGGTTGCCGTAAGAAAGTGTGTTCCCCAAGCATTGTTTGATTAAATAATTTTTGCATTTTAAAGATTGAGGGCGTTTAGATATGTCTTTGCGAGGAATGTATGGGTTTATTGCAAATAAGTTTTAAAGTTCATGGTATAAAAAAATTAATTGCTATAGCATTTTTCTTTCTTTTTCTTTCAGTTGATCCGACCCTTGGCTCATCTGATTTAATGATTGGTATTGAATCCCCTTCATATCCTCAGATTACAGGAGCTGCAGCATCCTATGATATTACTAATAATATCAACGCGTCCTCAGATGTGACAGTCTTCGTATCAGGCACCCTGATTAATAGCGGCAATATCATGCTTGTTGTATCCGGTGAAAAAGGGATAGTGCCGCTTGTGAACGGAATGCCCTCAGATTCTAGACAATCGATCAAAACAAATAATTTCAATGAGAGTTTTGATACACCATACTACATTTGGGATTTGGGGAATTTAAGTAATCCGGAATCAAAATGGACATTTGCATTTAAATATAATAATATCGATTATTATAAGAAATCTGTGCATGTAGGCGGAAGCGTAAGAAGCTTAAATGTTTGGGCTTATATTAACAATGACAATGATTATTATTTCTCTGAAACTGATGATATTTCGGGGGTTATTGATGACGGGTTGGCAAAGGATGATGCTGGAAATTACATCTATAACAAGATGTACATAAATGACGATGGAATGGTTGTTTTTGCCAAGAGCTATGATGGACAATATGATCAGAATGAAATTATTACTTGTTATGGCGCATATTTAGAAGTAAATGGCGTTCGTATAGATCCTATTGTTGAAGATTCTAATGACGTAGTTATCGAGCTTTGTGATGGTACACAAACCTGGGAACTACTTAAAGAATACTCGCTCTGGAGGGATATCAATCATTTTGGTTATTATACTGATCTTGGAGTTGGCGATAATACATTCTGGGTTTTTGAAGGACCCGATAATGAGGGATATGAAATTACTACAAATCTACCAGGTGATTCTGTTGGTTTATGGTTGTTGAACGATATTAATGGTAATTATATCTATGACGGCAATGATTCTTACTTGTTTTCAGAACGCAGCCTTACAAGAGGATCCTCCGCCAATGAACATCAATGGTTTTTAGTCTATGATGTAAGACCCTATAAAGGGATAGGAGCGACTTATGACTTCATAACCAGCACCGAAGATTTTACAACTGTAGGTGACTATGATTACCTCGTTTATATCGATGATAACCACACCTCCGCTAATTGGGACCATAATGACATGATACTCGCTATTACCTGCAATAATGCTCCAGAAGCTACATGTCCACCAGATACAACGGTGTTTTTATGTGAATTGGGTCCAGTTTGTATACCTGGTTTTGAGTGTTATGATGTAGATGGTAATCTTGAAAGCTGCACTGTTTCGCTGGGTTCATTAGATGATGGCGGCAATGTTTGTTTCACACCTTCTGATGAGGGTGTATATACAATAACTTTAATTGCTACTGATGATCTGGAAGCGGCTGATACTTGTATAACCAATGTTACAATTACCTTAAACAATCCGCCGGTGGCAAACTGCCCCTGGGGCGGAAAATGTGATACAACTATATTCTTATGTGAACTTACTGAAATCTGCTTAACAGGCTTCTCCTGTTATGATCCCGATGACAACCTGGCGTCATGTGCGGCCGTAGGCGGAGATCTAAATGGCAATGAGGTTTGCCTTACCCCGCAAGCCGGGCATAATTATATTAAGCTAATAGCCACTGATGAATGTGGTGTCGCCGACACTTGCACTGTGGATGCATATATTATATTGAACAGTCCGCCTGAGGCGACCTGTCCGGGCAATCAATCGATGTTTGTCTGTGACCTTTCGCCGATAACGATACCTGGATTCTCCTGCAGTGATGTGGATGACAACCTTGTCTCATGTGATGTTGACAACGGTATTTTAACAGATGGGTCGGTGACATTCACGCCGGTAGCGGGGGTCAACACGATTACTTTAACCGCCACCGACGAGTGCGGCGCAACCGATGTCTGCCAGACTACAATTACGGTGACATTGAATAGTCCCCCTGAGGCGTTCTGTCCGGGCAATCAACCGATGTCTGTCTGTGACCTTGCGCCGATAACGATACCTGGCTTTTCCTGCAGTGATGTGGATGATAATCTTGTCTCATGCGATGTAGACAACGGTACTTTAACAGATGGGTCGGTGACGTTCACGCCGGTAGCGGGGGTCAACACGATTACTTTAACCGCCACCGACGAGTGCG
>CBFDEC010000044.1:0-27432 GCA_965603725.1 uncultured bacterium | reverse complement strand
CTATGCAGGGCGATTTGGTCTCGTCATCGATGGGGTAGTTCGCCCAGGACAGATGGAAGTCGCCGGCATCGGGATCGATAAACAGTGGGTCGGCATCGATGTTGCCCTCACCCGGCCAGCCGCCTTCGATGTTGCAATAGAAAATCTGCATTGAATCTTCAATATCATGTACACAGATGTTATCTTCATCATATGCAGTATTGCCATAAATGATGTTATTTAATAATGTATCATTTTCATCGAAAGTAATGTAAATCGCGCCACCTCTGCCACGGGCGCTGTTACCATAAAAGGTATTGTTCTCAATTATCATACTGCCGGTATCAGAAGAACACGATAAACCACCACCAAAGAAAGAAAAATAATTGTTAATAATTAAATTGCCCTTCAATCTAAAGGTTGCTCTTACGATGTGAATAGCCCCTCCATAAGTCCATGAACTGTTTTCATCAAAAATATTATATTCAATTAAAGCCGTTCCGCGCAATATCACAATGCCCCCTCCCCCATAATTAGCGCCGTTCTGATAAAATTTATTACTTGATATTATAACATTAGAACTATTACAGGAAATAGCTCCGCCAAAACCTCCACCTAAAGGGTAAAATGTAATATTGCATTCAAAAACGTTATTGGTAATATTCACTATAGAGTTAATGCAACAAATACCCGCCCCACCAAAACTGGATTTGTTTGATATAATCGCGTTGGCAAATAACACGATATTAGAGTATTCGCAGTAAATACCGCCACCCTCACCTTCATATGCCTCATTGTTGCTTAATGAACAATGACTGATATTAATACTTGAGTTACTAATAAAAATTCCTCCCCCATTGCTAATTGATGGCTCCCCAAAACCAGGAGTTCTACCCCATTTGATTATACAATAGGAAACTTCACAACTGCTGCTTGCATTGAAAAATCGTAGGCCATACCAGCCATCGATAGTATCCGAGGCTGTAAAGGTTATCGAATCGCTCTCAGTTCCAACAGCTTCAAACACAGCGCTCGTATCGACTAAAAACATATAATGCCCTTGAAAATCTATATAACAGCCCGGCTCAATTACCAGTGTCGATTCCTGTGGAACGCGCAAATCGCCGGTTACCTCATACGGGTTATCATCTGCGCTCCACACACCCCAGACATCACCGGATACCTGTATAGCTATAGCTGAACTACACATGCAAATTGAAAATAATATTGCGAAAATTATTCTTCTCATATCGATTTGCTCCTTTTTATCTGGTTTTGCTGTTAATGTAATATAACAAGAAAGCCCCGGAAGTCAAGGTTTTTCCCCGGAGCTTTCTTAAGCGCGTGAATTATTTGACATTAACCTTTGTTTTTGTACTTTCTACCGGAATAACTTTTACATCTGACATCAACAAGCGGCCAACGGGACAATCAGAACAGAATACCGGAGCCGGTCCACCGCCTGTTAAATAATTTATAAGATAGGTAACATCACCTCCAATGAATATACAGTCACCGTTAACGTCAGCGGCATGATATAAAAAGTCATCAGGACACATACAGGAATCAGGAGGCGGCGGACCGCCCATAATGAAGTAACTAACTGCATAAGTTACATCCGAACCTTGAACATATCCGTCCCCATTAACATCTCCGGCAACAGCATCAGCGCAATAAGAAACAAAAATAGAATCTTCGAAAGGAATGTAATGCGATTTAGAACAAACGATTGAGATTGTGCCGAGTGAAGTGGGATAGGCTGTCAATGAAACATAACCGGTAATATTGGTAAATCCACGCTCATATATTTCATTTCCCTTCCAAAGGGTTACCAAAACATCCGGAACACCGATGCCATAATAACTATCTCTCACTCTTAGAGTTAAAGCTTGGACGGAATCTAATTTGACACTTGATGGGAAATCTACAATAAATGTATTAGGGTAATCAACATGAACTGGAAATTCTGGATCGCCAAAGTAATTATTACTATAAACAAGATATAAATTGTCATATGCATTAGGTACTTTGGTGCAATAGTGAGCAGGACCAAAACGATTTTCCGTAACAACATAATCCACTAATTTTCTAATTCTTGTTAATTCAAGAAGGTATGAACTTGAGACATAACCGTTTCTTGTATTATAGGTTCCTGCAATTGAACCCCCTTCCATAATTAGATCTTTTTCAGCAAAGCATTCATCTACGTAATTCCACACCACATCACAATCCAACATTCCAAGACCGCAGGCTATTGAAGAATGGAGATATTCTCTACCATTGTTACTTATATCTCCTATAAAACCTCCTTCAATTAAATAAGGAATTAAAGCTTGCCAAGTAGTAACTCCTGAATAATCGTCGGCATTATAACCAGATGTGCGGCAAGTGTAATAATTAGGATCACCATGACTTAAACTAAAATAATATCCCACGGACGGGTAGCTTAAATGGTTTATTATAGATTCGCCTGAAGGGGAGATTGGATCTGGATCATGGCCTGATGGCTGCTCTCTAAAAGTTTCAGTATCAACATTAAAGAAATCAGTAAAGAAACCAGCAATTTGTTGCGGCTGATCTGAATTAGCCATCTGGTCTGAAGATGAAATCATTACTCTATTAAGATAAGACGGATCGCCCAAACCTGGCAATTCATAACAAAATAGTTTCTCAATCCATGTTGTGGCATGCCCCGGTTCACTAATGGCAACTCGTCCTACATATATTTCGGCCCCGAAATCCGGGTCATCATGATTTGGTTCGCCCCATACTCCGTCTCCATCGACTTCCCAATTGCCATCGATATCAGCATAGTACATATCGCTTATAATACGATATTCTAAAGCTGGTTGCCCATCTGTATCATATGGCAATGTATATCGAATTGGGACTACATCCTTGTTTCCGGCAAGAAGTACAAAATTAAAATCATTAGGATAAGTAGTTTTATAATCAATTAGAAAATTTCTTAGCTTTTCAGCATTGTCGATTCCTTGATAATTTGGATAAACATCTGTTTCGAGAATTATGATTTTTGTTTTGTATCCTTTTGATGTTTTCCATCTTCTAAGGGGTTCAAGTTCTGCAGCAAAATCTCCCGTAGTGATTATCATATACTCTATCGGAACACTATCGGGATCCACAGGATAATTATTAGAATAAACATTTACCACAGGCGTGTTGTCATCTACATCTTCTGAATTTTCTACAATACCGTTGAGAAAGGCCGTAATAATTTTATCAGCAACTGCGCTCCTTTCGGTAACTATTACAGGTTGTCTTTCGGCAGCATTTAGATGGATCGTTATTGAAATATTTGTTATGAGCACCAATTCATGATTAACAATATTGTATATTACTGGCCTAATTTTTATGACTCCTACTCCCATTGCATGGCTGAACGAGATTGGTAATGAACATGTTGTGAGTTGTGCTTTTGGAGGAAAACTTTTTAAATTGTAATTTTCCCCAGGCGGTACGAAATCTGGGATTTCACAACCCATACATGTACTTATGGGTTCTTGTACAGGATAAACAAGATTATGTATTGCTGCCAGCACCGTAGTCTCTTTGCTATTTATAGTAACGTGATCGATTTGCATTCCTTGCGGTAAGCTATATACAAATACTGCTGCTGGTAGCCAGGGATCGCCCGGTTGATCAGTAAGAACCTGATTTGATAGATCACAGCTTACCTTAACATAGTAATTTGAATCTGGCGCAAAAACAGTCGATGTATCAAAATCAGACAGCGAAAACGTCAATTGATCGGTTATATCAGCATAGCTAATATTTGTGAGCACCGAAAAAATGAATATTGTAGTTAAAAAAAACTTCATTTGTTTCAAAACCTACTCTCCTTTTAAAAGGACTTGCACTTTACATCGTTTACTTACTTTTACTTAGTTTGTACCTGATTTCCAATTTAAAATTTAATGAAGATAATTTGGATTATTATATTATCATTTACGCTCCCTTCTATCTATACATAGCTGAATATGTTTCGGCATCAGGATGAATTCCATCTTCCAGAGGAGCCGCAAGCTCCTGTATCACAACTAAATCGTACTCTTTTAAAAAATTTGCAAAGGTTTTGTCATCTTTCTTCCTATGGGGACCTAAAAATTGAATGTTAAATGAACATATAGTAATTATACCCGGCTCAATTGAGACTTCCATCTCCTCCTCTGGATGGCGACCTTTAGAGTCATCGCCCGATTGGTAGCCGATATAAGTAATACCTATTGCAATTGTAATGATTGTAGATACCTTTAATATTAAGAATTGTCTGTCCACCGATAGCCTATGTTTAATTAATAACATTTTACGTTATCCAAGATCTGAGTTGTCAAATAACAGAAGATTAGATATCATTCAGCAAATGCTAACTACATTATTATACTTTATTCAATAAATTTATATTTTTTTAGTTTGTCAATAAGACAAAGTTACACCTAATTATACGTATGCATAATTACGTATTGTACAGCTCTGGCAGAAGAATCCGCCTATGGCAGATGCCAGCACATATTAATATACTTACATAGATGCCCATATTTCATAAAACAAGAAAACGCTTGTTTCAATTAATAGCATTCCTTAATTTTACTCAGATTGTTAAAGTTTCAAACTGCTCACCTGGAGGTAATGATGCAAAGTAGACTTATTATTTTTGCTCTGATCGGATTGTTGACGTTAGTCTTCTGCGGAAGCTGTATGAAGAAGTCACCCTATCCGCCGGAGGTAACAGAAGTTCTGAAAGAGGCAGGCGATAATCGCTCCGAACTGGAAAAAATCCTGGCTCTTTATATGGCCGGAGATGATACACTCAAACTGCAAGCCGCATATTACCTGATTGCCAACATGGAAGGGCATTGCTATGCCACGTATGTTCTTAAAGACAGCAGCGACGAACAGATCGATTTCAACGTGCTTGACTATTTTGATTATGACATCTTGCGATCGGCTTTCGATTCCTTAGAGGCGCAATATGGCGAGCTTGATTTTGAAAAAGATGAACGTATCTATGATATGAATGTAATCACCGCCAATTTTTTAATTTCCCAGATCGATAATGCTTTTACAGCCTGGCGTGAAAAACCCTGGGCTAAACAGCTTTCATTTGACCGTTTCTGTGAATATGTTTTGCCATACCGCGGCAGCAATGAGCCGCTTGAAAGCTGGCGTCAGACTTTCCAGGAAAAATATTCTGATATCGAAAGCAAAATGGCCGACCCCCTCGATCCAATCGAGGCGGCGGCTTTAATCAATGATGATATAAAATCATGGTTCAAATTTGACCCGCGTTATTATTACCATCCGAACGATCAGGGACTTTCGGGAATGCTTGAAAACGGGCTGGGGCGATGTGAGGATATGACAAATGTAACGATCTACGCTATGCGGGCTAACGGACTGGCAGTCACCAGCGATTATACACCATACTGGGCAAACTCGGGCAATAACCATGCCTGGAATGCAATCGTAGCTCCCGACGGCAAAGTAACACCGTTCATGGGCGCAGAAAGCAACCCGGGAAAATATCGCCTGGCTAATAAGATGGCTAAAGTTTACCGTAAGACTTTCAGCAAACAAAAAAACAACCTTGTATTTCAAAAGAAAAAGCAGGAAGAAGTGCCCGGCTGGCTTGCCGGCAAAAGTTATGTCGATGTTACCGTCGACTATGTTGATGTTTGCGATGTAACGGTTGCGTTTGAACAGGCCGTTCCGGACTCGGTGGACATCGCTTATATTTGCGTTTTTAATTCCGGCGAATGGAAAGCTATCCACTGGGGAAGAATCGAAAACAGTTCCGCAGTCTTTACCGACATGGGCAAAGATATCGCCTACCTGCCGGCACTTTATACTAATGAAGAAATCAAGCCGTTTGGCGCGCCGTTTATTTTGCACGAGGACTGCAGTATCGAAAAATTGCAGTCTGATGAGCAATCGGCAATTTCAGCGCGGCTGGTCTCAACTACTCGTCGCAAACAGGCTATTTCGACTGATGGAATCGCCAGAATGTTTCTGACCGAAGGGCTGGAGTATGAGCTGTTTTACTGGCAGGACGACTGGCAGTCAATCGGAAAGAGCGCTGCCGGCGATAAGCCGCTTGTTTTTGATGATGTTCCCGATGGATGCCTATACTGGCTGGTTGAGGCAGATTCCGACGAAGAGGAACGTATATTCACTATCGAGGATGGAAAGCAGGTCTGGTGGTAAAATGCTAAAAGCTTAATCGCCTGGATCTTTCTGGATTTCCAGCGCCAATATCCTTTTGATTGGTGTTGTATTCGAAAAATTGGTTGATACTTTTTTGTCATTGCGAGCATATAACAAGATAGTAGTGTTATATTCTAATGAATAAAACCGAGTTTAAAGAACAAATCAAAGTCAAAGCCAAGGAGCTCGGTTTCGACCTTTTAGGCGTATGTAAACCCGAATACAGCCCCGCCGATCATGACCATCTGCTCAGATGGCTTGAAAAAGGATACCACGGCGATATGCATTATATGGCCAGAAATCCCCGTCAGCGAAGCGACCCCCGGCTATTTCTCGAAGGAGAGCGTTCAATTGTAACTGTCGGTATGAATTATTATAAAGAGCCTGGTTACAATGCGGATACGCCCTATATTTCGATCTACGCCCGGGGTCAACCATACCAAAATGTGCTAAAGAGCAAGTTGAAAACGCTAATGGAATTTATCAAACAGGAACATCCTGAAGCCAATGGCAAAATAGCGGTCGACACATCGCCAACATTCGATAAATTATGGGCTTTAAAAGCCGGCCTAGGCTGGAGAGGAAAAAATACCCTGATTATCAATAAAAAAATCGGTAGTTTTATTTTTCTGGGTGAGATTTTCCTCGATATTGAGCTTAATCCGGATATCCCTCAGCCCGACCTTTGCGCCGATTGCCATATATGCCTTGATGCCTGTCCTACCGGCGCCTTAGAACAACCATATGTATTGAATGCCGTAAAGTGCATATCTTATCTGACCATAGAGGCGAAAAGCGCCCTGCAAAACCCAAAACTCATTGGCAATCATATGCTTGGCTGCGACCTCTGTCAACTTGCCTGCCCCTATAATGAATCTGGTCCAATCACACAAATCCCTGAATTTGCACCGGCTGAAAGTTTTAATATTGACCTTGCTCATAACTGGAGAAGTCTGACTGAAATTGAATATAAAAATAGATATATGGGAACTATTTTATACGATTATGGTTTTAATAAATATAAAAAAAATCTGGAGATGGTAGAAAAAAACTTAAAATGCGATTAAATTATCTTAAAGTCAAAATTATACTTGACAGGAATATCTATATTTTTTAATATAATAAATGAACTTTTAATTAGAGAGGAAAGGTATGCAGATTTCAAGAAAAGCTGATTATGCAATTCGCGCTCTTATTTATGTTGCCGCTATTAAGGGACAACGAACTTGCAGCATTAATGAAATTGCAGGGAATGAAAAAATCCCCAGAGAATATCTGGCGAAAATTCTAAAGGAACTCACACAGAAAGGCTTTTTGATAAGCTACAAAGGCGTTCATGGCGGCTATCGTCTGAGTAAACCTCGCGAAGAAATAACTTTCTTAAACATTCTTGAGGCTACTCAGGGTCCATTCGTGGTCAACCCCCGCGATATGGATGTTCATGACGAGTCCGGTTTTAAGGGTAAGGATAGCTATGCTTCATTTGAGTTCTGGGATGATCTTCACAAAAAGCTTAAGAAAATATTCTCCGAAATGAATCTCGGCAAAATCAACTATGGCAAATATTATGATTTTGCCAAGACCGAGAAAAAAAGTTAACGCCTGATAATTCTGTGAAGTATTTGCTGATTTTATTCCGGTAGACGACAGATAAAATTCAGTTAATAAGAGGCGCTATTTTATATTTGATATTTATGGCGCCCTTTCTTTATTATATAATTGATACGGGTGTATATGACGCCTATTATATTAGCCTTATGGCAAAACCAAAAGCGATAGCTCTTTATTCGGGCGGTCTCGATTCCACCCTGGCGATACTGGTGATGATGCGTCATGGTATCGAGGTTGAGGCGCTGAAATTTACGATGCATTTTTGCGGTGATGCAGCTGATTCATCATCGCGCGGCTCTGATCCCTATAAAGCGGCTGAACAGTTCGGCTTTTCTGTGAAATTATGTCATCTTGGCTGGAAATTTGTCGAAATTGTGAAAAACCCTCCTCATGGTTATGGCAAAAACATGAATCCATGTATCGATTGCCGGATATTAATGCTTAAAGAAGCTAAAGAATATTTAGAAATGATCGGCGCTGATTTTGTAATAACCGGCGAGGTGCTGGGACAGCGCCCGATGTCTCAGATGCGCAATACGCTGAATCTGATTGAGAATGAATCTGGTCTTGAGGGACGGCTTGTAAGGCCGCTGTCGGGTAAACATCTGCCTCCTACTGTACCTGAAAAAGTGGGTTTAATAAAAAGAGACTGGCTTCTGGATATTCATAGCCGGTCCCGTAAACGCCAGATGGAATTGGCTAATCAATTCGGTTTGAAGGGATATGCCTCCCCTGCCAGCGGGTGTCTACTAACCGATAAACATTACTCAAAAAGGCTAAAAGATTTGCTTAAACACAAGGAGGATTTCGATTATAACGACCTGAATCTGCTAAAGGTTGGCCGTCAGTTCAGGCTGTCGGAAAAATGCAAGTTGATTGTTGGCAGAAATGAAGGCGAAAACGAGAAGATCTTGTCGCTTAAAAATGATGATGATATAATACTGGAGGCATTAAACACTGGTTCGCCGATCAGCCTTCTTCGTGGAAAAGCAGAAAAACATGATATTGAGCTTGCCGCGGCTATCACCGCCCGTTACAGCGATGACAAATACGAGGATTCGGTGACTGTGGATATATTGCAAGGTTCCCGTAACAGCAAGCTGGAGATCAAACCGGTTGATGATGGGGTGATTGATAGGATACGGTTATAGGGAAGTTTAATTTGCAAATTATCCCACCCCCGCTTGCGCGGGGGATGGGGCACCGGGCGGGAAAATATTAAAACTATTCGGGAAGCACACATCCCCTTTCTAATAGCTTTTCTTTAAGCTGGCGTAAATCGGCCTCAGAAAGTAATTTTTTTAACTTAATGTAAAGATTGACAAAATCAGCATTGTGGTAAGGAGGTACATCTGATTTAGAAATAATATGTATTAATAATTCTTTCGTTTCATCGGGGTACTTTTCGATAATCTGTGATTCTTTCAGTTCATCAAGTAATATTGAGTGCTCTAATTCAAACTCTTTCGTTCGTGCTATAAAAGGCAATGTTTCGGGAAATATGTTTACAAATTCAGGTACTAATTCTATTAAACCACCTGCTTCATTTTTCTCAAGTGGAACCGGTATGCTATCTAATCTATCTTCCCAATATTCTCTAAGCCATTCATTCCAAAATTTTACTTTTTGTTTATCGGTTAATTCTCTAATGCTAAATTTAATATTATTTAGTAAGGCTTTACGTTCTTCGGGTTTAATCTTTTTTAATATCTCGTAGAACCAAGAGCTCTTCAGGGATAACGAAGGTGCTGCAAAAATCAGACCCTCCACAAATCTCAATACTCGATCACGTTTTTCGTTAAACCTTACGGGAATAAAATTAAAAGCATTATTAAGTAAAATCTTAAAATCATCAATTAGCCCAGGTGGTATTTTTCCCCAATATAAAAAACCGTCCCAGCATGCTTCTGCGATCTCTTTATTAAAATCCCAATCGAATAATGGAAGCAGATTATTTTTAGTCCATTCGGGATCTCGATAATATAAGAAATTTAGTTGACTAGCTAATACTGTCTTTCCGATGTGTGCTGAAATGTGGTTGGTTTTAATAACTTGTTCAAAACGTCTTTTGTAGGCATCGGGGAAAGGTTGATCTTGACTTATATATTTTTTTGATAGGGTTTTTACCCAGAATAGTACGACTCTGCCTGCAGGGTTATTCAAAGCTTTCATAAGCCAATCATAATCCTTTGAGGACTCAGATTGAGAATTAATTAAACTTTCCCAGTACTCATCTGAGAATTTTTCTAATAATGGCAATGTTTCTGTATCAATAGTATCAGGTTTTTTCTCGATAGTATTCTCTAAAATATCACCTATACTTCTTATTTTTGGCAAGGCTAAATTACTCAATAACAAGATATCAATTATTGCTTTCCATTTTTCTGCTGTAAGGTCATATGTCATCCAACCTTGTATAATGCTATACCAAACATCATCTTCCCAGATATTTGTATTAATTAGGAATTTTGCTAATTCAGTACTAAAATTAAAAGACACTTTTACGGCCTTGGTTAATTCATCTAACAATCCAGCCCTGTTTGGTCCGGTCAATATGCTCTCGTCTTGAAATGTTAAAAGCAGTTTCGTTAATTCACTTGGATCATATTCTATGATTTGTTCTACACTTAAGGGACTTACTGGTAAAATTTGTTGAACGCCACTACTCCATGTAGATAAATCCGGATGTTCTCTGGGTTTAAAAATGGGGTATTCTTTCTGAAATTTATTAAACGCTTCTTTAGCTGTAATCGATTCGGGGGCTTTTGATTTTATCCAATACAATATATTATATATACGGTATGCCTTTGTGAGTTCTTCTTGATCTTTATTGCTCATCATCAGGCCCTCTTAAAACTTCTTTAATGAATGACTCTTGCGTTTGTCTATTAGAATTAGCAAAAGATTTCTCTAATATTTTAAAAACTTCATGCTTACAATCACTTTTATATAAAAGTTTATTACTTATAATATATTCAAGCTTTTCTTCTGGGATTATTTTATCATTTATAGATATACCATGTAACGCTATCCTTTTTAATATAGGGACACGAGTCGAAAACCACATATCACATAACATTTTTCCCTTCTTATCATCTTTCTGGATTACATATTCCAACAAATCTCTTGCTGCATCTATTAATAAATCGATATCTCTAGGGTGATGATTTTGTGGATGTGGCTCAATTGCATTCCTCCACCAACTATCTCTATCACTATTATAGTTAGCTTGTCCTAATGCAACATTTGAGATAAGTGCTATGGTAAGTTGTTTATTTAACACTGGTTCAAGATGAACCCAATAGAAATCAAGATTAGGTTTGAATATTTTTTCCCAACTGTTTCGCAATTCATAAACGTTACCTTTTAATTTGTTCCTTGAGTCGGCTTTATAGCGAGCATCTTTGTCATAATATTTAGAATAGGATTCTTCGAACTGCCTAACTGGAGTAGTTAAAAAGTCGAATAGAATTAGTGCTGCATTTTTATTTTCTGGGTAATTGCAATTCATCAATATCATCCCCAATTGTCGTATATATGTTTTAAAAGAAGGGATAGTATCTAAAAGAACTGAAACACACTTAGCTGTGAATAATTCATCGGAATTATTTTTTACTTCTTGGGCTAAGTAGAAAGCAATAGAATACCAAATATTAAAATTTAATTCATGATTGTTTTTAACCATAAGTTCAAAAAAAGTTTCATTTTCACTCTGGACAATTACTCTAGCTAACCAATCTGATAGTTCTATCTCTGCTTTACTTAAATTCATGCAAGGTTTAAATAGATTATCCAATAATTTTTGATTGTTTAACCATTTTAGCCATCTATCCAGATAATTGAGATTTAGAAACCTTGAGAAACTTCTAATTTTAATTTGATCTTTTATGCAGTCTACAATGTAATCTGTTACTTCCGTTTCGGTCATTTCAGGGGGCGGGTTGTCACAAATGCTTTTCATTTTATCTTGATGATCGATCAAACTCATGTGTATATGACTAGACCAATTGTTTAGTGTTAATACAACGCTTTTATATTTATCCTTTTCTTCTATTATTGGATATGGTATTGGCGTTATCCTATAATAACGCCAATGTTTTTCATCATCTTTATTAGCAAATGCAAACATTGGTTTCGCATCCTGTAATCCTTTTGTCAAATATTTTAAAATAGTATCATTATGTCTGTAACCATAGAACAGTATAGTGTAGGTTTTAAACAAATCATGCAAAAACTTACTTGCCCAATTTTCTGTTATATATGCTCTGCCAAAACCACTTTGTGAAAAAACTAATTCATAAGCACCTTTTACAACATTACCATGTATATATGCTATACCGCTAAATCTATTACCCGGTGGAAGGGCAGGAGCATAAAAAAAATTAATATTATCCATTTTGCGTTCTTCAACAACAGTGTTAAAATGTCTGTCATAATTGGTTGTTACAATTTTTATTGAATCGGGTGATTTGAATAAATCAATTAGAAGACCGTGTATATGGTTTGGCAATGAATCCGGATTAGAATATATCTCGTATATAAATTCTTTAATCGGCTTTTCATCTTGCTCCAATAATCCAAAGTATAGTTCTAAATTATTTTCGAATTCGTTTTTGAGGGGAAAATCAAATCTAACGGAAGCAATAGATGCTAGCTTATTGAAATTAGGCAAATTCGAAGGCGGATCAATAGAAACTCCAGCACCAGCAAAAATAACTAATTCCCCATCTTTTTGAGCTTTAATAAGCTCTTCTGGTATATCTACTAATCCCGCAAAACGCATACTAGTCTTTCAATAAATTTGATATATTAGTACCCAATCTTATATAATAAATAGTAGAATATATTGTCGATGTCAATAGACTAATTATTTCACTGCCTATATTTCATAATAAGTATCAGCCCCCCTCTAATCTATAGACTTGACAGGAACTGCCAAAAACTATATCCTTATTTTAATGATGCGTCAGGATGGAAGCTTTGCGACATCCTGACGCTATGGCGGAGAAACCCTCAGGATGTCGTTCCTTCCATCCTGAGGGATAGAACATTGGTTGGCTAAAATCCATCGCTCAATCCCCTTGATACGCCGAGTTTTTTGTAGGTTGGGTTCTCCACCTTAGGCGGACCGCAAGCGGATAGAAACCCAACATTTTGATTTTCAGCACCTAAATCTATAGACTTGACAGGAACTGCCAAAAACCATATCCTTATTTATGAAAAACTTATGACATTTTAGATTTGCTAAATAGCAAAGTATCAGGTAAATTGGTTTTGTATGAAACTAATTAACGATAAATGACATACTAATAGTTGAGGTTTAACTTATGTTTGATAATAAGGATTTCAAAGTAAAGGTCGGGCTGGCTGAGATGCCTGGTGCCTGGTGCCCCACCCCCACCAAAGTGGGGGTGGGCTGCATTGGTTGGCTAAAATCCCCCTCTAATCTATAGACTTGACAGGAACTGCCAAAAACTATATCCTTATTTTAATGATGCGTCAGGATGGAAGCTTTGCGACATCCTGACGCTATGGCGGAGAAACCCTCAGGATGTCGTTCCTTCCATCCTGAGGGATAGAACATTGGTTGGCTAAAATCCATCGCTCAATCCCCTTGATACGCCGAGTTTTTTGTAGGTTGGGTTCTCCACCTTAGGCGGACCGCAAGCGGATAGAAACCCAACATTTTGATTTTCAGCACCTAAATCTATAGACTTGACAGGAACTGCCAAAAACCATATCCTTATTTATGAAAAACTTATGACATTTTAGATTTGCTAAATAGCAAAGTATCAGGTAAATTAGTTTTGTATGAAACTAATTAACGATAAATGACATACTAATAGTTGAGGTTTTGCTTATGTTTGATAATAAGGATTTCAAAGTAAAGGTCGGGCTGGCTGAGATGCTTAAAGGCGGGGTGATCATGGATGTTACCAATCTTGACCAGGCCAAAATAGCCGAAAATGCCGGAGCGGTAGCGGTGATGGCGCTGGAGAGAGTGCCGGCCGACATTCGCAAGGAGGGCGGAGTCGTTCGAATGGCTGACCCGACAATCATTTCAGCTATTAAAAATGCGATAAGCATTCCGGTTATGGCTAAATGTCGGATTGGCCATTTCGCTGAGGCACAGGTACTGGAAGCTCTCGAGGTCGATTTTATCGATGAATCCGAGGTTCTTACTCCCGCCGATGAACAAAACCATGTTGACAAATCAAAGTTTAAAATCCCGTTCGTATGCGGCTGCCGTAACCTGGGCGAGGCGTTACGGCGTATCGGCGAGGGCGCCGCTTTAATTCGCACCAAAGGCGAGGCCGGCTCCGGCAACATTGTCGAGGCGGTTCGTCATATGCGGCTTATTAACGACAGTATCAGGAGATTGACTGTCCTGGATGATGACCAGTTGATGACCGAGGCAAAAAACCTTGGCGCTCCGTTCGAGATTGTGAAATGGGTAAAAACTCATCAGAAATTGCCGGTTCCCAATTTTGCAGCCGGTGGGATTGCCACTCCCGCTGATGCCTCGCTTATGATGCAGCTGGGCGCCGAGGCGGTCTTTGTCGGCTCGGGCATATTTAAATCATCCAACCCGGAAGTGCGGGCAAAAGCCATAGTCCTGGCTGCCACTCATTACAAAGACGCTAAAAAGATTGCGGAACTATCGAAAGACCTCGGTGAGGCTATGAAAGGCCTGGATATTCGGCAAATACCCACGGATCAATTGCTTCAAACAAGATGATTGATGGTATATTAGCTTTACAAGGCGACTATTTCGCTCATGGCCGGGTTTTGGATAAGCTCGGCCGTAAATATGTTTATGTTAAAACGCCCGACCAATTAAACAGAGTCGATACATTAATTATTCCCGGCGGCGAATCGACAACTATAAGAAAACTGGCTTTGGCAAACCGCCTCTGGGAGCCGTTGAAAAATTTTAACAAACCCATTCTTGGTACCTGTGCCGGTATCATACTGCTGGCAAAAAAGGTTATTAATCCGCTTGAAGAAACCCTGCATCGTCTGGATATCACCATCTCGAGGAATGCGTACGGCTCTCAGATTAACTCGTTTGTTTCTGAAGGAAAACTTACACAATACAACAAACAGGTTGAGTTAGTCTTTATCCGGGCTCCCAGGATTACTCATATCGGCGATGGCGTTCAAATCATTGCCGAACACAATGGCGAACCCGTTGCCGTAGAACAGGGCAACATCATCGGCCTGACCTATCATCCCGAACTGGCTGATGATACAACTGTATATGAACATTTTTATGGCCTGAAAAAATTCAAAGAGGTTAGGGTCTCTTAGAATGTTCTGATTTTTTCTAAGGTGATATGAAGCTGTACCTTGCAAAACACCGCGGTTTTTGTTCGGGGGTCAAGCGTTCTATACGTATGGCACAGAAGGTCCTGGATGATGCTTCCAAACCGGTTCATATTTTAAATGACATAGTTCATAATCAAACCGTCATCAATGAGCTAAAAAACGCCGGACTAATAAGTGTCAGAGATATTAACGAGGTTAATGACGGCACAATTATATTTTCTGCTCATGGCGTGCCAAAAGCCATCGAAAACGAGGCCAGGTCCTTAAATTTGAAGGTAATCGATACAACCTGCCCGCTGGTAAAAAGGATACATAAGACAGCCCAGGATTTTATCATAATGGGTTATGAAGTAATACTGTTCGGCGATCCGGAACATGATGAAGTCAAGGGAATAAAGGGCGTTGGAACTGAGCACATTCATGTTATAAAAACCGAAGATGAAATTAGCGAATTACCGGATTTCAAAAAGCTGGTTGCGCTAATAGCTCAAAGTACAAGTTCGGTCAATCAGTTCAATAAAATTGCCGGTATCTTAAAACGGCGTTACACATCGTTCAAAGCAGTAAACACTATCTGCCGGGCAACCCGTTTGCGCCAGGAATCGATCCATCAACTGGCGGAGATAGTAGACATCGTCATAGTCATCGGATCATCTTCATCGGCTAACTCAAACCGCCTCGTTGAAATAGCCAGAAGCTACGATAAGAAAGCATATTTGATTGACAATGCCGGCGAGTTAAAATTCAGATGGCTGATTGGCGCCGAAAAGGTTGGGGTAACCTCAGGGGCATCCACACCAGACTTCCTGGTGCAGGAGCTGCTGCATGGTATCCAACATTATTTCAGGGAAAAGCGAATACCTGTGGAGTTGTTCGAGGTATGAATATAAACCGTCGAAAAAGCCGAACCGTTAAAATTGGCGATATGGCCATCGGAGGTAGTCAGCCCATCGCTGTTCAGAGTATGTGTTCGACTAAAACACATGATATTGCCGCCACCCTCGAGCAAATTAGCAGGCTGGTTAAAGCCGGAGTCGATATTGTCAGGGTGGCTGTACCGGATGAGCTGGCCGCCGAGGCTTTACCGGAAATCAAGGCTAACTGCCGGGTACCGTTAGTAGCGGATATCCATTTCAATTACAGGTTAGCCTTAGCCGCCGCCGATGCAGGCGTTGACAAGCTTCGAATCAACCCGGGCAACATAGGCAAAGAGGACCGTATCAGGCAGGTAATCGATAAGGCTAAAGAGAAAGCAATCCCCATCAGGATCGGAGTCAACCAGGGCTCTGTCGAACGTGACCTGGTTGATAAGTACGTCGGCCCTCGACCGGAGGCGCTGGTAGAATCGGCATTAAGGCATGTTGCTATCCTAGAAAAACATAATTTTCAGGATATAGTAATCTCGCTGAAAGCGTCATCAGCTTGGGAGACAATCGAATCATACAGGTTAATTGCCGATAAATGCGATTATCCGCTGCACCTTGGGGTAACCGAAGCCGGCCCGGTTTTCAGAGGTTCGATCAAATCAGCAGTCGCTCTGGGAATACTGCTTTACCAGGGAATCGGCGATACCATCAGGGTCTCTCTCACCGCCGATGTCGAACAGGAAGTCAAAGCCGCCTGGGAGATACTCAAAGCGCTGGATCTCCGTCGCCGAGGACCAGACCTGGTTTCATGTCCTACCTGCGGCCGCAATGAAATCGACCTGATTTCGCTGGTTGCTCATGTCGAAAAAGCGCTGGAACAGGTCGACAAGCCGATAAGGGTGGCGGTCATGGGATGTGTGGTTAACGGTCCCGGCGAGGCGGCGGAGGCGGACATCGGGGTAATCGGCGGCAAGAATCAAATACTTCTGACCCGTAAGGGCAAAACAATCAAAAAGCTCAAAGAATCCGAAATTGCCGAAGCATTGATTGAGGAGATAAACAGGTTTAAATAGCCGTCGGGACAAACAAACGATGAAGAAGGTGGCAGGTGTTATCCCTGCGAAAGCAGGGATCTATATCAGGCAAAAAAATCATGTTGTGGGCGGCACACGTCCTCGTGTGCCCCTTATGAACGGGCAGACCAGTCCGCCTATGGCGGATGCCGCGCACGGTACTGAAGTATGAAAAATGTCTATGCAAGTATGGTACAAATAATGAACATTGATCTGGTAAGGACGTATAATTTTTATGCGGTTTGGATATATTTTAAAATATTAAGGAGATTGAATAATGCCTGAAGTAAAAAGAACATTATCAAAGCTCTTATTAATAATGTTTGCTTTAAATTGTATGAATTCAATATCTCATAGTAAAGATCCTACTGAATTTAGTAAGGTTTGCGAAGGAGTCTTAGGCGTTAATATAGAATCACGTAATGTGAAAATAAAAATTGCAAAACTGTTAGGCGATAAAAAAGATTATATCATAGTTAAATCTGATTCCACTTTTACTATATTAAAATTTAACGGAGAAGATTGGAAATCTATATATAAAATCGATATAAACGCAAACGAATCGGATATCAAGGTGTGGACAACCGGTGATTTGGATAATGATAAAAAAGATGAAATTATAATATTCAAAGGTAAAAATATCGTTATATATGATCTAACGGAACAAGAATTTAATAAATCAACTTATGATTTTCCATATTATGTTGAAAGTGCTTTAGTTGGTGATATTGATAATGATAAGCTTAATGAATTGTTATTGTTTTGTTGCGAAGAACCATCAAGTTATGATAGACGGGGTTGTAAATATAATCTTTGTGTTGTGAAATATAATGACCAAAAGATAAATATTTTGGCGTCAGATAGCCAGGGATTGGGATTTGAAGCTAGTGATATCGTTCCTCCTGATAAGTTAATTTGTATTGTTGATATTGAAAATAAAGGAAATAATCAGTTGGTAGTAACTGGGGGACAATCAGACGTTAGTCCCACAAACTATAGCTTGTTAAATTGGGTAAATGGCAACCTTGAAAGAACGAAGTCTTTTAGTGTAACAAAAGGGTCAATGAAAACGGGCAATAGCTCTAGAGATAAACCTATGCGAGACAAACGCAAGAGAAATAGAGGAGAAAAATTCGAACATGAGGAAATTCACCCATTTTTGATAGGTGGTCTTAAACCAGCATTAATCGACGGTAAAACAATTCTTTTAGGGTCTATGGTGGATAAGGATTATAAAAGAATACCGGTAATAATTGAAATAAAAGAAGACAATATTAAAATAGATAATTTAACATATATTGAAACCCATGGTTGGTATCCTCTTAATATGTTGTTTTGGGCAAATATAGATGGAAATGGCAAAGGCATTTTAAAAATAACAAAAAGTAATAACAGTAACATCGCCAAATTCGAATTCTATCGGTAAATATCAGAACTGGGCAGGTCGAAGCCTCCAAAGCTAGGGAAGGAGTCGTTGACTCCTGCCTTTAATACTGTGCCGTCGGGTCGCTCGAAGAGTCGTATGACCTGACCCGACGGCTATCAGATATTTGGCAGGTCTCGGGGAGACATGCCCTGCTATCGTAATACTTCCCTATGGTATCAGCCTCAGCCAGTCGCTGTATAGAAAATCGAGCCGGCCAATTAACAGCGACATACGCGACATCACCGTGTAGCCGAACGAGGCGCCGAATGTTATCATCAGAAAGTAGATGCCGATTTTGGCAGCGCCGCCGGTTATTCCCTTGTGTTCTTTTGAGAAATAGAAATAGGTTAGTCCCGTTGTCACTCCTATAATAATCAGCAAATAGTTGAAGTTCGTCCAGCTTATGAAATCCGGCTGACCAATAACGATGAAATCCTTCAGCGAATTGTTTATCTGCGCCACAGCGTTCGAGGCCAAATAACGTGTCAGGTAGACGCCTGCTGTCGTGCCGACTACAAACGCCAGCGGCCAGCGTGAGATCCAGCCGATTTTTGGAACCAACCGTAAAAGCATCATAATGCCAAGTATGCCGGCGATGAAATACCAGATTCGCTCATCGTATTCGCCATGCACAAATATAGCCTGGATGGCGCCGTCTTCTTCGTTAAGGCCAAGCAGTTTGGTGATGCCGAGATTATCGAACAGTTTTGGCACAAGGTTCTGCCAGAACAGCGAGACAAACCAGTAGCCGGCTGAAATGCCCAGAAAAATCGCCTCGCTCATTTTGTAAAAGGGATTATCTTTATACAGAAATGATAAAATCCCCAGTGTAAGTACTGCCCCTACCCAGATTCCAAAAACGCTCATAGTACCCCTCCCTTCTTACTGTCACGCGTGGCGAAATAGGCAATGTTAGCTATTATTATAAACAACACGATCACTGCATGGGCGAATGTCTGTCCGACCATGTATTTGACCGCCCTTCCTTCGAGGCTTGTCAGTATTTCAAGCTCGGCGCCGCCTTTCATACCGCCCGCCAGCCCTTTCAGTTGCTTGCCCAGGTATGGATATATCATTGGCGCCTGAACCGCGGTGTTGCCTGCGCCAAGAGTGGCGCCGAACTTATCAACCGCAAACAGCACCCATTCGATAGTACCGGGATAGCCTGCCGATAAGTTGAACACATAATCGATATTGGAGAAATTTTTCACTCCCTGCATAATCGGGAACTCGTCAACCGGTCGACCGAAATAGTCGCGAGGAAAAGCGGCCGGAATCGATGAGCCCATTCTCTGGATGACCAGCTCGTTGCCCGACTGGAATCCGAGATTGATATAGTTTTCGCCATATACAAATTCTTTGCCTTCATGTTCCTCAGCTACTGCTTTGGCTCTTTCGGCCTGAATAGCGCCCTGGGGCCAGAGCCCGATTACAATGATTTTGAAATTTCTGCGCATGGCGTAGATTAAAAATGTCTCAGCCATCGGCTGAAGCTCCGGCTCAGAACTGGGATCGTAGTCGAGCGATACAAGCACTTTGGCGCCATCCGGCAATTTCTCCATTGTTTCCACCAGCATCTCAACCTCCGGCGAGGTCGGTATATTCATATCGATGCTGATAAACATCGGTACCGAAAGGGCAATAAAGACGAATATGAAAATTATCCGCCGGTCGATTCCTATCATCTTTAACAGAAAGGCTTTTGTTTTTTCAGATGCCATCTTACTCACCTCCCAGGTATGACCGCTCAATACCCAGAATCAACCGCAGTGAGGTCGAGACAATTCCCAGAGCGATACCAATCATGATTGCTCTCTGTCCGGCCAGGTTGGGCACGTTCATGATCCAGTTGGAAATAACCGATAGGTGAAGCCAATCGGGAAGCCAGCCGGTTAGAGCATCGCCAAGCGGTACACGTCCCAGCATCACGACGAATGCCGCTATAAGCAGAACAGTCGCTTCCTTGTTGCGCGCTCTGAATGCTCGGTATGATGCCGAGCCAACGAAAAACGCCAGCAGGGCAAACATCATAGCGACTAACGGAGAGTAAACGTAATCATATAATAGTGAAAATGGCGTTCCCGGATCGAGAAAGCGACGGCCGCCGGAGAAAAAGAAACCGACTATTACCATCAGCAAGAAACACAGGATGACCACCAGTGAAAACTGCCAGTCTCTTTTACGTTTATACACTTTATCACCGGAAACTTTGATAAGGTTTAACGCCCCCAGCCAGATCGCCGTAGCCTGGATGATCGAAAACCAGTCGGAGAAGACATCGTTTAAAACCCCAAATGGGGTATGAGGTATAAAATACTGGATGACCAGTACTGTGCCGACGACACCGGCTATAATCAAAGGTATTCCACGTTTCATCGGCTAACCTCCTGCCACTCTGAATAGTGATGCAAAATTATATATACCCAGCGCCTGGATTAGAAATCCGATAATCAAAGCCGCAATGATTACAATCTTACCCAGATCCTGTCCCTTAAGAGAGCCAAGCAGTTTCGGTTCATGCGAGAGGTAAGCGCTGGCAGCAAAAAGCTCTTCGCCAATAAGCGTGTAATCACAGGCGGCCACGAAAAAAGGCAACTGGGCGGGCATCGCCGTGCCGGCAATCTGGATGGCGCCGATTGAATTGCCGGTTTCGGCTAAAATCAGCGACTCGGCATAAAATGCGCCCTGGTAGAATATGGTGGCTGGTTTCTGGCGGACAATCAGACCATCGATACCGGCGGCATAACCAAACTGGTCATCGGTGAGGTAATAAACCATATCATCGGTATAGGCGTCCGGCCGCCCGGCGCTAAGGTAAGCCTCTTTGACCACTTCCCGGGCGGTAATCATAACCAGCGACCTCGATACCGGCACATCGATGCGCGCCTCGTATTCGGCGGTCAGCCTTGAAACACGACCGAGAATAGTCAAGCCGGCGATGGTCTGAACATTATCCATGTCCTGTGTGCCGGGGATGAAAAATATTTTCTTGCCCATTTCAGTCGCCCGGCCAACCGCCTCATCGACCGCCTCCAGCCCGGCAATCTTTCGAATGTACAGTTTTTTGCCAGCCTTAGCGCTGGAGATATAATATAGAATTGCGCTTATCATAAACACCGTGGCGATAAACATGTTTATCAGACCGAAATTAAACCACGCCTGGCTCGAGGTAACCGCCATGGAAGTCACTGCTCCGGAAACCGCTCCTTTAGCTTTGGCCTCAACCAGATAGAAATAGCCGGTGCCATCGACCGTATTATTATCCAGGTAGGCTTTAAGTTCCGGATCATCGACCGTCCCAGCGGGAACGTCGCCTATCTTCTCGAACGGGCCCTCAGGAGAAGTACCTCTTGAGATATCGTAGCCGATAAACCCCGAGACTCTGGCAAGATCATCAGGCGATCGTTTCCATGTGATAGTAATCGATGAACCGGCGTCATTGGGCGTGTCTTTGGCGGTTGCCTCCGATGGCGGGGCAACTGTTGGCGGCGGCAGTGAATCAACCGCCTGACCCGATATATCCGCCTCCTGGGCTATTGATACCGCCGCAAAAGTAAACACCAATAACACACCGGTCAAAAGTTTTTGTGTCATACGCACCTCACTTTATGCTAAATATTAAGTATTTATTTAATTCTGCTTCAAGTGCATTCATTGAAGTTTTATATTAGCTCAATAAAACAGCTTTAGTCAAGCGAAATGGCGAGCATTATTCATAAACTTCTTAATGAGTAAGATGCTTTTTAAGGATAATAAGAAATCAAATATTCCTGCTAATATTTGATTGTTTATGTTCTATATGGTAAAGTAGGACAGACTTTCAGTCTGTCCGGACAGGTTGAAAACCCGTCCTACTATTATCAATTTTTCTTGTAAAGAATGCAGGACAGCATGAAAACACTATGTATTCTTAATGTATTCCTGATATTATTTCTATCATATTATTATCCAAAAGATTAAAAGCTGATTTCTACTGATATAATAGATTTTATGAATAATTCGAGATAGCAAAGGTGTTAAGACACATCACTACTGTCCGGCCTTTTCTTTTGGATGTTCTAATTATGTCACCCCTGCGAAAGCAGGGATCCATGATTGGTTCATCATTGCCTTACATTCTTTTATTTCCCATGAAGTTAGCGATGGACATTCTGGATTCCCGCTTGCGAGGGAATGACAATAAAAAAATGATTATCAAACAAGAGGTGATTCTTAATATCTAATCATGAAATTTTAAATAAGCCTTAGTGTAAAAATCGATTTTTATTGGAGTCGTCCAATGTATTATTGCTCTTTAAATTATGATCTAAGCAAGTTGCGTTAATAAAATATTGTTAAAGAATTCCTTGAATAAGGCCGGACAGTAGTGAAGACACATCTATCCTAAAGAACCGGCAACTTTAAGCAAACAGCTCAATATTCCTGCAGTCTGTATGTATAGCTATCCCTAAGGGGCGCTTTCCCTTTCAGATGGTTCATTACATACTGCCCGCAGTTTGAGCCGATATTGTTCTCATCAAGCTCACCGATACTTACGATTACCTCAAACCCCGCAGAACGCAGGTTGCTTACAATATCATAATTTTCGCTATCACGGTTAACATCGATATATGAAAAAAGCCGGTTTCGGAACGCCATGTAAGTCGGGTTTATCGGAGTGATTTTTATTATAAATTTGTCAGGATTGAAATAATTCCGGAGCAATTCATGATCGATTGGGGAATCCTTTTCAAGGGCGAAATTCAGGGCAATTTTTCTGCCGCCATTTTCATAAAACCATTCTCCATATCGGGCAATCTTTTCGAGATTCCATTTTTTCACCGGGATTAATTGATCTCTTCGTTTGTCATCCGTTGTGTGTATGGAAAACTGCATCTGGAATTTTCCCTTATACAGCTCCTTTTTTATATCGATAAGCTCTTCGAAAAAATTGTCGCAGCCAGCGGGGGCAACCGTGGATATGCAGGGCATCAACCCGGGTGTGTTATAACGATATGGCAGTTCCTTTAAAACCTCGAGTACGTGTGTGTTTAAAGCCGGGTCTCCCATTCGGGCAAACTGAACCTTAAATTTATGAACTTGTATATTGCCATCAGGGAACCTTTTATTAACAAGGAAATCAACCTGAGCCAAAATCTCATCTTTGGTGAGTTTTCCCTGGTAGAAACTTCCGGCATCGCAAATGGGGCAGCCAACCGGGCAGCCAAATAATGTAGAAACAATTATAACCCACTTTTTATATCTCGGTAAAGGGGGCTGCACAGATTCTACAAACTCAATAATTTTCGCTGTATCTGTCTCGGCAATATAAACTATCGCAATATTATCGTTTCCAGTATAAGAAATGACTTTCATTAAATATTTTCCTTCAGCTTTCTATATATTTTCATCGCCGCCATGACACCATCACCAACTGCAATCGAGGTTTGTCTGTAATAGCCGTTTTTTACATCACCGGCAAAGAACAGAAGCTCCCGGTTCTCCAGTTCCTGGCGATTGGATTTTATCCCCGCTGACAAGAAATCGAGTTGAGGCTTTCGGCCTATGGCAAACACCAGATAATGAGCATCAAAATTCATTGCACTTTCCGGGTTGACACATTTAACGCTCAACAAGCCCTGGGGATTTTCAACTATGTTTGTAATATTTACGTTATTGTGAAGACTTATATTGGGTAATATTTTTGCATTATCTAAAAGTAAAGCCAAACATTTTACATTATTTCCTCTATTTAATATGATAACTTCATTGTTTTTTCCGAGATTTAAAGCATAGTCAAAGGCGGCATCACCGGCGCCTGCGATAACTATATTCTTATTTTTTTCATTTAGAATAGGATAAATTTCATAAAAGATCCTATCTTTTACATTTTCCTGTATCTCAAAATCTGAAAATTCTTTTGGCTTTGTTCCTGAAGCTATCAGGATAGTGTAAAAGCTATACGCTTTTTTAGGAGTTTTTATTATAAACAGGTTTTTATCAAAGTTTATATCTGTTATATTTTCAAAGACAACGTCGAGAGATTCCGTGTTCAGCTGTTTCACAAACAGGTTTACAAGTTCAGGACCGGAGATACCGCCGGGAAACCCGGGATAATTTTCCACTAAATTGGCATTTCTTAGAAGTCCTCCCGGCCTATCTTTTTCAAAAATTACAGGAGTTATACCATAACGTTTAAGCTGAATTCCAGCGGCTATGCCGGTAGGACCGGCGCCAATGATTGCCACATCTTCAACTTTCATCTTTTTCACTCAACAATGTCAACATCTCCTTCACAAGTACAGGCGTGGCAAATCCATGGGCAAGATTCAAAAGAGTCGCCAGGTGAAAGTCCTTGTTATACGTAGCCGTTCCATCAACGGTAAAAAAAACTTCGAATCCCCGAACGAAAGCCGAACGCGCCGTGGTCTCACAGCAAAGATGAGTCATTACTCCGCAAATTACAATTTGATTTACTCCATTCGTTTTTAGAATATCCTCAAGTGGCGTTTTATAAAACGCATCATATTGACTCTTTTCCAGAACGGCAACGTTTGAAACATCGAAATCATCGACGATTTCACTAAGAGGGTTTTCCTTTTTTATAATATCCTTCCACCATTTTGACATGAGTTTAGCGTCCCCCGCTGAATTAAGGTGTCTGGTGAAAATAATGGGTCTTTTCCTTAAGTTAAATCCAATAATTAACTCATTTATGCCTTTAACGATAGACGGCGCACTGGGAATGTAAGCATGGGACGCAGGGTCAAGGAAATATTTTTGCATATCCACAACTATAAGCGCTGATTTTTCCGGTTCGAAAGTTAAGGAATGCTCAGGTTTTAGTTGACTTATACTGGCAAGCATCTCCTGAGATTTCTGATGAATCGAATTTATCGTAAAGTATTTCTCTTTCATCCCATTACCCGCTTCATTAAAAGGTTTACAATATCTGATTGACCGTCATGTTTGTCAAGTGACTTATATGAGGAGTTTTCTCCCTTTTTTCGAATTAGATAATACAGAGCAGGTCAGGAGCTACAGCTCCTGACCTACCATCTTATATGATCGGAGTTTCTCCTTTTTTTGAATTAGCGGCTGATGTGCATCCTCGAGCGCCGGCGCTTGTTGTCTGCCAATATTTAATCGTTAAAACTAAGGTCAGTTGCAATCCGGAATATATTTTGCCCATAATTCAAATACTCGATATTTATTCAGCCCTGAATAACGTTCAAAATCAAATTTAATCCTTGTAAACTTTTCAATCATCCCTTAACATTTTTATAAAAATAGATTATTCAAACCAGTTCCTGACAGGGGGAACCTATGAAAAAGTATTTCGAATTTGATAGACTCGGCACCAACTTCAAAAACGAGATACTCGGCGGCGCGACTACATTTGTTGCTATGGCTTATATTGTTATTGTCAATCCTGCCATCCTGGCAAACGGGGGTATTCCACGTGACGCCTGTGTGACTGCTACTATTATTGCCGCCGTTATCGGGACATTGATTATGGCTTTATATGCAAAGCGGCCCTTCGCTATAGCGCCGTATATGGGAGAAAACGCCTTCATCGCCTTCACGGTATGCCTGGGTATGGGATACAGCTGGGAGAAAGCTTTGGGCGCTGTTTTCATCGGAGGTGTAATCTTTGTCGTAATTACAATGCTTAGAATCAGAAGCTGGATCGCCAGGGCAATCCCTTTGTGTTTAAAGCAAAGTTTCGCGGTTGGAATCGGTTTTTTTATAATGTTTATCGGTTTGAATGAAACCGGTCTGATAAGGCTGGGTATCGAGGCCGCTCCGGTCAAGGTCGGTCAGTTGTCATCGGCAAGTCCCCTGCTGGCGGTTTTTTGCATTATTGTTATCTGCATCCTGATGATTAGAAAAATCCCTGGAGCTATCTTAATCGGTATGCTGGCAACAACTGTAATTGCTTTCATTATCAATGCGGCTGACATGCCATCCGCAATTGTCGCAATGCCGCCGTCGCTGTCGCCGATACTGTTTAAGCTCGACATAGCCGGCGCCCTGAGCCTGGATTTTCTGTCGGTGATTCTTGTCGTTTTCATTCTCGATTTTGTGGATACTATGGGGACGCTGATCGGCGTATCGGCTCGAGCCGGACTCTTAGATGAGAACTACAACCTGCCGGATATCGAAAAGCCGATGATGGCTGATGCTGTCGCTACAGTAACTGGGGCATTGGCTGGAACATCAACTACCGGTACCTTCATCGAATCATCGACCGGTATCGAGGCCGGCGCTAAAAGCGGTTTCGCCTCGCTGGTGACCGCGTTTATGTTTATCCTCTGTTTGTTCTTTGCGCCGCTATTAATCTCCGTGCCGCCTGCCGCCTATGGCGCGGCGCTGGTTGTGGTGGGCTTTTTAATGCTGTCGCCTATTAAAGATATACATTTCGATGACTATTCCGAGCTGTTTCCCTCTGTGGCGACAATCGCCCTGATGAGTTTCACTTTTAATATCGGGTTCGGCATGGCCGCCGGGTTTTTGCTGTATCCGTTATTCAAAATATTTTCCGGCAAAATCAAGGAATTATCTCCGGGTGTCTGGGTGATGTTTGCTATTGCTATTTTGCTGTTTGTGTTTTATCCTTATGGGAAGATTTAGAGGACGGCATTACCCGTATCAGGATGTCGTATAACTTCCATCCTGATACATGAACGACTAAAGAAAAGATTAATTACTGTCATAATAATCCAGTGAAACGAGGATTAGTCGAGTCTCCCGGTGATTGGCAATGGTCGAGTTATAACTGGTATTGTGGAAAAAGAGATGTTCCAATAGCAATTGACAGTTTTGAATTGTAAGACTTGGTGTATTTTATGGAGGTATCCCACTCCCGCTTTAGGCGGGAGTGGGGCACCCGGCAATATCGCAATTTACTGGTGATCCAAGAACTTTTCCGTCAACAACAATCGAT
>CBFDEC010000043.1:0-27522 GCA_965603725.1 uncultured bacterium | reverse complement strand
TACTTCCGACAGCTCTGGCAGAAGAATCCGCCTATGGCGGATGCCAGCACATGCTAAGATTTGTGAATAATGCGGGTTAGTAATTATGGATATTTCGGAACGGCCGCAATATTGAATAATCTGGCTTAAAGCTCACTCTCTAAAGATGTCTCAAATTCGTTAAGATCAAAACGTAATTTAACATTGAGATTTTGCTTCTTGAAACACAGCTTTTTATTATTCCATGATAGTATTTCAAAACCGGCCGCAATTATGCAATTATCAACGGCCACCGCTTTATTTACATCGTGCAATTTTATTTCGATGTCATTTTTGGCCGGGATTCTTATCCTCTCCCTGGATGACGCATCGATCGCGCCTTCCGGAAAGCCGGGCTGCGGTTCGAAAGTAATATAGTAGCCGTTGGTTCCGGGATCGGCGCCGGAAACAGTAAAGTATAAATATTCCCCTCTCTTTTCAAGCTGCGTTACCAGGTTAATATAGTTTTCCATCTTCTGAGAATATTTTTTGATTCCCGGTACATTAATATGTTCATCCAGCTTACCTTTAAGTTCAGACAGCTTGCCCGGAAACTGACTCTGATCGCTAATATCTAGCAAATACATGTAATCTTTATCGGTAAGACTCGCAGTAAAATCTGCTTTTAATTCCAAATACTCGCCAATCAATTGCGAAACGGTTTGATGATCTTCAATCGAAGGCATTTTATCCAGGGTTTCGCGCCAGGACATGAGATCGTTTGTCATCCAAGACGTACTGTAGCCCTGCGTTTTAATAGACCTTTCCAGTTCCCCTGCAAACACCAGCAGATCGTTTAATGTCGATAGCGCAGCTTTATATGATAAAGTATCCGATCCCGGTTCGTTGGCGATCGCAAGCAGAACGGCAGCGGAATCTTTGGCTAAATCAAATTGTTCAAACTGTACCCGTATCCAATCATTACCGGATATCCCCGCAAAATGATTGTATTTTTCATTAGCCACGTTCTTAAAATCGCCAAAAAACAGTTTTACTATGAAATTATCGGAGTAATTGTTGAAAGCCGAGGCCAAATCGCTATATGCTTCCAGCCTATCTAACTTGAGATTAGTAATATTGCCGACTAACGAATCAATTTTTTTTATGTTATATACATTAGCCAAAGAAACGAGCATGACAAATGATAGTAGTATAAATACAAACCACTTCAAAATCACATTTAATACCGCCGCTCTTCTGCAAGCTCTAATCCTTTTAAGCGCCCATTCGATTGGCTGATTTACGCCCAATGGCCGGAAATCTCTCGGGGGAGCTTTGCTCGTACTACCGGATTCATCGCTTATAACTTGAGGAGCGCTGCCCGTGGACGAGACGAAAAACACCTGGTAATCCAATGTGCTTCTGATTAAGGGGCTAAAAAATGATTGAAATCGGCTTAAAACGGCTCTAAGCGTCTTCTTCCATCCTGGATAATCCGATAAATGAGGTTGTTTTACAATTCCAGATAAAAAGTCATTAAAACGAAGGGCTTTTAGGGGGCCGAATCCATTTCTTATTAAGGATGACTGCAAACCGGATTTGAAACCGGTCAGTTCATCGGCTTTAGTAACGACCAGACCTACCGGTATTCTAAGCTTATTTGAGGGACCTGAGAGTTGTTTAATCAGTTGCGTGAATGAGGCGACTCTCTTTGTGAGTTCGCTTTCATTATTAATGGCATCGGGATCTATAAAAAATAGCACACAATCGCAAAGTTGATAAAAATCCGTCAGGCTTTGAGGTAAGCCGCCGGCGGAATCAATATAGAGATTCTGCCCGGAATAATCTATTGTTTCGAGAGACACATTAAATGTTTTGCCGATTTGGGCGGAAAAGCTCAGCGTTTTCTCAGTTGATGTCGAACCGGGGAATTTCCGGACATCGATTTGATCACCGACAGCCTGATCGCCGCCTTTGCCTTTCATTAAGTTGAAATTTCCCTCAAGATAGGCCTGGGTATCTCCCATCGCTACCAGTTGAAGGTCGGGTGAATCTTTGGAAAACGCGTATACGGATGTTAAAAACACCGTTTTGCCGACATCATTGTGCCCGAATAAGCCGATTCGATAAATGGATCTGTCGATTTGCTCGGCTGGTTCGCCGGGCGCACCGGGGCGCTTGGCTTTGCCCGCCAGCTTGGCGGCCTTTTTAAAATACCGTAAAAATCCCAGCATTTTATTTTTATCCTAAGTTTATGTTTTCATTCTCTTAATCAATAGGCGACCAGGTACCATTTATATCACTGGCTGCTTCATCGTTAGACAGGTTTATAAGATTGGTACCATCCGTACTCATAATATAAATCTCATAATCTACTGTTCTGTTTGAATGAAATATGATATTTTCACCATCCGGCGACCATTGAGGCCACTGGTCATCAGCTCCATGGCTTGAAATATTGTGTTGATTTGAACCATCAATATTCATCAAATATATGTCATTATTCCCAGGAATTGAGGATCTAAATACAATAAGAAGACCATTAGGGGACCAGCTGGGATAAGCATCAACGGCGCCGTGCGTTGTGATTCGCTGCAGATTTGATCCATCATCATCCATCAGGTATATATCCCAGTTGCCACCACGATTACTATGAAAAGCCATGCGATCGCCTTCCGGATTCCATGAGCAATAGTAATCTTCCGCGCCATTGATCGTTAGATTATATTGCTCGGTTCCATCTACATTCATTATATAGACTTCATGGTTTCCGGTTCGATTACTGGCAAATACGATTTTATCGCCATTTGGAGACCAGGCAGGCATTTGATCATTACTTGAATTATTTGATATATTTACCTGATTAGTACCATCGCTATTCATAATATAAATTTCCTGGTTGCCGTCCCGGTAGGACATGAAAGCGATTTTCGAGCAATCGGGAGACCATGAGGGGTGACTATTATTTGCATCGCTATTTGTAATATTATATTGGTTTGAACCATCAGTAAACATCGTGAAGATATTGTATACACCATTATCGCGAGTGGAAGAAAACGCGATCATGCCGCCCTCAGGCCAGGCTGTGAAAAGTGTGTCGGATTCATCGCTTACGATATTGCCGCCAAAATCCTGGCATGAAACGCGCACCAGATGATAAGTCGATGGCGTGGCCGGCACGGTCCAGGCGAATGTCTGGGGATTACCATCGGTCCAATCCTGAATATCCACCCAGGTCGTGCCCTCATCCGCGGTGTACTCAAGCTTATATGAGGCTATGCTGTCATCATCGGCAGCTTCCCAGGTGATATCATGTTCGTCATCAACATACCAGAGTTCACCGCCGTTGGGAGCGGTTAAAGTAACCGTCGGCACGGTTTCATCATCGCCGATTACAAAGCTCCAAACGGGTCCTTCGGTTTCACGGTCGGAGCTGTCTTTCGCTACAACCTGCCAGTAATAGGTAATGTTATAATATAATCTGGCCGCCGTATAAATCGTGGTATCGATAAGGGAATCATAAATTGCCGGGGTGGTGAGCGTATCAAGATAGATATCATAAGTTAACGGATCGCCATCGAGATCAGAGCAGGTCCACGATAGTTCAATATCAAGGCTGCCCAATTCCGCCCCATCGGCGGGCACCGGGTCAGAGGGGATTTCGGGCGCCGATTGGAGATTAGTTTGACTTAACTTGGAGCAGGTCAGTAAAAGCAAAGAAATTAAGATTGCCCAAATTATTGTATTCGCATTTGGTATTTTCATAATAGTCCTCTTAATCAATAGGTGACCATGACGGATATCCATCATAGCTCGATGGTGAATTAGTTAAATTCTGGAGGTTGGTTCCATCCGTATCCATAACATAGATATCATAATCTCCGGTTCTATCCGACATAAAAACTAACCTTGTGCCATCAGGGGACCATCGCACAAAATTGTCGGTTGATGCATTAATAGAGATGTTATGCTGATTTGAACCATCTACATTCATCAAATAAATCTCCCAGTTGGCATCTCTATAAGAAGAAAAAGCAATTAGCAGCCCGTTTGGCGACCAAGCCGGGTAGGCATCTATTTGAGCATGAGTTGTAAGTCTTGTTTGGCTGCCACCGGTATTATCCATAATATAGATATCATAATTAGACCCACGATCGCTATGAAACGCTATGCCTAAAGCATCCGGAGACCATGAGCAATATGAATCACTGGCGGCGTTGTTTGTCAGATTAAATTGGTTTGAACCATCGATATCCATTATATATACTTCATAATTGCCGGTCCGGGTTGTCGAAAAAGCGATCTTATCACCATTTGGCGACCAGCCCGGCCAGGCATCCTCAGCCGCATTATTCGATATATTTACCTGATTATTACCATCGCTATTCATGACATAGATTTCGCTATTACCGTCACGGTTTGAGTAAAACGCTATCTTCGAGCAATCGGGTGACCAGGTTGGACTAAAATCAATCCCAGTGCTATTATTAGATATATTTCGTTGGTTAGAGCCGTCGGCAAACATTGAGAAAATGTTGTATGTGCCCTCGCGATCGGAGACAAACGCGATCATTCCACCATCAGGCCAGGCTGTGAATAAAGTATCAGAATAATCAACGACAATGTTTCCGCCGAAATCCTGACAGGACACGCGCACTTTATGACGCGTGGACGGCGTAGCGGGGATAGTCCAGGCGAATGTCTGAGGATTACCATCGGTCCAATCCTGAATATCCACCCAGGTCGTGCCCTCATCCGCGGTGTACTCAAGCTTATATGAGGCTATGCTGTCATCATCGGCAGCTTCCCAGGTGATATCATGTTCGTCATCAACATACCAGAGTTCACCGCCGTTGGGAGCGGTTAAAGTAACCGTCGGCACGGTTTCATCATCGCCGATTACAAAGCTCCAAACGGGTCCTTCGGTTTCACGGTCGGAGCTGTCTTTCGCTACAACCTGCCAGTAATAGGTAATGTTATAATATAATCTGGCCGCCGTATAAATCGTGGTATCGATAAGGGAATCATAAATTGCCGGGGTGGTGAGCGTATCAAGATAGATATCATAAGTTAACGGATCGCCATCGAGATCAGAGCAGGTCCACGATAGTTCAATATCAAGGCTGCCCAATTCCGCGCCATCGGCGGGCACCGGGTCAGAGGGAATTTCGGGCGCCGATTGGAGATTAGTTTGACTTAACTTGGAACATGTAACGAATATTAATAGAAAAAAAGCCGTTAAAATTAATTTATTGAAAATTAGAGTTTTCATAGCAACCTCTTTTTATAAAATTTTTATCTTTTTCTCATATTCATATAGCCGAATTAACGGAATCACGTTTAATCTTCCATGCTTTGCTTAATTAACATAAATTCCGGCCCCAATTACGATAAAGCTCATGGCATATTTGCCAAGCACGGAATATCCTCGATACTCAGCGAACACAAACAGGTTCTCCTGGACCAAAGCATCAGCCCCTAATTTAGCTATAAGTCCCATAGAACTTTTGCTGCCTTTTTCATCCAGAATATAGGCCACACCATCGCCTTCAAACTTGCCATTCTCGATCTTGGTGTTATACAATCCCAGGCCTAATCCGAAATAACCGCGATATTTTATATTGAACTCTTTATATACAGCCGGAATAATCAGGAAATTGAAGGTGTTCATCGATCCAAAATCATCACCTTCTTTAGGGTCAAATTCGCCGAAATTTGCCCCATTTATATCTAAATCCACAAAAAGATAGGGCAGAATGTTTGCTTTTAAGCTGAGCATGAAATTATTCCCGCTTTTCCAGTTGCCGGCATCATCGAATCCGGGAGCGGATAGGCCTATGCCATAACCTATAGATGCCCCATAGCGGCCTAAGAATCTGTATTCCGCGGCGCCTTTGGCGGTTGGCTGAAGGTTGATTCTTAGATTGATTGTTTTATCTTTGGCAACGGTTACCGAAGTATCTATTTCAGCATACCCGCTTTTCTTTAATCTGACATTATGAATCCCGCGAGGAATTTCCATCTCCCAGATCCCACTATTATCGGATTTGCCCCGGGCTTCGTTATCAATGTAAATATTAACCTGGCCCGGAATTGTAGCTATTTGCACAGTGCCCATTCTATAATACTGTCTAACCGCATTGATCACCGAACGGTCAAAGCCCAATTTTTGAAGGGAATCGATATGAGCTTTGGTTACCTCAAATGTTAAACCCGATTGGGCAATCTGATCGGCGATTTGTCTTCCATCCATGCCAAAATCCGGCAATTGAAGAATCCCCTCAAATGAAATCGGTTGTTTAGTCTGGGCAAATCCGATAGTAGAGCCGGCTAATGCTAACAATAAAATAATTGCTAAAAAACTTGTTGTGCGACTCATCATTTTTCCTCCGGAGTTTCTGAACTCTCATTATCAATTTAATTTTTTATCTATTTCGGCTTTTAGCTTTTGTATTTCCTGGAATATCTGATCCTCAGGGATATCTTTATAAACCTTCAAGGCTTCCCCACAGCGATTAGCAGCTTCATTTAGCAATTTGGAATCTCGCAAAGATTTGGCAAAATTATAAAGGATTTCAACTTTGAGTTGTTTGGCCGGCACATACTTGGGACGGGAGCTTATAGCGGTGTTAATCTCGCTTAATGCACGCCCATAGGACTTTGTATCGCCAGAAATCGCTTTATCGAGATACCGATTAGCCAGATCGAAATGCGATTGAAAATCCGGTTTAGGCCGGGAAACCGATTTAGTTTTTGTCGGAGTAGGAGTAGCTTTTTTAACCATGGTAAAATTTGTTTCCTGGCTTGTATCGGCTAGAAAAACATAATCGATTAAATTTTCGAAACCATCTTTATTCAACTTCACTTCAACACTATCAAGCAAATGAAGAGTTTCATTAATTAAAAAACTGCCATTTTCATCGGTCTGGCCGAATTCATTTCTATTCAAGGTGATACTAGCATCCTTAAGGGGTTCTCCTGATTCATTCAACGCGACGATTTTCAACGAAGCAAACGGTTTACGCATCAAGAAACCGACATCTAATCCATTGTTCTGTAAAGAAATAGTCGTGTCCAGAGCATGAAAAGGGTGTTTCCGGGCCAATATGTGAATATCGTCTGGTTTAGCTATCAAGGCTGTGATTTCACCCATTTCATTGGTTTGGCCAATAAATTTATCGTCGATTGTTATACCGACCCCGCCGATGGAGTGACGAAGATCATTGGTTATTCTAATTTTAAGCGGAATTAATTCAATTTCTTCCCAATCAGAATATATGACATTTAATCCATATAAAGTAACGATCAACATCAATATCATTATTATACTGAACAATGATACTCGCCCTGATTGATCATTTCCTAGACGGTAATCCAGATTACTAATTCTGTATTTAATTTGATTCTCCCGTTATTCAATTGATAAGCACATAACTACACGTACTATTCACGCCAGAAACATGCTTATTTCCCTCAGAATAATAAGCTAAACTAAAATTAAACGCAAGGAAAATATTGCAAACAGCAGTCGAAAAGTGTACCAGGCGGCGGTTGAAAGATGTACCGTCTCTGGAATCCTATAACACCGGACTCGCTATTAGTCCAAGATAAACCCATATAAGATTATAACTTCCTTTTTCAGGTATAAGGAAATTGTTAACAAACCAAGCTCCGTATCCACGGAGCTTTTTCATTTCAAACCAAAGGAGCAAAAAGCTCGGTCAATACATTTTTAATTATCTTGACTACTGTGACCAGGTTAAGGCACCAAGGACGGTAAAACGTGAACGGGAAGTACTTCAACACTTTTTTAATTTCATAGGCGATGTTAATATCCGTTCGATTCGCCCCTTGACTCTAGAAAATTATCGAAAGCATCGATTGGACAAGGGTATCTCACCATCAACCGTTAATCTTGAATTTCGCCATCTCAAGGTTGCATTCAATACGGCAATTAGGTGGGAATTAATGGATAAAAATCCTCTCGATAATATTCGCTATATCAGAGTACCTCAATCGGAATACCCCAGGTATTTGAGTTTGGAGGAAATCCAAAGGGTCAAGGCCGCATTTAAAAATACAGGTTTTGCACAACTTGTAAATTTCTACTTGGCAAAAGGCACACGTTTGGGAGAATCTTTGTCATTGACGTGGGATGATATCGATTTCAAGAGAAATCAAATTATCATCCAGGGTCATTAGTGTCCGGGCTTTTTCAAGAACAGGATGAATAATTTGAAGATTGTGAAATATTGGTAGAAATTAATCGATTTTGTTTTAAGGAGTTAGAGTTGTCATATTATATGTGGTTGTCTTCAAAGATTATGGATTTTATTTTGAGATACGAAAATTGTCATTCCTGCGTAAGCAGGAATCTATGGTAATTGATGTTTTTCCGGTTTGTTTTAAGCAGAAGTGATTGAACAGGATATACCACATTATAGATCCCCGCTTTCGCGGGGATGACAGTTGTGAGTTTATTGTTTATCAAAAAGCCGGACACTAATGCATAAATATATTAATTTATAGAATTGAGTCAATATGCTATTATATAGTTTCTAATTCAATAAATATGAAGCAATTTCCAATCCCTCCTGATCTGCCCAACGACGAATAATTAACATCTCTTGCTTCGTAGGATATCTATTACTTTTACCTCTAATTTGCCTGATTTCCCTTGATTCGTTCCATACCCCAATGGTTAATAATTTATCATGTTCATATTTAATTGTAGTTTCCATAGTCCAAATCGATTTTATTCCTTTGTGACAGGATAAAATATAACTTGCCACACAGTGTTTTTGTTGTCTGCCTTCAGCTATGTAAACAGCGCTTGAAAAGCGTACCAAGTGGCGGTCGAAAAATGTGCCACCCTGTGGCTAAATTGTAGCGGTTTAATATTTGCCTATTCTCAACAAAGAAGGCAGCCGCCGACTGCCTTTTTTATCTTAAAACACCGCAGCCATCCCGTTTGGTATCAACACACTCCCCAAGCGGCCTTTTCATATTATCTTATTGTTGACGCGGGGAATAGACGGCCCCGACCTCACTCTCAGCCGTCAAGGTCATGTGGACAAACTTTTGTGAGTTTTGAATTCGAAATCTTCACATGCTTTAAATATGTGGGCGGAACCCGTTGGAAAGCAATAAGTTAAAAGACATCATAATAACGAGGTGAAAATAAATACTATTATATTCCTATTTTTTAATGAACTTTTTCTACTCATCGAGATTGTTATAGTAGAAAGGAGAAATAGACATGAAAAAGTATCATTTATTTTGCGCCTATATCGTATCCGCGATAATCTTTTTAATACCATTAAGTTATTTAGATGCCGCGGAGATCGAACGGCCCGAGGAGATTAAAAGTAAAAGATTAGTTATCTACAATGAATCGACCTATGTTAAATTAGCAAAACAATGGAAAGCCTATCATGATGCTTACCCGTCCGAATACGCATATGCCAATTGGATGTATGCCGCCCGGTATGCCGAGGATAAAGATGAGGATAAAGATTATGAAGAACTTCTGAATCAGGGCTTGAGAAAATATCAAGCTAATCCTACATTGCTTTATCTCAAGTCAATGTTAAAACATGGAGCGCACGCCAACAGAGATGCCCGAAGATATCTGGAACAGGCTGTTGCTCTGGATCCTAAATACTCTGATCCTTGGTTTTCACTGGTTATTCACTATATGGATGAGGGTGAGCATGAGGAGTTGAATTTGGCTCTACGGAAGCTGCTTGAGAGCGGTACAATTCAGGATGAGGTGATGGATTTCTGTTACAATATGCTTATTAGCCTCGATAATAACGCGATTATTATCACTAACGGCGACAATGATACTTATCCGATCTGGATTCTTCAAAACGTTTTGCAAATGCGTACGGATGTCACAATAATTAACCGCAGTTTGCTCAACTCGGATTGGTATCCAATTTATGTAATCGAGCATGGCGCCCCTCGATTTATAAGCAAAGGCAATCTGGACAATCTCAGGGGTTTTATCAAACAACAAATAAAAGATAAGAAAATATCGATACCACCAACCGGCCCATTCTGTGATACCCTTATCTATATGATCATCAATTCAGCAGAACATGCAAACCGTCCTGTATATTTTGCCAAAACGCTTTATATTACGGATAATCTCAAACCGCTGTCGAAAAGAGGAAGGGATTTAGGGCTGGTGACATTGGTAACATCACCTAAAATTTCCTATGGCAAACAGCTTCGGGAGGTATATAATAAGTGGATGGAAGAATTCCGTACAGATGGACTGAATAGCTGGCGTTTGCGATATTCATCAAAAGGTGATGCCGGACGTCAATTGTTGGCTAATTACACTATTGGATCAGTTGCAAACCTGGATTCTCTTAAAATCCATGCGCCTAAACTTCGAGCTAAACTGTTTAAATGGTATCTTGAATACGTAGATAAATTTGTTGCTGAGAAATACCGGGGTGATATCTATCAAACCTGGTGTGAACAATCGGATGTTGAAGAAATAAAAAAATGGTGCAGGCAAAAAGGCATCAAACCTTGAGTTCGGAATGGGAATGCTTTCGCAGAGCTCAACAAGGCGACAATTCGGCCTGGATTAATCTAACGAAGGATCATCAACCACGTCTCTTGTCACTTGCCCTTTTAATCACCGGGTCATCAGCTGCGGCTGAGGATATCGTGCAGGAGACTTTTATTCGAGCATTCAGAGCAAAGATTAAAAATAATACAGGTACCGTTCAGGGATTATTAAGCACAATAGCCTATAGGCTGGCATTGAAAGAACTAAAGCGCTTGAAACGCAACGAGGGGTTTGACAACAAAGCAATTGTCGATAAAAAACAGAATTCACTGGCCGATATTCTTCACGATGAACGTGATCGTTTGGTGGCGGAGACGATTTGCAGTCTTGATAACAAGCATCGTGAAATATTGGTATTACGTTTCTATGCCGATCACAGCTATAATGAGATAGCCGAATTAACGAAACTATCGCTGGGAACTGTCAAATCCCGCATATTTTATGCTGTAAAACGCTGCCGTGAAATTTTAAGAGAGAAAGGGATTTTGGAATGAACCATATCAGTGAGGATAAAATATTAGAGTATGCGTTGGAGATTATCGATAACGATAAAGAACTAGATGAAATCGAATTACATTTAAAAGAATGCGCCGAATGCCGCAAGCAACTTGAGGTAATTCATAATGAAATTAATATTATAGGTAATGTCCGGGGACGCGGGCAATTCCTATCAATACCGGAAGTAAATCGAAAACATCGCTTAGCATATACCCTGTTCAAAGCGGCGGCTTTAATAATCTTTGGCTTTTCCCTGGGCTATGGAACATCAAATTGGACGCATCGTGAAACTATAAGCATACTGCCGACTTACCTCAAACCTTCACCACCGGCTGATTCACTAATTGGTTTTGCTGCCTCCGATGCCACGCATATTGATGAGGAATACCATAATTTGATTTTAGATGATTGATTATTGGGGCTTCCAGAATTATAGTGGCTAAATCTTTCATCCAATCCTAGTCTATAAGCTATGTTATACTTATCCTGAGTTAATTAAAAATTTCAAAATTATAATACTATCAGTTATAGGTGTCATAATAAGTCTAATAGAAAGAACAATAAACTTTACGGATATATATTAGTGCAGTATTAACTACTTCAGCAACACCATCTTCTTAGTCTCAGTATAATCCCCCGCCTGAATCTTATAGAAATACATGCTGGAGGAGTTATCATCGGCGTGCCAAATCGCCTGGTGATAGCCTGCTGGCTGTAAGCCATCCTGGAGCGAGGTTATCTTCCGCCCGAGTATTGCATTAACCGTTTTTGTGTATAATAAATAGGCCACCCGACAGCACTCTTGTGAGCGGGCAGGCCCCCAACCTTCGACTATACCCATGGGGAAGAGCGTTTGACATCACGGAAACAGGTCAGTGTTGGATGTTCTATTCCACTGTTATCTTCATCCCAAGTTGCCAGAACAAGAAAGCATACCTGTCGGCGAGTTTGTCTATTCTGATATTGGTTGGCACACCCCAGCCGTGCCCGGTTTTGCGGTCGATATATGCCAGTATCGGGGCATCGGATGAAGTGGCATTCTGTAAAGCGGCTGTCATCTTGCTGGCATGCATCGGATGAACCCGACTGTCGGTTTCACTCGCAGTAAACATTATTGACGGATACGACACGCCTTTTTTCACATTATGGTATGGTGAGTAGGCATAAATATACTTAAACTGCTCGGGGTCCTCGGAACTGCCGTATTCCGAAACCCAGTAGCGAGCCATCAGAAACTGGTGAAAGCGAAGCATATCAAGTAATGGCACACTGCAGAAAACCGCCTTAAACAGCTCCGGCTGCTGGATTGCCACCGCGCCCACCAGAAGGCCTCCGTTGGATCCGCCGGAGATAGCCAGCTTTTCAGGGCTGGTATAGCTATTATCGATCAGCCATTCGGCAGCGGCGATAAAATCATCGAAAGTGTTTTGCTTGTTTTCAAGCATCCCTCCGCGATGCCATTTTTCACCGTATTCGGCTCCACCTCTGAGGTTTGGCGATGCATACACACCGCCGTTTTCCAGCCAGATAAACCGGCTCGATGAAAAATACGGGGTCTCATTGGCGGAGAAGCCGCCGTAGCCAGTCAGATAAACCGGATTGCTGCCATCAAACTTGATATCATTCTTATACACTACAAACATCGAAACTTTCGTACCGTCTTTCGATTCGTACCAGACCTGGTCGGTCACATAACCCTCGGTATTGACCTTGACCGGGAATCGATAATACTCGTTCAGTTCGTTAGCATCGAAATCATAACGGTAATGAGTTGTGGGATACGTAAACGAGGTGAAGCCCAGATACATCTCATCATCATCCCATCTGCCGGAGAAGCCTGTAACAGTGCCTAAAGTCGGTAAAGGAATATCCTTAAGGTGCTTGTCGTTAAGACTGTATATCTTGACCTGCGAATGAGCGTTGTGAAGATAATGCAAGATCAGCTTTTTATTGATAATTGTAAACTCCTCCAAAAAGTCATCCCCCTCAGGTACGGTCTCTTTCCAGTTCTTACGCTGGGGATTCTTTAAATTGATAGCCATGATCTTATAGTTAGGGGCATCCTCGTTGGTACGGATATATAATACAGTATCAAGTGTAATTCCGGAGTAGTACGCTTTGAAGCCGGTGACGATATCTTCCGGCGAACTGCCCTTTTCCAGATCAATCACCCGTATTTCGTTCGTGCGGGATGAGCCAAGGAAGTCGTACAGGATTAAAAATCTGTCATTAGTGGAAACATCACAACCATAGCCTAGCTCCTTGATGTCGGTTCTGTCGTAATAGAGCTTGTCCTTTGTGTAATCATCCCCGAGCTTGTGAAAAAAGATTTTATCATAATAGCTTTCATCCCCCTCGGGAACCGTGCCCTTGGCGGGGTGACGGTTATAGAAAAAGCCGGAGTTGTCTTTCAGCCAGCTGACACTGGGGTAGCGGCAGTCGGGGATAGTATCGGGCAGCTCCTTACTGGAAACAACATCGTATATATGCATTATGCCCCGTTCAGCGCCGCTTTCCGATTTGCCGTAAGTGATGAAGTCGCCGTCATCGGAGGGCACCCAATAGTCCATGGCGGAGGTACCTTCCTCACTCCAGGTGTTGGGATTGATTACTACTTTCTGAGCGCCTTCGGGTTTATCCATAGTGTAAAGGATATTATGATCCTGTAAACCGGCATTTTTGCTGATAAAGTATCGTTTTTTACATTTAGTGACCATTGTTTGGGTTGGGTAGTTCCAGAGATTTTCCAGACGAGCCTTGATTTTCTCACGAGCCGGCACCTGGTCGAGATACGATCTAGTCAGGGCATTTTGCTGGTCGGTCCAGGCTTGAACATCGGCGCTGTCATTATATTCCAGCCAGCGATAGGGATCGGCTACAGCAACGCCGTGAAGCGTATCGACGACATCGACAGTTTTTGATTCAGGATAGGCGGGTTTTCCCGATGGTGGTTCAGCAAAACACGTTATTACAAAATAAGGTCCAATCAATACAAGAACGAAAATAATCGTCAGCCCCATGCATCTTAATCCTTTACACATTTTTTTATCCTTTCATGAATAGTTTTTACCGTTATGAATTACGGCATATCTGGTTAAAAGGTTTCAAGTTTCATAGGCCGGAATTAATATTATACTGTTATACAAGGCAAGCGTTTTGTTGAATCTTAAGTAAAGCAGGTCGGGTTCTGTTCCGCCGCAGGCAGAGAACGGACGAAGTCCTTTATTTAATCCGACATTAAATCAAATGTTGTCGGCCTTCTCTCCGCCTTAGGCCGATCGGAGGCCGACCTGCCGCTGCTACACTACCAAATCAGCCATAAAATCTTTAGCGTTCATGTTTTCACAGGCAAAGATCATGTCCTTTATCTTCTTCTGTCTATCTGAAGACAACAACTCAGTCGAAAGGGCATTGAATTTTGCAGTTAGATCATCCATTGTCATCGGCTCACGCGGGTCGCCTTTGGGATATTCTAAATATTCCGAATACTCTTTGCCATCCTTAGTTTTGACCACGACTTTTGAGGGCTGTTTTGCCGGGAACATCTTTTCGAATTCCTCGGAAGCTTCGCCCTTGATTTTATCGATGACCTCCCATATTCGCTTATCTTTCATCTTCTCATCAGAGAATGATTGCGTGGTTATCTGATGGTCAACCAGTGCGGCGGCGATACAATACGGCAACGAGTGATCGGCGGTTTCGCGTGATTCTGGCCTGTATTTGTGCGAATCGAAAAGGATATCACAGGCGCGGGCGATTGTGGTGATTGTCACTTCATCGATCTGGTCATAGCTGATATTATTGCTCTTGACCGCTTTCAGAGTAGCGGACAAATGAGTATGAGTCAGCGCCTCGGTCGGGAACGCTTTCATACTGCATTCTAATATCTTGAAATCTTTGCCGAGATTGCCGGTCAGTTTATCGATATCCCACCCCGGGCCGAAGACATCCATGAACCCCTCCTTGCCCTCGAACACTTCGATTGTGCCGGAATAACCCTTTTGCGCCATCAAAGCTGCGAAGACTCCTGTCTGGACTGCCATCGGATCGACAGTGTTCTTCATCATAGTCAGCTTGCCTGAGGTCGGACAGCCGATTGTATGGTTATGCGAGCCGTTTATGCCGATAGCGTTGACCATTTCGTCGACGGATAATCCCAGCAATTTACCGGCTGCAATCGGCGATACGAATTGGGTCAATGTTGCATGGTGCCACTTACGTTCACGGACGCCGGGCACTGCAAAAAGGCAGAGCCTTTGTTCGAACTCATAGGCTAAGACTATCGCAGTAATGACATCTTTCATCGAGGCGTCAACCAGTTCGCCTATTGACAGGGCGGCAGGGATGAGATCCGACGGGTGCGACGGGTCCTCTTTCCAGTAGATATCGTTGAAATCGAGCGCGCGTATCATAAGCGAGTTGACCAGCACAGCATTGACTGCCGGTATTTTATCCCCGAAGCCAATCAGTGTAGCCTGCTCGGCGCCGCCCATCTCTTTATAGATATCACGCAGGATGTTGACGTCCTTAGTATGATAGCCGCCATAAGCACAGCCTGCCGAATCATACAGATAACGCTTAACCTCATGCACGACATTTTCCGGCAAGTTATCATATTTTAGATTTACCGCAAACTCCGAGATTTGTTTTGATATTGATTTGCTCATTGATTGTCCTTTCGATGTATTATTCGTGGTTGGCGTATGTCCTCATGCGCCAACTTACTATTATTTGTTTAACATCATCCGGCACAGTTTTCCCTGTTTGCCAATCACTTCTTCAAATTCTTCCTAACCCAGTTTTCCAAGCCCTCATCGATAATAAGCTCCTGGGCGGCGGCTCCAACCGGACTCAAGGAGTACTCTTTTTCCTCAGTAATCAATTTCGAAGCCCTAAAATCGATAGTGGCAATTATACCGGTTTTCACAGTGAGTTTATCAGTTCCATATTTTGTTTTCAGGTCTTCTACCAGCATCGGCGCTTCAATCACCAGAAAGCCGTTATTTATGGCATTGCGTTTATATGTCTCAGAAAACGAACCAGCCAGGACCAGCCTGATTCCTTTGTATTTTAGCGAGGTAGCCGCCTGCTCACGAGAACTGCCGGTACCGAAATTGAATCCGCCCACGAGGATGTTGCCCTCTTTGACTATATCTTTAAATTCCGGGTCGTAGTTTTCCATAACAACCTCGGCCTGCTGAGCAGGAGTAAAGTCGTCACGGTATGTGTACTTGCCCGGGTAAATGCCATCGGTGTTGAGGTTATCCTGATGGCAGAAGATCAGTTCGCCGACTACTGATTCGGGGAAACCGTTCAAAATATTAACATCAGGTGCCTCACCCGCAGGTTTTTCATTCGTTTTGATGCTTGCCTTAATAGCCCCTGCTTTTTTTGCATCGGGATAATCAATTATACCGGCGATTGTCGAGGCGGCCACCACAGCCGGCGATGCCAGATAAGCTTGAGCCTCTCTTGATCCCATGCGGCCCTTGAAATTGCGATTGGTGGCGGAGATGCCAACCTCGCCATCCTCTAAAAGCCCTCTACCCAGACCGATACAGGGACCGCATCCCGGGGGCAGAGCAATCGCGCCGGCGTCAACAAGAGCCTGCCAGTCGCCGCGCTTTTCGCTTTCGGCCTGCACCTCGCTCGATGCCGCGGCAACATAGAGCTCGACTCCATCAGCTATCTTCTTGCCTTTCACTACAGCCGCCGCCTGGGCTAAATCCTCGACCCGGCTGTTAACGCAGGAAACCAGATAGCCTTTATTGATTGTTATGTTTCTCTTGCGAATTTCTGAAACGGATGTCATCGTTTTTACATGGTCCGGTCCGCTGACATGAGGTTCTACCGTGCTAAGATCAAGAGTAATCTCTTTGGCATAATAAGCGCTCGGATCAGCTTCTGGAATATCACCTTCAAGTTGTTTGAACCTGTCATCGTTAAGCCTTGGATGGACACCATTGCCGTCAGCATCAGAGGACACACCGGCTAACCCCCTTTCGCCTACAAATTCAATCCGTTTTTTAAGCCAGGCAATCGTTGCCTGATCGATCGGGAAAACGCCGGCTAAAGCGCCCCATTCGGTAGTCATATTGGCTATTGTCAAACGCTGGTCGAGGGAAAGGGACGCGACTCCCTCACCTGAGAATTCAATGGCATGATTTAGGACTTCATCTTTGTTGAAAAAACCGCACAGGGTGATAATCACATCCTTGCCTGCGACGCCGGGCTTGAGCTTGCCAGTAAGCTCAACTTTTGCCACCGGCGGTACCTGCCACCAGGTTCGGCCTTTAGCCCAGATGGCGGCGGCATCGGTGCGAACGACAGGTGTTCCAAGACAGCCCAATCCACCATAGATATTGGAATGGCTGTCGGAAGCGACAACCATAACGCCTGGCCAGGCATATCCCTCCTCACACATAATCTGATGCCCGATTCCGCGACCGGCCGGATAGAAATCGACGTCCATCATTTTGGCGAACTCTTCGATTTTGGCATATTTTTTCAGGTTGTTTTCGCTTTTGTCCTGTACATTATGATCGAGAGTAAACACTACCTGGCGAGGGTCGGCGATCTTGAAAGCGCCTATTCCGACAAATTTCGGGATAACGGCGCCAGTGTTGTCATGTGTCATCACATGAGCAGGCTTTATCGATAGGTAATCGCCGCTTTGCACAATATGTCCATCATCCAGCCCGACTGCAAACCGTTGAGCAATCTTTTCAACCAAGTTCTGTGCCATCTATTTTCTCCTGACTTTCTATCTGCTTATTCAGTTTATTTTAATAGGGCAAATAATCAGATCTAGAATATTTTGCCATTTGCAATCATAGAAAAACCCGCAGGACTAATCAAGAAAAATCAATCCTGGATTAACATTTCCAGCTCGATTTCATCTCTTATCGGTATGCCATCCATACCGATATGCGCTATTTCCGGTTTTAGCTTGCGTGACTGCTCGATAGCGTCGATATGATAGGCCGTCACCCTGAAACCAAGTTTCTGGTAATATCTTAAAGCATACGTATTATCGTTAGTTGTTATCAGCCATAGCCTCTTACAGCCAGCATCGGAAGCGGCATCTTTTACCGAGTCGACCAAAGCTCTGCCGATTCCCTTTTTTTCGATTAAGCTGTTAAGGGTAACAATTTCGCACTGGCTTTTATAGATGTGGTATGTAATCAGGCCGATAAGTTCATTCTTGATTTCAGCAATAAAGCCGGGCAGTTTATTGGCATGATGAATATGGCCGCGGGTGACAATTTCTGCTGATCCCCACTTCTTGATGAGAAATTGGGCGACCCGTTTGCGATCTTCATTATTTATTAGTCTAATTTGGAAGCGATTCATTTCAATTCCTTCAATATTCAAAGATAAGTTTTCAGGTCAAACCAATAGCTTATAATGTAACCTGACAACACTGCAATCATAATTAAAACGCCCCTGGTACACAATTAAAATATATTTGGCAGTGGCTGGTGTATGTCCTCATGCACCAGCTTGTTCGCGCAAATAGAAACTCATCCCTGTTAATATTTCGAAGAAGTGGAAATCGGGGAGACTTCCGCACTAACAGGCGGCTCTTTCCAGAGCCGCTGCAGGGTTGGAAAACCCTGCCTGTTAAATAGTTCTTTGTTTTCATCAAATTATCATCAGAAAAAATATTTTGAGGAAACTCCTATTTTCTTTTTCATTGACAGCGCCTCGACGTTTTGGTAAAATAACTTGTGCCGAAAGTAATCGGAATAATTCCTTCAAGATACGATTCGCGAAGATTCCCGGGCAAGCCATTAGCCTTACTGGGTGGACTGCCGATAATTGTGAGGGTCTTCAGGCAGGCGCAAAAATCTACTACTTTGGATGATGTTATAGTTGCCACAGACGATCAACGAATAGCCGATACGGTCATCAATCATGGGGGCAAGGCTGTAATCACCAATGGAAAGTTTACCTGCGGCAGCGACCGGGCGGCATCAGCGGCTAAAGGCATCAAGACCGATCTTGTTATAAATATCCAGGGGGATGAACCGATGTTATCGCCCGAGGTGATTGATAAAGTGGCCAACTGTTTAATCGATAATCCGAAGGCTGTTATGAGTACTGCCTGCAGCCGGATAACGGATATATCAGAAATCGATAATCCGGATGTCGTCAAGGTTGTACTGGCCGGAGATGGGCGCGCTTTGTATTTTTCTCGAAGCAGAATCCCCTGGTTTGACAGCGTTATCGATCAGGTGAACGCTGATTCAATTAAGGTCTATCGGCACATAGGCGTTTATGGCTTCACCTCGGAATTTTTACAGGTATTCGCTTCGTTAGAGCAGACGCCGTTGGAGAAAACAGAGAAATTAGAACAGCTAAGAGCTTTGGAAAATGGTTATGGCATCTATATTATAAAAACATCGCATATATTTCTCGGCATTGATTCCCAGGAAGATTTATTCAGAGCGGAAAAAATGCTGGAAAATCAGAGGTAAACATGTCTCGTACAGTTAAACAAACAAAATTTATATTTATAACCGGAGGCGTGGCCTCCTCCCTTGGAAAGGGTATTGCCGCCGCAAGTATAGGATTGTTGTTGAAATCCCGCGGCTTGAATGTCAGGCTTCAAAAATTCGATCCTTATATCAATGTTGACCCCGGAACGATGAATCCGTTTCAGCACGGCGAGGTTTATGTGCTCGACGACGGTACCGAGACCGATTTAGACCTAGGACACTATGAACGGTTCATCGATGTTGACCTTAATAAGCTTTCGAACGTGACTTCCGGGCAGGTTTATGACGCAGTGATTCAACGTGAAAGACGCGGCGACTATCTCGGAGCAACAGTGCAGGTTATCCCTCATATTACCGATGAAATTATTTCGCGCTGCACACGCCTTGCCAAGCAGTATGAAGATGTTGATATCATCATAACCGAAATTGGCGGTACAGTCGGCGATATTGAATCGTTGCCGTTTTTAGAGGCCATCCGACAGATGGGGCTGGATAATGGCCGGGAAAACACCCTGTATATCCATCTCACTTTAGTGCCCTATCTGAAGACATCCGATGAGCTAAAGACAAAGCCAACCCAGCACTCGGTAAAAATGCTTCGTGAGATCGGTATCCAGCCGGATATATTGATATGCAGGACAATAAAAGAACTGTCACGGGATATTAAAAAGAAGATCGCCCTTTTCTGTAATGTTCCGCCCGAGGCGGTAATCCAGGACCTTGATTGTTCTACTATCTACGAAGTACCCATTTTATTCCACCATGAACTGGTTGACAACCTGGTTGTACACTACCTGAAACTTTTATGCAAAGATCTGGATCTTGGCGACTGGAAAGAAATGGTGCAGAAAATCACCAATCCAAAGCACCGTGTTCGGATTGCAATATGCGGTAAATATATCCACCTTAAGGACGCTTACAAATCCATTATGGAGGCTTTTATTCACGGCGGTATCGCTAATGAAATCGAGGTTGAACTTGTCTGGGTATCATCGGAGGAAATTGCTGACGAGGGAGCGGAAAAGTTTCTCGATAATGTTGACGGCTTATTAATTCCCGGCGGTTTCGGTGAACGCGGTATTGAAGGTAAGATCGAAGCGATTAGATATGTGCGTGAAAATAATATCCCGTTTTTAGGAATATGTCTTGGTTTGCAGTGTGCTGTAATCGAATATGCCCGGAATGTATGCGGTCTCGACAGCGCAGACTCTTTCGAATTCCACCAGGAAACCCCGCATCCGGTAATCCACCTTATGGACGAACAGCGGCATATGACGCGCATGGGCGGCACAATGAGACTCGGATCATATCCCTGCAATATTAAAAGAGGTTCTTTAGCAAATAAGATTTACGGAAAACAGAAAATCAACGAGCGCCATCGTCACCGCTATGAGGTCAACAACGAATATAGAGATGTTCTTACCAAAAACGGAATGTTATTCTCGGGGTTATCTCCCGATGAAAAGCTGGTAGAAATGATTGAATTACTCAATCACCCGTATTTCATCGCCTGCCAGTTTCATCCCGAATTGAAATCGCGGCCCATGTCGCCTCATCCGCTGTTTAAAGGACTTGTTGAGGCCGCTCTAAAATACCGGCACACACGTGAGATATCCAGCGCCGGCGTAAACGATAAATCTATACTGGAAAATAAATGAAATATTTAGTATCAGCCTTGTTGTTATCTTGTATTGTCATTGGATGCTCTGGTGAGAAAACATCTGAATGGCAAGATATTCCTTATCCTCCTGATGAAGACCTGTTATATTACCAGGCTCAGAGCGACTCAGGTCTTCAAACATACTGGACTGATATAAAGGCTGTTACCTCCGCTTTTCTCAATAACTCTAAGTACTGGCAATATAAAGCCAAAACAAGCGATATAATTATTTTGGGAGAGGGTATATTTCGTGGCCAGGTCGAGGTCGAGATGCCTGATTTTATTCTTGAATTGACCCTGGAGAGAAAATTCAAAGAAAAAGGCAGAAAATCGATCTGGCAGGCAGTAGCATTAAAGGAGAAACCGTGGCCGGTAAAAAGTTCAAAATCGGATCAATAGCTATTGGCGGCGATAAACCGTTTTTCATTGCCGGACCGTGTGTGGTTGAGTCTGAAGCTATCGCCTTTGTTACGGCTGAGGAGATCGTCCGGGTTTCCGAGAAATTCAAAATCCCTTTTATTTATAAATCATCATACACGAAAGCAAACCGTCAATCGGGAGAATCTTTCGCCTCTATCGGCACCGATAAAGCTCTGCAAATACTTGATGATGTGAAAAAGCAATTCAATCTCCCTGTTTTAACAGATATCCACACGCCCGAGGAGGCGTCAATAGCCGCCGAGGTTGCCGACTGTTTACAGATACCGGCGTTTTTATGCCGTCAAACCGAACTAATCAGGGCGGCGGCTAAAACAAATTTACCTTTGAATATCAAGAAGGGGCAGTTTATGGCCCCGAAGGATATGGGTGAGGCGGCGGCTAAAGCTGAAGCTGAAGGCAACGCCAGAATAATGCTTACCGAAAGAGGCACTACATTTGGCTATAATGACCTGGTGGTGGATTTTCGGTCGCTGGTGATAATGAAACAACTCGGCTATCCGGTCGTGTTCGACTCGACTCACTCGGTGCAGAAACCTGGCGCGGCGGGCGATTCATCGGGGGGGTCACCTGAGTTTATCATCCCGCTGGCGAGGGCGGCGGCGGCAGTCGGAATCGATGGCCTGTTTGTCGAAACTCACCCCGAGCCGCAAAACGCTCTGTGTGATAGAAACTGCCAGTTAAAGCTGGATTTGCTTGAACAGATGGTTGAAAAGGCTCTGGAGGTGTGGGGGTGAGTTTAGCCTGATATATTTTTGGTGTGAATGAATTCATATTCTTTAAAAAAAATTTTATTCATTTTAATATAACCTAAATAAAAATGTTGACAACTCACAAATACCTGCATATATAATTAGACATAATAATAAAATGGGGGACATAAAGCCAATTTTTTTAAGGTAGGTGCAGTTAATGCTTGTTGACTATTTGTTGCTTACGTTGATGACGGATCGAGAGGTTAAGCTGGGTTCATGTCCTCTATCGATGCAGATATCGTCATCGCTGCAAAATATGATGAATCGCCCCGGTTATGTGCCCTCCGGCGGGAAATATCCTCTGATTCAGTATAAAGTTATTCGAGGCGCCCCGCTTGTCGTCGCTGTTAATGAGGGGTGCGACCTGCTCTGGGAAATTTTCAAGAAGCTGGATGAAATAAATAAAGTCAGCCCCTGGAAAATTACCGAAAAAAGAATCATAGAAAAAAAATCTCCGCTTTGCCTCACTGAAGAGAAAGCAAGATACCGCTTCTTAACGCCATGGATGACTGTCCAGGAGTCTGAAATAGGTCCTGATATAAAGAATGACCCTCAGCAAAGAAACTCCGCTTTATCGACAATCCTTGAAAGCAATTTCCTGGCAATCGCCCGTAATTTTGATATTCCAATAGATATGAACCTGAGAATCTCGCTGAACACGAAAGATGAATACATTATTCAACGAGACACCAATATCGCCGGCTTTTTCGGTTCGTTTTATATCAATTTCCAGTTGCCGCAGTTTCTGGGAGTGGGCAAATCTCTAACACGGGGATTCGGTACAATCAAACAGAGCTGAGTTTTTCAGCTTTTTACAGTTAAACTCAGATTTTGCGGTTGAAGAGTTTTAAAATGGATAAGCTAAATCAAGTAGTTTACCAATTTAGGATTATCAAATAGTCTTTAAGAAATAAGGATAACAAAAAAGTCGCCGTAGCGGCGTATAGCCATATCCATACGGATCCGTTTAGGATGCCCCTACGCGCAGAGCTACAATAAGTTACTTATTATATCTGATTGTTTAACTGCAAAATCTGGGATAAGAACCTATTTAAATTAGCCATACGACGCGTTTAAGGATTCAACGATACAGAAAAAGGGCAGACACAATGAAACCGTCTCAAAACCCCGTTTTTCTATTTGGTGCTGCGGGAACTACGATTCCCGCAACTTGTAAGCTGAAATGCATTATCAAATTAAAAAACTATATATTTCGGCCGTCAAGGACCCGCGGTGAATCATAGTTCCCGAAATACCAATGCTACTTTTGAGACAGCCTCACAATGTCTGCCCTTTGCATTCAATCTGACTTCAGAATTCTATTTAACCAATTCAGCGCCGCGGTCTATTGCCTTGCGATTCATCTCGAGGATTTTTTCATTAGCGCGAACATACACTTTTTTAACGGAATTTTTCACTGCTTCAAGATCGATAGCGCCGGTCTTTTGGGCATAAGCGCCGATCATTACCATGTTGATACATTTGATATTGCCGATTTCCTCTGCGATGTCGTTAGCGGGTATCTCAATCGTTTCGATATCATCTCTTTTAGAACGGGATTCAACGAGTGAGGAATTCAGAAACAGTATACCTCCCGAGCGCAATGTCGGTTCGAACTTGCCCAGTGACGGCTCGTTCAATATCATTAGCGAATCGGGAAAAGCGACTACCGGCGAGGCGATTTCCTCAGAGGAAATAACCACCGAGCAATTGGCAGTTCCGCCGCGCATTTCAGCACCATAAGCAGGGAAAAACGTCACCTGTTTGCCATCGACCATCCCTGAATAGGCCAGAAGGATTCCGCCGGAAACAACACCCTGGCCGCCAAAACCCGCCATAATTACACCCTGATACATATCATCCTCCTACCGTCACCGGGACAAGTTTAGCTTTTGGGTCTGGCGATTTATAAACCCCAAGCGGGAAATACGGAATCATTTCATTTTTTATTCGTTCGATTGCCTGCAAGGGAGTCATAGCCCAATCGGTCGGGCATGGCGAAAGTATTTCCACCATGGTGAATCCGCGTCCCTCAAGCTGATAAGTGAATGCTTTTTTAATCGCCTTCTTTGTCTTTAGGACATTCGCCGGTGCGTGAACCGATGTCCGTTCGAGGTAGCAGGAACCCTCAAGTACAGACAGCAGCTCGCACATCTTGAATGGATAACCATTAGCCTCGACTGTACGTCCATAGGGGCAGGTGGTGGCTTTCATTCCCAGCAAGGTGGTCGGCGCCATCTGACCGCCGGTCATGCCATAGATAGCGTTGTTGATAAAAATAATGGATATATTTTCAGCCCTGTTCGCTGAGTGAATCGTCTCGGCCATTCCGATTGAGGCCAGGTCGCCATCGCCCTGGTAGGAGACAACAAGGCATTCGGGCTTAATCCGTTTCATCCCAGTGGCGATAGCCGGTCCACGACCGTGAGCTCCCTGAATAGCATCAGTATTGAAATATTCATCGGCAAAAACCGAACAGCCGACTGGCCCAATAAGAATGGTTTTGTATATTAATCCCATCTCCTCGATTGCCTCGGCAATCAGCCTGTGCACAATACCATGACCACAACCGGGGCAATATCGCATCGGGATTTCAGTCAATCCTTTTGTTCTTTCAAAAACTTTTTTCATATCTATCTCCAATTGTTCCTTTATCTTGTCTTGATTGAGACAGAATCTCAGCCTTTCCCCAGAAGTTCTTTTATCAGTTCAAAGACCTCCTCGGTAGTGGGAATACCACCGGCAGGACGCTTGTGAAGTTTGATATCAGCCTTGCCAAGCACTGACAATTGAACATCCTCGACATACTGGCCAAGGCTCATTTCAAGTACCAGGAATTTTTTAACCCTGTCGGCAATGTCTGAGAATGCCTTTTTGGGGAACGGCCATAATGTGATTGGCCTGATGAGTCCGACTTTCATACCCTCCTTACGCGCTAATGCCATCGCCGACTTGCAGACCCTGGCAGCTGTGCCATAGCCGGTCAGGATTAGCTCGGCATCATCGGTATTGAAGCTTTCGAAGCGGATTTCATTTTTTACTACTTTATCAAGAATCTTCTCGAGTTTAAAATTGAACTCTTCCATTTTGCCAGGTCGAAGGTCGTATGATTTAACGACTCTTCTCTGGCGGTTGTTTTCGTTGACGCCCAATACCCAGTCCGGTTCGGCTAAAGCCTTTGGGTCGATAGGATCGAAATCGAACTCAACCGGTTCCATCATCTGCCCCAATAGACCATCAGCCAATATCATTGATGGGATACGATACTTAAACGCCACTTCATAACAGATTCTTGGAAAATTTGCCAGTTCAGTGACAGAAGCAGGAGCCATACAGAAAACACGGTAATCGCCATGGCCGCCGCCCCGAGTTGCCTGGAAATAATCACCCTGGGATGGCGCAATGTTGCCAAGACCAGGTCCACCCCGGACCACATTAGCATATAAGATTGGCACCAGGGCTCCGGCACAATAGGAGATACCTTCCTGTTTGAGTGATATTCCGGGACCTGAAGAGGATGTCATTACACGGGCGCCGCAGGAAGCGGCGCCGAACAGCATATTAATCGCCGCAACCTCGCTTTCGGCCTGGATAAAGGTCCCTCCATGCTCAGGCAAACGCCAGGACATATATTCAGGAATCTCATTTTGGGGAGTTATAGGATATCCGGCAAAAAACCGGCATCCTGCTCTAATAGCCCCCTCAGCTAAGGCTTCGTTGCCTTTCATCAACATTCTCTCAGCCATATTCACCTCATTTCCAGACTTCTATAGCCACATCAGGGCAAACATAAGCGCACAACTTGCAGCCGGTGCAGTTCTCCGGTCTGACCGGCTTCGCCGGGTAATACCCCGATGAGGAAAAGGTCTCAGATAAAACTAATACGTCTTCAGGACATGCAGCAATACAGTATTCACAACCTTTACATCGCTGAATGTCCACTTCTATTCTTGGCATAAATCCTCCGTTCTTATAGAGCAATCTTAAACGCAATATAAATATACAGAAAACGTATATCAACTGTTTTTGTAACTTTTTTCACAAAGTGCAAATAAATAGACCTGTCTGGCAGTAATCAGACAGGTCTATAAAAACGAATGCTAAAGTTATTATATCATTAGTGTCCGGGTTTTTTTAAAAGCAGGATGAATGATTTTGACGATTATAAAATATTAACAGAAATTATTCTTTTATGTTTCAAGGCGATAGCGTTCTGGCGTCATGTATGATTGTTTTCAAAGATTATAGATTTTGCTTTTAGATACGAAAATTGTCATTCCTGCGGAAGTCCAAAGGATCTTGGCAACAGGAATCCATGATATATTGATGCTTTATCTGTTAGTTATAAGTAACTGTTATTGAACAAGATATATCACAATATGGATTCCCCGCCTTGGCGGGGAATGACAATTGTTAATTTATTATTTATGGAAAGGCCGGACATTAATGTTATTATATATATGATTATCCGTAATACTCTTTATGATTGCATTTGCAGATGTTGACCATATTTTTCTTATACTTGTAAGTTCCCTGATCTGATTTATTGGCGACCAAAAACAGGGTCGGTGTAATAGGCGAACCACAGATATTGCAATTGACTGTGCGTTTTTTCTTTGCTGCCTTATCTGCAAAAGATTGTCTTTTTGCCATAATTCCTCCAATTGTTCTATATTAATATAATACTAAACCGCTTCAAAAGAAAGATATTTTTTTAATTGCTGTTTTAGTTTAACGGCCTGGATTATTATTCTTTCAGGTTTATCGGTTATCTCGATTTCAGCCTTGATTAAGCCCAGAGCCTGTTCAAATTCCTCTAAAGCGATCAATCTATAAAATGATTGCAACTGTTTGTCATTCATGGTGTTGCCTGTTTAGTTTCCGAAGGCGCTCAACATAGGGAGCTACCTTGTAATTGTTAAGCTTCATAAAATACAATATACTGGCGGCCAGATGGCTGGTTTTAATATCGGGTTTTTTTTCGAGATTTTTAAGAAGATTATCGACTATTGTAAAAAGATGCTCATCGGTATCCTGAAAATATTCAATCAGTTCCATCTGATAGTCTAACTCATCTTCGACAGTTTTAAAAATAATATTCTTTACTAACAACAAGTTACAGGC